>NZ_AP028136.1:626869-1253739 GCF_030297555.1 Polynucleobacter sp. HIN5 | reverse complement strand
ATCGACGCCAACAATCCGAATTTGGGTATCAACCCCATCGCTATCACTATAAAAAACCGTTGCCCCAAAGAAAATCTGTTCCGGATCACCGCCATTTGCAATGCGTTCTTGGTTATTGACCACAACAGCATTCTCAAGGCGTTGATTTAGGAAGCGAATGCGCCGATCGATCTCACGCAAACGTTTCTTACCGTAGATGTAATCGCCATTTTCTGAGCGGTCTCCATTGGATGCCGCCCAATGCACCACCTGCACAATTTCAGGACGCTCATGGTCCAAAAGCTGCAAAAGCTCGGTTTTTAGAGCCTCATGCCCAGCAGGTGTGATGTAGTTCTTCGTATCCATGGCATAATTCTGCCTGATGCGGCTGTAGCTCAGTTGGATAGAGTACTTGGCTACGAACCAAGGGGTCGTGGGTTCGAATCCTGCCAGCCGCGCCATATTCCAAGATTTGCCCCAGCGGCAAATTGTTTCTAAGTCACGATTCTTTGCTTTAATAGTCAGAATATGGCTTCTTTCACCACCACTTCACAAGCCCCAGTTGCAAACTGGCAAGTATCCGGGCTGACTGCTTATGTCACCCTGTCCGGTCGCATCAGTGCCGATACCTTGGGCCAAACCTGGCAAGACGTTCGAGATCGTCAAATGCAATGGTTGGGGCAGGGGCGTGAGAACAAAACGCTACAAATTAATGGTGCAGCCATTGATTACATTGATGGTGCAGGCCTGGCATTTATCATCGATCTGCAACATGCCCAAGCACTAAATGGTGGAACAACCGAACTGCAAGGATTTAGTACTACCCATCAAAATCAATTAAAACGCTTTGCACCGTTTGAAAAATTATTTCCAAAGGAAGATGCGGTTCCCGATGAGGGGATGCTGGTTAAAACTGGCAAGGCAGTGATCTTATTTTGGAACGATATCCGGGGCATTATCTTTTTTACCGGTCAGGTTGCTAGCGAACTCGCTTGGGCTGCACGCAACCCCCTGAAAGTCCGTTGGCAAGATTTTGCCAGCGTTGCTGTGCAAGCGGGTCTCGCTGCGATGCCAATTGTTGGCTTGGTGGCATTTCTGATTGGTGTGATTTTGTCCTTTCAGTCAGCCATCGGCATGGAAAAGTTTGGAGCCATTACCTTTGTCGGCCCGCTTGTTTCCTTAGGGATCTTTCGGGAGTTGGGGCCCCTCATTACTGCCATCCTATTAGCAGGACGATCGTCTGCCGCATTTGCAGCTGAAATCGGTACCATGACCGTCAATAGTGAAGTGGATGCCCTTGTAACTGCTGGATTAAACCCCATTCGTTTTTTGGTTCTACCCCGGGTCTTAGCGGGTTTGGTGGTGGCACCCATCTTGACCATTTATGCCGACCTGGTGAGCGTCTTTTCATCCTCACTCACGATGATGATCTATGGCGTACCCTTAGTGAACTTCTATGAGGGCGTCTTAAATACCGTGGTACTTGAGGATATTTTTTCTGGATTAACGAAAGCCACCCTATTTGGCGTCGTGGTTGCGAGTGTGGGCTGTTTGCGGGGTATGCAAACGGGCACTGGAGCAGCAGCAGTAGGTATTTCGACCACCCGAGCGGTAGTAAGTAGCATTGTGATGATTACGGTGGTGGATGGTATTTTTGCCTATGTCTCGTATCGAACAGGTTTCTAATGAATCCAATTGAGGTCAAAAATCTAACCGTCGGTTATGGCAGCAAAGTACTGTTACAGAACCTCAATTTCTCGGTAGCCGATGGCGAGATCTTTATTATTCTTGGTGGATCTGGTTGTGGTAAGTCGAGCTTACTTAAAAATCTCTTCGGGCTCTATCAACCCCTTGCAGGCGATGTTTGGATTGAGGGCATGAACATTACCCAGGCGATTGGTCAGGAACGCCAAGACATCATGACGCATTTTGGGGTGATGTATCAGCAGGGTGCATTATTTGGTTCGATGACCCTCCTTGAAAACGTTCGACTCTTTATGGAGGAGTACACCGAACTCAGTGATGATGAGATGGATCTGTTAGCGCGTTGCAAATTGGATCTGGTGGGCTTACTACCGTATGCCAACTATATGCCAAGCGAGATTAGTGGAGGGATGCAAAAGCGTGCGGCGATCGCGCGCGCGATGGCCTTAGACCCGAAAATTTTGTTTCTAGATGAACCGTCCGCTGGCCTTGACCCGATTACATCCGCTGATTTAGATCAGACCATCCTCGATTTGGCAAAAAATTTGGGTATCACGTTTGTGATCGTGTCACACGAGTTAGCTAGTATTTATGCAATTGGGGATCGGGTGATTATGCTAGACAAAGATACAAAAAGTATTATTGCGCAGGGCGATCCTCGGGTCTTACGAGATACCAGTACCGATCCTAAAGTGCATCAATTTTTTAATCGCGTTATGTCGAAGGAAGCAGCATGAGTCAATCAAATCCAAATTACTTTCGCTTGGGATTATTTGTGTTTGCGGGCTTTGCTGCCATTCTTGCGTTGGTTCTGGTGTTTGGAACCGGTCAACTGTTTAAGAAAACAACGATGGCAGAGACTTATATTGAGCAATCGATTACGGGATTGGATGTGGGGGCACCAGTACGTTTTCGGGGGGTGAAAGTGGGGCAGGTGACCTTTATTGGTTTATCAGGAAGCTTGTATGAATCCAATGAACCCTTTCCTAAGCGCAAAGAATATGTCGTGGTTCGAATGCAAATTGATGGCGATGAGAATGAATTATTGGGACCCGATAAAAAATTACCCAAAGACTTGCGCGCTCGAGTGAAAAGTCAGGGCATTACCGGGGTGAATTACGTCGAACTTGATTACGTACGCGATATGAACAATTACAAGGCTCTACCCTATAACTGGAAGCCAGAGTATTTGGTGATTGATTCTTTACCCAGCCAGACTGACATATTCTTCTCAGGGATTCGTAAGGTATTGGATAACTTGGGCGAGATGAATTTAGCTGAGACTCAGAAAAAATTTGATGTGCTACTGACCAATCTCAACACCATCATCGGTGGTGATGGCAAAGACAATGCCGGGATTGCTAAATCGGTTGAGCGCTTGAATATATTGCTTGGCAGAATCGATGAAGTTGCCAATAAGACAGAGCTGGAGCTCTTAATGCGCGAAGTGATTGCGACCACAGTGATTCTTCGTCAAACCTTATCGAGCATGCAAGGCGACACCATTACCTCAATCGATAATCTCAAGCAAATTACCGATCAGTTGAATGATTTTGCCAAAGTGGCTAGTCGTTATCCGAGCAGCATGGTTTGGGGAGAGCCCCCACCACGCATTACCTTGCCCCAAACTGGAGTTCAAAAATGAGCATTGCATTGCGTCGTGTTACTCAAACCTTGGTGCTGTTGACCAGTATTTCCATCTTGGCGGCCTGTGCCCCCACCCGACCCAATCTTGAAACCAGCACTTGGTTGATTGATCCAAAACGAACTGGGGAGCCTCGTAAACCGAATACCGATTTTTGGTTAAAGGTGGGGCCGGTATCGGTCAATGGACCATTTGATGGTAAATCGATGGTGTATCGCTTATCCGATCAGCGCTATGAGAAGGATTTCTATAACGGGTATATTTCGAATCCAGCGGAGATGGTGGGGAGTGCGACGCGTCAATGGATTAGCGATGCCAATATCTTTAAGGCAGCCGTTAATCAAAGCAATACTTTCTTCCCGTATTACACCCTGCAGATCAATGTCACCGAGTTTTATGGGGATTATCGCAATCAAGCAGAAGCGGTTGTTAGCATTGAGTTCTATTTGGTCGTTTTATCCTCGGGCTCGCAAAACCCCATCTTGATGAATAGCCGTTACACACAGCGCGTTCCTTTAAAGGATAATCATCCAGGTACGCTAGCCAATGGTTTGCAGCAAGCGTTTGCCACCATCTTGCAGCGGTTTGAAGCCGATTTGGATGCTGGCACAAAGAACCTGCCAAAACCATTGACTCAGACGAAGTCAGTCAATAAATAAAACAAGGAATAAGGGGATACACGATGGATTTAGGAATTAAAGGAAAGACTGCGTTAGTGCTGGCATCGAGCCGCGGCTTGGGACAGGCAATGGCCTACGCGTTGGCACGCGAAGGTGCAAACGTTGCGGTGACCGGCCGCAATGCCGAAGGTCTCGCACAAACGGTCAAGATGATTGAATCGGTTGGCGGCAAGGCGCTCGCCTTAAATTGGGATCTCGCTGATCTCAATGCGATTGATGGTCATGTTCAAGCGGTTGAGAGCCAACTGGGTCCAATTGATATCTTGATCAATAACACTGGTGGACCACCACCAACAACGGCAAGCGGTCAAGATCCACAGTTGTGGCAAAAAAGCTTTCAGGAGATGGTGCTCTCTCTCATGAAAATTACCGATCGGGTCCTGCCGGGCATGCGTGAGCGTCGATGGGGCCGGATTATTACCAGTACCACTTCTGGAGCCATCGTGCCGATTCGTAATTTAGCGATTTCGAATACGCTTCGTGCCGCGTTACTAGGTTGGTCCAAAACCCTGGCTGCCGAGGTGGCAGCCGATGGTGTGACTGTCAATGTGGTCATGCCAGGTCGCGTGGCCACTGATCGCTTGCGCCAACTCGATGAAGCGCGTGCCAAGCGTGAGAACATCTCCTACGAAGCGGTCGTTAGTGCCAGTCTGAAGACCATTCCCGCAGGTCGTTATGGTGATCCAAAAGAGTATGGCGATACCGCTGCATTCTTGGCGAGTCAAAACGCTTCCTACATTACGGGGTCAGTAATACGGGTAGATGGCGGTCAGGTGCCTAGCATTTAATATCGATGCAGATGCTCTTGAAGGAGCTGCGCGCGAAGGAGCTCTTTTGGCTCTTTGTGGCCCTTGTGCTCTCAGTGGCGGCACTCTCCAGCGTTAGCTTTCTGGCTGATCGGCTCCAGCGCAGCTTTGAAATCGATGGCCGCACACTTCTCGCCGCTGATGTATTAATTGCTGCGGATCAGCCGATCCCGTCTGCGTTGATCGAGGAGGCGAGGGCCAAGAAACTAAACATTGCCCAGACGGTGGTATTCCCCAGCATGGTGAGCTATGGTGGGGAAAGTAAATTAAGTTCATTAAAAGCGGTGAGCGCTCTCTATCCTCTCAGAGGGCAATTGCAAATTAGTCGTCACATGAATGACGGCAGGGTCGATGAACGATCGATTGAAGAGGTCACCGGAATGCCTCCCAAAAATACGGTTTGGGTCGACCCCGCCGTATTAATTTCCTTGCGTGCAAAGTTAGGCGATTCACTGAGCATTGGTGATCGCCAATTTCGGATTGATGCAGTGATTGTGCGGGAACTTGATCGTGGCGCAGCCTTTATGAACTTTGCGCCCCGAGCGATGATTGGTATCGATGATTTGGCAAGCACTGGACTGATTGGCTTTGGGAGTCGCGTTACCTATCGCTTGCTGGTGTCTGGAACGGATCGCCAAATTCGGGACTATCAAGATTGGGCCATCAATCACATTGAACAACAAAAACTACGTGGTATTCGGGTTGAGTCCTTGGAGAATGCACAGCCTGTGATGCGTAAGACCTTGGAGCGCGCAGAGCGCTTTCTATCAATCGTAGCCTTAATGACAGCGCTGATTTGCGCCTTAGCGATCGCGCTTGCAGCCAGGCGTTATGTGCTCAAGCAAGCCGATAGTTGCGCGGTATGGAAATGCTTTGGTGCGAGTCAGGGTCAGATTCTGCGCAAGCAACTGTTTGTCCTTGCATTAATTGGCGTTGCGGCTACCATTCTTGGGGGGCTGATTGGTTGGTTTGCTCAAGAGGCCCTGATGCAGCTATTGGGTGGTCTGATTCAGACTCGTCTGCCATTACCCTCGGTTTGGCCGGTCGTTTGGAGCATTGCATTTGCTCTATTACTTCTCTTTGGTTTTGCTGGGCCACCGATCTTGACCTTAAGTCAGATCTCCCCGTTGCGCCTAGTGCGCCGAGAGTTTGGCAAAGTGCCGTTAGCCGCCAAATCGATCGCACTGTTTGGTTTCCTTAGTTGCATAGCTTTGGTGTTTTGGGCAACCCGCGACCTAAAGTTGCTGGTTTGGGCGACCAGTTCATTTGGGATTGGTGCTTTACTCTTTGCCGGGCTTGCTTGGCTTGGCTTGTGGGGTCTCGAGCGCTTTAGTCAATCTCGCTACCTAGCGAGGATCGGCTTTGTGACCCGCTTTGCAATTAGTACGCAATCGCGCCGCGCTGCCTTTGCCATGATTCAGGTGAGCTCTTTAGCGTTAGCCATCATGGCGCTCCTGCTGATCTTTTTGTTACGCCAAGACTTATTGCAAAGTTGGCAAGCCAATGTGCCTGATAACGCCCCAAATCGTTTTTTGATCAACATCCAGAATGATCAAAAGACAGACGTGCAGCGCATGTTAAATGCCGGCGGTATTAGTGAGGCGCAACTTTATCCCATGGTTCGGGGTCGACTCACGCACATTAATGAGCGTGAGGTGATGCCCGACAACTACCAAACCGATAATGCACGCCGTTTAGTCGATCGTGAATTCAATCTCTCGTATACCAATCAATTGCCAAACGACAATCAATTGCTTGCTGGTCGATGGTTTGGCAATTCGGTCACTCCACAAATCTCGATTGAGAGCGGTATTGCGAAGACCCTCAATCTTCGTATGGGTGATCTAATGAGTTTTGATATTGCTGGTCAAAAAATTACTGCACCCATTACCTCGATGCGCAAGCTCGATTGGGGATCCATGCAGGTTAATTTCTTTGTGATCTTTCCTCCGAAGGCCTTGGATGATTTCCCTAAATCTTGGATTACCTCGTATCACCAACCCAAAGAACGTGAGAACTTGGATCTCAAGTTGGCCCAGACCTATCCTAACTTAACGATTGTTGACATTGAGAACTCGATTCGTCAAATTCAGGAGGTCTTAAATCGGCTGGCGAGTGCCTTGGGCTTGCTATTGGTATTTACCTTGTGCGCTGCTATTTTGGTGCTCTTTGCTGCGATTGGATCCACGCAAGACGATCGTTTTCGGGATGCGGCTCTGCTCAAGGCAGTGGGGGCCTCAAAACGAACCTTAGCGCAGCTCGTGGTGATTGAACTGACCACCATCGGATTTCTATCGGGTTTATTGGGTGGCTTGGCAGCGAGTGCAACCACGTGGGCCCTGGGCCGCTACTTACTGGAAATCGAGTTCTATTCCTTTGGAACGGCGATTGGACTCGGCATTGTTCTCGGTGTGTGCGTCAGTTTGCTGGCGGGCTTTCGCTTACAGCAAAAGATCCAGACCGCGAGCACGATGGAGTGCCTGCGCGAGGTCTAGTCAGTCTTTGGAGCAGGAGTCGCAGAGGCCTTTGATTTGGGCGGCAACTGAACTAATTTAGTTTGTGCCATGTGATCCGGTACGCCTTGACGATGTTTGCGGTCTAGAAACATACTGAGCGGCCATAGAAAAAGAGAAACCGTAAACAGTAGCCCAATGATTTGCCAGCCCCTTAGCGGATAGATGGCATGAACGATTAGGCAGGGGACAATCCACAGTGAGCCATAGACATAACGCCAAATGGCTTGATTTTTGGCTAGCAGCCCACCATTCTCAGCCACGATTTGCATGCGCCAGGTTTGCATAGCCAAAGTTTGTCCATTACGTCGCCAGTACCAAACAAAATAAAACCCCAGCACACCATACAGGTAGAAAAAACTGAGCCAACTGGGAATCGCGATACCAAATAAGACTCCAATTAATAAATTAGGGACCATAAAGGTGAGCGCTAGAACCCCAACGAGAAGCAGTTGTTCATAAAGATTACAAAACACGCGTCGCCAAAATCGGGGGGCTGGTAAGGCATTAAGCTCTGCGGGGTTCATCCCCAGAGTTTATTTGATTGTGGAGTTTGGGGTGGGCCCAGAAGGGGGGTTGATGACCGCGCGCGGTTGGATTGCGGGTGCCGTAACCGCCCCCGACTTTCTTTTATTGAGTTCCTGCTGGGCAAGTTTTTGCTTTTCTTCTTCAGAGAGTTGTTGATAGGCTTCCCAGGCAGCCACTTTTTGCTCCGCTGGAATTTGCAAACTCGATAGATAGTTATCGCGTGCGATGCGCCGATCCTTTTGGGGTAGCTTTGCCCAATCGGCCATTCGCCCCTGAAGACGTTCTTGCTCGGGCGCGGTCATATACGGGTAGCGATTGGCAACCCGCAACCATTTTGTTTTACGGTCATTACTCAAGGTTTGCCAATCATTCTCCAATGGTGCGAGTACGGTTTGCTGCAGAGGGTTTAATTGATTCCAAGCGAGCTTATCGACTTTTTTACTAGCAGCCTTAGCGGGCGCGCTTGGTTCAGAAGTCTGTGCATAAACCCCAAAGGTCGACAGTGCGACGAAGAGAGCGAGAAGGGCTGGTGCCAGAAGTCGGACTTGCATTACTAAATTTTTTCTTCTTCGGACTTTTGCTCATCCGTCTCTGGTTTGGCGACGGTCTTCAGTTTTAAGAATGCCATAAAGCCGTTATCAACAAATGCATCGGGTGGCACATCATCGGTGAGTAGGGCAATATCCACATTGGCGATGTCATTGATGCGCAAGTCTTCTTGCCATTCGGTGATGGCAATTAAGCCAAGGACTACGACAGCGACAGGGACCAGCCAACCAGTAAATGACCAAATGGGTTTATTCCAAGATGAATTCCGAAAGCTGCGATGGGTCGTTTGGAATTGTGCAACAAAGACGGGTTCCGCCTTCGTGCGACTAATGGCAGTGGCGCGCGCATCTCGTAAGCGCAATTGGACATCACTGCTGAGATTCTCAGATTGAGCACTTAATAAACGGGTTACCCGTTCCCCAAACTCTTGCTCGACTAGATCCAAATTTTGTTGATTGGCATTCATCATCACAACACAATTCCTCTGGCCTTCAAAGCAGCTGCCAAAGTGTGGGCGGCTCGGGAGCAATGGGTTTTAACGCTTCCCTCGCTGCATCCCATGGCAAGGGCCGTTTCAGAAGTACTGAGTTCATCCCAATAACGCATGAGGAAGGCCTCTCGTTGACGACTTGGCAGTTTTGATATTTCTGCCTCAAGGATAGCCAATAACTCTTGATTAGCAAATGCCGCACTAGCATCCTGGGGTATTGGGCCGCCATCCCGTATCTCAATCAGTTCCAAGGGATCAAAGTCTTCCTCACCATCATTACCCGTCCCCAAAGCTGAGAAGGGGGTCTCGTGGGCGAAGCGCACTTTTTGGCGACGAAACCAGTCATGGATCCGATTTTGCAGAATTCGGGTAAAAATCAGTGGCAGCTCTGCGGCCGGCCGATCGCCGTATTTTTGAGTCAAGCTAATCATGGCATCTTGCACCACATCAAGGGCAGCGGCCTCATCCCGAACCGCATAGACGGCCTGTTTGAAGGCTTTTTTCTCAACAGCTGCGAGAAATTGGTCAAGTTCTTGGGCAGATGCCATGTGCTTTGCTACGAATAAATAAGCGTTGTTTGTGTGGTTTCGTTGCTAGGATTGGACCCAAAATATGGCCTGAACTCGCTCATTCTAGGCGATTGCTTTACAATGGAGGGCTTACCGCAAAGAGACCATCCAAGAAGTGGCAGTCTTTTTTCTTTGCGGCAGTGCCGTTCGAACCCGGACCATAAGTAAGGGACAGAGCAGCCTAAACAATTTTTTGCCGAAAATTGCAAAGGAAAATGACAATGAATACAAGTAACGCTGAATTTTTAGCCACCAAAGGTGGTCAGGCCGCAACCGGTCCCCAATCCGACTCCAACCAAAGTCCCACAAAACAATCTGCCCCTGAAATGATTGGTGCCGAGATGTTGGTGCATGCTTTGCACGCTGAGGGCGTCGAATACGTATGGGGTTATCCCGGCGGTGCGGTTCTCTTTATTTACGACGAGATCTTCAAACAAGATAAGTTCGAACACATTTTGGTTCGTCACGAACAGGCCGCGGTTCATGCAGCCGATGGCTACGCGCGAGCCACTGGTAAGGTGGGTGTGGCATTGGTCACTTCCGGCCCTGGAGTAACGAACGCTGTTACTGGAATTGCGACTGCTTATACCGATTCCATTCCGATGGTCATCATTACCGGTAACGTTCCAACCTACGCAATTGGTGAGGATGCCTTCCAAGAGGCCGATACCGTGGGCATCACGCGACCCATCGTCAAACACAATTTCTTGGTCAAAGACATTAATGACCTTGCGGCCACTCTTAAAAAAGCATTTCATATTGCACGTACTGGTCGTCCAGGACCCGTGTTGGTAGATATTCCAAAGGACATTTCGGCAACTAAGGCGCCCTTTGTTTACCCCGATAGTTTGAGCATGCGCTCCTACAATCCGGTGATCAAGGGTCATAGCGGCCAAATCCGCAAAGCCGTCTCCTTATTGCAAGAGGCTGAGCGTCCTTATATTTATACGGGTGGCGGCATCATCATGGCGGAAGCCGCCAAAGAGCTTAAAGAGTTTGCCGAACTCTTGGGCTATCCCGTAACCAATACGCTCATGGGCTTGGGGGGATTCCCAGGTACGCATGAGCAGTTTGTGGGTATGCTTGGAATGCATGGCACCTATGAAGCCAATATGGCCATGCAGCACTGCGATGTGTTGATTGCAATCGGCGCCCGTTTTGATGATCGTGTGATTGGTAACCCGGCACACTTTGCAAGCCATCCGCGTAAGATTGTTCACATTGATATTGACCCCTCAGTGATTTCAAAGCGGGTCAAGGTAGACGTTCCGATTGTGGGCGATCTTAAAGAGATTTTGGTGGATATGAGCGCTCAACTGAGAGCGGCACCAGCCCGCAAGAATCAAGCGAAGGTGAAGGCGTGGTGGGATCAGATTAATGAGTGGAAGAAGCGCGATTGCCTGAAATACGATCGTGACTCACAAATCGTGAAGCCTCAATACGTGGTTGAGAAGCTTTGGGAGTTGACTAAGGGCGATGCCTTTGTGTGTTCAGATGTTGGCCAACATCAGATGTGGGCGGCCCAGTTTTATAAGTTTAATGAACCGCGTCGCTGGATTAACTCGGGTGGTTTAGGCACCATGGGTGTTGGTTTGCCCTATGCCATGGGAATTAAAAAGGCGTTCCCGGATCAGGAGGTCGTCACCATTACCGGAGAGGGCTCGATCCAGATGTGTATTCAGGAGCTTTCAACGCTCACTCAGTACAACACACCGATCAAGATCGTTTCCTTAAATAACCGGTATTTAGGCATGGTGCGTCAATGGCAAGAGTTGACCTATAGCAAACGCTATTCCAGTTCGTACATGGACTCACTACCCGATTTTGTGAAGTTGGCTGAAGCCTATGGCCATGTGGGGATGCGCATTGAGACCAAGGCCGATGTTGAGCCAGCGTTGAAAGAGGCACTTAAATTAAAGGATCGCACTGTATTTATGGATTTCCAGATCGATCCACAGGAAAACGTTTGGCCCATGGTGCAAGCGGGTAAAGGCATTAGTGAGATGCTGCTTGGAAGTGAGGATCTCTAATGCGTCACATTATTTCTGTTTTGCTCGAGAACGAGCCAGGAGCGCTCTCGCGCGTCGTTGGTTTGTTCTCAGCGCGCGGTTACAACATTGAGACATTGAGCGTTGCGCCGACCGAAGATCCGTCTTTATCGCGCATGACCTTGGTGACCATTGGCTCAGATGATGTGATTGAGCAAATCACCAAACACCTTAATCGTTTGGTCGAGGTGGTGAAGGTCTTTGATTTAACCGAGGGCCCTCATATCGAGCGCGAGCTCATGATGATTAAGGTGAGGGCGGTCGGTAAGGAGCGTGAGGAGTTAAAACGCACTACGGATATATTCCGAGGCCGCATTATTGATGTGACCGATAAAAGTTACACGATCGAGCTAACCGGTGTAAGTAGTAAGTTAGATGCATTTATTAGCGCAATTGATCGCGCATCGATTCTGGAAACTGTCCGCTCTGGCGGTTCAGGAATTGGGCGCGGAGAACGCATTCTCAAAGTTTAGTTTTAATCACTCTTTATTTAATTTAAGGAAATCGTATGAAAGTTTTTTATGACAAGGACGCCGATCTGTCCCTGATCAAAGGTAAAAAAGTAACCATTATTGGTTACGGCTCGCAAGGCCATGCTCACGCCCAAAACTTGAATGACTCTGGCGTGAAGGTCACCGTTGGTTTACGTAAAGATGGTGCCTCATGGAAAAAAGCAGCCAATGCTGGTTTGCAAGTGAAAGAAGTTGCTGAGGCAGTGAAGGATGCGGATGTGGTCATGATGCTGTTGCCTGATGAGCAAATTGCCGAGGTTTATAAGAATGAAGTGCATGCCAACATCAAACAAGGCGCCGCTTTAGCATTTGCCCATGGCTTTAATGTGCATTATGGCCAAGTGATTCCTCGTGCGGATTTGGATGTCATCATGATTGCTCCCAAGGCACCTGGTCATACCGTGCGCAGCACATACACCCAAGGTGGTGGTGTGCCCCATTTGATCGCGGTTTATCAGGACAAGTCGGGCTCTGCACGTGATTTAGCCCTTTCGTATGCAACTGCCAATGGTGGTGGTCGTGCTGGTGTAATCGAGACCAATTTCCGTGAAGAGACCGAAACCGATTTGTTTGGTGAGCAAGCCGTGCTGTGCGGCGGTACCGTGGAGTTGATCAAAGCCGGATATGAGACCTTGGTTGAGGCCGGTTATGCCCCTGAGATGGCTTATTTTGAGTGCTTGCACGAGTTAAAGCTCATCGTGGATCTCATTTATGAAGGTGGTATTGCTAACATGAACTACTCCATCTCAAACAATGCAGAGTACGGTGAATACGTCACTGGCCCACGAATTGTGACTGAGGAAACCAAGAATGCGATGCGCAAGGCCTTGCACGATATTCAGACGGGTGAGTACGCCAAGAGCTTCATCCTTGAAAATCGGGCTGGTGCGCCAACCTTGATTTCACGTCGTCGCTTGACTGCTGATCATGAGATCGAAGTTGTGGGTGCGAAGTTGCGCGCCATGATGCCTTGGATTGCGAAAAACAAGCTCGTTGACCAGTCGAAGAACTAAGTTCAGAAGGTAAATCATCTGATGATGTATCCACACCCCATCATTGCCAAAGAGGGCTGGCTCTATCTGGTTGTGATTGGGGCCTTCGCTTTTGTGGTGCATCGCTACGCAGGTTTTTTCTGGTCATGGCCATTGTGGCTATTCTTTATCTTCACCTTGCAGTTCTTCCGTGATCCACAACGAATCGCCCCCTTAGGGAAAGATCTTGTTTTATCGCCAGCCGATGGCCGTATTGTGGTGGTTGAGAAAGCCCATGACCCCTATGCCAATCGGGAAGCCTTAAAGATTAGTGTGTTTATGAACGTCTTTAATGTGCACTCCAATCGCTGTGCCGTGAGTGGCCTTGTTAAGCAGGTCACCTATTTCCCAGGCAAGTTCTTTAATGCCAGTATTGATAAGGCCTCGACGGAGAATGAGCGTAATGCGGTCGTGATTGACGCTAATGGTAAAACGGTCACCTTAGTGCAAATCGCAGGTTTGGTTGCACGACGAATTTTATGCTACATCCGCGTCAACGACCGTGTGAAACGCGGCGAACGTTATGGATTTATCCGCTTCGGATCGAGGGTAGATGTGTATTTGCCTTTGGAGGCCGAGCCCTTAGTGAGTGTTGGCGAGAAGGTCTTTGCTACCAATACCGCGCTTGCTCGTTTACCGGGATTGGATTAGGCCATGACCCCGCGCAGTAAGTTCCGTACGGACCGCTCGCGTTTTCTGCGGAGTAAAAATACGCGACGCGAGGAGTGGGATTCTGCGGAGGATTTAACGGAGGATGATCTTGTCGTCGAGCCGCCTCGTCCTCGGAGCAAAGGTATTTACTTATTACCGAATTTATTTACGACGGCGGCATTGTTCTGCGGGTTCTTTGCGATTGTGAACGCGATGAACCATCGTTTTGAAGTTGCGGCCATCGCCGTCTTTGCTTCACTAGTGCTTGATGGCATGGATGGTCGAATCGCGCGGATGACCAACACGCAAAGTGCATTTGGTGAGCAATACGATTCTCTGGCTGACATGGTCTCATTCGGTGTGGCTCCAGCCTTAGTGGCGTATGAGTGGGTCTTAAAAGATCTGGGTAAGTGGGGTTGGTTAGCAGCATTTACCTACTGTGCCGGCGCCGCACTTCGATTGGCGCGCTTTAATGCCAACATTGGTGTGGTGGATAAAAAGTTTTTCCAGGGCCTGCCAAGTCCAGCGGCTGCAGCGCTCTTGGCGGGTTTTATTTGGTTGGCTGACGATAACAAGATACCAGTCAAGGACTCTGCGATTCCGTTGGTAACCTTCTTCATTACGATTTATGCAGGACTCACCATGGTTTCGAACGCCCGTTTTTACAGTGGCAAGGCCTTGGATATTCGGTATCGAGTACCGTTCTGGGCCATGGTTCTTTTGATCCTCGGTTTTGTATTGATTTCTTCGAATCCACCCTTGACTCTATTTGGCCTCTTTGTGGTGTATTCCCTGTCTGGCTATGTATTGTGGATGTGGGAGCGGGCGATGGGCCGTCGGATTGGTGGCGAAACCACAGTCTCGGCCAAGTCCGAGTAAATGCGGTATAGTATTTACATGATGAATCAATTAAGTGCATTTCTACTTCTTCTAGCACTGGGCCTTCGGCTCGGGGCGGGTCGCGCTTAGACACATGAAGTAAGGCACTAAGTTCGCAAACCAGCCCCAGCCAAACCGCTGGGGTTTTTGTTTTAGAAAACAGAGTATTGGATTATTAAAGAAGGAATCAATGATGAGTGACCGATTAATTATTTTTGATACCACCTTGCGTGATGGTGAGCAGTCACCTGGTGCATCGATGACCCGGGATGAGAAAGTACGGATTGCTCGTCAACTTGAACGCTTACGGGTCGATGTGATTGAGGCCGGCTTTGCGGCTAGCTCAGAGGGTGACTTTGCAGCAATCTCTGCCGTTGCTGCAGCGGTGAAAGACTCGGTAGTGTGCTCACTCGCACGTGCCAATGAGACTGATATCACGCGTGCTTCCGATGCCTTGAAGGCAGCCAATGCAAAACGGATTCATGTGTTCTTGGCAACCAGTGCGTTGCACATGGAAAAGAAATTGCGCATGACCCCGGAGCAGGTGTATGAGCAGGCCAAAAAATCCATCCGCTTTGCCAGAAACTTGGCTGGGGATATTGAGTTCTCTCCTGAGGATGGCTACCGTTCGGACATAGACTTCTTGTGCCGGGTCTTGGAAGCGGTCATTGCAGAAGGTGCGAGCACGATTAATGTTCCTGATACGGTTGGCTATGCCGTTCCTGAACTCTACGGCGAGTTCATTAAAACCTTACGCACTCGGATTCCGAACTCGGATAAAGCAATTTGGTCCGTGCATTGCCATAACGATTTAGGGATGGGCGTGGCCAACTCCTTAGCTGGTGTGCACATTGGCGGCGCCCGCCAGGTGGAGTGCACGATTAATGGTCTTGGCGAGCGCGCGGGCAATACGTCCTTAGAAGAAATTGTCATGGCGGTACGAACTCGGAAGGATTTCTTTCAATTGGATGTGGGCATTGATACCAAACAGATCGTGCCAGCCTCTAAGTTGGTTTCGCAAATCACAGGCTTTGTGGTGCAACCAAATAAAGCAGTGGTTGGCGCCAATGCCTTTGCCCATGCATCAGGTATTCATCAGGACGGCGTATTGAAAGCGCGCGATACCTATGAAATTATGCGTGCCGAAGATGTGGGCTGGGCGACCAACCGCATCGTGCTGGGTAAGTTGTCTGGTCGCAATGCCTTTAAGCAACGCATTGCCGAGTTGGGGATTGTGTTGGAGTCGGAGAGTGAACTCAATGATGCATTTGCACGCTTTAAAGCTTTAGCCGATCAAAAGGCCGAGATTTTTGATGAAGACATTATTTCTTTAATGTCAGACTCTTCAGTGGCTGATCAGAATGAGCACTTCAGTTTCATTTCCTTGAACCAACATTCTGAGACCGGTGAAAAGCCATCGGCGAAGGTGGTGTTCAAGATGGGCGGTCACGATGTGCATTCGGAGGCCGAAGGCAATGGTCCAGTCGATGCCACCTTGCATGCCATTGAGAACAAGGTGCAAAGTGGTGCCGAACTTTTGCTTTACTCGGTGAATGCCATTACGTCGGGTACGGAGTCGCAGGGCGAGGTCACAGTGCGGCTCTCCAAAGGGGGGCGGATTGTGAACGGAGTGGGCATGGACCCCGACATCATTGCCGCCTCGGCCAAGGCTTATTTGGCAGCTTTAAATAAATTGCACGATCCAAGCGCCATCAAGCTCAATGCCCAGATGGCACCCTAAACCATAACTTATTGATTTATATAACTTTATTAACTAGCAGACCGCATTGCTCACAATCGGAGGATGCGGTCTGTTAGAATGCTGAAGCTTTGATTTATAAAGCTTTTTATTAACACGGCATATCAGGTGCAAGCTTGAGTGACCGCACGTATGGAGTATGAAAATGGCAGTTGCAGACATTAATAAGGCGGAAATCGTCAAACAAAACGCGCGTGGCGCAAACGATACGGGTAGCCCCGAAGTTCAGGTGGCATTATTAACCGCCCGTATCAATGAACTTACCCCCCATTTCAAGGCAAATGCAAAAGATCATCACAGCCGTCGTGGCTTGTTGAAAATGGTCTCGCGCCGTCGCCGTCTCTTGGATTACCTCAAGAGCAAGGATCTGGACCGTTATCGCGCGCTGATCGACAAACTAGGTTTACGTAAGTAATTTTTTGTTTTTGTCAGCATTGCAATGAAGTAGGGTATTGCCAAACGGGCAAGGCTCTACTTTGAGTGGTTCAAGATGTCCGGCTTCTAGGGATCGTGTCATTCCAATGCACTTCTTTCTAAAGAGGTGCACTGGAATGGCATCCCAATTGGGTTCATCAACCAATCACTCCAGTGATACCGCGGCGCTGTGGATCCGCGGTGTGTATGTTTGGAGAAAAAAAGATGTCAATGTTTCATAAAGTTGTGAAAACGTTTCAATGGGGCCAACACACGGTCACGATGGAAACTGGTGAGATTGCTCGCCAATCGAGTGGTGCGGTGCTCCTCAATATGGATGACACCGTGGTGCTTGCCACAGTAGTCGGTGCCAAAACCGCCAAAGAGGGTCAAGACTTTTTTCCCTTAACGGTTGACTACATCGAGAAGACTTACTCGGCAGGGAAGATCCCTGGTGGATTCTTTCGTCGTGAGGGACGTCCGTCGGAGGGTGAGACTTTAATCTCACGTCTGATTGATCGTCCGATTCGTCCATTGTTCCCAGAGGGTTTCTACAACGAAGTCCAGGTGGTCGTGCATGTCATGTCGATTAATCCTGATGTGCCAGCCGATATTCCAGCCTTAATCGCATCGTCTGCAGCCCTGGCTATTTCAGGTATTCCATTTAATGGTCCAATGGGTGCAGCGCGCGTTGGTTACCGTGACGGTCAGTATTTACTCAACCCCAATCGTAGCGAGCAAGCGACGAGCGAACTCGATTTGATCGTGGCAGGCACCCAAGCCGCAGTATTGATGGTGGAGTCCGAGGCGCAACAGTTATCTGAATCTGTCATGCTGGGCGCTGTTGTATACGGTCACGAGCAGTCACAAATCGCAATCAATGCCATTCAAGAACTGGTTCGTGATGCTGGTAAGCCCGAATGGGATTGGAAGCCGGCAGCGAAGAACGAAGCCTTAATTGCCAAATTACAAAGCTTGGCAGAGGGCCCATTGCGCGATGCGTATCAAATTCGTCAAAAGCAAGCTCGCTCCACCAAGATTAAAGAAGTGGTTGCAAATGTCATGACCCAGTTGGCCGCTGACGGAGAAGTGGATGAAGTAGAGGTTGGTAATCTCTTGTTCGAGATCGAAGCAAAGATCGTACGTAGCCAAATTCTCAATGGTGAGCCACGCATTGACGGCCGCGATACTCGCACTGTGCGCCCGATTGAAATTCGCAACGGCGTATTGCCACGCACCCACGGCTCTGCACTCTTTACCCGTGGTGAGACTCAAGCCCTGGTGGTTGCAACTCTTGGAACTGCGCGCGATGAGCAAATCATTGACGCGCTCGAAGGTGAGTACCGCGATCGCTTTATGTTTCACTACAACATGCCTCCATTTGCAACGGGTGAGACCGGTCGCGTTGGCACACCCAAGCGTCGCGAGATTGGTCACGGCCGTTTAGCAAAACGTGCCTTAGTGCCGGTATTGCCAAGCATGGAAGAGTTTGCGTACAGCATTCGTTTGGTTTCTGAGATTACGGAGTCCAATGGTTCATCCTCGATGGCTTCGGTCTGCGGTGGTTGCTTGGCCCTGATGGATGCCGGTGTTCCAGTGAAGGCGCATGTGGCCGGTGTTGCCATGGGCCTCATCTTGGATGGCAATCGCTTTGCAGTGTTAACCGATATCTTGGGTGATGAGGATCACTTAGGCGATATGGACTTTAAGGTAGCTGGTACTGCTAATGGGATTACCGCCTTGCAGATGGATATTAAGGTTCAAGGCATCACTAAAGAAATCATGCAGGTTGCGTTGGCCCAAGCCCAAGAAGGCCGCTTGCATATTTTGAGCAAGATGCAAGAAGCCATGGGCTCTGTGCGTACAGAGTTATCGGAGCATGCACCACGCATGGTGAGCTTTAAGATCCATCCAGACAAGATTCGTGAAGTGATTGGTAAGGGCGGCGCAACGATTCAGGCGCTCACCAAAGAAACCGGTTGCAGCATTGATATTAAAGATGATGGTACGGTCACGATCGCCTCAACTAGCGCAGAAGGCATGGCGCAAGCAAAAGCCAAGATTGAAGGCATTACCGCTGAAGCCGAAGTTGGAAAGGTCTATGAAGGCCCCGTAGTGAAGTTGCTCGAGTTTGGCGCTCTCGTCAATATTCTCCCAGGTAAAGACGGACTGTTGCACATCTCTGAGATTTCAACGGAGCGCGTGAAGGATGTCAAAGATTTCTTGCAAGAGGGTCAGATCGTGCGCGTGAAATTACTCGCAGCCGATGAGCGCGGTCGTTTGCGTTTATCGATGAAAGCTCTGTTAACCCCGGAGTCTGGTTCAGCAGATACGCAGGCAAGCGATAGTCCCAACGAGACCGTTTAAGTAGGAGTATAGGTATGCGTGTCATGGAGATTCGGGAGTATGGCGCTCCAGAGATGTTGGTCAAAGCGGAGCGCCCAGATCCTGCTATACCAAGCGCAAGCTCAGGTGAGGTCTTAATTCGGGTGAAGGCAGCCGGCATTAATCGTCCGGATGTCTTGCAACGAAAAGGGCATTATCCCGTTCCTCCAGGCGCATCCGATATCCCCGGCCTTGAAGTGGCCGGAGAGATTATTGGCGGCGATCTCGTGCATGCTGATAACACCTTTGGTTTAAAGGTGGGCGATAAAGTGTGTGCACTCGTGCAGGGTGGCGGATATGCGGATTTATGCACCGCCCCAATTGCTCAGTGCTTGCCTTATCCAAAAGACTTCACAGATATTGAGGCAGCGTCTTTGCCAGAAACCTTCTTTACCGTATGGAGCAATGTATTTCAGCGGGGACGTTTGAGTAAAGGTGAGACTTTGCTGGTGCAGGGCGGCTCAAGTGGTATTGGTGTGACTGCGATTCTTATCGCTAAAGCTTTTGGCCATCGGGTATTTGTGACCGCAGGAAGCGATGAGAAGTGCGCAGCTTGCACGCAATTGGGCGCGGATCTAGCGATTAATTACAAAACCCAAGACTTCGTAGAAGAAATTAAGAAGGCTACCAATGGTAAGGGTGTGGATGTCATTTTGGACATGGTCACCGGCACGTATTTGCAGCGCGAGATTGATTGCTTGGCCGATGATGGTCGCATTGTGGTGATCGCCATCATGGGAGGCTCAAAGGCCGAAGTGAATACCGGTCAGATACTGCGTCGCCGATTAACCATTACGGGATCGACCTTGCGTCCTAGACCGGTTGCCTTTAAACATCAAATTACCAAAGAGTTGTATCAAACGGTTTGGCCCTTGCTGAACGCCGGTCAACTAAAGCCAGTCATTTATAAAACCTTTTCCTTAGAGCAAGCCGCCGATGCGCATCGATTGATGGAATCGAGCGAGCATGTCGGAAAAATTGTTTTAACGGTGTAAGAGAGTTGCTATGCGCGCATTGACGGTCATCGGTAATTGGAAGATGAATGGCAGTGTTCGTAGTAACCGGGATTGGTTGCAAACGGTCACTGCAGAGATACAGCAGGGAATGCCGGCAGGTCGGCGTTTTGCTGTCTGTGTGCCCTTCCCGTATTTACAAGAATGCAGTCATTATTTAGGAAGTTCGCAGCTTCAGTTGGGAGCTCAGGATGTATCAGCCTATGCATCTGGCCCATATACCGGTGAGGTGAGCGCGAGCATGTTGCAGGAGATGGGTGTGCGCTTTGTGATCGTGGGCCATTCGGAGCGTCGCATGCAATATGGCGAGGCTAATGAGAGCATTGCCCTCAAAGCTGAGCAGGCTTTAGATCATGAGCTGACCCCAATCATTTGTGTTGGTGAAACAGCGGATGAGCGAAATTCTGGGCGTGCAGTCGAGGTGGTGAGGCGACAGGTTGCCAGTCAGGTGAGCACTCTGCAGGACCGCTTGGTGGATTGCTTGATTGCATACGAACCGATTTGGGCAATTGGTACAGGCAAGGTTGCGAGTGCGCAAATGGCCCAAGATATGCACCGGGCGATTCGGCTGCAACTGGCTGAGTTTGATGATGATGTGGCGTCTCATATTGGGATTGTTTACGGAGGCAGTGTCCGGGCCGATAACGCCACGGAGCTTTTTGCCATGCCCGATATCGATGGGGCGTTAGTTGGTGGCGCATCGCTAGATGCTAAGGAGTTTTTAGCAATCTGTCGGGCCTGATGGATTGCATGATGAATGACGATATGGAGAACAGAAATGGAATGGCTTAAAACTTTATTCGTGGTCCTGCAAGTAGTTTCTGCATTGGCTATTATTGGCTTGGTCTTGATTCAGCAAGGCAAGGGCGCTGATATGGGCGCTGCATTTGGCTCAGGCTCCTCAGGCAGTTTATTTGGGGCAACCGGTTCCTCAAACTTCCTCTCGCGCACCACCGCTATTTTTGCAGTAATCTTTTTTGTGAGCACCCTAGGAATTACGTGGTTGGGTACTAAAAAGCCTGTTGAGTCAGGGGTTTTATCTAACTCAACCTTGCCGACCGTGGCCCCTGCCCAGCAAGGTGGCGCGACCCCAGCAAATGGAGCAAGTTCGGAACCCGGTAAACCGGTTGTACCTCGCTAATTTGCACCTTTTTGGAGGGTGCAATGCGGTAGAATTGAAGGTTGTTGTAGGGCTTTTCCAAGATGCCGACGTGGTGAAATTGGTAGACACGCTATCTTGAGGGGGTAGTGGCTTAGGCTGTGCGAGTTCGAGTCTCGCCGTCGGCACCAAAGTGGATTAGTTTGGTCGGGAATTCTTGTCTTATTGCTGTAAATCAAGAGTCCCAAAATGAAAGTCGTTGATAATTCGAACGTTTGGAAATCTGACACAGGATAGAAGAAGTTGAACCTTTCAAATTACTTCCCAGTACTGTTGTTTATTCTTGTCGGTATCGGCGTCGGTCTTGCTCCCATTGTTTTGGGAAAAGTGTTAGCCCCCTCCAAACCTTATTCAGAAAAAGATTCTCCTTACGAGTGCGGCTTTGAAGCCTTTGAAGATGCTCGTATGAAATTCGATGTGCGCTACTACCTAGTCGCCATTCTCTTTATCCTATTTGATCTCGAAACCGCTTTTTTATTTCCTTGGGGCATTGCCTTGAGGGATATTGGCTGGGAAGGTTACATTGCGATGGCAATTTTCCTCCTCGAATTTATCGTTGGTTTTGCTTACATCTGGAAAAAGGGCGCCCTGGATTGGGAGTAGACGTCGATGGCACTTGAAGGTGTTCTAAAACAAGGTTTTGTAACTACCTCGGCTGACCAGTTAATTAATTGGACCAGAACCGGATCGCTTTGGCCGATGACCTTTGGTTTGGCCTGTTGCGCAGTTGAGATGATGCATGCGGGCGCATCGCGTTACGACCTCGATCGTTTTGGGGTGGTGTTCCGTCCCTCGCCTCGTCAATCGGATTTGATGATCGTGGCGGGCACCTTATGTAACAAAATGGCCCCCGCTTTACGTAAGGTCTATGACCAGATGCCAGAACCGCGTTGGGTGATATCGATGGGTTCATGTGCTAACGGTGGTGGCTATTATCACTACTCTTATTCGGTGGTCCGCGGCTGTGATCGTATCGTTCCAGTGGATGTGTATGTTCCTGGTTGTCCACCAACGGCCGAAGCCTTGATCTACGGCATCATTCAATTGCAGGCCAAAATTGGCCGTACCAGTACCATTGCGCGGAAGGGTTGAGATGAGCGATCGCCTCGAACAACTTCGTTTGCAATTGGATCGTGTTTTAGGCAACCGTATTCAGAGTGCCACGATCGATCATCGTGAGTTGACCATCGTCTTGCATCACGCAACGTATGCTGAGTCAGCTAAGTTATTGCGAGACGATCCCAGCTTAGCGTTTGAGCAGCTCATTGATTTATGTGGAGTTGATTACAAAGACTATGCCGATGGCACTTGGAGCGGCCCCCGCTTTGCGGTGGTTAGCCACTTACTGTCGATCAAGCATAACCAACGTCTGCGCATTCGGGTATTTGCCCCAGACGATGACTACCCCTTGGTGGCATCGATGGTTCCTATTTGGAACTCGGCCAATTGGTTTGAGCGCGAGGCCTTCGATCTCTTTGGCATCCTGTTTGATGGCCATGAGGATCTGCGGCGCATCTTGACCGACTATGGCTTTATTGGCCATCCATTCCGTAAAGATTTCCCAATCTCCGGCCATGTTGAGATGCGCTATGACCCGGAGTTAAAGCGGGTGGTGTATCAGCCAGTCACGATTGATCCGCGTGAAGTGACCCCACGCGTGATTCGTGAAGAACAATACGGTGGCTTAGCAAATGGCTGAGATTAAGAACTACACCCTCAACTTTGGTCCCCAGCATCCTGCGGCTCACGGTGTATTGCGTTTAGTGCTTGAGCTCGATGGCGAAGTGATCCAACGCGCCGATCCGCACATTGGCTTATTGCATCGTGCGACCGAGAAACTCGCCGAGACCCGGACTTGGATTCAGAGTGTGCCATACATGGATCGTCTTGATTACGTATCGATGATGGTTAACGAGCACGCCTATGTCATGGCCATTGAGAAACTCTTGGATGTGGACGTGCCAGTGCGTGCTCAATACATCCGCGTGATGTTTGATGAGCTCACCCGTCTACTCAATCATTTGCTCTGGGTTGGCTGCCATGGTCTTGACGTTGGTGCGATGGCAATCTTCTTATATGCCTTCCGTGATCGCGAAGATATTTTTGATATGTATGAGGCAGTATCCGGTGCGCGTATGCATGCAGCCTACTATCGTCCCGGCGGGGTCTATCGCGATTTGCCTGAGAAGATGCCTCAATACGCCAAGTCAGCGATTCGGAGTGAGCAGGCCGTGAAGCGCTTAAATGAGAGCCGCAGCGGATCATTATTGGATTTCATTGAAGACTTTAGTAATCGCTTCCCAGCGAATGTGGATGAGTACAACAATTTATTGACCGATAACCGCATTTGGAAGCAACGCTTGGTGGGTATCGGCGTAGTCTCGCCTGAGCGAGCTCTACAGATGGGCTTTACTGGCCCGATGTTGCGTGGCTCTGGTTTTGCCTGGGACTTGCGCAAGAAGCAGCCTTATGAAGTCTATGATCAGTTGGATTTTGATATTCCGGTGGGCGTGAATGGCGATAGCTATGATCGGTATTTAGTGCGCATGGAAGAGATGCGTCAATCCAATCGCATTATTCAGCAGTGTGTGAAGTGGTTGCGTGCCAATCCAGGCCCAGTAATGAGTGATAACCACAAAGTAGCCCCACCCAAGCGCGTTGATATGAAAACCAATATGGAAGAGTTGATTCATCATTTCAAGCTCTTTACCGAAGGGATTCATGTACCAGCGGGTGAAGCCTATGCAGCGGTTGAGCATCCCAAGGGCGAGTTTGGTATCTATGCGATCTCGGATGGCGCTAACAAACCCTACCGCTTAAAGATCCGAGCACCTGGTTTTGCCCATTTAGCAGCCATGGATGAGATGTCACGGGGTCATATGATTGCCGATGCGGTCACCATCATTGGGACCCAAGACATTGTGTTTGGTGAGATCGATCGATAAATCATGATGACAACCCAATCCCTTTTTTCTGCTAAGACCCGCGCATCGATGGATCGCAATATTGCGAAGTATCCGCCAGAGCAAAAACAATCGGCGGTGATGGCATGTCTAATTGCCGCACAAGAGGAGCATGGTTGGGTTTCTCCCGAGATTATTGCGGAGGTGGCGCATATTCTGGAGATGCCCAAGATTGCAGTTGAGGAGGTAGCAACCTTCTACAACATGTATGAGACCAAGCCGATTGGTAAATTCAAACTTGTGATCTGCACCAATTTACCTTGTCAACTTACGCACGGTGAAGAGGCTGCCGACTATCTCAAGAAAAAACTCGGAATTAATTTCAATGAGACCACGCCATGTGGAACCTTCACCTTAAAAGAGGGTGAGTGCATGGGCGCTTGTGGCGACTCACCTGTGATGTTGGTGAACAACCACCGCATGTGTAGTTTTATGAGCCAAGAAAAGATCGATGCCTTATTGGATGAGTTAAATGCGCAAGCAAAACGGGGGAGCGTATGACCAGTTTGCATAGTCGTCACATCAAGCCCTTAATCTTGGCTGGCTTGGATGGCAAGAACTGGCATCTCAAAGACTATGAGGCGCGCGGCGGTTATCAACAACTGCGCCGGATTCTCAATGAAAAGATTACCCCGGATGCCGTGATTGCCGAAGTCAAAGCATCGTCACTGCGTGGCCGTGGAGGCGCTGGATTTCCAACGGGCTTGAAGTGGAGCTTCATGCCTAAGAACTACACTGGCAATAAATATCTGGTGTGCAATAGCGACGAGGGCGAACCCGGTACCTTTAAAGACCGCGACATCATGCGCTATAACCCCCATGCATTGATTGAAGGCATGATCATTGGCGCCTATGCCATGGGGATCTCAACCGGATACAACTATATTCATGGCGAGATCTGGGAAGTCTATGAGCGCTTTGAAGAGGCCCTTGAGGAAGCGCGTGCGGCTGGCTATCTTGGAGAGAAGATTTTAGGAACGGAATTTAACTTCCAGTTGCATGCCGCCCCAGGCTTTGGTGCCTATATTTGCGGAGAAGAGACTGCGCTCTTAGAGTCGCTTGAAGGCAAGAAAGGGCAGCCCCGCTTTAAGCCACCCTTTCCAGCGAACTTTGGTCTATATGGCAAACCAACGACCATTAACAACACCGAGACCTTTGCAGCCGTGCCATTTATTCTGGCCATCGGTGCGGAGGCCTACCTTAAATTGGGTAAGCCCAATAATGGCGGCACCAAGATCTTCTCCGTATCAGGTGACGTTACCTACCCAGGCAACTATGAGGTTCCACTCGGAACGCCCTTTGCAGAGTTATTGAAGTTGGCAGGTGGAATGCGCAATGGCAAACAGCTCAAAGCAGTGATCCCTGGTGGATCATCGGCGCCGGTCTTGCCTGCCAAGATCATGATGGATATCACGATGGATTACGACGCAATCTCCAAGGCTGGATCGATGCTTGGTTCTGGAGCGGTGATTGTGATGGATGAGACCCGTTGCATGGTGCGCTCACTCTTGCGCCTCTCGTATTTTTATCACGAAGAGTCGTGTGGCCAATGTACCCCATGCCGTGAGGGGACTGGTTGGCTCTGGCGCATCGTTAATCGCATTGAACACGGTCAAGGTCGCCCAGAGGATTTGGATCTTCTCAAAGACGTTGCCGGAAATATTCAAGGGCGGACGATCTGTGCTTTAGGTGATGCCGCTGCGATGCCGGTCCAAGGAATGCTCAAACACTATATGAATGAGTTTGCTTACCACATCGAGCATAAGCATTGCATGGTCTCTTCATTTGCCAAGGCCGCCTAATCATGAGTACGGTGAACATGATTGAGATCCATGTCGACGGTAAGCCTGTTGAGGTTCCACAAGGCTCGATGGTGATGCATGCCACCAATAAGTTGGGGACTTACGTTCCTCATTTTTGTTATCACAAGAAACTGAGCATCGCAGCAAACTGCCGCATGTGTTTGGTTGAAGTGGAGAAGGCGCCTAAGCCATTGCCGGCATGCGCAACCCCCGTGATGGCCGGTATGAAGGTGTTTACCCATTCGGCCAAGGCAGTTGAGGCTCAAAAATCCGTGATGGAGTTTTTGTTAATTAATCATCCCTTGGATTGCCCGATCTGCGACCAAGGTGGCGAATGCCAATTGCAAGATTTAGCCGTTGGATATGGCAAATCCAGCTCTCGTTACAAAGAAGAGAAGCGCGTGGTCTTTCATAAAAATGTCGGACCACTCATTTCCATGGAAGAGATGTCGCGTTGCATTCACTGCACCCGTTGTGTGCGCTTCGGACAAGAGGTTGCTGGTGTGATGGAGCTTGGCATGATTAACCGTGGCGAGCATTCGGAGATCACGACCTTTGTGGGCCAAACGGTTGACTCTGAGCTCTCGGGCAATATGATTGATATCTGCCCGGTGGGCGCCTTAACGAGTAAGCCATTTCGGTATGCCGCGCGTACCTGGGAGTTGGTCCGCAAGCGCTCGATCAGTCCACATGATGCCGTCGGTGCCAACACTACCGTACAAACGAAGGCCAATCATGTGATGCGGGTTGTAGCCCTCGAGAACGAGGCCATCAATGAGTGTTGGATTAGTGACCGCGATCGCTTTGCGTATGAAGGCCTAAATAGCCCTGATCGTTTAACCACCCCGATGGTGAAACAAAATGGGCAGTGGTTAGAGACCGATTGGCAGTCCGCCCTCGATTACGTCGTGCACTCATTAAGTGATATTCAGAAGCAGCATGGTAGTCAGGCGTTAGCGGCATTGGCTCACCCCATCGCAAGCGCTGAAGAACTTTACCTCTTGCAAAAAGTGATGCGCGGTCTAGGAAGTCAGCAAATTGAGACGCGCTTGCGCCAAACCGATACCCGCGGAGCTGCAACGCTTCCTTGGTTAGGTATGCCAATTGCCAAGCTCGGTGAACTCAAAAGTGTTCTAGTGATCGGTAGCCATTTGCGTAAAGATCTGCCGCTGATCGCTGCTCGGATGCGCACGGCGACCAAGCAGGGCCTCAAGGTTTATCGACTCGATGCAGGTGGAAACGATTGGCTCATGCCGATTGCTGCCCATCTGAAATCCAAGCCCAGTCAGTGGGTGGATCAATTAGGTCAAATTGCTCAAGCGATTGCGCAAGCAAAATCCGTTCAGTCTCCCGCTGGCCTCTCTGCGAAAAGTGTTTCTCCACAGGTGCAAGCGATTGCAGATCAATTACTCAGCAATGCCAAACTTGAGAGCCCTGAGCCGCAGGCAATATTCTTGGGATCCTTAGCGATTGATCATCCCAACGCCTCCGATTTACATGTTCTCGCCGAGTTTATTGCCAAGCATACGGGATGTACCTTTGGGTTCTTGTGCGAAGGCGGTAATTCGGTTGGGGCGCAAATGGTTGGCGCAACGCAAGGTAACCAAGGCAGCATTGATACGGTATTACAAAGTAAGGCGCGCGCCTATGTGATGTTACACGTCGAGCCACTTCAGGATTTACCCAACCCACAACAAACCCGAGCTGCGTTACAAGGCGCCGATACCGTAATTGCGATGAGCGCCTACACGAGCCCCGATTTGCTTGAGTTAGCCGATGTGATTCTGCCAATCACTCCCTATACCGAAACGGTTGGAAGTTTTGTGAACTTAGCGGGGCAGGTGCAAACGATTCAGCCTTCCGTTCGACCCTTGGCCGATGCCAGACCGGCATGGAAGGTGCTGCGTGCACTCGGAAGTCTTCTAAACCTTGAGGGCTTTTTGTATAAGCTCCCGGAGGAGGTTTATGCCGATGCGTTTGCGAAGCCTGTACAAGACCAACTCAACAATCGCTTCACAGCTAGCCCTGAGATCCAAGAGCAGGTTCAGATTACCGCATCACTCGAGCGCCTCGCCGATCAAGCGATTTATTCAAGTGATGCGATTGTGCGCCGCGCCCCTGCATTGCAACGCACTCGTGATGCAAAGGATGCCAATATGGTTGGAGTGGGGGAGACCCTTTGGACTCAACTAGGTTTACAGGCCGGTGATCGCGTGGCGCTTACCCAAGCTGGCCAGACAGTTGAAGTAGGCGTTCAATTACAACCCGGCTTGGCCGAAGGTGTAGTGCGCATTGCAACAGCCACGGAGCTGAGTGGTCATCTAGCAGCGATGTTTGGTGAAGTAGCTCTTTCTAAATTAACGGTGAGCGCTTAAGTTAGCTATGGGCAACTGGATCGATCTCATTACTAGCCATGGTGAACAACTGTTTGGTTCGTTCTGGCCTTTGGTTTGGAGCCTAGCGAAGATCCTGATCATCGTATTACCCATCTTTGGTGCAGTCGCTTACCTCACGCTGTGGGAGCGCAAGTTGATTGGCTGGATGCACATCCGCTTAGGCCCTAATCGGGTTGGTCCCCTTGGTTTACTCCAGCCAATCGCGGATGCATTAAAGCTCCTGATGAAGGAAATCGTCTCTCCAACACGAGCAAGCCATACCCTCTACATCATTGCCCCATTGATGGTGCTAACCCCTGCGCTTGCTGCATGGGCAGTGGTGCCATTTCAGGCAGACTTGGTTCTAGCGGATGTAAACGCGGGTCTCCTATATGTCATGGCTATTACCTCGGTGGGTGTGTATGGCGTGATCTTGGCAGGGTGGGCTTCAAACTCGAAGTACCCATTCTTAGGTGCCATGCGTGCTTCTGCTCAAATGATTTCTTACGAAATTGCCATGGGTTTAGCTTTGGTCACCGTATTAATGGTGGCCGGCTCATTAAATCTCAGTAACATCGTGCGCTCCCAAGAAGTTGGCATCTTCGCCGACATGGGCTTGAATTTCTTGTCGTGGAACTGGCTGCCTTTGTTGCCGATGTTTGTGATCTATTTCATATCTGGGGTTGCAGAAACCAATCGTCATCCATTTGACGTTGTGGAAGGGGAGTCTGAGATTGTTGCGGGCCATATGGTGGAGTACTCCGGTATGGCCTTTGCCTTATTTTTCTTGGCCGAATACGCCAATATGATTCTGATTGCTGCCCTAACCTCGATTATGTTTTTGGGCGGTTGGTTGCCAATCCTTGATCTACCCATCTTACGCGACATCCCAGGATTCTTTTGGTTATTTGCGAAGATCTTTTTTGTGCTCTCGTGCTTTATTTGGTTGCGAGCTTCATTGCCGCGGTATCGCTATGACCAAATTATGCGTTTGGGCTGGAAGATCTTTATTCCGCTAACTGTGGTTTGGGTATTGTTGGTTGGGGCCTGGATTTTGTCCCCCTGGAACATTTGGAGCTAATCACTATGTTCAAGCGCGCCTCTCAGTTTCTCAATAGCTTAATGCTCAAAGATGTTCTTAAAGGAATGTCGATTACTGGGCGTTATTTATTTAAACCCAAGATTACGATTCAGTATCCGGAAGAGAAGACCCCATTGTCACCCCGTTTTCGTGGCTTACATGCGCTGCGTCGCTATCCCAATGGGGAAGAGCGTTGCATTGCATGCAAACTGTGTGAAGCCGTTTGCCCGGCTCTGGCAATCTCGATTGAGTCTGATCAGCGTGAGGATGGTACCCGCCGAACAACGCGCTATGACATCGACCTTACTAAATGCATTTTCTGTGGCTATTGTGAAGAGGCTTGTCCGGTAGACGCCATTGTTGAGACGAATATTTTTGAGTATTTCGGCGATAAGCGCGGTGATTTGTATTTCACCAAGGAGATGTTGCTGGCAGTCGGTGATGAATACGAAAAGCAAATTGCAGCCAACCGAGAGGCGGATGCGCCATACCGTTGATTGATTTATGACCCTCGACCCTAATTTCATCTTCTCAGCTTTTTTTTACGCCTTCGCGGCACTGTTGGTGATTTCCGCATTGCGGGTCATTACGGTTCCCAATCCTGTGCACGCAGCCTTATTCTTGGTTTTGGCATTCTTTAGTGCCTCGGGTATCTGGATGTTACTCAAGGCCGAGTTCTTGAGTCTGATTCTGATCCTGGTCTACGTAGGTGCTGTGATGGTGCTGTTCTTATTCGTGGTGATGATGCTCGATTTGGATCTTGCGCATCTCCGACGTGATTTCAAGAAGTATCTACCACTCGCCATGCTAATTGGTGTGGTGATCATCTTGCAACTCTCGATCGTATTAATCCGCGGCTTTATTGGGACTACCGCACCCGTGAATGTCTTGCCCGATGTAGTGGCAGCAAATAATACCCAAGCCCTTGGTTATTTAATGTTTACAGAATACATTTATGCCTTTGAGGTCGCAGGCATTGTCTTATTGGTCGCCATCATCGCAGCTGTTGCCCTCACACTGCGCAAACGCAAAGATGTCAAAGGGCAAAATATTGCAGATCAAGTTGCAGTTTCCGCTAAAGATCGGATGCGGATTGTCTCGATGGATGCTGAGCGTGATGCCAAGCAAGACCTCAAGTCTCGAACCAAACCAGGTGATCCAGCATGACCATCACCCTTGCTCATTATTTAGTTCTCGGCGCCATTCTGTTTGCAATCAGCGTCGTCGGCATTTTCCTGAATCGACGTAACGTGATCATCCTCTTGATGGCAATTGAGTTGATGTTGCTTGCTGTCAATATGAACTTTGTGGCGTTCTCCCATTACTTAGGTGATATGGCCGGTCAGGTATTTGTATTTTTTATTCTGACCGTAGCTGCAGCAGAGGCTGCAATTGGTTTGGCAATCTTGGTGGTTCTATTCCGCAAAGTTGACACAATTAATACCGAAGATCTCGACCATCTCAAAGGCTAGTTGACATGACCACTGCTTTAACAACTGCCCATCTTTGTGCGATTCCACTAGCCCCGCTAGTGGGAGCGGCGTTTGCAGGACTATTAGGCACGAAGTTCTTTGGCAATCGGATTGGTCAAGTGGCATCCCAATCGATCACCATTTTGGGGGTCGCAATTGCATTCTTGCTGTCGTGCTGGGTTTTATATGAGGTAATGAACGGCTATTACTTCGATGGTAGCGTCTACACCTGGATGAAGATTGGCGAGTTGAGTTTTGATATTGGTTTTCTGATTGATCCATTGACCGCCGTGATGATGGTGGTGGTGACCTTTGTCTCTCTGATGGTTCACATTTACACCATTGGCTATATGGCAGGTGAGGAGGGCTATAACCGTTTCTTTGCGTACATCTCCTTGTTCACCTTTGCGATGTTGATGCTCGTTATGAGCAATAACATGCTGCAGTTATTCTTTGGCTGGGAGGCGGTTGGCGTTGTTTCTTATCTGTTGATTGGTTTCTATTACGATCGGCCTACCGCGATTTTTGCCAACATGAAGGCCTTCTTGGTCAACCGGGTGGGCGACTTTGGGTTCATCTTGGGGATTGGGCTATTACTTGCGGCCACTGGCTCGATGAACTACGCCGATATCTTTGCCCAAAATACTGTCTTAGCAGCGCAGACTGTCCCAGGAACAAACTGGAATCTGATCACTGCCGCTTGTATCTGTCTATTTATTGGGGCAATGGGTAAGTCAGCGCAGTTTCCATTGCATGTTTGGTTGCCGGATTCGATGGAAGGTCCAACCCCAATATCTGCGTTGATTCATGCGGCGACGATGGTGACCGCGGGTATTTTTATGGTGACCCGCATGTCGCCATTGTTTGAGCTCTCCGATGTTGCCTTGAGCTTCATTCTGGTGATGGGCTCAATCACCGCACTCTTCATGGGATTCTTAGGAATCGTGCAAACCGATATCAAGCGTGTGGTAGCGTATTCAACGCTCTCGCAATTGGGCTATATGACCGTTGCGCTCGGCGTCTCTGCCTATCCAATTGCTATATTCCATTTAATGACCCATGCCTTCTTTAAGGCCTTGCTGTTCTTAGGCGCGGGTAGTGTGATCATTGGAATGCATCACGAGCAGGACATGCGCAAGATGGGCGGCCTCTGGAAATACATGCCAATTACCTGTTTGATGATGTTGATTGGTTCCTTGGCATTGATTGGCACACCATTCTTCTCGGGCTTTTACTCCAAAGACTCGATTATTGAGGCGGTGGCAGCAAGCACCATCCCTGGATCGGGCTTTGCATACTTTGCAGTGATGGCGAGTGTCTTCGTGACCGCTTTGTATTCCTTCCGCCTCTACTTTTATGTCTTCCATGGTAAAGAGCGCTTTGGTCATGATCATGGCCATCACCATTCGCATGATGCGCACGATGAGCATCATCATGGTCTTGCACCAGGCGAGAAGCCTCACGAGTCACCCTGGGTGATCACCTTGCCGTTGATTGCATTGGCAATTCCTTCGGTGATTATTGGTTACTACACCATTGATCCCATGTTGTTTGGTAGTTTCTTTGGGGACGCGATCTATATTGATGAGGCTAAGCATCCTACGCTCGCAATGTTTGCATCCCATTTCCACGGGCCAGTGGCGATGGCCTTGCATGGCTTTACGACCCCCGTGTTTATTTTGTTGGTCTTGGGTGTCTTAGTAGCAGCCATCTGCTACCTGTGGGCTACATCCTTGCCCGAGAAAATCGCTAAGACCTTTGCCCCGATCAAGACCCTATTGGATAACAAGTATTACCTTGATGATTTGAATCAATGGATTTTTGCAAAGGGCGCGCTGCTGATTGGTGGCGGCTTATGGAAGCAGGGCGATCAACGAGTCATTGATGGTTTTGTGGTGAACGGTAGCGCTCATTTGGTTGGTAAGTTCTCTGGGGTGATCCGTCATTTGCAGTCAGGTTATCTCTATCACTATGCCTTTGCCATGATCGTCGGTTTGATTGGCTTAATGGCCTGGATTTTGTATACCCATATTTACATTGCTTACTAAGTACACCTGGTCATGATTCTTTCTTACGCGATTTGGATTCCGATTGTTTTTGGCCTGATGATTTTGGTCTATGGCTCTGAGCGTCCATCTGCCGGCGTGAAGTATTTGGCCTTGTTTGGGGCTATTTTGGGCTTTATTGCCACCTTACCCCTAATCGCTAACTTTGACATTGCCAATGCTGGCATGCAGTTTGTGGAAAAGAATAGTTGGATTCCACGCTACGACATTAACTATCACTTGGGTGTGGATGGTATCTCGGTATGGTTTGTGGTCTTGACCGCCTTTATCAACATCTTTGTGGTGATCGCTGCTTGGGAGGTGATTACCGAGAAGGCCTCGCAATACTATGCCGCCTTCATGATTTTGTCGGGCCTCATGATTGGGGTGTTCTCGGCGCTTGACGGCCTGCTGTTTTACATCTTCTTTGAGGCAACACTTATTCCGATGTACATCATCATCGGAGTATGGGGTGGACAAAACCGCATCTATGCCGCATTTAAGTTCTTCCTCTATACCCTGTTGGGATCATTATTGGCACTGGTCGCCATTTTGTATCTCTACAACCTAACCAATACCTTTGACTTGCTCACCTGGCACCGAGCAAAGTTGGATATTGTGGAACAGGTACTGATCTTTATTGCTTTCTTCATAGCCTTTGCCGTGAAGGTACCGATGTGGCCTCTGCATACTTGGTTGCCCGATGTTCACGTTGAGGCACCGACCGGTGGCTCGGTGGTGCTGGCGGCCATTATGTTGAAGCTCGGTGCTTATGGATTCTTGCGGTTCTCGTTGCCGATTGCGCCAGATGCCAGCATCCTTTTAGGACCGATCATTATTTTCTTATCCCTAGTGGCGGTGATCTACGTTGGTTTGGTGGCACTGGTTCAGCAAGATATGAAGAAGTTGGTGGCGTACTCCTCAATTGCGCACATGGGTTTTGTGACCCTAGGGTTTTTTATCTTCAGTCCTCTCGGTATTGAGGGCGGCATTATTCAAATGATCTCGCACGGATTTGTATCGGGCGCGATGTTCTTAGCCATTGGCGTTTTATACGACCGTATGCACACTCGTCAGATCGCCGATTACGGTGGTGTGGTGCATCGGATGCCAAAGTTCTCGGCATTTATGGTCCTCATGGCGATGGCCAATTGCGGTTTGCCAGCAACCTCGGGTTTTGTGGGGGAGTTTATGGTGATCCTGGCCGCCGTTGATTACGACTTCATGATTGGTCTGCTGTCAGCGACCGCATTAATCCTTGGCGCTGCTTACTCCCTATGGATGGTTAAGCGCGTGATCTTTGGTGCGATCACTAATCCAGAGGTCGAGAAGCTTGAAGACCTCAACGGCCGCGAGTTTTTTATGTTTATTGTTCTATCGCTCTGCGTGATTGGCATGGGCGTGTATCCCAAACCCTTTACCGACATTATTCATCCGGCAGTGATGCAATTGCTCGAACATGTCGCGATTAGCAAACTCTGAGTAAGGTTACTGAATGGATACTTTTGACCTCATTGCGATTGCTCCTGAACTGATTTTGGCCTTTGTCGCCAGTGATTTATTGTTGACCAGTGCCTTTATTAAAGAGAAGAGGGATCATATCGCCAGTGATGTATTTCATACGCCACGGGCAGCATCCTTTGTGTATTTCTGTTCCTGCTTACTCTTAATTGGCTTGGGCATTGCGTTTTTAAGCAGAATGATTGATCTGCCGTACTTTGCCATGGCCGGTCTGTTCCAGTCCGATCCAATCGCCAATCTACTCAAAGCAGGGTGCTGCTTTGCGCTACTGATTAGCCTGATTTACTCCAAGCAGTATTTAATTGATCGAGGGCTCTTCCGACCCGATTTCTTGGTCCTCACCTTATTTGCCTTATTAGGGCAATTGGTTTTGATCTCCGCATCAAACCTCATTACTTTGTATCTGGGTCTTGAGCTGATGGCTCTATCAACCTATGGTTTGGTAGCGATGCGTCATTCCAGTGGCCTATCCTCCGAGGCGGCGATTAAGTACTTTGTATTAGGCGCCTTGGCATCCGGATTCTTGCTCTATGGCATGTCAATGATCTACGGTGTGACCGGATCACTGGATCTCTTGGAGATCTTACGTTCACTCCTTGATCCCCGCATTAATCATCTCATCATGGCGTTTGGCCTGGTCTTTATTGTGGCTGGCGTCGCCTTTAAGTTTGGTGTAGTGCCATTTCATATGTGGGTACCCGATGTTTATCAGGGTGCTCCGACCGCAGTCACCTTGTTAATTGCGGCGGCTCCAAAGCTCGCTGCCTTTGCCCTCCTGTTCCGCCTGCTGATCAATACCTTATTACCGTTGATCTCTGATTGGCAGCCGATGTTGATGATTCTTGCGGTTCTATCGTTGGTGATCGGTAATATTACGGCGATCGCTCAAACCAATATCAAGCGGATGTTGGCGTACTCAGCGATTGCGCAGATGGGCTTTGTGCTGCTTGGCATGCTCTCGATTTTTGATGATCACGCCTTTAGTGCCTCGATGTTCTACGTGATTGCCTATGTGATCACCACCTTAGGCACTTTCGGCTTGTTGATGGTTTTATCGCGCAAGGGCTACGATTGCGACACCCTGGAAGGTTTGAAGGGTCTCAATCGCAAGCACCCATGGTATGCCTTTATTGGCCTCATTATGATGTTCTCCCTAGCTGGAGTACCTCCCACCTTGGGCTTTGCAGCCAAACTCTCTGTTTTGGAAGCATTGGTTGATGCTGATTACATTGCACTGGCTGTGATTGCGGTGATCGCATCGCTGATTGGTGCTTTTTATTACCTGCGCGTAGTGAAGGTCATGTATTTTGATGAACCAAGCCATGAGCATTCGGTAACTGGTTCAGGGATTGTAAAAGGGGTATTGGGTCTCAATGGCTTAATGGTTCTCCTGTTAGGCGTATTCCCGGCAGGCCTTATGGCCCTTTGCCTCAATATCATGCGCAATACCCTCATCGGTTCTTAATGGTGTTGGTATGAGCGAGAAATCGTTTCAAGATCTCGCGGATACCGATGATCATTTAGTCGAGAAGCGCGTATCGGGTGAGGATGTTTACACTGGCATCTTTTTAAAGATGAAGCGCGATACGGTGTTGCTACCAGACGGGCAGCAAGCCCTGCGGGAGTATCTCGAGCATCCGGGCGCGGTTGCTATTTTGCCAATCTTGAAGGACGGACGAGTCGTGGTAGAGCGTCAATACCGCTATCCCATTGAGCAAGCCGTGATTGAGATTCCGGCGGGTAAGCTTAACTTAGGGGAGGACCCCTTACTCTGTGCACAACGGGAGTTGCAAGAGGAAACTGGCTACGTCGCAAAACGATGGAGCAAGATTCGGCGGATTCATCCAGTGATTTCATATTCCACCGAGTTCATCGATATTTACCTGGCAGAGGGTTTAACCGCCGGCCCAGCGCGTCTTGATGCCGAAGAGTTTTTAGATGTTTTTGCTGCGCCCCTTGAGGAGTTGATCGAGTGGGTAGAGAACGGCACGATTACGGATGTGAAGACCATCATCTCGCTGTACTGGCTCGATCGCCAACGGCGACTGCGTTAAGGGCTTAAAATGGCAATATCGACAAATATGTCATGTTGCTATTGAATATCCAACCTTCATCCCCATCTGTTCTTCATGAAAGTCTATAACTTAGCCTGCGATCTCGAGCATCATTTTGAGGGGTGGTTTGCCTCCGAGCATGACTTTTTATCGCAACAAGTCAGTGGCAAATTGTGCTGCCCGGTCTGTGATAGTGCACATGTTAGTCGCTTACCATCGGCCCCTCGTATTGGCGGTAGGGTAAGTTCTGAAGAACCGTCGGCCGTTGAACCAAGTCAAAGCATTGCTTTATCCAATGCGGATCATGGACAGCTTGAGCGTCAGATCCAAGCAACCTTCATGAAAGCGATGCGGGAGTTGGTTGGTAAATCGGAGGATGTTGGTGCAGCCTTTGCCGAGGAGGCCAGGAAGATTCATTACAAAGAGTCGCCCGAGCGCAGCATCCGGGGGCAGACCAGTGCCGATGAGGTGATGGCATTACGCGAAGAGGGAATTGATGTCCTTGCACTCCCTGAAATGCCGGTCCTCAAAAATACTTTGCAATAATTACTCCTTCTTCACAATCGATTAAAAGGGCTCCATGGAAGAGCTAGGTTTTTGGGTAGGCATTATTGCTTCCGCAGCCTTTGCGGTTACCGGCGTTTTAGCAATCTCTGATCGAGGCGTGGATCTCTTTGGCGTTTTGGTGCTTGGCATCATCACTGCGATTGGTGGCGGCACGATTCGGGATGTGATTCTGGGAGTGCCCGTGTTTTGGGCAGATGCCCCCATCTATATTCTGGTGGCAGCGATTGCCAGCATCATTACCTTCTACGCAGAATCCACTTTATCTCAGCCTCAACTGTACAAGGCCATTCTTTACATCGACGGCTTAGGAGCGGCTCTGTTTGGTATCCAAGGCGCCGATAAGGCTTGGCATTATGACTTTGTTGGATCGGCAGCAGCGATCATTCTAGGCGTGGTCACCGCCATTGGTGGGGGACTCATTCGCGATGTATTAGCAGGACGCAAAACCTTATTGATGTCCTATGAGCTCTATGCGATCCCCGTATCACTCGGTTGCATGCTTTATGTCTTGCTCTTGAACTACTTTCCTGAGCATGCGATGGTCGGATCGATTGCCTGCATCGTACTGATCTTTGCGTTTCGCTCGGCTGCGATCTACTGGAACCTGAAAGTTCCAGTGATGTTCATCTCACGCAAGAAGTAAACGACTCGTTTTATTTGGAGGTGGGCATCACAAACTCTGCCCCCTTGGAGATACTCTCTGGCCAGCGTTGCATCACACTCTTTTGCTTGGTGTAAAAACGCACACCTTCTTTGCCATACGCATGGGTGTCGCCGAATAGAGAACGCTTCCAGCCACCAAAACCATGCCAAGCCATTGGTACTGGAATGGGCACATTAATCCCCACCATGCCAACCAGAACGCGCCGTGCAAATTCACGGGCGATATTGCCATCGCTGGTAAAGCAGGCTACGCCGTTGCCATATTCATGGGCATTAACCAGCTCAAGCGCTTCACTAAAGTTGGCAACCCGTACACACGACAAGACTGGCCCAAAGATTTCTTCTTTGTAGATGGTCATCTCTGGGGTGACCTGATCAAAGAGTGTGCCCCCGAGCCAGAATCCATTCTCATAGCCAGGCACTTTGAGCCCACGACCATCAACCAATAGCTTGGCGCCACCACTGACGCCCTTATCGATATAGCCAGAAATGCGCTCGAGCGCAGCCTTGGTCACAATCGGACCCATTTCAGCATCGAGCTCTAGGCCATTTTTTACTTTGAGGGTCTTGGTGCGCTCAATGAGTTTAGGCATGACTTTCTCAGCCGCATCGCCAACGAGTACGGCAACCGAGATGGCCATGCAACGCTCACCCGCGGATCCGTATGCCGCGCCAACTAAGGCATCCACCGCTTTATCAATATCGGCATCGGGCATCACTACCATGTGGTTCTTGGCGCCACCGAGGGCCTGAACGCGTTTACCAAAGTGGGCACCACGCTCGTAAATGTAATTAGCGATTGGTGTGGAGCCTACAAAACTCACTGCACGGACATCGGGATTTTCTAAGAGAGCATCAACTGCCTCTTTATCGCCTTGCACCACATTAAATACGCCATCGGGGAGACCCGCTTCTTTTAGGAGGCGTGCTAAGAGTAAAGAAGCCGATGGGTCAGTTGGACTCGGCTTGAGGATGAAGGTGTTGCCGCAGGCAATCGCAACGGGGAACATCCACATTGGTACCATCACCGGAAAATTAAAGGGCGTAATGCCTGCGACCACACCTAAGGGTTGGCGCATCACCCAGTTATCAATATCGGTTGAGACCTGTTCGGTGTAATCGCCCTTGAGGAGTTCAGGAATGGCAGTAGCAAATTCCAGAATCTCAATTCCACGGGTGACTTCCCCTTGGGCATCGGTGAACACTTTGCCGTGCTCAGCGGTAATGATGGCAGCCAGTTCATCGCGATGACGATTTAAGAGCTCTAAGTATTTAAACAAGATGCGCGCGCGCCGCAGTGGGGAGGTGTTTGCCCAGGCTGGGAAGGCGGCTTGTGCAGAAGCCACCGCTTGATTGACATCGGCTTTGCTGGCCAATGCCACGCGGCGCGAGATGCTCCCCTTGGCAGGGTTATAGACATCGGCAAAGCGGCTACCTTGGGGCAAGACCATTTGGCCACCAATGTAATGAGCAATATCTTCTTTAATTTCAAAGGCTTGGGGAGCATTCATGGTATGGGTGTCTCTTGAAAGTGGGTGGGTGGTAATCGAATGGCTTACCAACGCATTGGTTATCAAAGCTATTGGTATCATTTTAATCGTTTCAGATAAACCCGTAAGCGGGTCACTTCCACACCCTAATCCAACACACCGCCCATGAGCCTCCTCTTTTCTCCTTATTCACTTTCAGCCCCCAAAGGATCTCTTACATTAGCTAATCGGGTGGTGGTAGCGCCGATGTGTCAATACTCTGCGCAGGAGGGTCAGGCGACCGATTGGCATCTGATGCATTGGGGTAATTTACTTAATAGTGGCGCCGGACTTTTTATCATCGAGGCTACTGCAGTGAGCCCTGAGGGCAGAATCACTCCCTATTGCTTGGGGCTATGGGATCAAGCAACTCAAAGCGCGCTACACAGCACCTTAGAGCGCGCCAAACAATTGGCACCCAAGACCCCAGTGTTCATCCAACTGGCCCATGCTGGCCGCAAAGCATCGAGTGCAGCCCCATGGCAGGGCGGTCAGCTATTACCAATCACTCAAGGTGGCTGGGAAACCCAAGGGCCTTCCGATATTCCGCAATTGGAGGGTGAGCGACCACCGCATGCCTTGAAGGTGGAGGAGATTGAGCAGATCATTCATGAGTTTGCGATTGCCGCCAAGCGCGCAGAAGAAATTGGTATCGATGGAATCGAACTTCATGCTGCTCACGGATATCTACTTCATCAATTTCTATCGCCGATTGCCAATCAGCGCCAAGACCAATACGGTGGATCACTTGAGAACCGGATGCGTTTTGTCTTGGAATTATTTGCAGCAGTCCGCGCTCAGTGGCAGGGTGTGTTGGGCGCGCGTCTCTCGGCCAGTGATTGGATCGAGGGTGGCTGGTCGCTTGATGAATCCATCGAGCTCACAAAACAACTGAGCGCATTGGGCTGCGATTACATCCATGTCTCTTCGGGAGGAATTTCTCCGAAGCAGCAAATTAAGTTAGGCCCAAACTATCAAGTGCCATTTGCGAAAGCGATTAAAGCAGCAACTGGGATGCCAACCATGACCGTTGGTCTCATTACCGATCCAAAGCAAGCTGAGACCATCCTCGAAAACCAAGAGGCTGATTTAATTGCACTGGCTCGCGCATTCTTATACAAGCCCCGTTGGGCGTGGGAGGCAGCAGCCGCCTTAGGAGGGCAAGTGAGTGCCAGTCCACAATACTGGCGCTGCTTACCGAGGGAAGCGCAAAGCGTCTTCGTGGAAGCAAAGATGGGGCAGCGTTAGAATGAAATTCATCATAACTACAAGAGGAGACTGCGATGACCACAAAAAGAGTACTTAAGACGCTCGTCGTTACCATATTAGGTATTGTTCTGGGTTTTGTTGCACCCTATAAAGCGATTGCTCAAAATTTTCCGGATCGAGCGATCACGATCGTCGTCCCAGTTCCTCCGGGTGGTTTGGTTGATGCATCAGCACGTTTATTGAGTGAGCCATTAGCACGTGTGATTGGCCAATCGATTGTGATTGATAATCGCCAGGGAGCGAGTGGCAATATTGCCTATCAATACGTTGCCCGCAGCAAACCGGACGGCTACACCTTGCTAGCCTCTTACTCCGGGTACCACGCAGCCAATCCTCTTCTCATGGATAAGTTAAATTGGGATCCCTTTAAAGACTTTACGCCAATTGCTTTATTAACGGTCGCTATGAACGTCATTGCGATTCATCCCTCGGTTCCTGTGAACAACCTAAAAGAATTTATTGCGTATGCCAAAGCAAACCCAGGGAAGTTGAACTACGCCTCTCAAGGAAATGGCTCGGTCTCGCACATTGGAACTGAGATTTTTGAGCAAGCAACGGATATCAAATTAACTCACATTCCCTATAAAGGGTCTGGGCAAGCGATTCAGGATGTATTGGCTGGACAAGTGCAAGTCTTTATCACGACCCCGCCCTCGGTCATGGGCCACATTCAAGGCGGTAGGTTAAAGGCGCTAGCAGTTACTGGTAAAGCCCGGCACCCAATGATGCCCAATGTGCCAACGGTTGCTGAGGCAGGATTGCCAGGATTTGAGCTGGAGTCATGGGTTGCGCTATATGCTCCCGCAGGAACCCCAACGCCGATTGTGAGCAAATTAACGCAGGATGTAAAAAAAGCCTTAGAACTGCCAGAAGCTAAACAACGGGCAGATGCCGCAGGAATTGAGCTACGTTATTTAAATCCACAGGCAACCGATGCCTTGCTAAAAAGAGAAATTGCGTTAACGCAAAAAGCGATTAAAGCAGCAAACATCAAGATTGATTAATTGCAAATGGATCCGAGAGTTGTTGGGCGAGAGCGCTTGCAGCGCTGAGCAATAGGCGATCTTGCCCGGGTCCCGCAACCAGCGTGACTCCAACTGGTAGACCATTAGGTCCGGCAGTAACTGTCAGATTTATGCACGGCAAACCAAGTAGGGTCCAGCCGCGACTAAAAATGGGATCGCCGGTTTGCTCCAAGGTCTTTGGGGCCTCACCGGGTGCGCTTGGTGCAATCAAAATATCAACCTGATCCTCAAAGAGTTGCTTGATGGCAGCTCGGGCTAATTTAGCCTTGAGGAGTGCGTCATGGTATTGGTCATACGCAATCGCATCGCCGCGCTCAATAATCGCTTTGAGGGTTGGGCTAATTTGATCAAAATGATTGAGCTTTTCAAAGGTAAAACTTTTGGCCATCTCAAAAAGCATGATCGTGGTTTGGGTCTCACTCAGCTTGGTGCAATCCATCGGTAGGGTAATTTCTCCAACACCGCCTTTGGCAAACCCCTTCGCTGCAAAACCAGCGAGTGAGAGGGCGGCAGCAGTTTCAGCCTGAGCATGAGCAAAATCATCGGTCTTGCAAATCCCAACGCGGATCTTGGACTCTAAGGGAGCAATGTTCATCAGATCATGATCAGCCGACATCGCAGCAACGCCTAAAGCCACATCCGATACGATGCGGCCAAAAACACCAAGCGTATCGAGGGATACCGATAGGCTCTTGACCCCACCAATACTAATCTTGCCGTAGCTGGGTTTATAGCCAACTACACCACAGTAACTCGCTGGCCGAATAATCGAGGCGGCCGTTTGGCTCCCTGTCGCAAGAGGGACCATACAATCCGCAACCGCTGCAGCAGAGCCGCTCGAAGATCCACCGGGAGTGTGATCAAGATTACGTGGATTGCGGGTGGGGCCTGGTTTGAAGCTGGCAAACTCGGTGGTGACTGTTTTACCCAGAACAATTGCGCCAGCCTCACGCATCAGCGATACCGAAACTGCATCGCAGACCGGATGATTATTGCCATAGATGGGCGAGCCGTAATTGGTGGGTAGATCGTGTGTATCAAATAGATCCTTCACGCCAATAGGGAGGCCGTGCAATATCCCTTGAATCGGTCCACGATCCAGTTCACGGGCTTGGGTTTGGGCATGTATCTTGGCAAAACTTACCCACGCATGCACCTCAGGCTCACGTATCCCAATTTGATTTAAGCAATCATTGAGGAGATCCTCAGCCTTGATTTCGCGTTGGGCGAGTGCTTTTGCGGCTTGAGTGGCGCTGAGGTTAGCTAGATTTTTAAAGGATGTCATCGTTTGGGCTTAAATGCGTTTATGCTCGTGGTTTCGTTGATTGACCCTTTTAGAATACCCCATTTACCTTTTCATCCCCCACTTATTGTATGAGTCAAAGTAATTCCTCTCACAGCACTCGTGAAGCCTGGTTGCAAGACGGCGTTCGTTATCTAGAGCCTATTTTTGCTAAGGCTGGCTATGCGATTCCGCCAGTGCGGGTTTCGTGTGGTTTTCCAGCATCGAGCAGCCCACGAACCACCTTAGGCCAATGCTGGCCGCGCGAGCGCTCGGGCGGTGGTGTTAATGAGATCTTTATTTCTCCGAAGTTAGATGACCCCGTTACGCTTCTCGATACGCTTTTGCATGAGCTATGCCATGCAGTGGATGATTGCCATAGCGGTCACGGTGAGGATTTCAAGGGAATTTGCCAAGCCGTTGGTCTTGAAGGGCCTGCACGCATGGCGCATGCATCGGAGGCCTTGCAAGTGCGCCTCATGACCATTAGTCAAAAGTTAGGCCCTTATCCTCATCAAGCGATTGTGTTTCCCCCGCCACGAGCCAGTAATCTCAGTCGCAATAAGGCCAAGTGCCCACAATGTGGCTATGAGGTGACGCTCTTAAAGCGCTGGGCCAGTTATGGTGCACCCATTTGCCCCAAAGATAACCTTCGCATGGAAGAGCTCGCATTATCAATTCCGTCGGTCGATATCGATGAGGAAGCCAAGGAAAAAGAGCGCCAGGCAGAGCGCGAAATCCGCCGAGCCATCAGCTAGTAAAATCATTTTTTTAATCAATGAGACATGATTCATGAACACAAGAAAGAAAATAACCAATCCTAAAATTGCCGTGATTCCAGGTGATGGAATCGGTAAAGAGGTGATGCCGGAGGGCGTGCGTGCTTTAGAAGCGGCTGCCAAAAAGTTTGGTATTCAGTTTCAGTTTGATCATTTTGATTTCGCTAGCTGCGATTACTACCAACAGCATGGCAAGATGATGCCGGATAACTGGTTTGATACCCTCATGAAGTACGACGCCATCTTCTTTGGGGCTGTGGGAATGCCTAATATCTTGCCTGACCATTTATCCTTATGGGGCAGCTTGATCCAATTCCGTCGTGGCTTTGATCAGTATGTCAATCTGCGCCCAGTCCGTTTATTGCCTGGTGTACCATGCCCACTAGCGAACCGTAAACCGGGTGATATCGACTTCTTTGTGGTGCGCGAGAACACCGAAGGGGAGTACTCAGCGGTTGGCGGCAAGATGTTTGCTGATACCGATCGCGAGATTGTGGTTCAAGAGTCAGTATTCTCGCGTCATGGCGTTGATCGAATTCTGAAGTTTGCTTTTGATCTCGCTCAGAGTCGCCCCAAAAAACATTTGACCTCCGCAACCAAATCCAATGGGATTGCGATCACGATGCCATATTGGGATGAGCGTGTCGAAGCAATGGCTAAAAACTATGCCGATGTGCGAACGGACAAGTACCACATCGATATCTTGACCGCTCAGTTTGTAATGAACCCTGATCGCTTCGATGTCGTGGTTGCCTCTAATTTGTTTGGCGACATCCTCTCTGATTTAGGGCCCGCATGCACCGGTACGATTGCCGTTGCTCCGTCGGCCAGTATTAATCCAGAAGGGAAGTTCCCATCCCTCTTTGAGCCTGTGCATGGTTCAGCCCCGGACATTTATGGCAAAAATATTGCCAATCCCATTGGTCAAATCTGGAGCGGTGCTCTCATGCTGGATCACTTAGGCTACCCAGAAGCAGGCGCACGTGTGTTTGCAGCGATTGAGTCAGTGTTATCTGCTGGTCCTGCGCATGCTCCCCTCACACCAGACATTGGGGGCAAAGCGAGTACCCAAGACTTAGGTAAGGCGATCGCTGCGGCGATCTAGAGTGAACTAGAGACCCCAAATTAGGGTCTTTTTACTGGCTTTCTCGATAGCCTCTAAAACTTTTTCATGCTCGGCGCAATCGAGGTCACTCGCTTTGAAGTAGATCAAATCGCTGGGTAGCGGGGCCTTTGATATGCCATCTTTCCCTGCGACACTGTAATCAATTAAATCAATGGTGAGGTCATCCTGACCTCGGGTCATAGCTAAGTACACCTCGGCTAGGAGCTGAGCATCAAGTAAGGCGCCATGGAGGGTGCGGTGTTCGTTGCTGACTGCAAAACGTTCACATAAGGCATCCAGAGAATTGCGTTTACCTGGAAACATACGGCGCGCATCCACTAGGGTATCGGTAATTTTTGCGGCAAGCTCTGAGAAATTAGGGCGCTTGAGTAAGGCGTACTCATTGTTGAGAAACGATAAATCAAAGGGCGCATTATGAATAATTACCTCAGCCCCAGCAATGAACTCAGTGAGCTCATCAACAATCACTCCGAAGACGGGCTTATCGGATAAAAACTCTCGCGATAGACCGTGTACTGCAAATGCACCCTCGGCAATATCGCGTTCAGGGTTGATGTAATGATGAAGGGTCTTGCCGGTTTGGCGGCGATTGATTAACTCAATACAGCCAATCTCGATGATGCGATCACCGGTGGCTGGATTAAGCCCCGTAGTTTCAGTATCCAGAATGATTTGGCGCATACCCAATTGTAAAACGCTTAGGTATCTTGGAGATCTTCTGGGGGTATCTCAAGGGGTCCGCGCCCAGCATAGCGATCTAGATACAGATATATGACAGGGGTGATGAATAAGGTCACAAATTGTGACAAGATCAAACCGCCGACGACGCTAATACCAAGGGGTTGGCGTAGTTCAGCGCCAGCACCAAGGCCGAGCGCAATCGGCAAGGCGCCCATAATTGCAGCGAGGGTGGTCATCATGATGGGTCGGAAGCGCAAGATACATGCGGTCCGAATAGCCTCGGTGGGACTCATTTTTTGTTTACGTTGCGCGTCAAGGGCGAAGTCAATCATCAGGATGGCATTTTTCTTCACAATGCCAATCAACATCAAAATACCAATCGTGGCAATGATGGTGAGTTCCATCCCAAACATCCACAGAGAGAGCAGAGCTCCAATCGCTGCGGACGGTAAGCCAGCCAAAATGGTGATGGGGTGGATATAGCTCTCATAAAGCACCCCAAGCAAAATATAGATTACCGCTAGAGCGGCGATGATCAGAACAAATTGCCCAGTTTGATTGCCTTTAAAGACTTTGGCATCTCCGCCATAGCTGGTAATGATGGAGGGCGGTAAGTTAATTTCTTTGACATACTTTTCAATCTTGTCAGTCGCCTCACCCAAAGCGACATCAGGCGCTAAGTTGAATGATAGAGTCACTGCCGGAATCTGCCCTTGATGGTTGACCGCGGTCGGGCCAATGGTGCGTTTGAAACTTGCGAGACTCGATAACGGAATTAATTGATTGGTCGCGCGGCCCCGCAAGAACACTTTATTGAGATCGGTCTCAAACTGGCGTTGATCCTCTGCTGTCTCTAAAATAACGTAATAGGTATTGACGCTTGTGTAAATGGTAGAGACCTGGCGCTGCCCAAAGGCGTTATACAAAGCTTGACGAATATCCGCGATTGTGACCCCTGCCTGCGCGGCTTTATCACGATTGATATCAATTTGTACGTTAAGACCTTTCATTTGCGAGTCAGAGGTGACGTCCCTAAAGATTGGATCAACTCGTAATTTTTCGAGCAATTTCTCTGACCACTCATTCACCCCCTCAAAACCAACGCTTTGCAGAGTAAATTGATAGCGACTTTTACTGGATCGTCCACCGAGTTGCAAATTTTGGATGGGACGCATAAACACTTGCAAACCTGGAACGTCCCTGAACTTTGCACGCAGACCCTCAAGAACTTTGGTCATGGATTCGCGTTCATCGCGTGGCTTGAGAACAATAAAAAAGCGACCCGTATTACTACCTGCACTGAGGCCGCCACCTAATATGGAAACAAAATTTGCGACATTCGGATCGTTCGCCACGATCTGCGCAGCGCGGTCTTGTAACTCCAGCATGGCCTTAAAGGAAATATCCTGATCCGCCTCGGTCGTTGCGGTGATCTGTCCAATATCTTCCTCTGGAAAGAATCCCTTTGGCGTATAGACAAACATGGCAATTGTGATCACGAAGGTAGCCACTGCTAGCCATAAGACTTGTTTACGCTTTTGTAAGGCAATATCCAAATAATGCACATAGGTCTTTTGCGTCCACTCAAACCAACGATCAAAGTGACGATTGATCGCAAATTCGCGGGCATGCTGACCGGGTTTGGGTAGGTAGCGACTGCAGAGCATGGGTACCAAGGTGAGTGAGACCACCGCCGACACTACGATCGCCAAGGAGACGACCACCGCAAACTCACGGAATAAAAGACCGATTGGACCTTCCATGAAGAAGATGGGAATAAAAACAGCCACTAAGGAAAGTGAAATGGAGAGAATGGTGAACCCAACCTCGCGACTGCCTTTGAGAGCGGCTTTTAACGGACTCATGCCCTGATCGACATAGCGTACGATGTTCTCTAAGACCACAATAGAATCATCAACCACTAAGCCCACCGCCAAGGTAATCCCCAAGAGCGATACGTTATCTAAGCTGTAGCCCATGAAATAGAGCAAGAAGAAGGCGCCAATCAGAGAAATAGGCAGACTTAGGGATGGAATGATGGTGGCTGAGAGGTGTTTGAGGAACAGGAATATCACCAGCACCACCAAAGCCACAGTTAACGCTAGAGTGAAATTGACGTCAGCAATTGCCTCCCGAATTGAGGAAGAGCGATCATTGATCAGTGTGAGTTTGATCGAGGCTGGTAGCTGCTTCTCAAACTGTGGGATCATCGCCTTGACCGCATCCACTACCTTGACCGTATTGGCATTGGGCTGGCGCTGAATCGCTAGCGCAATCGAGCGCTCACCATTGGTGGTGGAGAGGGTGCGAACATTCTCATAACTCTCAACCACGTCGGCTACATCACGTAGATAGATCGGTAAGCCATTTTTTTGGGCAATGACGAGGTTGGCAAAATCTGAAGCACTCACTAATTGCTTATTGGCATAAATAGTGAGTAGCTGCCGTGGGCCCTCTAAAACACCCACGGGGGTATTTGAGTTCGCTTTATTGATGGCGATCGAGAGATCTTCCATCGTGAGGTTATGGGTTGCTAGGGAGTCAGGTCGCGCTTGTACGCGGATGGCATAGCGCTTAATGCCATACACAATAATTTGAGCAACCCCATCAATCGTGGATAGCGTTGGAGAAATCAGGTTCTCGGCGTAATCGTTGAGCTCTGATAAATCCATCGACGGCGAGGTCATGCCAATGATGAGGACCGGTGCATCGGCAGGATTAACCTTGCGATAGGATGGCGGTACGGTCATCTCGATCGGTAAGCGGCGCTGGGCGCGCAACAGTGCTGCTTGCACATCAACTGCAGCTTTGTCAATGTCGCGATCGTTATTAAATTCGAGGGTGATATTGGTTGTTCCCAAGAAATTGGTGGAACTGATCACCGTAATGCCATCAATGGTCGAGAACTCCTTCTCGAGAGGCAGGGCAACCGAAGACGCCATATTTTCGGGAGAGGCGCCTGGCAATGAGGCTGATACAGAAATGACTGGTGTATTAAAACTAGGCAAGGCCGCAACCGGAATACGGGTGTACGCTACTGCGCCAGCAATGACCGTCACTACTGAGAGCAGGACGGTCATAACAGGCCGTCGGATACAAAGCTCAGAGAGCGTCATTTTTTGTCAGCAGGTTTGGATTCAGGTTTGGGGGCGTCAGCAGGTTTGGGAGCAGTAGCGGGCTTACTCTCTCGAATTTTGCTGCCAGGGCGTAGATTTTGTTTACCTTCGATCACCACGCGCTCACCAACCTCAACACCAGTAATCGCCGCTTTGCCCTGATACTCATAGCTCACTTTAATGGGTTTGAGGCTGACCTTATCCTCGGCGCCCACCACATAGATAAAGCGCCCACGCGGATTAATCACCACCGCTTGGGATGGAACCAAAATAGCGTCCTTTAAGGTATTGGCTTCGAGTTTGACCCGAGCAAATTGTCCAGGTAATAAGGTGCGTTTGTCATTAGCAATTTGTGCTTTCACTCTTACAGCCCCGATCGCCGGATCGACTTGATTATCAATCACTAAGACCTTACCCTCGTAGACCTGGGTGCGGTTATCGCCTACGGTAACCGACACCTTCAAGTTGGCAGAATCCGTTTGCATCAACAGCGGGATATTGTCCTCGCCCACAATAAATTGAACATTGATGGGATCTAGCTGAGTGATCGTCACCATCGCACCCAAGGCGGTGGTTGCGGTGGAGCTGGAGGCTGTGGTCACAATATTGCCTGGTGCCACCAAGGAGCCAGGGAATACATTAATAATGCCCGCACGCCCATCAATCGGTGCGCGAATGTAATCAAAGGAGAGTTGTACTTCAGCAGCACGTGCAGTAGCGGCAGCGGATTTGGCATTGGCTTCGGCCGTATCTAAGCCCGCCTTGGAAATAAAGTTTTGAGCCACCAGCTCTTTGGCACGTTGTAGTTGACGTTGTGCATCATCAGCTACAGCTTTGGCTTTATCGTAATTCGCGCGATCATTGCGATCGTCTAAGGTGAAGAGGAGTTGCCCCTTCTTGACCTCTTGACCTTCTTTAATATGAATCTCTTTGACCACGTTGCTCACCTGCGGACGGACATCCACAATATTGGCTGCCACAACGGTTCCAGTTGATTCAATAATGATGGGGATGTCTTGTTTTTCGAGGACCAGGGTGGTGACTGTCTGTGGTCCACCACGTTTACTTTCGGGTGGGAAAAAATGATCGTAGGCTTTATTGCCTGCATAAACCAAAACTACAATTGCAACGACCCACCATTTGCGCTTGATCAGAAACGCCGCAAATTGCTTGAGGTCAATTTTCTGGAGTCGGGTGACCAGTTGGCAACCCCAATCCATGATGGTTTGTTTGACTCGAGCTAAAAAGGATGGAGGTTTGGTCACAGCGCTAGTCTAAATTGCTTTGTTATTTAAAGAGTTAAAGCATTCTCTCATAAGCCCAAGCGGGGTGCAGTTCAGCTCTTGGATAGGTAGGCTTCCACGCCTTGATTGGCGAGTTGATCGGCCAGCTCATTTCCAGGGTGGCCGTTATGGCCGCGCACCCAGTGCCACTGAATCTCATGGAGAGGTAAAAGGGCGTCGAGCTCTTGCCAAAGGTCGACATTCTTGACCGGAGATTTGTCTGCTGTCCTCCATCCCCGCGCCTTCCAACCGGCAAGCCACTCACTTACTCCTTTTTGGACGTATTGGGAGTCGGTATAGAGATCAACCACGCTGGCTTGCTTGAGGGCTTTGAGTGCGTGGATCACCGCACTAATTTCCATGCGATTGTTGGTGGTGTCATGAGCGCCCCCATGCAAGTGTTTCTCATGCGCACCCGATCGCAGCACCACTCCCCAGCCACCAGGGCCGGGATTACCTTTGCAAGCACCATCGGTATAGATCGTGATGTGGGGTTTGCTCATGGACTCTTTATACCTCTTCGGTAACTTTGTGGGAAGTTTGCTGGGCAGCGGGGTTGAGTTGTGGAAGCGCCAAAGCTTGTTTGGGAACGCGCCCCACCAAACGGGTGCCCGGATGGCGCTTAATGGCTGAGATTAAAAAGACCGAACCAAAGATCGGCCACCAGCGATTACCCATTTTTTCGAGGAAGGCCATGCGGACCATATTTTTCTCTTTGCGCAACGGTAGGCGATAGCATGCAAAGTGACCACGATCAAGGGAGTAGTCGAGTAATTTCAACCAATCCTTTACACGCAGCAAACTTAAGAACTGACCCTCACGCGGTAAATAGTTTTTACCAATTAAGCGCCCTGCATATTGCCGCAAGCCCCAAAGACTCGCCGGATTAAAACCGGAGATCACAACGCGGCCCTCGGGCATTAAGACACGATCGACCTCGCGCAGAATCTGGTGCGGATCTTGGGCAAACTCCAAGACATGGGGCAGTACCACTAAATCAATGGATTGATCAGCAAATGGTAATTCCTCCGGAATCCCTTCAATCGGTTGATAGGGCAGATCGCCATCGGCTTTCGCAATCCCATGGGGAAGCAACATGAGTTTCAGTGAAATCCGATTTTCTGCGAGGGTATTGATTTGCGGTAAACCAATTTGCAAGGCGTAATAGCCAAACACATCGACAACCGCTTGATTAAAGAGCTCTTGCTCCGATTTAAGAATATATTGCCCTGGAGGCGATTGCAGCCACGTCTCCCACGAACTCTCGGGCGGAGTATCGGTCTGCACGTTCGGTGGGGTCGTTGGTATCATAGACGGATTATCTTGTGTCCTAAGGTGTTGCCATGGTTTCAAATTCCTTATTACAAGTGTGGCCCATACCTGCCTTTACCGACAACTACATCTGGTGCATTCACGATCAACAGTCGGCTATTTTGGTTGATCCTGGTGAAGCAAAGCCAGCGATTGATTATGTTACTCAACAGAACTTGCGCCTTACCGGAATTCTAATCACTCATTACCACGCTGACCATATTGGTGGATTACCGGAGATCCTCGCGTGGGCAAGCCAAGGTGGCCTCTCGGTCCCAGTGTATGGCCCTGCTGGCGAGGATATTGCCTTGCGCAGTCATGCACTCTTTGAGGGTGATACCGTAACATTTGATGCACCTAAGATCCAACTCCAGGTCTTGGAGGTCCCAGGGCATACCTTGGGTCACATCGCTTATGTAGCGCGCAGCGAGGATAACGCTGGACAGACCCCAAAATTATTCTGTGGCGACACACTCTTTGCTTCAGGCTGCGGGCGGCTTTTTGAAGGCACCCCCACTCAAATGTCGAGCTCACTAGCAAAGTTCTTAGCTTTACCCCCTGACACTTTGGTGTATTGCACCCACGAGTACACCTTATCCAATATTCGGTTTGCGCTTGCTGTCGAGCCAGACAATTCAGCCTTAATCGAGTGGTCGCAAACGGCCAATGCCTTACGTCAGCGCAATCAACCCACGGTACCCACTACGATTGGTCATGAGAAGCGGGTCAATCCATTCATGCGCTGTGATCAAACCCCAGTCATTGCAGCTGCGCGTGCGCAAATTGGGCAAGACCTTAAAAGTCCTGCCGAGGTTTTAGCAGTTGTGCGGGCATGGAAGGATCGCTTCTAAGATGATGCGCCGCTCGCTCTTACTAATCGCCAGCGCAGTTGTTCTGGTCTTGAGTGGTTGTGCTAGTACTTCGCCCGAGTGGTCTTCAAGCACCGATGCGCGGCGTGATCCGCGGGCAGCCAAAGCGCCGCGTGTGGATCTTAGTAAGCAATCCGTTAGTAGCATCATGGCACCCTCAAACGATCTTTGGATCCAGATTCGTCAGGGCTTTGCGCTTCCTGAACTTGATAGCCCCTTGGTGGAGCAGCAAACGCAATGGCTTATGAAACGCCCGGATTACGTTGATCGCTCGATGGCACGCTCTTCGCGCTATCTTTTCTATATCGTCGAAGAGGTCAACCGTCGCAATATGCCCACCGAGATTGCGCTACTACCATTTGTTGAGAGCGCCTTCAATCCCGAGGCGAAGTCGACATCAAAGGCAATGGGGATCTGGCAGTTCATGCCGAGAACCGGCCAAGACTTTAAGTTAACGCAGAATGTATTTCGGGATGAGCGACGCGATGTCTTGCAATCAACAAACGCCGCTCTCGATTATCTTCAGCGCCTGTATAAACAATTTGGCGATTGGCAACTCGCTCTCGCTGCCTATAACTGGGGCGAGGGGAATGTGGCCCGTGCGATTAAACGCAATCAAGCACAGCGTAAGCCCACAGATTATCAAAGCCTCACGATGCCCCGCGAGACCCGTGAGTATGTACCCAAGTTGATGGCCTATAAAAACATTGTGCAAAATCCCGGGGCGTACAACATCGTCTTACCGGAGCTTGAGAACCACCCCTATTTTGTAGCGATTGATGTGACCCGCGATATTGATGTGGACGTTGCCGCCCAATTGGCCGAGATGTCCCTAGAGGATTTTCGTAATCTCAATCCGGCATTTAATAAACCCGTGATCTTGGCCGCAACCGATCAGCAAATGCTATTACCTTTTGCACGTGCAGAACTGTTTCAGATGAACCTGGCTGGCTACAACAAGCCTTTATCGTCATGGACTGCATTGAAGATTACTAAAAGCGAGACCCCTGAGCAATTAGCAAGCCGATTGGCTTTAAATCCTGAGACCATCCGGGATGTGAATAACATCCCCCGTGGCATGCGGATTCGGGCGGGATCAACCGTTTTAATCCCTAAACCCCCAGGAAAAGAGTCGGATATTTCCGAGTATCTGGCTGAGCATGGGCAATTGAAGCTCGACAAGGCGGCCCCACCCAAACCCAAGACTAGTAAGCCAGCGCGGGCAAGTGCTGCAAACAAATCGGCCCCCAAAAAGGTCGCTAACCCTAAGACCGCAAGCACTCAGCAAAAATCCCCATCGACAAACACCGCAAAATCAGCGAAAACTGGTACTACCTCCGGCTCTGGAGTAAGCGCCAGTGTAAAAACGGCTCCTTAATCCCTAGCCATTGATTATTTTGCTGTGAAGGGAATGCAGGATGAGTACGGGCTACAAATCATTTCATGAGAACTCCATTCGGGATCCAAAATCATTTTGGTCTGAGCAGGCTAAATTAGTTGATTGGCATCAGCCGTTTTCACAAGTCCTCGATTATTCCAATCCACCCTTTGCAAAGTGGTTTGTCGGCGGGCAAACCAATCTTTGCCACAATGCCGTTGATCGCCATTTAAAGGATCGTGCAAACCAGATCGCATTGGTTGCGGTCTCCACCGAAACCAATCAGGAGCATGCCTATACATTTGCAGAGCTGCATGATGAGGTCAATCGCATGGCTGCGATCTTGCAAGCCAACGGAGTGAAGAAGGGCGATCGTGTTCTGATTTACATGCCAATGATTGCGCAAGCCTGCTTTGCAATGCTCGCTTGTACTCGCATTGGCGCAATTCATTCAGTCGTGTTTGGTGGATTTGCATCGCATAGTTTGGCTTCCCGGATCGATGATGCGAAGCCCAAGATGATTATTACTGCCGAGGCCGGAATGCGCGGTGGCAAGGCAGTGCCTTACAAGCCACTCCTCGATGAGGCGATCACACTATCAACCGCCAAGCCTGAGAAGGTATTGATTGTGAACCGCGGTCTCTCGGAATACACCACCGTGGCCAATCGCGATTTGGATTACGCCTCTGAGCGTGAGAAGCATTTCAACACCAAGGTTCCCGTCGAGTGGGTCGATGCAACCCATCCCTCCTATATTTTGTATACCTCTGGCACCACTGGCAAACCCAAGGGGGTACAGCGTGATACGGGCGGTTATGCAGTTGCACTGGCAAGCTCGATGCGCCTCATCTTTGGTGGTAATCCAGGTGAGACCATGTTTACCACCTCCGACATTGGTTGGGTAGTCGGGCATAGCTACATCATCTATGGCCCACTCATTAATGGCATGGCCACCATCATGTACGAGGGCACACCCTTGCGCCCTGACGCAGGTATTTGGTGGAGCTTAGTTGAGAAATACAAGGTGTCGGTGATGTTCTCTGCTCCCACGGCGGTGCGAGTACTCAAGAAACAGGACCCCGCCTTCTTAAGTAAATACAACTTATCGACACTACGGACTCTGTTTTTAGCCGGTGAGCCGCTCGATGAACCAACGGCTTCATGGATTCATGATGCGCTTAAGAAGCCCGTGGTGGATAACTACTGGCAGACCGAGACCGGTTGGCCAATCTTGGCGATTCAGCGAGGCGTGGAGGTGATGCCACATAAATTTGGCTCACCTGGTGTGCCGGTCTATGGCTACAACATGAAACTACTCGATGAAGCAACCGGTGCTGAGTTGGGCCCAGATCAAAAGGGCGTGGTTGCCATTGAAGGGCCATTGCCACCCGGATGCATGCAGACCGTGTGGGGCGATGATCAACGCTTTATTAAGACCTATTGGGAGACCGTGCCTGGCAAGATGGTGTATTCCACCTTTGATTGGGCAATTAAAGATAAAGATGGTTACTTCTTCATCTTGGGCCGCACCGATGATGTGATTAACGTCGCTGGACACCGATTGGGGACACGCGAGATCGAGGAGAGCATTTCTAGTCACGCTAATGTTGCCGAAGTGGCAGTCGTTGGAGTGGAGGATCAACTCAAGGGTCAGGTAGCAATTGGCTTTGTGATCGCAAAGGATCCAAATAAAACCGAGAACATGGAAGCGGAGGTCATGAAGACCGTCGACTCTCAACTAGGTGCGGTGGCACGACCCGCCCGCGTGTATTTGGTGAGTGCATTACCAAAGACGCGTTCGGGCAAGATTGTGCGCCGGGCATTGCAAGCAGTTGCGGAAGGGCGCGATCCCGGGGATATCAGTACGATGGAAGATCAATCGGTTCTAGCGCAGATCAAACTGGTGATTGGAAAGTAGCCGGGCAAAGTAAACGGTTTTGCGTGAAGGTAGGGTGAGGGGCGGAGAACTGGTATCATTACGCCTATCAGTAACTAATAATTTGCCCTAGCGCTTAAAGACACTTACCTCCCCGCAATTTCGCCTCGGGTATGTCTTTTGGGGCAAAAAGTGTTGGACGGCAACAGGGTATTGGAGATTGTTTGTCGCCCTTGCTTCCTTCCTTTCCCCCCGCTGTTTTAGCTCTTGCTGATGGATCTATTTTCTCTGGTCAAAGTATCGGCGCTCCTGGTGAGACCAGCGGTGAAGTCGTTTTTAATACCGCATTAACGGGTTATCAAGAAATCATTACGGATCCGAGTTACGCACGCCAGCTTGTCACCTTAACCTATCCGCACATTGGCAATGTGGGTGTCAATGCCCAAGACGCGGAGTCAGCACAAATCTACGCTGCCGGCCTCATCATTAAAGATTTATCCGCACGCGTCTCAAACTTTCGAGCCGAAGACAGTCTCGATCATTATCTGCGCGCTGCCAAAGTTCCTGGTATCAGTGGCATTGATACTCGCAAGCTCACGCGTCTGTTACGTGATCGCGGTGCTCAATCAGGCGCGATTGTGGCTGGAAAGATTGGCGATGATGTGGATGCGCTTGCCAAGCGTGCTTTAAGCCTAGCCAAGGCATTTCCGGGAATGGCGGGCCTGGATCTCGCGCAAGTGGTTACCACCAATACTGCCTATGAGTGGCAAGAGGGTGAGTGGCAGTTGCATGGTGAGAATGGCAAGCCCGCATTCAGAATCATGAAGAACCCAAGTAAGCGGGTTGTGGCCTATGACTTTGGTGTCAAACGCAATATTTTGCGCATGCTGGCCGAGCGCGGTTGTGCATTGACGGTTGTACCCGCCAAAACTCCGGTGGCTGAAGTATTGGCATTAAAGCCCGATGGCGTATTTTTATCCAATGGCCCTGGCGACCCCGAGCCCTGTGATTATGCGATTAGTGCAGCGCAAACCATTATTAGTAAAAATATTCCAACGTTTGGTATTTGCTTGGGTCATCAGATCATGGGCTTGGCTGCGGGTGCGAAGACCTTGAAGATGAAGTTTGGGCACCATGGTGCAAACCATCCTGTAAAAGATTTAGACAGTGGTCGGGTAGCGATCACCTCACAGAACCATGGCTTTGCAGTTGATGCCAAGACCTTGCCGGATGAGTTGCGAGTGACACATATTTCCTTATTTGATGGATCCTTGCAGGGTCTCGCCTGGAAAGATAAGCCAGCCTTCTGTTTTCAGGGGCACCCAGAAGCCTCCCCAGGCCCTCATGACATTGCCTATTTATTTGATCGCTTCATGCACCTCATGAATGCCGCTGGCCAAGGAGCTCGCTAATGCCAAAGCGTACCGACATTCAGAGTATTTTGATTATTGGCGCTGGCCCCATTGTGATTGGACAGGCTTGCGAGTTTGATTACTCAGGTGCGCAAGCATGTAAAGCCTTGCGCGAAGAGGGCTATCGCGTCATTCTGGTGAACAGTAATCCAGCAACGATCATGACCGATCCAGAGATGGCCGATGTGACCTACATCGAACCGATCACTTGGGAAGTGGTAGAGCGCATCATTGCTACCGAGAGGCCCGATGCAATTTTGCCCACCATGGGTGGCCAGACTGCGCTGAACTGCGCTCTTGATTTGCATCGCCATGGCGTTCTCAAAAAATACAATTGCGAGCTCATTGGTGCATCCCCGGAAGCGATTGACAAAGCTGAGGATCGTCAGAAGTTTAAAGACGCGATGACCAAAATTGGTTTGGGCTCGGCAAAGTCTGGGATTGCGCATTCGATGGAAGAAGCGATTGCCGTACAGCAACGCATTCAAGCGGAGACCGGTAGCTCAGGATTTCCGGTGGTGATTCGGCCTTCGTTCACGATGGGTGGATCGGGCGGCGGTATTGCCTACAACCGCGAAGAGTTTGAAGAGATTTGCAAACGCGGCCTGGATCTATCGCCAACGCGTGAGCTATTAATTGAGGAGTCGCTCTTAGGTTGGAAAGAGTTTGAGATGGAGGTGGTGCGTGATCGTGCCGATAACTGCATCATCGTTTGCTCGATTGAGAACTTAGACCCAATGGGCGTGCATACCGGGGATTCGATCACGGTGGCTCCTGCACAAACACTCACCGATAAAGAGTATCAAATCATGCGGAACGCCTCGATCGCGGTCTTGCGTGAGATTGGCGTAGATACCGGTGGCTCGAATGTGCAGTTCTCGATTAATCCAGTTGATGGCCGCATGATCGTGATTGAAATGAACCCGCGCGTCTCACGCTCATCTGCTCTTGCATCCAAAGCTACTGGCTTTCCGATTGCCAAGGTCGCTGCCAAATTAGCGGTGGGCTATACCTTAGATGAGTTGCAAAACGATATTACGGGTGGTGCTACGCCGGCATCGTTTGAGCCCAGTATTGACTACGTCGTCACCAAGATTCCACGCTTTGCCTTTGAGAAGTTCCGTGAAGCAGATCCACGCTTAACCACCCAAATGAAATCCGTGGGTGAGGTGATGGCGATTGGCCGCACCTTCCAAGAGTCATTCCAAAAAGCCTTGCGCGGCCTTGAAGTGGGCGTTGATGGTCTGGATGAGAAATCCACCGACCTCGAGGACATCATTGCTGAGATTGGTGAGCCGGGACCGGATCGGATTTGGTATGTGGCCGATGCCTTCCGCATGGGTCTGGGGATTGATGAGGTATTCGAAGAGACCAAAATTGATCCATGGTTCCTCGAGCAAATTGAAGAACTGGTTGAGATTGAGAATGCAGTTAAAGAGCACACCTTGGCAAGTCTTAGCGCTGCGGAGATGCGGTTTTTAAAGCAAAAAGGATTTTCAGATCGGCGTCTCGCCAAATTACTGAAGACCGATGCGACGGCAGTGCGTCAAGCGCGTCATCAGCATGGGGTATTCCCAGTCTACAAGCGGGTCGATACCTGCGCGGCTGAGTTTGCAACCAATACGGCTTACATGTACTCGACTTACGAAGCAGAGCATGGCGAGTGCGAGTCACAGCCCACACAGCGTGAGAAGATCATGGTGCTTGGTGGTGGACCCAACCGGATTGGCCAGGGCATCGAGTTTGATTATTGCTGCGTGCATGCGGCACTTGCAATGCGCGACGATGGTTACGAAACCATCATGGTGAACTGCAACCCCGAGACTGTGTCGACCGACTACGATACTTCGGATCGTCTGTACTTTGAGCCCTTGACCTTAGAGGACGTACTGGAGATCGTCGCCAAGGAGAAGCCCAAGGGCGTGATTGTTCAGTATGGTGGACAAACGCCACTGAAGCTCGCCCTTGATCTTGAGGCCAATGGCGTACCGATTATTGGCACTTCGCCTGACATGATTGATGCTGCTGAGGATCGGGAGCGCTTCCAAAAACTCCTGCATGAACTCAAATTACGTCAACCGCCTAATCGAACCGCCCGTGCTGAAGATGAAGCACTCAAGCTGGCCGAAGAGATCGGTTATCCCTTAGTCGTTCGTCCCTCTTATGTGTTGGGTGGTCGAGCAATGGAGATCGTGCATGATGGACGTGATCTTGAGCGGTATATGCGCGAGGCTGTCAAGGTATCGAATGACTCACCTGTATTGTTAGATCGCTTCTTAAATGATGCGATTGAGTGTGATGTGGATTGTATTTCCGATGGAACTCGCGTGTTCATTGGTGGCGTGATGGAACACATCGAACAAGCGGGTGTTCATTCCGGTGACTCGGCCTGCTCATTGCCGCCATACTCCTTATCGAAAGAGACCGTTGCTGAGCTCAAGCGCCAGACTGCGGCGATGGCCAAGGGTCTGAATGTGGTTGGTTTAATGAACGTGCAATTTGCCATTCAGCAAAGCGACGGCAAAGACACCATCTTTGTTCTCGAGGTCAATCCTCGTGCATCACGCACAGTGCCCTATGTATCAAAAGCAACTGGCTTGCAACTCGCGAAGATTGCCGCGCGCTGCATGGTCGGTCAAAGTCTTGATCAGCAGGGCATTACGGAGGAAGTGATTCCTCCGTACTACTCGGTTAAAGAGGCGGTATTCCCATTTAATAAGTTCCCAGGCATTGATCCAATCTTAGGCCCTGAGATGCGTTCCACCGGTGAGGTGATGGGTGTTGGTAAAACCTTCGGGGAAGCCTTATTCAAATCGCAATTAGCAGCGGGGATCAAATTACCCAAGAGCGGTAATGTAGTGTTGACCGTGAAAGATGGCGATAAGCCACTCGCTGTCGTGGTGGCCAAGCTCTTGCACGAGATGGGCTTTCCGATGGTTGCTACTAAAGGCACTGCTGCAGCCATTGCCGCAGCGAATATTCCGGTATCGGTGGTGAACAAAGTGAAAGAAGGCCGTCCGCATATTGTGGATATGATTAAAAACGGTGAGATCACCTTAGTGTTTACAACCGTGGATGAAACCCGTAACGCGATTGCAGACTCTCGCTCGATTCGAACCACGGCGCAGGCGAATGGTGTGACTTACTACACTACGATCAGTGCGGCACGCGCCGTAATGGAAGGGATGCGGGCGAAGGACTTGCTCGAGGTCTATTCCTTACAGAATTTACACATTTCGCTTAGCTAGACTAAAATCGAGCTTCATCGATTTTAAGGTTGAGCAGTATGAGTACAAATACCATTCCCATTACCAAGCATGGCGCTGAGCTCTTGAAAGAAGAGCTCACGCGCTTAAAGCATGTCGATCGTCCTGCTGTGATTAATGCAATCTCTGAAGCACGCGCCCAAGGTGATCTTTCTGAGAATGCCGAGTACGATGCCGCTAAAGAGAAGCAGGCGTTTATTGAAGGCCGCATCAAAGAGCTTGAAACGAAATTATCGGCTGCACAAATTATTGACCCTGCATTGCTCGAAGCAGAGGGTCGTGTCGTCTTTGGGGCCACCGTTGAGCTTGAAGATCTCGATGACGGCAAAAATATGATTTACCAAATCGTGGGCGATGATGAAGCCGATATCGCTGCCAATAAGATTTCGATTAGCTCCCCCATTGCTCGCGCCTTAATTGGCAAAGAGGAGGGCGATGTGGTGACCGTTCAAGCCCCCGCAGGCGCTCGAGAGGTTGAGATCCTCTCGGTTCGTTACATCTAATGACTCAGGCTGGTACTGGGCAGCACCAAATTGCGCAACGCCTTTTTCTCTTCATCAGTAGTCTTTGGGTTGGTAGCCTAATTACCGTAGGCTATTTAGTTGCGCCGACGCTTTTTGCAACCCTCACCGACCGTCAGGTGGCCGGTATGGTGGCTGGCGCGATTTTTCAGGTGGAAGCCTATGTAAGTCTCGTGCTCTGTGTGGGGCTACTGGTCTTAGCAAACCTCTTGGTAAGTCGTGGATTACAAGCCTATCGTGCGATTCGATGGATTTTACTCACCATGCTTGTATGTGCGGCGCTTGGCAGTTTCGTGCTCATGCCCTGGATGGAGAACTTACGCGAGGATGCCTTGTTGCAAGGTATGCCAGTAATGTATTCACCATCGGCGAGTTTGTTTGCTACCTTGCACGGTATCTCAAGCAGTGTTTTTTTGGTACAAAGCCTCTTGGGTATTTACTTGGTTTGGCGACTAACCCAAAGCCGCTTTTTTGGGACTCGCTAAGCGAGTCTTGCGGCGCTTTGGTTTGCTGGTGTTAGCCACGGTTGCCTTTTTAAAGCCTGCACGCGAGCCACTGCCACGTTGATTGCTGCGGGCGGTTTGATAGGCGCGTGCCACTTTTTTAGTGGGAACTACTTTCTCAGGCTTTGATGCGACAGGGCGCCACACCACGAGCAGTTTGCCAATGTGCTGAATCGGGGCAGCATTCAGGTCATCGCAAATCGATTCATACATCGCAATGCGGGCATCGCGATCGTCACCCAGTACGCGGATCTTAATCAGGCCATGGCTCGACAGGGCACGATCAATTTCTTTGCGAACGGCAACAGTGAGTCCTTCGTTACCGATCATGACGACGGGGTTAAGAGCATGGGCTTGCGCGCGGTGCGCCTTGCGTTGCGCTGGTGTCAGAGAGAGAGTAGTCATCCCTGCATCATAGAGGATTTGCAGTGTGCAACCCAAAACAAGGACAATAGTGTTTGTGGCAAAGAACAAGTTCAATAAAAATTGGTTGCACGATCATGTCAATGATCCGTACGTTAAGCTCGCGCAGAAAGAGGGTTATCGTGCGCGGGCGGCCTATAAACTCTCTGAGATCGACGAACAAGATCATCTGATTAAGGCTGGGATGACCGTCGTTGACTTGGGTAGCGCCCCAGGTAGCTGGAGTCAGTACATTCGTAATCGCTTAGTGCAGCTTCGTAAACACTCCACACCCGAGACAGCGGGCAAGCCCGATGGTTGCATCATCGCAATTGATCTCTTGCCGATGGAGCCCGTAGCCGATGTCACCTTTATTCAAGGAGATTTTCGGGAGGAGGAAGGCTTGCGTGCACTTGAAGCTGCCTTACCCCCAGAGGCAAATGGCAAAGTTGATTTGGTGCTCTCTGATATGGCGCCCAACCTCTCTGGTGTCGGTGTAGCCGATGCAGCGCGGATGGCCAATCTCGCGGAGCTCGCTTTGGAGTTTGCCAAAGAGCATCTCAAGCCCGATGGGGCACTATTGATTAAGTGCTTTCATGGGAGTGGCTATAGCCAAATAGTTGAGGCCTTTAAGGGGGTATTTAAGACCGTTTCCCCCCGTAAACCCAAGGCTTCACGGGATAAATCCTCGGAAACCTTTCTGCTAGGGCGCTATTTGAAGTAGGGTAAATGGTAGAGATTGCCCAAAAACCATAGAAAACCCAGCATTTTTAGGATAAATTAGATCTCCAACCCTTGAATTTCAACGGGAGTAGAATCAAATACATAGGGTGAGGTTTGGTTCTAAACCCTGATAACTCCCGGATTGATCCGGCAAAGGTGTATTTTGAATAACAATATGTTCCAAAAAGTGGGTGTATGGCTCATCGTGGGCTTGGTTTTGTTTACTGTCTTTAAACAGTTTGATAAACCACGGACTCAAGATCAGGTCACGTATTCCCAATTTATGGATGACGCCAAGGCTGGCAAGATTAAGCGCGTGGATGTGCAAGGCCGTACCTTGCAAATCACCCCAGTCGACGGCAATAAATATTCGATCATTTCCCCAGGTGACATCTGGATGGTGGGTGATCTCATGAAATACGGCGTTCAGGTTACCGGCAAGACCGAAGATGAACCGAACCTGTTGGTCTCTGCACTGTATTACTTAGGGCCTACCTTATTAATCATCGGCTTTTGGTTCTTCATGATGCGCCAGATGCAAGGTGGCGGTAAGGGCGGTGCGTTCTCCTTTGGTAAATCCAAGGCACGCCTGATTGATGAGAATAGCAATTCAGTAACTTTTGCGGATGTCGCGGGTTGCGATGAGGCTAAAGAAGAAGTATTTGAGATTGTCGACTTCCTCAAGGATCCCCAAAAGTTCCAGAAGCTTGGTGGCCGCATTCCACATGGCGTACTCTTAGTTGGTCCTCCCGGAACCGGTAAGACCTTATTAGCCCGTGCCATTGCAGGCGAGGCTAAAGTACCATTTTTCTCCATCTCCGGCTCTGACTTCGTTGAGATGTTTGTGGGTGTGGGTGCTGCACGCGTGCGCGATATGTTTGAGAACGCTAAAAAGCATGCTCCCTGCATCATCTTTATTGATGAGATCGATGCAGTAGGTCGTCATCGCGGTGCCGGCATGGGTGGCGGTAATGATGAGCGCGAGCAAACCTTAAACCAAATGCTGGTTGAGATGGATGGCTTTGAGACCAATAGCGGTGTGATCGTGATTGCTGCGACCAACCGTTCGGATGTTTTGGATCGCGCCTTGCTGCGTCCTGGTCGTTTTGACCGCCAAGTGCATGTTGGTTTACCCGACATTCGGGGTCGTGAGCAAATTCTGCGTGTGCATATGCGCAAAGTGCCGATTAATGCTGACGTTGATCCTGCGGTCTTGGCTCGTGGTACTCCAGGGTTCTCGGGTGCCGATCTGGCTAACTTAGTCAATGAAGCCGCTTTGTTTGCAGCCCGTCGTAGTAAGCGTGCGGTGGATATGCAAGACTTCGAAGATGCCAAGGACAAGATCTATATGGGTCCTGAGCGCAAGTCGGCGGTGATGCGCGAGGAAGAGCGCCGCAATACGGCTTATCACGAGTCGGGTCATGCGGTGGTGGCGAAGATGCTGCCCAAGGCCGATCCCGTTCACAAGGTCACCATCATGCCTCGCGGTATGGCCCTCGGTGTGACCTGGCAGTTACCTGAGTTTGATCGGGTGAACTTATACAAAGATCGCATGCTCGAAGAGTTGGCCATCTTGTTTGGTGGTCGTGCCGCTGAAGAGGTGTTTTTAGGCTCGATGAGTACCGGCGCATCGAACGACTTTGAGCGCGCCACCAAAATGGCTCGCGATATGGTGACCCGCTACGGCATGAGCGATAGCTTGGGTACCATGGTCTACGTGGACACCGAGCAAGACAGCATGTTTGGTCGTATGAACAGTAAGACCGTATCGGAGCTTACCCAGCAAAAAGTGGATGCCGAGATTCGGACTCTGATTGATAGTCAATACGCACTCGCCAAGAAGATTTTGGAAGAGAACCGTGACAAGGTGGAGGCCATGGTTAACGCGCTTCTTGAGTGGGAGACGATTGATTCGGAGCAGATCAATGACATCATGGCGGGTCGCACACCGAAGCCACCCAAGCCAGTCACCGCAACCGCATTTGGTAACTCTGCGGGTGGCGGTGGTACGCAGGGTCCTGCAGCAGGTAGCGCACCCGCAACTGCGTAAGCATGTCGTATTCATCATCGCCCGTGGCATGGCGCTGCGGGCGTTTTCTTTTTGAGCTCCCCTCCGATCAGCACAAACGCCCATTGGTGATGGGCATCCTCAATGCCACACCAGATTCATTCTCGGATGGTGGGCGGTTTTATCAGCGCGACGCAGGCCTTGCTCAAGCAGAAAAAATGCTCGCTGCTGGCGTTGACATTATTGATATTGGTGGAGAGTCCACCCGACCTGGGGCCGAACCCGTTGGCTTACAAGAGGAGCTCGATCGCGTCTTACCGGTGATTGAAGTCCTTAAAGATTGCGGCGTTGCTCTCTCGATTGATACCTATAAGCCCCAAACCATGCAAGCTGCACTCGCCATGGGTGTTGATTGTGTCAATGATATTTGGGCCTTGCGACAAGCGGGAGCAGTCGATGCCATCAAATCAAGCCAATGTGGCATTGTGTTGATGCACATGCAGCGTGATCCTCAAACCATGCAATTTGATCCCAACTACCAACACGTGGTTCAAGAGGTGCAAGCATTCCTATTGGAGCGTGCTGCAGTGATCGAAGAAGCAGGGGTTGACTCGCAACGGATTGCCATTGATCCTGGATTTGGGTTTGGTAAGAGCTTGGAGCATAACTATCAGTTATTGGCTCACATGAACGCATTCACTGAGCATGGTTACCCGGTCTTAGCGGGCCTATCGCGTAAGTCCATGCTCGGTAAGGTCACCAATCTTGAGGTGGGTGAGCGTCTGATCCCGAGTATTACAGCAGCTATCATGGCAGTCGAGCGTGGCGCCATGATTGTGCGTACGCACGATGTACCTGAGACCGTGAACGCACTGCAGGTTTGGCAGGCTATGCGAGAGCAAAGTACCTCAGTTTTATAATGAAGTATGACTAAAAAATATTTTGGGACCGATGGCATTCGGGGTGAAGTTGGTATTCCACCCATCGTTCCGGAGTTTATGTTGCGCCTCGGTTACGCTACTGGTATGGTGCTTAAGCGCCATGGCAAACCCAATGAGCGTCAACGCATCCTAATTGGTAAAGACACGCGGGTCTCGGGCTATTTGCTCGAAGCTGCCTTAGAGTCCGGGTTCTCGGCTGCCGGGGTTGATGTCACCTTGTGTGGACCAATGCCCACTCCAGGAGTGGCCTACCTCACCAAAGCCCTGCGCTTATCTGCCGGCGTGGTGATCTCTGCGTCGCATAATCTCTATCAAGATAACGGCATCAAGTTTTTTAATGGCAAGGGGGATAAGTTCTCCGATGCCATCGAGCTTGAGATTGAAGCAGAGCTCGAGAAGCCAATGGGTTGTGTCAGCTCCGACAAAATTGGTAAGGCATTTCGTTTGGATGATGCCGCAGGGCGCTATATTGAGTTTTGCAAATCCACTTTTCCACAAGACCTTAATCTCAGAGGATTGAAGATTGTGGTCGATTGCGCCAATGGCGCTGCCTATCACACTGCACCGCCAGTGTTTCATGAGCTCGGCGCTGAGGTGATTGCGATTGGAGTAGAACCCAATGGCAAGAACATCAACGATCATTGTGGTGCCACCGCACCAGCTGCGCTGATTGCAAAGGTTAAGGAAGTGAATGCCGATATTGGGATTGCCCTCGATGGTGATGCCGATCGTCTACAAATGGTGGATCAAAACGGGCGCTTGTTTAATGGTGACGAGCTCCTCTATATCTTGGCTAAAGATCGTTTAGAGCAAGGTAAGGCAATTGGTGGAGTAGTAGGTACCTTAATGACGAACTTAGCGATTGAAGTTGCCATCAAGAACCTGGGCCTTGGATTTGAGCGAGCCAAGGTTGGAGATCGCTACGTACTCGAGCTTTTGCAAGCCAAGCAGTGGATCATTGGCGGAGAGGGCTCAGGGCATCTGCTGTGCCTAGATCAACACAGCACTGGCGATGGCACGATTGCAGCTCTGCAAGTACTCGCAGCGATGCAACAAAAGCAACAATCTCTCAACGAACTATTAGATGGCATCACCATCTATCCGCAAGTGCTCATCAATGTGAAGACCAATCCGAGCTATCAGTGGCAAGCCGATCAAAAGCTCGCCGCCATGGTGAGTAAGGTGGAGCAAAGTTTAATTGGTAAGGGCAGAGTCTTAATCCGGCCATCAGGAACTGAACCGGTCCTGCGCGTCATGGTTGAAGCCAATGAGAAAAGCCTGGCCCAAGCAAGTGCCGAGGCAATCGCAAGGGAAGTGAAGGTTTCCTGAAGTTAAATTAACTGATTGATAACTTGTGCGGCGCATCAAGCTATTGTCATATTCGTTTGTTAGACTGAATCATCTTCATTTAATACGAGGTGTCTCATGAAAAAGCCGTCAGCAGCCGCTAAGAAAGCAAAAGCACAGGAGTTATTTACCCTTTCTCACAAATTATTAGATGCTGCCAAACAGCTAAGTGAGCATCATGCAGCAGAGCTACGCTATAACATGCAGCAAGCGATGGAGGCTGCTAAGACTGCTGCTCAAAAAGATATGACTAAATTGCAGGCAATGCAGAAGAAGGCTGCAGCCGATGCAGCTAAGCGAATGGGTGTTTATCAGAAGAAGGTTAAGGCAATCCTAAAGGATATTGGTAATGAAGCGGCCGATGGTGCTGAAAAGCATTTCGATCGCGCTCGCGATGCAATTAGCGATTGGATTAAAGAGGCAGATAAGAAAATACCAATGGGTGGTGAAAAGCTTGCAAAGGTCGTGCGTGAGGTATCAGATGCAGGTGCCAAAGTATTTAAAGAAGGGCGCAAAGCAGTAGAGGATGCGATTGATTCGGCCGAAGAAAATTTACATGCAGTTGCTAAAAAAGCCAGTAAAGCGATTCAGCCAAAGGCGCCAACGAAAAGAAAGACCCCGGCAAAAAAGTTAGTTCCCAGAAAAACTTCTCAGCCTGCGACGAGGGCCCAATCAACCCCGTCCGGAAACGGCTCCAATCAGTCGCCTTTTTAATCGATTGAAGAGGGCGTGGGCTGGCGTAGCTTGCTAGCCCATTGATTTATTTGATTTTTTCAAGAAATTTCACTTAATTTTTTGTCATAAAAGCGTCACATTTCCTATTTAATGTCTAGGTATCGCAATGTGCGAGACCCATTTAAAGGAATATAAATGACGATTACCTTGAAAAAAGCCCTAGCCGTAGCGGCTCTTTCTATGACCACTGCTAGTTTTGCTCCGACAGCTTTTGCTGCGGACATTACGGGTGCTGGCGCAACATTCCCATATCCAATTTATGCCAAGTGGGCAGAGGCTTATAAAGCACGCACTGGCAATGGTTTGAACTATCAATCAATCGGCTCCTCAGGCGGTGTCAAACAAATTAAAGCCAAGACTGTAGACTTTGGTGCATCTGACAACCCAGTGAAGTTTGAGGATCTACAGGCCGATGGATTGGTTCAGTTCCCTGCAATCATCGGTGGTGTCGTACCGATCATTAATTTAGAAGGTATTAAGCCAGGACAAATTCGCTTGGATGGTCAAACCTTAGCTGATATTTTCCAAGGCAAAATTAAAAACTTCAATGACAAGCGTATTGCTGACTTGAACCCCGGCGTGAAGATTCCTGCTGGCGAAATTACCGTAGTTCACCGTGCAGACGGTTCGGGTACTACCGCGATTTTCACTGATTACTTGGCCAAAGTAAGCGCAGATTGGAAATCCGCTGTTGGTGCCGGTGCTGCTGTGAAGTGGCCAGCTGCTTCATCGGTTGGTGGTAAGGGTAACGAAGGTGTTGCGGCGAACGTATCACGTGTAAAAAACTCGATTGGCTATGTTGAGTATGCCTATGCCAAGAAGAACAATATGACCCACGTTCAGTTGCGTAATCAAGCTGGTCAATTTGTTCAACCTGATGACAGCACCTTCGCAGCTGCAGCCGCAGGTACGGATTGGAGCAAGATTCCTGGTATGGGAACTTTCATTACCAATGCGCCTGGTGCAAGCTCATGGCCAATCACTGGCGCATCATTCATCTTGATGTATAAAAACCCAACTAACAAGGCAAGTTCTGCTGAAGTGTTGAAGTTTTTTGATTTCGCCTTTAAAGAGGGTAAAAAGATGGCTGCCGAGTTGGACTATGTGCCAATGCCTGATGCTACTACCGACTTCATTCGCAAGAACGTTTGGAATCAAATTAATACGAAGTAATCTCTTTACTGACTGTTCTAAAATCAGCCCTAGTTCGTCTGGGGCTGTTTTTTCTAAAAAGGTCTATCTATGGAAGTGGCGTTAGTTAATCACACAGTCAATCAGGGAGTATTGAGTATTGCTAGACGTCAGCGTGTCTTAGACCGAGTTTTTAAATACTCCACCCAATTCTTTGCGCTCACCGTATTACTTGCATTACTTGGGATTATTGCTTCTTTAATTTTCAACGCAGCTCCTGCACTCAGTAAATTTGGTTTCGGATTCTTCACCACGGTAGAGTGGGACATTATTAATGGCGAGTTTGGTGGCTTGATTGCCATCTACGGAACCATGATGACCTCGCTGATTGCCCTGGTAATCGCAGTCCCCTTAAGCTTTGGAATCGCAGTCTTTTTAACCGAGATCTGTCCCACTGTCCTTAGACGTCCACTCGGAACGGCAATTGAGATCTTGGCTGCAGTGCCGTCCATTATTTACGGCATGTTCGGTCTGTTCATATTCGCCCCCCTATTTGCGGATTACATACAGCCAGCCCTTGCTGCAACATTGGGGCAAATCCCTGGGCTAGGTATTTTATTCTCTGGTGCATTTAATGGAATTGGCATTCTGTGTGCCGGCTTAATCTTGGCGATGATGGTTCTACCATTTATTGCTTCGGTCATGCGTGACGTATTTGAAATCGTTCCCCCGGTATTAAAAGAGTCTGCCTATGGCATTGGTTGTACTACCTGGGAGGTGGTTAAGAACGTTGTTTTGCCTTATACCAAGACCGGTGTCATTGGGGGCATTATGTTGGGCCTGGGGCGCGCCCTAGGGGAGACCATGGCCGTTACCTTTGTGATTGGTAATGCCCATAAGATTTCTGCATCATTGTTTGCACCTGGTAACTCGATTGCATCGACCTTAGCGAATGAGTTCGGCGAGGCGGAAGTTGGTTTGCATTACTCCTCATTGTTTGCCTTAGGTTTGGCATTATTTGTGATCACTTTCATCGTCTTATCGCTCGCAAAGATCATGTTGATGCGGATGGAAGCCAATCAAGGAGTAAAAACCTAATGAGCGCGCGCGATCCATCCTTATTTGCTAAACGAAAGCAGGCCAACGCCCTGGGCCTGACCTTTTCTATGATTGCTATGTCAATTGGTATGCTGTTTCTTTTCTGGATTTTGGCTATTTTGTTGTGGAAGGGTTTTGCTGCAATTAGTCCATCCTTATTCCTGGCCAGCACCCCAGCGCCTGGATCTGAAGGGGGCGGTTTGGCTAACCCAATTGTGGGTAGCTTAATGATAGTTTTTTTCTGTGCCTTCATCAGTACTCCGATCGGAATCTTGGCGGGTATTTATCTATCAGAGTATGGCCAAAATAATAAATTTTCAGAAGTGACGCGTTTTGTAACCGATATTATGTTGTCGGCTCCATCCATTGTGATCGGTCTCTTTGTCTATGCCATCATCGTCTACCAAGTAAAGCACTTTTCAGGATGGGCTGGAACCGTAGCGCTTTCCTTAATTGCAATCCCAGTCGTCGTACGTACCACTGAAAATATGCTGAAGTTGGTACCAACCACGCTGCGAGAGGCTGCTTTTGCGCTTGGGGCACCAAAATGGAAGGTGTCACTGAGCGTTGTTTTGAGAGCTGCGAAAAGTGGCGTAATCACCGGCGTATTGCTAGCAATTGCACGGGTGAGTGGCGAAACCGCGCCACTCCTCTTTACTGCTCTGAATAACCAGTTCTTCTCCACCAATATGAATGCCCCGATGGCTAATTTGCCGGTGGTGATCTTCCAGTTTGCCATGAGTCCCTATGACAATTGGGTCAATCTGGCCTGGGGTGGCGCACTCTTAATTACGTTTGCGGTTCTTGGTTTAAATATTTTGGCTCGCGTAGTATTACGTGAAAAGGTAAAAGTATGACAATGATGAAAACGATGTTCCATGCGGATATTAATCAGACGGTTGAACAGCACTCGGCAGAACAGGTGGCAATTGCCCTAAAGATTAAGGATCTAAACTTTTTCTATGGTAGTTTTCAGGGGCTCAAAAATATTAACTTAGATATTTTGGAGCGGAAGGTCACCGCCTTTATTGGCCCATCGGGCTGCGGTAAATCAACTTTATTACGAACCTTAAATCGGATGTATGACCTATACCCTGGTCAACGTGCTGAAGGTGAGATCACCTTCTATGGCGAGAACATTTTGGAGAAGGGTAAGGATGTCAATTTACTCCGCTCACGGATTGGGATGGTATTTCAAAAACCGACACCATTTCCAATGTCAATTTATGAGAATATTGCCTTTGGCGTTCGCCTTTATGAGCGCCTATCCAAGGCAGAGACGGATGAGCGGGTTGAGTGGGCATTGAATAAAGCCGCCTTGTGGAATGAGGTCAAAGACAAGCTTAATCAAAGTGGTTTATCGCTCTCCGGTGGTCAACAGCAACGGCTATGTATTGCTCGTGGCGTGGCCGTTAAGCCATCGGTTTTGTTATTGGATGAGCCAACCTCGGCTCTAGACCCAATTTCAACGGCTAAGGTGGAGGAGCTAATTAATGAGCTCAAAAAGGATTACACGATTGCGATTGTGACTCATAATATGCAACAAGCTGCGCGTGTTTCTGATTTCACCGCCTATATGTATTTGGGTGAACTGATTGAATACGGCAAAACCGATGAGATATTTATTAAACCAAAACGAAAAGAAACTGAAGATTACATTACTGGACGTTTTGGTTAGTGAGGAGAAGCAATGAACGATCGCCACCTATCATCCCAATTTGACGAGGACTTAAATTCCTTATGTAGCAAGCTGCTTAAAATGGGCGGCTTAGTAGAGTCTCAGGTCGAGGTCGCCATGCGCGGGTTTTCTGAAACTAATATTGATTTATGTAATCAGGTCATTGAGCGGGAGAAATCAATCAATACCTTAGAAGTCGAAATTGATTCTGCATGCACTGAACTAATTGCACGTCGCCAACCGACAGCGCGTGACTTGCGTTTAGTGATGGCGATTTCTAAGGCGATTACTAATCTTGAGCGAGCCGGCGATGAAGCAGAAATTGTTGCAAAGCGTGCCAAGCGAGTGATTGAGCAAGCCCCTAATTACAAAATTAATGCTGCTGAAATAAAGCTCTCTGGGCAAATGGCCATTGATCTATTGCGCCGCTCTCTGGATTGTTTTGCACGCCTTGATGCAGCATCTGCAGCTAAAGTCGTTGAGGATGATCGACAAATTGATGAAGAATTTAGGGGTTTTGTGCGTAAGCTGATTACGTATATGGCAGAAGACCCAAAGATGATCTCAACCGGCCTTGATCTTTTATCGATTGCAAAGGCGATAGAACGGATTGGTGATCACTCAAAAAATATTGCAGAGTTTGTGATTTATATCGTTAAGGGCGCTGATGTTCGTCATGTTCCGCATGACGACCTCGTCCGCGAAGCTACCAAATAGCCCATGTTGCATCGCATTCTGGTTATTGAAGACGAACCTTCGATTGCAGAACTCATTGCGATTAATTTAACGCACGCAGGATTTACTGTGGAGCGTGCTCTGCAGTCTGAGGAGGGACTTCAAAAAATAAAGTCCCAAAAGCCTGATTTGTTGATCCTTGATTGGATGATGCCCGGTAAGTCGGGAGTGCAATTTACCAAGGAACTGCGCTCAAGCCCTGAGACGCAAAATATTCCCATTCTGATGCTTACTGCGAAGGGTGCCGAGGCCGACAAGATCCAGGGTTTGGATTCTGGGGCGGATGATTATGTCACGAAGCCGTTTTCCCCTAAAGAGTTAATTGCTCGAGTAAAGGCACTGCTAAGGCGTAATAAGGTCTTGGGGATGAGTGATGATGTATTGAAACTTGGCCCTATTCACTTAGATCCAGTCACTCATCGCATTTCCGTAACCCATCCTGGAGAAGAAGAGCAAGCCATTAATTTGGGCCCAACGGAATTTCGTCTCTTACAGTTTTTTATGGGCAATCCAGAGCGTGTTCATACTCGTACTCAGCTGCTAGATCGAGTTTGGGGTGACCAAGTTTATATCGAGGAGCGGACCGTCGATGTTCATATTAAGCGCTTACGCGCTGCTCTTTCGGCAGCTAATTGCGACCAATACATCGAGACCGTGCGTGGTAGCGGTTACCGAATCACTAAAACCCCAGGTTAAGCAACTTGCTTAAATTTTGAGCATCTCTGCAAGATGCTCTAAGATGTCCTCATGTTTTCTGGATTTCTGCGCCTTATCCCAATCCTTATGCTCGCTGGAGTTGCTGGCTTGATTTGTGAGTCATTTGTGGGTGATGAGCTTGGTTGGCTTCTTGCGGTATTTATTATCGTTCTTTGTCTTTTCATCGCTTACGTCAATCAATCTCGTCTAGATGCCTTTGTGAAGGGCGCAGGGATTTCTCATTTGTCTGGATTTGGTGGCGCCTGGGCTGATATCTTCTTCAAACTCCAACGCATCATTACCAGCTTACGTAAAGACATCGAGCAGGTAGAGCGCCAACATAAACGCTTTATTGAGGCCTTTCAGGCATCCCCTAATGGCATTGTGATGCTCGATGATCAAGATCAAATCGAGTGGTGCAATGCGATTGCGGAACGCTTTTTGGGGATTGAGCTCAAACGTGATGTGTTACAACGCATTCATTACATCGTCCGCAAGCCTGAGTTTGTGCAATACATTACTGAGCGCAATTATGAAGAGCCGATTGTGTTGGAGAAGATGAGTAGCTCGAACCCGATTCTTCGTTTGCAAGCCTTCCCATTCTCTGAGAACCGGCGCTTAGTCTTGATTCAGGATATAACGGATTTAAGTAAGGCTGAGGCCATGCGACGTGACTTCGTGGCGAACGTGTCGCACGAGATGCGCACACCATTGACCGTCATGATGGGATTTTTGGAGACGGTTCAGACCTTGGATCTTCCCCCAGAGCAAAAAGCCCAATACCTTGAGATGATGATGGATCAGGGTAAGCGTATGAAAAACCTCGTTGAGGATCTCTTAACCCTGGCAAACCTCGAGGCCAATACGCAGCCAGCCCCTCTTAATAGCGTTTCCATGAGCTATCTGATGTCTCTCATTAAAAATGATGCTTATGCCTTATCGCAAGGTAAACACGCGCTCAACATGAATCTCAATACATCTTGTAATTTATTGGGTGAGGAACGTGAAGTTTTATCAGCCTTTAGTAATTTGGTGTCCAATGCGATCCGGTATACCCCCGAGGTTGGATCGGTCACGGTCTCATGGGGTATTAATGCCGCAGGCGAGGGCGAGTTCTCGGTCACTGATACTGGGCCGGGTATTTCATCGGAGCACATCCCGCGCTTAACGGAGCGTTTTTATCGGGTTGATCGAAGTCGCTCGCGTGAGACCGGTGGCACTGGCTTAGGATTGGCAATTGTGAAGCATGTGGCTAATCGCCATCAAGCCCAGTTATTGATTGAGAGTACGCTTGGCAAGGGCAGTACCTTTACTCTGCGCTTTCCCCCCGAACGAATTTCTTAAGTAGTTCGAGTTGACCCACGATCGGGGTTTGGTTGATGCGTGGTTTACTCTTGACATAACTACCATCTGCCTTCATGAGCCATGCTGAGGCATTGTCTTTGAGCAAAATCATCAAGCCTTCGTTAATCACCCGTTGCTTTAGTTTGGGATCCTTGACGGGGAAGGCGACCTCGACGCGGCGTAGGAGATTGCGCTCCATCCAATCTGCACTCGACAGATAGACCTGCTCAGAGCCACCATGGTAGAAGTAATAAATCCGATGATGCTCTAAGAAGCGACCCACGATCGAGCGTACCTTAATGTTCTCGGACAGGCCATTGACCCCGGGGCGTAGGGCGCAGACACCGCGTACAATCAAATCAATCTTCACTCCAGCTTGCGAGGCTTTATAGAGCTCCTCGATGATGGTTTTCTCTAAAAGCGCATTCATCTTGCCAATGATGCGCGCTTTCTTGCCTTGCTTCGCAGCCTTCGTCTCAGCGCGGATGTGATGTACGAGTTGCTCAAGCATTGTGAAGGGTGCTTCCCATAGCTCTCGGGTCTCGAGTTGCATGCCAGTCCCTGTGAGTTGCTGAAAAACCTGATGCACATCCTTAGTGATAAGCGGATCGCAGGTCATCAAACCAAAATCAGTGTAGATCTTGGCGGTACGAGGGTGGTAGTTACCGGTTCCTAGGTGTGCATAGCGCACCAGCGATGTCTTACCTGACTTATGGATTTTCTCTTTGCGAACGATCAGCAACAGTTTGGCATGGCATTTATGGCCGACCACCCCATACACCACGTGCGCGCCTACTTCCTCTAAGCGGGCTGCCCAATTGATATTGGTTTGCTCATCAAAACGGGCAAGAAGCTCAAGAACTACTGTGACCTCTTTACCATTTTGGGCTGCCTCAATCAGCGCCTCCATCACTGGTGATTTATCGCCAGTTCGGTATACCGTTTGCTTAATCGCCATTACGTCAGGGTCTCGACTGGCTTCGCGTAACAGGTCTAAGACAGGCTCAAAGCTCTCATAAGGATGATGCAAGAGTAGATCAGACTGTTTTATGCGCTCAAAGAATGAGATCACGCCACTACCTGAGCCGAGTTTGAATGGCATGGCAGGGATATGAGGCTTAAAGACCAGTTTGGGTTGATCGACCAAGTCAGGGAGTTGCGCAAGGCGGACTAAATTGACCGGGCCATTAACCCGATAGCAATCGCGCATGTCGAGATTGTTCTCTTTACATAGGCGTTGTAACAACGTTTCTGGAATATTGATGTTTGCTTCAAGTCGCACGGCATCGCCTAAATGGCGGGTGGGCAACTCACCTTGTAAGGCTTGGCGTAAGTCGGTGATCTCGTCATCGGATACAAAGAGATCGGAATTGCGCGTGACCCGAAATTGGTAACAGCCTAGGACGCTCATCCCTGGGAACAGTTGACCCACAAAGGCCTGAATAAACGATGATAAAAAGACAAATGCTTCTTGATGACCCGCAAGGCGCCTAGGCATTTTGACCAGGCGAGGAAGTGAACGCGGCGCCTGCACCACAGCGAGATTCGCTTTGCGCCCAAATGCATCCTTACCCTCGAGCTGAACAATAAAGTTCAGACTCTTATTGATGACGCGTGGAAAAGGATGAACGGGATCGAGGGCGATGGGGGTAAGAAGGGGAAAGAGCTCTTCTTTAAAGAAGTCTTCGGCCCAAACGCGTTGTTCGTGATTCCAGTGCTCAGGCAGTAAGAATTGAATATTGACTTTATAAAGTTGAGGAAGCAAAACTTGCTGATACAGGTGGTATTGGCGATCAACGAGCGCATGCGCGTGTTGAGAGACTAACTCATAGTTCTCAGCAATCGTACGACCGTCAGCACCCACTTTTAAGGGGTTGTCGATGAGTTGCTCTTTGATGCCCGACATCCGGATCTCAAAGAACTCATCGAGATTACTTGAAACAATACTGAGAAACCGAATACGCTCGAGGAGGGGGATCTTCGGATCTTCAGCTTGCGCCAGTACCCTTGAATTAAACTCCAGAATACCGATTTCACGGTTGAGTAATAAAAGTGACATATCTCTTTATATTTCACAAATGTGTCACTTTTATTTCATACGATAATAGTCTTTGATCCTAATAAATTCTAAATACCGTGTCTAAGACCAGCACCTCCAATAAGCCCGGACTAGACCTAGTGGCCGCTGTGGACCTTGGCTCCAATAGCTTTCGACTGCTCATCTGCCAGGCCTACATTACCCCCTCCGGGATGCAGTTGCGCACCATTGATACCCTGCGTGAACCGGTCCGCTTGGCGGCAGGCTTAACCCCTGGTAAGGTCCTGGATGATGAGGCAATGGAGCGGGGCTTAGGCGCCATTCGACGCTTTGGGGAGCGCTTGCGGGGCTTTAGACCCAAACAGGTGAGAGCCGTTGCCACCAATACCTTACGGGTAGCACGCAATGCGCAAAAGTTTGTGCAAGAGGCTCAGGTTGCCTTGGGATTTCCGATTGAGGTGATTGCGGGAGTTGAAGAGGCCCGCTTGATTTACATCGGCACCTCGCATGAGGCTCCCGCTGTTTCTGGTAACCGCTTGGTCATCGATGTAGGTGGTGGCTCGAGCGAGTTCATCATCGGTAAGGGCTATGAGCCAAAGCTCTTGGAGAGTCTATATATTGGCTGCGTATCGCACAGCATCCGTTTTTTCCCGAACGGCACGATCGATCCCCACGCATTCAAAGAGGCAGAGCTAGCGGCGCGCCGAGAAGTGCAAGTAATTAAGGGCCGATTTAGTAAATCGGGCTGGAATCAGGTGATTGGTTCATCGGGAACGGCACGCGCTTTAGCTGACTTGATTGCAGACAACAAACTCAATGGTTCTGGGGAGAAGTCAACCCTTGACCCCTTAGACAATAGTGGTGCGGGGGTGATTACCTTGCAGGGTCTCAAGGGGTTGAAGAAGCGCCTTTTGGACTTTGATCACATCGATCGCGTCAATCTGATTAACCTTAAGGATGATCGTCGTCCCGTATTACCCGGAGGACTATCGATTATGCTCGCCATCTTTGATGAGTTAGGCATTGAGCGCATGGAGGTCAGCGATGCAGCCCTCCGAGTGGGCGTGCTCTATGATCTATTGGGTCGTACGCAACATGACGATATGCGTTTCGTAACCGTTGAGCAGTTTATGCAACGTTATGCAGTTGATCGTGAGCAGGCGCATCGCTTAGGAATGCTGGCCGCGGATTTCTTGGCCCAATTACCAAAGCCACATCATGAGAGCCGCACCGATAATCTTGCCTTACTTGGCTGGTCAGCAAACCTGCATGAGGTGGGATTATCGATCTCGCATAACGGCTATCACAAGCACTCGGCTTATATCGCAGCAAATGCCGATATGCCAGGGTTCTCCAAGAATGATCAAGCCCGATTGGCAGCGCTGCTTCTGGGGCATACGGGCAAACTGGGCAAACTCTCAAACAATGCTAACTTCACCGACTGGCGCATGTTGTTCTGCATCCGTCTAGCGCATGTCTTGTGCCGCTCACGCATGGATGAGCACTTGCCTAAGGTGAAGGTGAAGAATCCCAACAGTGAGACCTTTGAGGTCTTGCTTGATCGACAGTGGGCAAGTGCCCACCCCTTAACCGAGTTCAGCCTGCGTAAAGAAGCCGCAGAGTGGGAACGAATTGGGTACCGCTATACCCTAAAGTTAATCGACTAGTCCGCTTTTTCTAGAAAATGCTTCGCGTAGCGCGGATTCATTTCGGAGAGGCGCAACATCGTGAGCAGGTCAGCGGTGTTGAAGTCGGGATCCCAAGCGGGTGCGCTACAAATCTTAGCTCCGAGTTTCAGGTAGCCCTTGATGAGTGGTGGTGCTTCAACATGAAGACCGCCATTGAGACGATCTAAGGGGAGAGGTAGCTTCGGGAACGCATGATTCTCAACCGGTGCCATTTGCTCTGGCCCGAGCGAGTTATAGAGACTCGCTGCATAGTGACCACCATCAGCCATCGGAATACTGGCGCAACCTAGCATGATCTCATATTGATGCTGTTTCATATACTGGCCAAGACCACTCCATAGTGCCATGATCACTGCGCCCGAGCGATAGTCTTCATGCACACACGAGCGACCTACTTCGACCATTTTGGGGCGTAAGTGATTAATGCGGGAGAGATCAAATTCGGAGTCCGAGTAAAGGCGACCGATTTGACTGGCTTTATGGGGTGGCAGGACCCGGTAGGTACCAATGACACGCAAGGTCTCAGGGTCACGAATGAGCAAGTGATCGCAATAGGCATCAAACTCGTCGATATCAAGACCTTCTTCATTGGCTGGTAAATGAGCACCCATCTCTTCAGCAAATACTTTGTAACGCAGGCGCTGCGCTTCTTTGATCTCTTCGTCATTGATGGCCCATGAAATCTTGAATGGGGCACGCTTGGCTTTGCCTAAAAGCTGTGGAACATTTTCTAATCCAGTCTTGGATGAGGGCGTCTCAGATTTGGGATCGATCCCTGAGGTCTCAGCCTTTTTGCCAAAGAATTTTTTGAGGGGATTCAATTTATCCGCCCAGGGTTTTGTAGAAATTGATGCGTTCGCATGACGTTTTGTTGTAATGAATAAGTTGTCCAGGGGCGAAAAGGGATTTGGGATATCAGGCATCGCAGTTCCTTAGTTGATAGCCTGATCCTATAGGGCATATATTACAGGAATAAGGCATGGGTAACAAAATCATAAATAATTGATTTTATTAAATAAATTCTTGATAAAGGACGGCAGCCCAGATCACAAAGGCGATTAATAGGGCTAACATCACGGCGGCCGAGCCAAAATCCTTGGCCCGTTTAGAGAGGTCGTGGTGTTCAAAAGAGATCCGGTCAATAGCGGCTTCTACGCTCGAGTTGAGTAGTTCAATGACCAGCACCATGATTAAGGAGCAGATCATGAGTGCCCTCTCAAATAGACCCACTGGTAAGAGAATGGCAATTGGACTTAAGACAAGTAATAAAACCAACTCCTGCCGAAAGGCACTCTCCTCTTTAAATGCAAAGATCAAACCATGCCAGGAGTTCTTAGCGGCATGGATTGCCCGGGTGAGACCGCGATTCCCCTTATGGGGATTTTGTTTAATGTCGTACGGCTGGCTCATCAAGCAGGAACCGTTTGCGTGCTCACATGCACACGAACCGGCTTTAAATGATTGGCAAATTGCTCACTTGCGGCCTTCCATGAGAACTTCTCGGCATGAGCACGCGCTACCTCACGCGGAATGCGCAGCGCCTCCATGCATGCAGTCTTTAAATCCTCATGCATGACCCCAGCTTTGGAGTCACCCAGTACATCAATCGGACCCGTCACAGGGTAAGCAGCCACAGGGAGACCACACGCCATGGCTTCAAGCAAAACGAGACCAAAGGTATCAGTCTTGCTTGGGAACACAAACACATCAGCGGCAGCATAGACCTCGGCCAATTGATATTGATTGAGAACGCCAAGGTAGTTCACTAAGGGGTATTTCTCCTTAATTTCTTTTAAGGCTGGACCGTCACCGACCACCCACTTTGATCCAGGCAGATCAATCTCCAAAAAGGCATTGATATTCTTTTCAACTGCAACCCGACCTACGTATAAAAAGATGGGATGGGCAGAGTTCAATACTTTGGAGGGTTGGGTTTTAAAGATCTCAAGGTCAACACCGCGTGACCAGATCACGACATTGTCAAAACCATATTTCTCGAGATCGTCTTTGACCACTTGGGTGGGCGCCATCACTGCCATCGATGGACCATGAAACCATTTCAGGAAGCGATAGGTCCACGCCAGTGGAATGCGGGTGCGTGCATAGACGTATTCCGGAAAACGGGTATGGTAAGCGGTTGAAAATGGTAAGTTGTAGCGCAGTGCGTAGGAGCGTGCCGCCAACCCAAGTGGCCCCTCGGTCGCAATGTGAATCGCATCGGGCGAGAACGCCTTCATCCGCTTGGCGACACCTTTACCAGGCAGGATCGACAAGGAGATGTCTGGATAAGTAGGGCAGGGGATGGTCTTAAATTCAGCAGGAGTAATCATTTCTACCTGATGCCCCATCTTCTGCAGCTCATACGTAGTTTGCTTGAGGGTTCTTACAACGCCATTGACTTGGGGTTCCCAAGCGTCAGTCACGATCATGATTCTCATGTAATGGTCTCCATTGAATGGGTAATAGTGGATTGCGCCATCAACCCAGGTGATGACACGCGGCTTGGAAAAGAAATCGATAAGCTCATTTGTTCAACCGTTACTTCCTCGATGACGGGTTTGTCGTCCAAGATGCGAGGCCAATGCACAATCTTGAGCTCGCCCTCGTGGGTTTCAACTAAGGCGGTCAAGCTCTCGACCCAATCGCCATCATTGCAATAGAGGAGGTTATCGATCATACGGATCTCGGCTTTGTGGATATGCCCACAGACCACGCCTTGGCAGCCCCGTAATCGTGCCTCACGCGCCATGATCATTTCAAAGTCAGCGATGTAACTCACTGCATTCTTCACCTGGTGCTTTAAGTATTGAGAGAGTGACCAATACTGCATGCCCATCCGAACGCGTAGCAGATTGAGGTAGCGATTGAAGTACAGGATCAGGGAGTAGAGGTTGTCACCCACATAGGCCAGCCACTTGGCGTATTGCATCACGCCATCAAATAAATCGCCATGGGTAATCCAGAGTTTGCGACCATCAGCCGTTGTATGAATGGCTTCGGGTACCACTTTGATTTCTCCAAAGGAGAGACCTAAGAACTGACGAATCGATTCATCATGATTGCCGGGCACATACACAACCTCAGTACCTTTGCGAGCTTTACGTAAGATCTTTTGGACCACATCGTTATGGGACTGTGGCCAGTAGATACTTTTCTTTAAGCGCCAACCATCAATGATGTCACCCACTAAATAAAGGGTGTCGGATTCGTTATGCTTTAAGAAATCGAGGAGGAATTTAGCCTGGCATCCAGGTGTCCCGAGATGCACGTCTGAGATCCAAATGGCTCTATAGTGCTCCATGGACCTCTACGATGCCACCGCATCATGAAATCATCATGACACTTTAGTGTCAGTTTGATGACAAGCGCCAATACATCCCCTTTATCATCTGAACTATGGCAGACTCCTCCCGACTCTTATTCTGGCCCGCCTTGCACATCATTTTTCATGTGATCAAAGGCGCGTTGATCCTGATCGTGATCTTTCCCTTTGCGCAAGAATCGACTAAAAAACGCCATATTCAATCTTGGTCGAAGCAACTGCTTAGCATCTTTGGTCTCAAACTCAAGGTCATCCATTCCGAGTATTTACCCAAGAGCGGAGGCTATCTCATTGCAGCTAACCACATTTCGTGGATTGATATTGCCAGCATTCATTCCTTCTTGCCTTGCCGCTTTGTGGCCAAGTCAGAAGTCGCTGGCTGGCCCGTGTTTGGATGGATGGCCAGACAAACTGGAACCCTCTTTATTCGTCGAGACAACAAACGGCACGGCAAAGAGATTGCCAAACAACTGGAAGATCTACTCCCCAAAGAGCCGATTTGTATCTTCCCAGAAGGGACCTCAACGGCAGGGGATCGGGTTTTGCCGTTCAAGACCAATCTTTTTGAGTCAGCCGCCCAAACCCAGGTGCAAACCTTCCCAATGGCCATTCGGTATCGCAATGCGCATCAGGAATATAGCGATGCGACGGCCTTTATTGGCGATATGACCCTGATTGATTCCATTGCGAAGATACTCAGGGCCAAAGCCATTACCGTCGAGTTGATTTTTGCTCCAAGTCCAGCAACCGATCTGGATCGCAAGGATCTCGCGCTGTATTGCGAGACCCAAGTGCGATCCATGATTGAGGCTTCTAGAAGTTAGCTCGAACGCCCACCATCAAGCTGCGGCCCGGTTGGGGTGCGTATAAACGAACCGCCATCGGCGTAGTGGCATACCGAATATCGTCATTCAGAATATTCTTGAGCATCATATAGCCCGTCCAACTCACCTTATTGATCTTCTCGGTATAGGACAAACCGGCATTTAAGAGGTTATAGCTTGGCGTGGGCCCAACTTCCCAAGTGGCTAAACGATTTTGCTGAAAGCTATAGGTGTAACTGGCGTTTGCCAACCAACCATTCTTCTGATGCGCCACCTGCACACCAATCCGAGGAGCAGGTTGCAAGGGCAAATTACCACCCGCATCAAAGGTTCCCTGTGAGGCATCGGCAAACAAGCGTGCACCACTACCTACATTGCCCCAGTTATAGGTCAGTTCACCCTCAGCCCCCTTGATGGTAGCAGCGGCTTGTTGGGCTTGAACAACAGAGAAATCTTCGGCATTGGTAGCGGTTTGCCCAGTGTAGTAACCATAAATGTAATTACTAAATTTGTTGAGATAAACATTGACCTTACCGCGAACCTTACCGATGGTTTTCTGGATATTGACCTCTAAATTATGCGAGGTCTCTTTACTTAAATTTGAGTTACCCACTGCAAACGTTGCAGTTGACTCATGAACACCATAGGAGTAGAGCTCCTGGGCACTTGGTGCGCGCTGTGAAACCGTATACGACAACCCTGTGCCATACCCATTAGTAAAGTTCCATAAACCACCTGCAGAATACGAAATTAAATTGAAATTACGATTTTGCAATCCTGGTGCAGAAGGAGCAACGCCGCTATTCACAGTCAGTGGTTCAAACTCGGTGGATTGGTTTGGGTTTTGACCAACTAGGTCATACCGCAAACCCAAGTTCCCCTGTAGGACGCCCCAACGTCCTTCCTCAATCCAGAAGAGTGCATTCGAGTTGGTCTTAGTGGATGGCAAGATGGCGTAACTACCAGTTGCAATATCAGTCGCCTCTACCGAGGAGCTTGTTACCTGTGCGCCAAATGTCCCTTTCCAACCCATCACCGCTTTGTGGGCCAACTCAAGTCTTGCCTCATTAGCAATATTTTTCCAGAGTGCAGCTGGACTGTATGCACCATTCAAGATAGAAAACTCCGTATGGTTGTAATTACTATTAGCGGCGCTGAACTTAATCGAAGAGAACCCTGCAAATGGATCGCGAGTTTGATGCTGGAAGTCATATCTATTTTGAGATTGGGCAATCATGCCACCTTCAGGCGTCGGAATACCGTAGTTATTGTTCATTCGCTCTACGGAAATCCCGGTATATCCAGATTTGCCAATGTAGGAAGCGCCAACCCCCAAGTTATTTTGGTTGTTAAAGGAGTTGGGTAGTTTGCCCGTATAGTTCTCAAAAGGACCGCCTGGCGGAACTCCCCAGACCTGGTTTGGGCCGCCCTGCGTTGAGTTGCCAGGAATTCGGTAGTTTTGGTTATTGTTGATTGCTGTATCAACATGGATTGCGATTGACTCAAAGGAGGTATCCACATGCCCCGAAGCAGCGCGACCATTGCTGACAGAGTCATAGCTCGTATTTGCTGAGCCTGTTGCCTCGCCAGGTAAGGTCGTCAGAATTCGGTCGTTGACGATATTCACCAACCCACCGCTGGAGCCTGACCCGTAGAGTAGGGCGGCAGCTCCTCGCAGGATCTCAATCTGTCGGGCGTTTACTACGGGGCTGGCTACTGCATGGTCGGCTGAGATTGACGAGACATCGCCGACCGATAGACCGTTCTGAAGAATCTGCACCCGCGCTCCCTCAAGACCGCGCATGACCGGGCGCGATGCACCAAGACCGTAACCCGTTTGCGATACACCAAGTTCATTTCCAATCGTGGCACCTAAGGTGGTGCCCAACTTATCTTGCAGCTCATTCCCTTGCAAGATTTTGGTGGGCGTTAAGATGCCTGTTGCTGATTCCGCTGATCCACTGACATCAATTTGTAAGGCTGGATTTTCATGCGCTACCGACCAACTAACAGCAGCTAATAGTTTTACTAAAAGATAACTCTTGATTAAATCAATCTGCTTCATGACCTCAACACCTCTAAATAACCCTTCGTCTTTAACGAGGGATTAATACACTCGGATTGGCTTGTGAAAGCCAATCACCCAAAGAAAATTACAGGGTATTGAGCGGAGGTGCCCGTGATTGATAGGGCTCGTGAGTGCGAGATGCACTAACTTGAGTGACAAAGCCAAAAACGAATTGGCTAAAACCGTTTGGAACAACATACTGAATTGGACTACTGGTAATGAGACCCGCGAGGGTGATTGCATCAAAAAGTTGGCACTCGACCGAGCTTTCTTCATGACCTAGAAATGCAAAGAGTGAATGATTATGCTTCTCGCAACTGGTGCGGGCTTCATGGGTTACCGAGGGTTTAAATTCTTGATGTTCTATCTGGTGAGCCAACCCAAGCCATTGAGTGGTTAAGAGGCTTAGCATTACCAAGCCAAGCATCACCCAGCGCTTGATGGGCGCGGTCTCTTGGCGAGCGAGGTGAGGGCGTAATAAGGAAGGCATATCATTAATATTACCTGAGCTGTCAAGCCCCCCTTAACGTAGGAGGGCGCTTAGAGCCCAGTCAGGCTATAATGGAGATCTGTCGGAGTGTAGCGCAGCCTGGTAGCGCACCTGCTTTGGGAGCAGGGGGTCCAAGGTTCGAATCCTTGTACTCCGACCACTTTTCTCTTGTTACTCTCTTAACTCCGTCAAAAACGCCAAGTTACGCCAACCTCGGTACGGTCAGACGCGATGCTTTTGCTAGTCCAGGCATTATTGGGCGTTGTACTACTTTGCAAATAGGACAAACCAATATCCACATTCCTATTGACCGAGAATATCGCTGCGACCATTCCATAGTCATTGACCGCAGCGGCATTTGGGGAGGTATCAATTGAGCTGCCAATGTCTAAGGCAAGCTTGAGCCACGAGTTCACAATCCAAACAGGTGCAATGGAGCCTGATACTAAATTAATTTGATACGGGCTGTATGTGCCGCTGATGGGATAGTTGGTGTTGTAGGGATTACGGGCGTAACTAATATTGGTATGCACCTGAATGCGATCCCAATAGTAGGAGATGATGTAATTGAACTCATAGTTGGTCTTTGCGAGACCCAAGCCTTGCACCTGTTGCGAGGTGCTGGCTGGTAGGGTAATCGCTGGCTTAATGGCCATTCCAAGACCGGTCTGACCATCGCCCCAGAAGCGCCATTTGAACGAGACAATATTGTTTGAGAACGGCGAGTACGATCCCCGCGGGGTTGCGTAATACGTTGTTGAGAATGCAATCTCGGTCGTATCGGAAACACCATGGGTGTAGGTAAATGGGAAGGCCTTGGCATTACCAAGCCCCCGGAACTCTTCGCCAGGCGTGGCGACGCTGCCAGGGTTACCTGGCGCATTGTTGTGCAGAACATAAAAGTATTGTTCGATCTGGTTAACGCTTTTGCCAATCGTGCCCGCATCATCGGTATTCAAAGGCTCAAATGCATAGACTGGTCTTGGCAATCCAGTCAAGACCAGAATCAGCAAAGCATATTGAATGAACCAGGACAAACGCATGAACCACACCCAAAAGCTCTAGTTTACAGAGCCAGATGTCAATTTAATGACCTAAGAGATCTTACGTAGACGCAGAATCAATAATGCAACTAAACCTGCCAACATCACATAGAACGAGATCTGAACTGCTCCTTTGCTATGCGCATACATGATGCTGGAGTAAGCTAAGTAAGCACACGAGGCGCAGAAGATCAGTGGTGTGATGGGGTAGAGGGGAACGCTAAAAGGGCGCGGGGAGCGATCCTTAAACCGCAATACAAATAAACCAATACCAACCAGCAGTAAAAAGGTCCAAAAGACCGGGGCAGTAAATTCCACCATGGCTTCAAAGCCATCGCTTTGTAAGGCACCAAAGCCAACCAAGGCCAGACTGATGACACCCTGAACCAGATACGCAAATGTGGGGGTGCCGCGAGAGGATTCCCATTTACCCATTTTGCTAAGACCGTCCCAGTCCTCACCCATTGCGTAGTTGGTGCGGGCTCCCACAATCATGGTGGCATTAATACTTGTAAGTGCGGCAACCGCTACAAATAAACCTAGTAATTTTTCACCGACAGGGCCAAAGACTAGGCCCAACAAATCCGCAGGCGCCGCCTTACTACTGGCTAGTGCTTTGAGACCCAGACCATTGATGAGGGCAATATTAACTAGTAGATAAATGATGGTGATGACCACCATGCTAATCACAATCACGCTCACGATCGTTTTGCTGGTTCCCTTGAGTTCGGCTGAGATGTAAGCGGATTCATTCCAACCACCAAAGGTCAGTAAGACAAAGACCATTCCCAGGCCAAGCATGCCCAGTTGTGGGGTATTGCTAAACAACGGTGGGTTATTAACTGGGGGAGGGGCGTTTCCGAATAAACCAAAGCCAGCAATGATGATGGCCACTAAACCAGCAACCTCTAAAACAGTCAGTACTGTTTGCACATTCGCTGATGCATGAATACCAATCAAATTAATGACTGTCAAGGCAATCACAATCAAGCATGCCCAATAGAGCGAAGAGTAGACCCCAAGAGGTAACACCTTGGTCATGTAGTCACCAAACACAAAGGCTAGCAATGCAATCGAGCCAGTATTGATGACCATCGCCTTAGCCCAACCATATAAAAAGGAGACATTCTTGCCATACGCACGTGTCAAGAAATGATAATCACCGCCTGCGTGGGGATAGAGGGTGGCAAGCTCAGCATAGCAAAGGGCGCCCATCAAAGAGATGAGTGCCCCAGCGATCCAAATGGTAATGGACCAACCAACGTCACCGGTGATGCCAGCCACCATCGATGGGGTTTTGAAGATGCCGGCACCAATGACGATGCCGACAATAATGGCAACAGCCCCAAGGGGGCTGAGTAAACGAAGAGGTGAGGCGCTAGGGTTAGCGCCTTGAGAACTTCCCATCTACAAAGACTTAGCGACGCTTGCCGGTTACTTCCGTAAACGTCGTACTACCTTTGTCTTCACCCTTTAACTGGGAGCCATTGACAGTAACTTTCACTGAATGCAAGTTGTTCTTACGATCAAGATAGCCAAAACTCAGTTTGTCGCCCTCAAGGGTTGGATTAAGGATCGGTTGTGATTTGCCACTGATGGTGAGGTTGCCACCAATGCGTTGGTAACGTTGCGACAAACTGAGAGTGCCTTTGCCATTTACATCAACACCGTCGAGTTGCCACTCACCAGCTACATTGGCAGGAACGACCCAGTAATATCCCTTTGAGCCCACATCAATTTCTTTATCGGCTTCCCAATCACCCATTGTGAATGCGTGTGAGACCACCCGAGTACCAGGTTTCATGGCCAAGATCGTGGGGCGCAGACGCAAATTAAGGTCAGGTAACAGATAGAGCGTAACCACCGTTGCTTTACTAAAGTCTTCTTTGAAGATATCGCCATTAATGATCTTGACACGATCACCAACACCAGCACGATTAGCATTGCGTTGAGCAAAGGCTGCCATATCGGGATTGAACTCAATACCCACAGCACGGGCACCGAATTCTTTAGCTGCAGCAATTGCGATCTTGCCGTCACCAGCACCGAGGTCATAGACCAAATCATTGGGCCCCACCTTGGCAGTCTTGAGCATTTGAATAACCAGCTCATTACCAGTTGGCATCCAAATCACATCCTTGCCTTCTTGACCCAGACGTGGTTGATACTTGTCATCGCCCACATCGGCGGGAAACTGAGCAAATGAAGAAATGGACAGGCTTAAACCAATCAATAGAAGCCAAGATTTGAGGAATTTCATGAAATCTCCAACGCAGTTTTGTTATCAAAAGTCCATTTATAACAGGAGTTTAATAAATTAACCAAAAGGTCCCAAGGCAGGGGATAGTCCATTAAAATTAGCTATCCCAACTGCCCATAGCTCAGCTGGATAGAGCAACGGCCTTCTAAGCCGTAGGTCGCAGGTTCGACTCCTGCTGGGCAGGCCAAATCTGGATGGAAATTTTTACTGGATCCATTGAATCGATTGTGGGAGAGATTGGTCACCCATGAGACCGATGGCGGTGGGGCTGTAGAACCGGGTGGGATCCGTGTGGTTATTGGCATCTACTGGTGGATCATGGAATTTGTCGGGAAACCCGACATCAGAAGCGATCAATCACATGCGACCTTGCGAAATCCTTTGATTTGGTATTAAATGAAGTTGTCTGACGGTAGGTTAATCCCTAGCATTTCATCTTGATGTCACTTAGTGATCACTAGTGTGTGTAATTTATTACTCATATCTGTTTGGTTATAAACACGGCGTTCACGCTAAGCATGTCAGGCGCAAGATGGAGATTAAATTATGAAAAAAAATTCTAATTTAAGCTTAGTCCGTAAATGCCTCAAGGGGCTGTTTCCTTTTTTACAAAAGGTAAAACTGCTGCTTGACCTTTACGGCGTGTTCTTTAACTATTCTTTACCACCAGTAAATGCAAATAGATACTAGGTGGAAAAGTAGGTTTCCTCTGAAATCGGGTAAATGGGTCTTTGTTCCGACCCAATCTTCAAAGGTATTTGGGAGGCAAGTTTCAAAGCTGATTAAATCTAAGTGGGATATACCAGAGTATTTTTATCATCTAAAGCCAGGAGGACATGTTAAGGCAATACGCTTACATGCCAATCATCAATTCTTTTCAAGGCTTGATATAGACAATTTTTTCGGCTCCATTTCTAGATCAAGGATAGCAAGATCACTCAAGGAATTTTTGGGCTATAAAAAGTCTTGGGAAATTGCATTGAATTCAGCCGTAAAGATACCAAACAGCTACCCCATCCAATTTATGTTGCCCTTTGGGTTTGTTCAGTCGCCAATTCTTGCATCCGTCTGCTTAGATAGGTCGAATTTAGGCAAAACCCTTTTTCGACTATCGAAAATTGCGGGGATCTCTTTGTCTGTGTATATGGACGATATATTGATATCGTCAAATGACAATGCTTTATTGAGACGTTTAACTATAGAGGTGAAAGATCAAATGCTGAGATCTCACTGGTTGTCAAATTCATCTAAAGAGGTAATATGCGCCCCTTCTGTAACTGCTTTTAATATCGACCTTAAAAGGGCGCATTATGAGATAACAAATGCAAGACTTCAAAAGCTGCTGTATGAGTACATGGGGACCATTAATGCCAACAAAAAGAGTGGTATCAGAAAATACGTTAGATCAGTAAATCCTATGCAGCTAAATCAATTCCCCTAGCAATTTTTTGTCAGACTAATAATCAAGAAAGAATTTAGTGGACGATAACACTTATATAAATCTTGCAGAGCTAATATGTGGCGATTTGCCAGGTGCTCCTGTTTATAGATCTGGAGATAGATTAACGAAATTTTTTGCAGGGGCGGATGTGGGTAGATTTGTTCACGATGGCTCAACAAGGCGATTTTGGGTTGCAGAATGTTTAAGAAATTGCAGCAAGCAGGAGTTGGCAAAAATACTAAAGCGATTTGTCTCTCCTTATGAGTATGGAGGGGACAAACAAAAAGTTAAAGAAGCACTGACTTCCTTGAATGCAGTTGTTTATGTAGAAGGTTTCAAGGTTGTTTTGAAAGGGACAAGCCCAGTCTTTGAGATGATTGAAGTTAATTTTAATTTAGATCAAGAGCTGGGCAATGAAGCGTTTTTAGAAATTCCAAATTTAGATTTTTTAAAGTTTGATAGTTCTTTGCATAAGATTCTGGAAGGGCGTCTAGAGGAGATTAAGAAATGCGTGGAGATGCAAACTCACCTCGCCTCCACAATCTTGATGGGAAGCTTTCTTGAAGGTTTGTTGTTGGGAGTTTTCCAACGCTATCCAGAGGATGTCGCCAGGTGTCAATCTTCTCCTAAAGACTCAAAGACTGGCAAGGTGAAGCCATTCTCTGGCTGGACATTATCCGAAATGATCGATGTTGCTCACAAGTTGGGTTGGATTAGAACAAGTATGTCTAAGTTTTCTCATGCACTAAGGGATTTTAGAAATTTGATTCATCCAAATGTTCAAATAACATCAAATACGTATCCAGACCTGGATTCAGTAAAAATTTCTTGGATCATTATTCAGGCATCAATCAGGGATTTATCTATCGTTTTTAACAAAAGAGATTCTATTTAAATCGTTCACGGTCTCTTAAGCTTTCACCCAGCGCCCTCTACCCTGACCCGCAATGCTCTAATAAGTTCAGCATTGTTCGAACAGCGACTACATTTACTTCAACCAAAAAGCCCCTAGATTTCACTAGAGGCCTTTTTGGTATCTAGAGCGTTGATTTGGCGTTCTAATTTTTCCAATTACGTTTTTTATTATGTCAAATTTCTTGGGACCAAGCTCAAAAATATCAAAACGTTGCTGCTCGCCTAATTAAAAGAGCTTATCGATACCAAAAAGCGTTAAGACACCCATTACGGCAAATATTCCAGCAGCGATGGAGTGAACCAATTTCATTGGGATCTTTGCGGCAAATTTATTGCCGACAAACACCGCAGGCACATCGGCAATCATCATGCCCAAGGTTGTGCCAACCACAACTGCTAATGGAGCGGCATAGTGAGCCGCAAGTGCGATGGTTGCCAATTGAGTTTTGTCGCCCATTTCTGCAAAAAAGAAGGTGATAAAGGTGGCGCCAAAGACCCCAAGATGTTTGGCAATCTGAGTTTCCTCCTCCTCAATTTTGTCTGGCTTTAGAGTCCAAATCGCCATGCCAATAAAGGAGGCGCCTAAAATCCACCGCAACACATCGGGGTTCACCATGGAGGTAATCCAAGCGCCCAACGCACCGGCTAATCCATGATTAATAGTGGTAGCGGCCAAAATCCCCAAAATAATAGGAACAGGTTTTTTAAAGCGAGCGGCTAAGATAAAAGCCAAAAGCTGAGTTTTATCGCCCATTTCAGCAAGTGCCACCACGCCAGTGGAAATTAAGAGTGAATCCATATGAACGTCCCCTAGGCTGTGTCATAAACAAATGACTACAAGACACCCACAGCCTAAGTAAGTGTTTGTAGTCAAAAGTCTTGCCAAGTATCTAAACCGCTTACACCATAAGCTAAAAGCCCAAGTATGTTGATGTAAGCCATCTTCTATAAAGAAGGGCGGCTACTCCCTAGTGACGTCACAATTGTAACAAACGAATTGGTCCCTCATAAAACTGATCCTTAGCTTGCATGCGATAAAGGCCCAGCATGGATGATGGTTATCAAAATATTCAAGTTGCCCTTAGAATACGATCATGCGCTTTAAATTCACCCGCTCATCTTTGGCGGTTTTTTTGTTCTTGGGAGTTTTCCTCAAGTGCATGTCTCCATTCTTACATGCGCATATCGCTGGAGATAACGATTCTGGATTTCATATGTCGGGTTTGAGCGCATTTGATAATGCGCGACTCTTAGATGATGGCAGTCCTGAGCCAACCCCGGATTCATATGCAGTGACTGTTCCAGATGCGCGTAAGCATTTTCTCGACACCACTTTTGCGGTTGCTTTTGTTGCAGTCGTCCTTTTAGTCTTAAAAGATCGACCCTTTATTCGGCGCGTTTCGTTTGCCAAGACCTTATTGGTCCCGTTTTCATTTCTTAACCCCAAGTTTCCACCCCCGGCTTTAGCGCCACCCCAACGCCACTTCATCTAAGCGCTTACCGCTTCAGGTAAGCCAATGGTTGGTGGCAACCTCTAAAAAATACATTTCATTGCTTTAAACCCTTAGCGGGTTGTTCACCTCCATTCTGGGCGGTTTCTCACGAAACCAAGTGCTGTAGCCAATCGGCTACGAAATCGGTATGGGGATGTTTATGTATTACCAAGATAGCGATGGCATTTATGTGCCAAAAAAACCAGTCACGCATCGAAATGATGAATTTGTTGAAGATCAGTTTGCTCATTTATTTGAAATGCAATCCAAGCATTTTTGGTATCTAGGGCGCCATCGTTTTTTATTAGAGTCATTAAAGCGTCATCAAGCATCAGAAAAATTCTCAGCAATTGATTTGGGTGGGGGATGTGGCGGCTGGGTGCAATACCTTACTCAAACCATTCCCGATCGATTAACCGATTTGGCGCTGGCGGATTCCTCCCGGGTAGCACTCCTCAATGCCAAAGGGGTATTAGATGAGGATGTGGACCTGTATCACGTTGACCTCATGGATTTACAAATGCAGGAGCAGTGGGATACGGCTTATTTATTAGATGTAATTGAGCATTGTCCCGATGATGTCACCGTGATGCGGGAGGCAGCTAAAGCTGTGAAGCCGGGTGGTAAGCTATTTGTGGCAACCCCAGCGCTTGACTTCTTTTGGTCCTATAACGATGAGTTCGTAAAGCACGTACGTCGCTACGACAAACCAAAGTATCAGGAGCTGGCAAAGAATAGTGGATTAATCCTTAAAGATGCGCGCTACTTTATGTTCTTGCTTAGTCCGCTGTACTGGCTATCCCGTAAAACTCGTCCCAAAGAACTTAATGCGGAGCAAATGGCAAAGCTCTATAAAGAGGAGTACAAGACGCCTCATCCTATCATCAACAATGCGCTCAAGGCTCTGTTCTATGCTGAAACTCCATTAGGTCATCACCTTTCCTTTCCGTGGGGGACATCCATATTGGGGGTGTTTGAAAAGCCAAAAAATTAATATCTGACAATAAAACCGAATGAGAATGCCTGAAGTGTCGTTTTAAACGACAAACTTCAGGCCCTTGCCTTAAATTTTGTTGACCTAACCCACACCAGTTTCCTGATAGATTAACCCTAAAAAGGCAGCCTATTTAATTAGCATGCCTTAGGAATTGATTTTTTGTTTTTAACAAAAGATATTTTCCAAAAACAAGTACCAAGTGAATCAAAACAATCGAAAGATAAAACTCACCAATAAATTCGTGGGTATTTTCAGCAAATTTAATAAACCATTTTCCACCGAATTCCTCAAAAATCACGATTCCGAACAAAACCAGCGGGATGGATAAAAAGTACATGAGAAATACCAAAATCCCCATACCGGATCCATACCAAATTTGCCATTTGAAAAGACGCTCAAGTTTTAGATCCTTGAGATCTTGCACAATTGTTTTAAATAGATTGGCACGCATCCAAATTGTTTGAAATGCCATCGATGTTCTTGGAACTAGGCCAATCAAGAGTCGAAGGGAAAAGATAATCCCAAAACCATAACCTAAATACACATGAATCAATCGCCAAGATTCACTATCGGCGGTAAGGTATGCCCCTATAAACGTGATGGCGCCTGCTAGGTGAAGAATTTGCTTGAGTGTTTTCATCGAATGGCCTTATTCTGGGATCCGAACATCATCATCGTCAAATTGACCTTGCTCTGCCCGCTGATGGCAGGCTGCACAATTGGCAGGGCTTTTCACGGATGGCTTCGTAAAGTCGCTGGATTTCACTTTGCGGTGTTTACGTTCAAACCATACCGATTTAGTAATGCGATTCTCAGGTGGCGATTCTTTGACTCGCTTATAGCTTCCTCCATACTGGGATAGCCACTGATTGATTTGATGGCTGGATTTGGCATCGATTGAGGCATCGGTCCCATAGTGTTTGGAAAGAGTGGACATCAATTGCTCCCATGAGGTTTTTGGTAAGAATCCGGGAGGGTAGGCTAAGTGGCACGAGCCGCATTCAGTTTGATATATGGGCAGAGACTGTACCGGCGACATACTCTTGCTGCCGGCATTGGCATGCTTGCTGGTCAAAGCAATCACCGCCAATAGAACCAAGGTCAATAAAATTAATCCAAAAAACTCTTTCATGTTGATCTCCTGATGGTGTTTATTTTTTTGAGCCATTTCACTCATCCACTTATTTGGTTAACGAAATCAAATAAGCCAGCACGTTGGCTTTCTCTAAAGGAGTGCATTCCCTAGCAAGGACATCATTGCAGTTACGCCGAAACCACTTTTCAATCTTTGTGGTTTCCGTAAATGCTTCTGGATTACTGCTAGGTGCTAAGGGTGGAATAGCTTTATTCGTACTTGCATGTTTGCCGGTGTTAAGAGGTGAATTGCCATGGCATGAGGCACAAGACCATTCTTTGCCATGCGTTTGGGTAAAAAAAAGCTTTCCAGCAATCGGGTTTGCCTCCGCACCGGTTTGATCTGTCCAGTATTTCAGCTGTGCAGTGGGGCTGGTATCACCGGCAACGGCGGCATTTACCATGCCTATGCCAATAATCAAGATAAGACTGAAGGAGTATTTCATTGGAGTCCTTTATTGTTTGGACCCCAGTATTAAATAATGTTCCTAGACCCAGGCTGAAGGCATTATTCAGATTCCATTCATCTTGCCGATTTACAATTTCCCCATGCGAAAACTCCCACAGTTTCTTCTGGTATTAGCACTCATTGTGATGCCGATGACTAGTTTTGCCGATTCAGATCATGAGCGAGCTAGAAAAGCTGTTCAATCTGGTCAGATCCTTCCTCTGCAAGAAATATTACAAAAGGTTTCTAAAGATTATCCCGGTCAAGTGCTCGAAGTGGAGCTTGATCAGGAGAAGGGTGTCTGGGTTTATGAAATTAAGCAACTGACTTCGACAGGTTCAATCGTGAAGTTAGAGATAGACGCTAAAACCGGTCAGGTTTTAAAGCAAAAGACCAAGAAAAACTAAAAGGCCAATTGATGCGTTTACTCGTGGTTGAGGATGAACCAACTCTATGTGAGCAATTAAAACTAGCGCTCCAAGAGCAAGGTTATGTGGTCGATATAGCCAGTAATGGGGAGGATGCACTTCATTTTGGAAAAGAAGAGGCGATTGATGCGGCCATTTTGGACTTGGGCCTTCCCAAGCTTGATGGGATTTCGGTCTTAAAGGGATGGCGAGCTGCTCAGAAAACATTTCCAGTCATTATTTTGACTGCACGGGATAACTGGAGCGAGAAAGTAGCTGGGATTGATTCTGGAGCGGATGACTACATCACGAAGCCATTTCATATGGAGGAGCTTTTAGCAAGGGTGCGAAGCGTTATTCGTCGCTCAACCGGTCACTCTTCTTCAGTAATTAGTATCCAAGGATTGACTTTAGATCTTGCTAGTAATCGAGTGAGTCTTGACGGCAATACCATCAATTTAACGAGTTATGAGTTGCGCTTGCTAAGTTACCTAATGCATCACCCCAATAAAGTGATTGATAAAACAACCCTGAGTGAACATCTTTACGCCTATGATGAAGACAAGGACTCCAATACGATTGAGGTCTTTATCGCGCGTTTGCGAAAAAAACTACCCGAAGGTTTGATCGAGACAGTCCGTGGCCTTGGGTATCGACTCAACGATCATGCTTAAGTCCCTGCGATTTCGGATCGCAGTCACCTCAATTTTAGCAATTCTTATCGCATTATTTGTTGCTAATCGGGTCATTGCGGACTTGTTTGCCCAATATGCCAGCAAGCAGTTTGAACTCAACATACAAACTCAATTTAATCAGTTGGCGAGTCTTGTCTCGATTGATTTGCGGTCTCAGCAGCCCCAGTTAGTATCGCCAGTGGGAGAGCCCAGATGGGCTAAGCCCCTATCTGGACTCTATTGGCAGATCAATGCATCAGATGGGACCGTGTTACGCTCGCGTTCCCTTTGGGACCAAACACTCGCCATCCGCGGCTCCAAAAATCAGTCTGATCAACCTCTTTTTTACGAAATTAGTAGCATTGGTCAGCATTCATTACTGGCTTACTCCAAAACCGTTTCCTTGGAGGATGCTCAGTCAACTCCATTTACGCTAACAGTAGCTGTCGATCGCTCACCGCTTGACGCTGAAATTACATTATTTTCAAGTGAAATTAGGCGTTACTTATTCATTCTTGCGCTTGCGCTCCTCATGATATTAATCATGCAAATTACGATTGGATTACAGCCTCTTGAAGCATTAAAAAAAGCAATGATTCGATTAAAGAGTGGCAAAAGCTCAATGATTGAGGGTGAGTATCCTACCGAGTTCAATATTTTGGTGAAAGACTTCAATACAGTTTTGGGGCAAAACCAACAGATCATTGTTAGGGCAAGAGCACAAGTTGGCAATTTAGCACATGCTATTAAAACCCCGTTAGCGGTGATTCAAAACGCTGTCCATGACAGCAGTCTATCCAAAGAGGCTTTTAAGGAATTGGTTCTTCAGCAGACACAATCGGCTAAAGAGCAGGTTGACTGGAGTCTAGCAAAGGCAAAATCTATAGCGCTTAATCGAATCGTAACACCTGGCACACCAATTTTAGAAACAATTCAATCGGTTGTTCGGGTGATGGATAAACTGCATAGTGATAAGAGCTTACAAATAAAGATTACCTGTAATGAGCCAGCCCCAATCTTTAATGGTGAAGGCCATGATTTACAGGAAATGATTGGTAATGTATTGGATAACGCTTGTAAATGGGCTAAATCAATCGTTCATATCAAAATTACAAGTAGAGAAAATTTCCTTCTCATTTGTTTTGAGGATGACGGGATTGGTTTAGATCCTATCAAGTATGATGAGGCACTTAAAAGAGGGATAAAGCTTGATGAAGTGACCCCGGGTTCTGGGTTGGGGCTATCAATCGTCTCTGAATTGGTTGAAATTTATGGTGGCAGAGTGGTTTTGAATCAGTCTAATCTTGGGGGATTATCTGTAACACTCGAACTGCCGAATGTTCAGTAAATGAGGGTTTGAAATGTCGGTTTTCCCGACAAAAAGCCCGGTCGCCCAAACCTCAATCTGAAGTTAAGCTAACGAGCGTCTATTTCGAGGACGCTGCCCGTGAACAATCTGCAATACCTATTTAATCAAGCTGCTACCACCCAATCCAGAACCATCCCGCTGCTTGATGGTGCCATCGTCTTATACAAAAGATCTGGTAGTTCACAATGGCAATGCCGTTTTCGACTGGACAACGGCTCATGGTTTTCTGGTACCACCGCCAGTGATCAAGTGGCTGAAGCCAGCACCCGAGCAATTGAGCTGCATCACCGAATCCATGAAAGCTATGCCAGTGAAGAGGCTTACAGAGCACGAACTTTTGCCTGGATAGCCACGCAAGAACTTGAATCCTTGAAGTCTCAACTTGAAACGGCCAAGAATCGCCAAAGCATTCGGGATCATATCTATGTGCTAGAGTACTATTTGATCCCATTCTTTGGCAGGTTGGCGGTAGCTGATATCCAGCAAACACAAGTGGATGAGTTTGATAGTTGGCGCATTGCCCAGATGGGTCGTGAACCCCGATTTAGTACCCAGCGCCACCACGCCACGACCTTTAATCGGGTCATGGCACGAGCCGGTAACAATGGCTTACTCAATCGCTTTGCCAAACCCGTAACCTTGAATGTGGCAGGTGATCGATCTCAAGCAAGACCCAGTTTCAGTGCCGAGGAAGTGGATCGCTTGTTGGCCTTTATGCCCAGGTGGGAAGTGCAACGACGAGCCGGACGTACCCAACGCTTCCATGACATGGCCAGATTATGTCGCTGTTATGTGGAGTTCTTGCTGTATACCGGCATCCGGCAAGGCACCGAATCCATGCCCGTCCGCTGGAAAGACATCCAATGGCACCGAGCAGGTGGCGAACAATACTTGAAGATCTGGGTATCGGGCAAAACTGGCCCACGTCACTTGATTGCCCGAGCGTCCTTAATTGGGACGCTGGAAAGGCTCATGCACTGGCAACAACTGCCCTATGAATCCCTAGATCAGCTAATTGTGGCAGGCTTGGATCGCAAGGTGTTTGTGTTCCCTGCGGGAGACCAGCCTTATAGCCTGCATGGGGTGTTTCGACGCCTATTAGAAGATGCTGAATTACTGCGTGATCCCCAGACTAATCAAATCCGAACCTTGTATAGCCTACGCCATACCTATGCCACCCAAGCCTTGGCCACTGGTGTGGATATTCACACCGTGGCTAGGCAGATGGGTACTTCGGTTGTGATGCTGGAAAAGCATTACTCAAAGTTAACTCCGATGATTTGTGCAGAGCGATTATCTTAACTATCTTATAAAATTTCAAAAACGTAATCTTTTAAATTAACCTTTGAAGGTCACAACCAAGTCACTTTTTTATCCCAATCGACAATTTGTTGATAGAGGTGATCTAACGCAATGGCTCCATAATCATCAAAGAGAGAGGCTATGAAGGCCTCATTTGGGTTTTCCATTTTTGGGTCGGCTAGCATCAATTCAAGATTGATTTGCTTTCCTCTCTCAAATATATCTTTCCAGTTTTTAAAATCTTCATTTGCCTCCTTTATAAAATTAACAGCCCCAATCATTTTAACAATCGACTTCAAAGTAGATTGGTCGAGTCGATATTGCTTAACAATTTCAGGATGCTGAATATTAAAAAAAATGTTTGCTTTGCAAGTTGCGTTCAATCGAGCAACAAAATTAAATTCATCAACATAGGCATATTTTTTGGCATATTCCTTTATATTATTTTTTAATATAAAAAAGGCAGTATTGATTGCCGAAAGTTCATAACTAAAGTAGCCTTTAGCTTTATAAATTTTCATTTGATGATTTGAAAATGCATTTGAAAATTCATCATTACTGGGTAAAGCATGACCACGAGGAATATGGAAAAAGATAAAATTTGCGGAGTCGCTATTTCCCAGTACGGACATGATGCCTCCTCAATAGCTCACAACTTGGAAATGCAATAACATTTGTGCTAGCAGAAGTTTTTCTATCTGCAGCAATTTTTTTATCAGTGAAATCAGGCCAAGGTTTAGTGGTCGTTGAAGATAAAAAATTGAATCCACTTTTTGGCGAATAAGTAGTTGGATTGCCGGCTAAGCTATTGGGCTTGTTAGGCTCGTCATCAAAAGTAATATTGATTATTACTGCCACGGTTTTCATGTTGATTCCTTTCAATTAGTATTCATCGATTGCGGTTTATATCCGGACTCATTTCGCTTGGATTTGAAATCAACCCAAACCACATTTTTTTTACTTTCTTTGACATAAAAAATCCTTTCATAAAATTAACGACTTGAATGAGTGACATACCCATCAAGAATTTGTAGAGCACCGGATTCAGTAAAAGTTTCTTTGTTCTTGGACAAAATGTGCACAGAACCCAAAAGGAGATAGTCCACGGTGTTCGCAGGGATGATTTCAGTTTTGAGATCATGAATAATGGGTAATACAAAAGCCCAGCTAAACTGATTAAAGTCGCCCTCATATCCCAGGTAATGATTTAATGCGGCTGGGGAGAATTTAAATTGAATAAAAATATGAGGGGTTTGATTCTCTGGCAAATGGCTTTGCCATATTTCCTCAAATTGAAATGGCCCCGCAATATCGCGCATTTTGCATGCGATTTCAACTAAATTTAAAAATTCTGAAATTTTGTCAGAGCCATAGCAAAGATCCCCAAAAATTTTGATGGCAAAAAATTTCAACCGGGTTTTTAGATCTTGGTCAACCATTTGGCAAGGTCTCCAAGCGTCCAGCCTCGGCTATTTGAATATCAGTCAAGATATTGCGGGCAGAGCCATTCCCTGCGCTCACAATGCCTTCCAGGGCATGATCTGGTGGCGCGATGACTCCGGAATCCGAGTAAATCTTTCGTAACTTGGCGACCCAAGCAGTGGGTGGTGGAGCATTCATATCAATCAAGATGGATCGGTCTTGCACACCGCGATCCACTTTATTGAGATGATTGGTGGTGAGAATGTAAACCACATCTTCGCGATTCATAATTGCTTTAAACGAGGCGATCGCTAAATCGGTCAGTAAATCAAATTCATCCAAGATCACGTAATGCAAGTTACTGGTGTTAAAGCTCATGTAGCTGGTTTGCGTTTGAATGCGGTTGATTAAGCTCACGCCATTTTGACCAGAAGCACATGGATGAATCTCATAATTTGGGTTAGTGGTATCCATGAGCTTTTCAACGGGCTGGTTTTGCCAGCCGGTGGTGGTCTTAGAGGTTTCGATCCAGCCAGGCAGTAATTTGGCCATGGTGGTTTTACCCGTACCATAGACACCATAGAGCAAGATACTTTTCTTTTGGCCAGGAAATGCGATTTGCCCATTGAGGATCATCTTCAGCTTTTGCTGCGATTGCGGCATGAGTGGAAAGTCATCTAGGGTTTGGGGTGGATTAATAACGAGTGTCATGTGGACTCCTAAAGTGGTTGAATTTGCCTATTTGTTGACGGGTTAGTAGCGCCTGGGGGTTATGCGGCTTGCGCCTCTTGAATGGCTGCAGCGCGAATCGCCTCATCATTGGCTGCCTTTTGCTCTTCTGCCTTTAAGGCCTCTTTGTCTTTTAAGAGGGTGGGCAAATGGGCTAGGGCGCTGGTAATGAGTACGCCGTTTTGCAGTACGTACTTGATGTGAAAGCTGCCATCGACTTCACGGGTTGACATTAATAACGCCGCGCCATCGTAGGCCGCTTCATCAAATTCTGCATTGAGGGCATCGCCTTGTACTTGAGCGAGCGTTTTACCTTGCATCAATGTCAAACCAACTTTGGCTTTTTCCTTGATGTTGACCTTGACGGTTTTGCCCTCGCGCCGAACTTCTTCAATGCCACCGGCATCGCTTAAGAATTTAGGAATATCCATACTGCCGATATTCTTTTCTGCGGCGATGCGTAAGGCTTTGGCATAGCTGGAGACTCGACGGCGGTCTTGATTGCCAAATACAGCAGTTACTACCCGAACCATTAGGTGGGTACTATCTTTGAACTCGAACCCAAGCTCTTCGCAGTGCTTGTTAAAGGCACGTTTAAGAGCAAGTTTTTCCACAGTAATACCTACCATGTCTTTGTACAGCACATAGCAGCTTTGCAGAATTTGATACTTGCGCTTATTACTACTGGCAAATTCATTGGTTTCCCAATGCTTACGCTCAGCAATGAGGTTGGCAATCACCTCACTGATTTCCTTGCGGCCATAGAGACTTACTCGGTCTGCTAGGCCAGTGGTAGAGGATTGATCTACCGCTCTTGTTTCTACTACTAATTGGGTCATACGACCTCCTTGTATTCAGAATTACTAAAACTTTCCTTAGCCTGCTGCCTGGGAAAGGCTTTGTCGGGAATCCCGACTTTTTGTCTTCAAATAGGCAAATATTTGAAGAGGGCGCTACGTTTAAGGAGTTTCTTGGAGGTAAGGCCTCTTGTCGATCAAAAGAATTTTGATCAAAATTCAATTAACTATGAATGATCAAAAACTAATATCAGATGAGTTTGAGCAACACGATAAAGTGTTGAATGAGGTGTGCCAGAAATTTAATTTTGCTGTTAGACCAGACTGGCGCCATAAATGGTTTTTTAGGTTCTTACAAATTAGTGCAAGTTATCGATATGTAAGAGACTGTCAGGCAGAAATTAAATCAGGAGGAAAAAATCCAGATAACTACAAAGATTATTTGCCAGACTATGATTTGGTCAACATGACGTATCAAGGCTTATATGATGTTTGGCATTTTGATTTTGTTCGCTGGTGGGCTACCTTTGGGCAACTACAATTCAACAAATTAGAAGATATAAAGTTTAAGGAGTTAGCCCTAATCCAGTTTGGCAAAAAATATGACCAAAACAAACGCCAGTTATTCAATATTAGGTTTCAAAATTACCTTGATCATGTAATTGATAGCCCATCATTTCCAGATACCTTAATTCTTGGTGTGACTATGGATAAATCAAAAAATGTTCTTATCAGGGAATTTATTGAAATAATGGATCGATATAACGTGTATCCCCAAGAAAATACCGCCCATGGAAATTTTTTCATTAAACAGTCAAAGTTAAAGGAAGGTGCCTTAAGAGATTGTTATAGAACCTTTGAATTACGAATTCGATTCCCAGAAATTTCTCTTATTGAGCTTGCAAAAATGGCTAATACTCTTAAGACATCTTTAGCTGGTATTAAAGATGACTCAAATTCAGAGGCTGCTAAAAGCGTTAGGTCGGGAATAAAAAACCAATTAACTATGGCTATTAATCTAGCCGAAGCCGCGGCAAGAAGTTCGTTTCCGCATACTAAAAAGGGCCCAGGCATTCATAGTAAGTATCTTCAGATGCCTGATTATTTTATGAATCTATTTAATATCATTCAGGAGATAACACCATACAAGACGCAAGATGTAAATCAGATAGTAAATGAATTGCCCAGCCTGATTGAGAGGGCAAAATCTTATAATCTTGATAGTCTTGAACGTCTATATTAACTCTACCGCATTACGTTTCTGCTCATCGTTGACATCAATGTATCTCTGAGTAACCGAGATATTCTTATGACCCGCCAGGCTGGCTAAGATTCGTACACCGATGCCCTTGTTTGCCAAGGTTGTAATAAAAAATTTTCTTCCTGAATGGCTGCTCCCGCCACTGATTCCCGCGTTCTTGTACAGCTGGAAGAACCAGACACAAAGACCATTTGGGGTAAATCCCAAGCGATTCTCGGTATGGAAGAAGGGCACATCAGCGTTCTTGACATGGCGAGTAGTAATGTAGCGCTCTAGTTCTGCCCGTAAGCGCTGCGATACAAATACAGTTCTCGGATGTTTGCCTTTGGTCTGCGCTGCACTTAGGCGAATCTCACTCTTGATTGTGCCGTCGGAGTTTAAGACATCGCCCATTCGTAGGCTGGCGATTTCGGCCACACGCAGCCCCGCGTAAAAGCTCATGGCCAAAATCGCGCGATTGCGTTCTGCGTATCGGTTTTTATCCACATACGCAAATACTTGCTCGAGTTCTTGGGTTGTTAGGGTTTTGGCTTGTGCCATTTTGGTAGTCCTTTCATAAATAAAAAGTGTGTTTACAGTATGTTTTCTTATCAACAAAAGGTCGACCGGAATTTGCGGGTAACAGCCAAATCGCCCGACAAAAAAGTCCTTCCAAGAATCAATGACTTACAAAGCAGGTTAAGAAAAGTTACATTTTCTTAACCTGTATTTGTCTATCAGTATTTAGCCCAAAACCCCGTTTTTCGTGGCGAAAAGACGACGATTTTGGGCGTTTGTGCAGCAACGCTTCAAATCAGCGTTGTGCGCGGTGCGCTAGCTCCTCTAGTGCTCGCATATTCGCTCCGGTAAAAGCACCGTTTGTAGACGGATTTTGAGGCGAATCTAACAAAGTAGCGTTGGTAGCGATCAGCGTGGGAGTGGGTTTTCCAGGTGTTCGCGCAATGCAAGCTCGTACGGCCAAGTTCCACGATTCATGGATTTGGGTATCCGCATCTTCGATCTCAATGATCAAGCGATGGTGATTGAGATCCAAGGCTGCATAGCCTCGTACCGGAATCTTATTAGATAGTTCATAGCGATAGATCCAGCTCATGAGCACACCGGATTCATTGACAGGTAATTCTTCCAAGCGTTGTGTCATGCTCACATGCACAGGTGCTTTGGCTGTGTGAAACCAGGCTTCGATCTCCTCAAAATCCACTAAATACTTGCTGCGGGGTTGGCTGACCTCCAAAGTGCCGTTGTAGATGGCTCGGCGATATTGGCCCTTGCCATAGGTGGTTCCAAATTTGGGGTTATCCCATAAACGGGCGGTAATTTCTTTCATTTTTAATCTCCTTTAAGTTTGAAAGAAGTCGCAGTGTTGCCTGAGTCACTAAGAGAGGCAGATCCAAGAACTGGTTGCTGTTGCACTGGATGCGGGTATTGAGTTCAGAGCTACTCATTTGTCCCCAATTGCATCCAACCGCCGCATCTAGCAACCATTTCACATACGCCTCTCTTAGCAACTCGTATAGCAACTCACTTTGCGACTCGTAAATATTTATCTCTTGCTAATAAAAACCGTATTTTTCCCATCCAAAATGAGCCAAATCAGCCCATCGACCAAAAAAAGGTCGTCCAAAACGCCAAACGATTACACACTTAGTGCTAGCAATTCAATTAAGGAGAGTGTGATGGGTGCAATTAGTGAACTTAAACTCGTAGCGGATAAAAAGCCACGCAATATGCCGGTGATCGTAGTTCGCAGGCACAAGCTCGCGGCCAAGCTCTGGGAGCAGATCCAGTTGGCCAAAAGCCAGATCGATGGCACACCGTTCGTAATCCATAAATTTAGAAGTGTTCGAGATCCTGAAACCGGTGTGAAGAAACAGGTGGAAGTGCCCAAAAGGATCAAACCGTGGTGGTTTCAAAGCGAGGCCGGCAAAGTATGCATCGCTATTCGCTATGGTAGCTACACCTTAGAACTGGCCAAAGGCAAACCCAGCATTGAGGTCGCCAGCGCTGCCGATCTCATCAAAACCTTGGAGGTCATCAAAACCGCGGTTGAGGCAGGGGAGTTGGACTCACAGATTGAATTGGCCAGCCAAAGTCTGCGTAGTGGCTTTCGACGCTGACCAGCGTCCTTAATCGGGACGGTTTTCTTAGTCAGCGCTAAATACTCATATGAAACAGTTTCAATGCCTAGTGCGAGCATCGGGCATGGTGGTGCAAACCATGATCATGGCCCGAACCAGCCTCGAAGCCACCAAAATTCTGCAAGCGCAATTTGGTGCTGCGAATGTATTGCAAGTTCCGCAGCAGGTGGGGCACTGATGCGGATTGCGGAAATCAAACCTCAGCGTCCGCTCTCGCCTGATCAACAGCGCATTAAAAGTATGCAATCGCGAGTCAAGCAAGCCCAACAAGCGGTGAAAGCTGAGCGAGCTAGACAGCAGATTCGGCGGGCACAGGCTAGTTTGAGATCAACGTCCAGTTAAAAGACGGTTGATAAGGGTTCTAATTACTGCTGGGCAGGCCAAAAACTGTAAAGTATGTGTCCGGTATAAAGTGTTAACTATGTGTCGAGTCGTACAAAACAAATAGAGGGATATCATCCCCCTATTCGATAAGTTACCTAGAAGTTACTTATTATTAGTTTATTGAATTCCCATGATTTTCTTCGCATCAGCCAAGGACTTCATCGATTCAGTATGTTGACCTGCTTTGTGCTGTTCTTCACCCTTAGCACGAAGTTCTTTTACCTTGGTTGCGTCTTGAGCACTTAGTTTAGTAGTGGGCATAGCGGCATCAATTTTTTTCATCTCACCAGGACAGCCATGAGCTAGGGCAAGACCAGAGGCAGCGAGTAGGATAGTTGATACGAGCAGTTTTTTCATTGAAACCTCCATAAGTTTGAGTTTTTAATATAGCGCTTAACAAGCATTCTTGCATTTGTAAGTCTTATAAATGACTTGTTGAAGTCATTGGTATAAGAGCTGTCAATCAAATGTGACACTGAACTATTGGTGCTCAAAGGCTAAAGAGCCTCTCCCGGATTGGCGGCACACACAAAAAGGTACATCTCTATATAGTCTATTCATGCACTATCAACCTATTACTATTTCTGATCGCGTTGCCTTGATCTTTACCAAAAGCATGCGGTTCTTTGCCGATACCTTTTTCAAAACACGGTATGGACATCGCGCCGTTGTACTAGAGACAGTAGCCGGTGTGCCAGGGATGGTTGCAGGAATGTGGACCCACTTGACTAGCCTGCGACGCATGCGAGTCGGCTACGGCCCCAAGATCCGTACCTTACTGGCTGAAGCCGAAAATGAACGTATGCACTTAATGACATTTATTGAGATTGCAAAGCCGAACTTATTTGAGCGGTATTTAGTTTTAATTGCCCAAGCCGTCTTTTGGAATCTATTCTTTGTGATTTATGTGTTCTTTCCAAGAACAGCTCATCGTATCGTTGGGTATTTTGAAGAAGAGGCAGTGTACTCCTACACTGAGTATCTCAAAGAGATTGATTCTGGAAGAACGCCTAATATTCCAGCGCCAAAAATAGCAATTGATTATTGGAAATTAGCCCCAGATGCCACACTGCGTGATGTAGTAATTGCTGTTCGTGAGGATGAGGCACACCATCGTGATACCAATCATCAATTTGCTAAAGAATACGATGAGCAGCGTAAAACATCCTAGTTAATGGAAGGAATAATAGGCAATGAACCCCAATGAAAAAGTAATGCTTGAGAAGTTTCTTCAGCAATTAAAAAATTCTCAGGCAAATCCAAAAGATCTTGATGCGGACAAATTGATTGCGGACAGTACCAGAAATAATCCCGATGCAACCTACTTGTTGGTTCAGCGCGCCCTTGGGCTGGAGTTAGCCCTGCAGGCTACTCAAAAACAACTTACTGAGCTACAGGCTGTAAACCCTCAGACTAAGCCGTCAAGTTTTATCAATGACCATAATTCTTGGGGTAGAGCCCCAGGTTCACCCCCGACTAATGCGCCACTTCAAACAACCAAGACAAATGCAATATCACCAAATCAACCGAGTGCCTGGGGTGCTGGCTTATTAGGAACCATTGCAACTACTGCTGCTGGTGTGGTGGTTGGATCGATGCTCTACCAAGGTATTCAGAGTATGTTGGGACACGATCAAAACCAGCCCAATTTAGGCCCGTTGGGCTCTGGTGGGACGAATGATGATTTACAAACGGTCCAATATGACCAACATGATTTCCAAGATCAAATCGATAGTGATTTTGGCGGCGATGACTTTGTATAAGGATTGATATGGAGTTGGCCATCAATCCAGTCCATGCGGAGCTTTCTCCGTATTTAATTCGTGAGCTACGCTCCGATCACGCGGGAGAGACTGGGGCGGTTTACATTTATCAAGGCATTATTACGATTGCCCAAATTTATCACAATCAAGAACTAGTCACTTTTGCTAAGCATCATTTAAAGACCGAAGTAGAGCACCTTCAATTGGTTGAAGAGTGGTTAGAGCCGAGCAACCGAAGTCGTTTACTAGGTCCATGGAAATTGGCCGGCTGGTTAACTGGCGCTATTCCAGCACTTTTTGGATCTAAATCAGTCTATGCCACGATAGCAGCCGTAGAGACATTTGTGGATCAGCATTATCAGGAGCAAATTGATCACATTCAGTCTTTTGGCGGGCCCACAGAGCTACTATCCCTATTACAACGTTGCCAGGCTGATGAACAGCATCATCGCGATGAGGCCAAAGACCTGATTCAATCAGATCCTCCAGGGCTTGTTTTGGCGGCTTGGTGCAAAGTTGTTGGAATTGGCTCAAAACTCGCAGTATCTCTAGCTCGCAAAATTTAACCGAAACACCATAAGTTGATAGTTAAATTGAATGGGGCTCCTGTAAAACTAGGCTAACATTTAAGTTGTTTTTCTTCCTCAATTCGGTCGCTTTGGCGACCATTTTTTTATTACCCACCCAGAGAAATGTCGGTTTAAACGACAACTATAAGTAAGTATCAGTGTAGTAAAAACTATCTATCGCTTATTAATTGTTAAGTGAGCAAAGATCAACTGGTTCATTGATAATCAAATGACTCAAAACCCTGATCGTTTTTAAGTAATGCCCACAAAAAATCCCATTTACGCCTTTGTTGATATTGAAACCACAGGTTCGCGGGCAAACTTAGATCGTATTACCGAAGTTGGCATCGTGACCCTTGAGAATCAAGAGGTATCGGAGTGGTCGGGATTAATTAATCCAGGCGTATCGATTCCAGCTAATATTCAGCAGCTCACGGGGATTACTCCAGCCATGGTCAGTTCAAAACCCAGTTTTGCAGAGATTGCAGAGGAGTTGTATTTGGAGCTCAAAGACAAGATCTTTGTGGCCCACAATGCCCGCTTTGATTACAGCTTTCTCAAAGCCGAATTCAAGCGCTTGGGGATTGATTTCTCCCCCAAGGTCATCTGTACGGTTAAGCTCTCCCGACGTCTCTTTCCGAATCAGGCCAGGCACAATCTTGATACCCTAATCGCGGTTCATGGTCTCCAAGTCGAAAATCGCCACCGAGCCCTTGACGATGCCAAGTTACTGCATCAGTTTTGGCAGCGCTGTGAAGCGACCTTTGATCAAGAGCATTTCCATGCCCAAATTGATTATCTATTAGGAAGACCCAGCCTTCCACCGCATATTGACCGTGAGTTGATTGATGAGATCCCCAATCGACCTGGTGTGTATCTCTTTTACGCAGAAAATAAGCAACCCCTCTACATTGGGAAAAGTAATGACCTGCGAGCGCGGGTCATGAGTCATTTTCAGGCCTCATTAACCAACCGCAAAGAAATGAAGCTTTCTTTGCAGGTGCGAGACATTGACTGGATTGAAACCAGTGGAGAATTAGGCGCCTTACTCTTGGAATCGCGCTTAATTAAAGAGAAGCTACCGAGCTTAAACATTAAATTACGTCGCTCGCAGGATTTATGCGCTTGGCAGTTGACCAAAGGATCTAATCACCTAGAACTGCGCCTTGTGAATCACCATGAACTGCAACCAGGTAAGCAAGATCATTTATATGGACTCTTTTACAGTAAGCGTGAAGCCACCCAAACCCTCCAGTCAATTGCCAAACGCAATCAACTCTGTGAAGGGTTATTAGGCTTTGAAAAGTTAAGTCCCGGAAGCCCTTGCTTTGGTTTTCATGTAAAGCAATGTAAAGGAGCATGCATTGGGGTAGAGCCTCGAGCGATTCATGATTTGCGCCTACAAACTGCTTTACTCAAATTAAAGGTAGCGATTTGGCCCTACCCAGGAGCCATTGGGATTCAGGAAGGGGAGGATTTGCATCTTTTTGATCATTGGTGCTACCTAGGTAATGCCATCAGTGAGCAAGAAATCGAAGAGCTTCTTCAGAGCGGGGAACCTGAATTTGATCTCGACATCTATAAGATAATCAAAAAAGCATTGAAAACCATTCCTACCCCAAATATATTGGCATTGAATCTCCATCACGCATGATTAACTATTAATTTCAAAAATGAGATGTAGTTCTTTTAATAAATAATTATTTTTTAAAAAAGATATGCGTCGCATCGAAATCGTCACTCCAGCTCCTCCTGGGAGCCTACATGGTAATCGTGTGACCGCCAAACGATGGCAAGGTTTTTTAAGACAGCTTGGCTATCGCGTCCCCATCACTGAATCTTGGTCCGGAAAAGATGCTGACCTTCTGATTGCCTTGCATGCCTATCGAAGTCATGCGTCAATTGATGCGTTTAAACTCGCATACCCTAATCGTCCCTTAATTCTGATTCTCACAGGCACTGACCTGTACCGGGATATGGCAAACCAGCCAGAGGTTCATGAATCAATGGCACTAGCTGATGCATTAGTAGTTTTACAAAAACAGGCATTGCGACTCATCCCCGCAAAATGGCGTCATAAGGCAACAGTTATTCATCAGTCGGTACCGCGGATACCAAAACAGCAAAAGCCTAAAGGGCAATTCAGCGTGAGTGTGATTGGGCATCTTCGCCCTGAAAAAGATCCTTTTTGTATCATCCGCGCCTTACCCTATTTGCGCAGCGACAGTCAAATCACTATTCAACACTTAGGTATGGCGATGAGTGCGGAGATGGAAAAAATTGCATTGCAAGCGACCAAGCAACATGCTCGCTATACCTGGCTGGGCATGGTGAGTCACCAGACAACACTACGAACCCTGGCGCGCAGTCACGTTATGGTTATCTCCAGTCGCATGGAGGGTGGTGCTCATGTAGTTTCTGAGGCAATTGCAGCAGGTGTTCCAGTACTTGCCTCCAAGATAGCAGGCAATTTTGGGTTACTCGGAAAAGATTATTTGGGATATTTTCCGGTTGGTAATGAAAAAGCCCTAGCCAGACTTCTGCTCCGTGCAGAAACCGATCAATTGTTCTATAAGAAACTTCAAGAACAAGTGAAGAAATTACAGAAGCTTGTCCAACCCAGCCATGAGCGGTCTTCTCTAGAAAAACTCGTGACCCGCTTACTTAAATTCAGCAAAACACACTAAGAAATTAGACTCTGGATCAGTCCAAGCAGTCACCTGAGTAAAACCAGCCTCCTGGAGCATTTTTAGAAATGTGGCTTTGGGATATTTATAGCTATTTTCGGTATGAATCATTTCTCCGGCAAAGAATTGACGATGACCACCGGGCCAGCTTACCAACTGATCCGATTTGGCTCGAAGATGCATTTCAATGCGATCGAGGGTTTGATTAAAGAACGCGTAATGCTCCCAACCTCGAATAGCAAAATTACTTCCAATCAGGTAATTAAGGTGTCGCAACGCATTCAAATTAAATGCTGCAGTCACGCCCAGAATATCGTTGTAAGCTCGCTCTAATACATGAATGTCTTTAACTAAATCAACCCCAATCAGTAAGCCGCCGCTTCCATGACACTCCCTGGCTAGATTTGAGAACAGACGGGAGGCCTCTGGGGGGTTAAAGTTACCAATCGATGAACCAGAATAAAAGAATAATATTCGCTGATCTTGTAAATCTGGAAATGAAAGTTCTTGGGTAATATCCGCAGCGATCGCCCGCATATCGATCGCTGGATAATCGTGATGTAAATTAGCTAAGGCAGTCTCTAGAAAATCGGCTGAAATATCTAAAGCTCGATATTGCTTAGGCGCGATAGTTTCCAATAACGGTCTGACCTTTTCGCAATTACCAGCCCCGAGCTCCACAATGACATCAACCGAGGCAATGGCCTGTGTAATCTGGGAAAGCTTGGACTGCATAATCTCCCGCTCTACACGGGTTGGGTAATACTCCTCAAGATGAGTAATTGCCTGAAAAAGACTGGATCCCAGTTCGTCATAAAAAAACTTTGGGGAAATTGAAGCCGGATTAGCTTGTAAGCCATCAATAATTTCATGGAAAAGTTTGTCTTGAATTGATAATGTCATATCACTCGATTGAACAGGTTCGAAATCCACAAAATATGTCTGCGCGCTGGGTCTCGTAAAAATTACGAAATGCCGAACGGCGCAGACGCTCTGGCGTAAAAGTACTCCAACCCTTTAAGACTTGATGGCGACCATCAAACCATGGCCTCGAATAATCTCGGTATGGGTCTTCAGAAAAGCCTGGAAAGGGTTGAAAAATAGTGCCGCTCCATTCCCATAGCCATGAGGATTGATACGTATTCATATCGCTAGAATACAAAATCGCTAACTCGTGCTCCGTTGGTAGTCGTCGGTGACGCCACTCACAATACCTCTGAGCCTGATCATACCGTATATGTCGCACAGGCTCATTCTCTTGTAAGATTTGCCATTGATCAAAATGGCGCTCATACCATTGGCTACCATCCTGATTCCAATAGAGAGGGATCCAAGTCTCTAACTGATCAGCTTGTGATTGTAAAAACTCAAGGTACTCGCCATTTGTCACCGGATGGGATGCGATTGAAAAAGGCTCAAGTTGAATTGGGTGAGCCCACTTTTCGTTATCAAAGATAAAGCCCTCTCCTAACTGGGATCCAAATTGTCGTGTTTGACCAGAAAACGCAAGATCACGTGCTGGAATTTGGGGGTGAGTGCTTTGATGGTTTGGTATAAAGGGCTGGGGATAACCGAGGGTTTGCCACATATAGGCAAAGGACTCATTATGCATATCCTGATGAAAAATCGATAGCGTAATGAAGTACAGCTGTTCATTGCTTAAAGGGCGACCTAATAGATCAGCGGTTCGCTCAAATGTCGCTTGGTTATAGGCAAAAAGTTTGTCGAGATCAGGAATCTGAAGCTCCCAGCGCGTACGATGCGATACCAGTGATGAATTAAATAATCCATCCGCGTTATAAAGCCAAGATTGATTAGCCTCTAATCCGGATCGATGAACCCAAAACTCATGAAACCAGCTAATATGGCCGAACTCCCAATGAGGGGGATTCAGAATTTCTTGCCGAGGAACGGATTCTTGCCCGGCTTGCAGATTTTGGAGGATCTGCCTGGTCAAGGAGTTTGAATCCTCAAGCCAAGTCAGTAGCGTCGCTTGACTTGGGTATGAGGTGTATCGCAAATAATCAGGAATCACGGATTGCATCATCTACCGCTTAGTTCAAATGGATAATCAAACTGCAGTGTATGGGAGATTGACTGACATCGCTCGAAAAGATCACTACGATTTATTCCGCCAAGATTGAGAACAGCATACCGATAACTTCCTAGCCATTTCAACTCACGCTTTAATTGAGATCCCTTTTTGAAGTAAAGCATCAGATTGGCATCCGGGTAAGGTGCCAGGGCTTGTTGGATCTGGTCTGCGGTTGGAATACTTTGGGCTATGGGTTCGCTAAACTTCCGAAAAATAAAGCTGGCAGCCGATTGAAATTGAGATGTTTCTTGCCTTACTTTTGGTTCTTCGCCAACCGCGAGTTTAAAAAGAATATCGTATGGTCTATACCCATCTACCCGCTGATACAAATTAACCAGCTGAGATGCCATCCGAGGATTAATTTCGATGATTTTTAGTTGATCATTACTTTTGTTATAAATGAATTCAATATTAAAAAATCCATGCTGATAATGAATGGCCTCAAGCACTTTTTTGGTGATGATCTTGGCGCGCTCTAAAATGGATGGTGATAACTGCGATGGATACTCAAAACGCATGAAGGCATCGGTGCCTGGATACATCACCTCATCAATCGTGCCCAGAAAATATAGTTGACCCTGATAGCAATAGCCATCTATATTGATTTGATCCCCGGTCATGATTTCTTCGGCAAGCATGCCACTGGGATCAACAGTATGGTCACTATAGAGGGGCATCATATCGGCAAAGGGTTTTACAAGTCGGCGAATAATCCTTTCCTCAAAATAGCCAAAATGAAGAAGATCGACCAATTCTGATCGCTGCTGAATGGCCTTTGCTAGCACTGAATACGTTGCTTTAATCGGCTTCACAAAAAATGGGTAAGGCAAATCGATGATTTGATCATTTTTAAGAGGAAATGGAATTAAGGCATAACGCGGAACAGCCTCCGGAACAACCCTTTCTTGAATCATACGGCTGTAATACTTGTGCTGACTAGCGATAATGGCTCGTGGATCATTCCCGGGTAGGCCCAAGCGCTCTGCTAGAACCGCGGCAATTAAGGCGCCATACTGCTCGTGATTGCTGACAATACCATCGAGTCCAATTTTGCGGTACTTCTGTTCCAGATGACTAATGTAATTAAGAACCCGAAAATGAAGTAATCGAGCATTTTGCGGGAACTGAAATAAATCAAAGCCTTCAAAATAGAACTGGTATCGACCACTCTCTTGATATGCTTGAATTGCGAGCTGATCCCAGTCCTTCATAAATAGCACTAGGATTTTTTTCATTGGCAGCGCTCTGGTATGAAATCTTTTTTTCGATTGGCGCGATTTGCCATTTTCTCAAAGCGCTGCTGGACTCGATTGTTCATGAAATGCTCAATTAGAAACATTGGAATTGATGATTCAGGGAAGACAAATGCTTGATAGGTAAATAAGGTGCCGCCCTCCTTAGGAACTAAACGCCAACTACCACGATATTCTTTGAAGTAGCCTTTAACCTGACGAAGATCCATACCAAGCATTGGATACTCGGTGTAATCAATGATGGATTCAAATTTAGTAGTGAAGAAGAGAAATCGATCTTCTACCAATTGCTCTACCCGAATAGTCTGATCCGACAAACGAGTCATTTTTGAGGATTTAATCCCCTCGGATGGCTCATCAGAGGAAAAATCAGTTAACAAAACATAAGCCTGACATTGCGTTAGGGGTGACATATAACTCCCCTGAATATCAAATCCGCCCCCAGTTTGACGAATCTCAACTGAAATCGCAGCAGCCGAGGCTAACCCAGTCCATGCAATTACGATTAAGCCTAGGCAATGGCGAATCGTTTTATTACTCATCGCAGAACCAGCATCCATTAATCTGGGTTTAGAACATCGTGGTTAAGTCTGTGAGCCATGCGGGCGAGTGCTTGAGTAGGAAGGCTTCTACAGGTTTATCAAATCCGGTCAAAACTAATCCACTAATGAGGATCAAAAATCCTCCCAAAAATTGTTTACCAAATTTACCTGCATGGCCAAGCGTTCCCTTGGCTTTCATCAGAGTTTTTCTTGATAAAACACCTAGCAATGCCAGTGGTAATCCCGCTCCGAGACCAAAGACCAGCATAACAAATACGATTTTCTCAAGGTCCTTACCTTGACTGGCCAAGGTAATGGCTGCCCCGAGGGTAGGCCCAACGCATGGAGTCCAAACTAAGCCGAGCAAGATGCCAATCAGAAACTGCCCAAATAGGCCATCAATGCTCACTTTGGATAGCAAGGTATTACCTGCACCACTAATACCCGACATGGCAACCGCAAACCGCTCTTGCAAGTGGGTAGAAATCAAGACGACGCCAATCAGACCCATGATGATCGCTGCAAACAAACGAAATCCATCCTGAGCGATTCCAATCGATGCCCCGAGACCAGCCAAGGCAGTACCAATCACAGCAAACGACAATGTCAGGCCGCCAGCCAACGCAAGCGGTCCAAGTCGATGTTGATTAGTAGCTGCCCCAATAATGATGGGAATTAGAGGCAAAACACAAGGGGATAGAGTCGATAAAACACCCGCTAGAAATGCAAAGAGGAATGACCCAACCCCAAAATCCATTAAATCGCCTGCTTCGTTAACTTAGCAAGTGCCGACTCTTTTGTATCCCCTGTCGCGCGTGCGACTTCTTTACCATTCTTGAAAACAATAATTGTGCTTTGCGAGCGCACCTTGAGTGTTTTTAAAAGATCTTTCTGAGTATCGTATTCAAGCTGATAGAAAGTAACGTTTTTGTACTCTGGATTTTTCATGAACTCTGACAGAACTTTATCTTGCGTTTTGCATGTGGAACACCAATCCGCATGGACAGAAATCACTGCTGACTTACCTTGTTTTTCAATTTCAGCTAGCTGAGTCGCTGTAATTGGCTGACCGGCAGCAAATACGCTAAAGGGTGTTAGCATAGAGATGGTAATCAAAAGACGACTTAAAAAATTCATGATGAAAGTTCTTTCTTTACTTAATTTACTTAAATTACTATTAATTAATTTTATAGTGAATTCGTTAATGTCGGTTTTCCCGACAAACGCCTGCAGACGCCATGACCACCTACACTAGACCCCACCCAACGCCATGACCACACCTGTTTTGACGAGCACTCAAATCAGGGCGCTGTAATCCATTGTTGCACATTGTTATTCGCAGATTAGCCAGCCCTTCTAAGCCGTAGGTCGCAGGTTCGACTCCTGCTGGGCAGGCCAAATCTGGATGGTAAATCTTATTATTTGGACTTAATCGATTTGCTTGCCTTGATTCGCTTTGTTTTGGGTGTTTGAATAGGCACTGGACCTAGTTTTTTTGATGTTGACACAATCGAAATACTTTCTTTAGATCCATTCCAACTCGGCTCTGGAATACTCAGGGCAACCTCTTTAAGCTTTTCACCCCAAATACCCCGCATCATTTCAAAGTAAGGGTTATCTTCATCAATAGTGATTAGCTTCTCAAGCGCAAAGGAGTTATTTTCATAAACCAAAAGATCAAGAGGAAGACCAACCGAAATATTACTTTTGATGGTTGAGTCCATGGATATCAAGACGCATTTAGTTGCTAGGTTTAAAGGCGTATTAAAGCGGATAACTCGGTCTAAGATTGGTTTGCCGTATTTAGATTCTCCAATTTGGAAGTAGGGGGTCTCTGGAGTAGTTTCGATGAAGTTACCAGCAGCGTAGATATTAAATAGGCGCGGCTTCTCTCCCTTAACCTGGCCTCCAAAAATTAGATTGCAGTTAAATTCGATACCCGATTTTTGCAAGGATTGAAAATCGCGCTCCCGTACTTTCTTGATAGCAGCCCCGACAACTGTGGCAGCTTCGTAACTATTTTTAGCCGTCCAGAGATTGATCTCACCGAAAGTTTCCCCCTGGAGCAATATTTCTTTAACGGCTTGGGTAATCGCTAAGTTACCAGAACTCATCAGGGCAAAGAAGCGCTCTTTGTCCTTTTGGAATATGGTCATTTTCCGAAAGGTGCCAATCTGGTCAACCCCTGCGTTTGTCCGCGTATCTGCTAGCAACACGAGGCCTTGGTCAAGGCATAAGCCAATGCAATAAGTCATATTAGAGTACTTTAATTTGATGAATTGAAATTCGGGCGCTAAGTTCCTCTTGACCACCGCCAGAACGAATTCCTTTGATGGGCGCAGCTGAATAATAATCCCTTCCCACAGCAAGACGAATATGACGATTATCCGTGGTGCAAGCATGGGTGACATCAATACTGAGCCACTTGGATTTATCAATATCGGTGCAGATATCAATCCAGGCATGGCTAGCTAGATTAGGAGAGTCCTCGGCAAAAAAATAACCACTGACATAGCGCGCTGGGATATTTGCCGCTCGGCAAAGACTGAGCATAATGTGACTATGGTCTTGGCAAACACCGGTTTTCATGGCAAACGATTGCATCGCCGTAGTCGCAAAATTCGTAATTCCAGATTGATAGGTGATGGTGTTTCGGATTGCGCTGGCTAACTCTAAAACAGAATCCAGGTCTGCCTTTTTGGGAAGGGTTTTCTCAAAATAGGCCATCATTTCTGGCGAGGGAATGGTAAGCCTAGTTTGTTGCAGTAAGTAATAGGGTGAGACAGCGGATTCGAGGTCAGTGTATTCATAGCCGCCAGTACTAATGACTTCTCCTTTTGCTGAAATACTCATGGATTTATAGGGCGCATCTTGGACAAATGTTTGATATTCATTGCCAAACGTATCCTGGTTTGTTTTTGTCTTGATCGGCGTCAGAATCTTCCAGTTTTTTATTGACTGTCCATGGGAATTCGGTGGTTTGAGTCGAAGTTCCTGAATGGAGTAACGCACAGCAGTTTCATAGTGATACTGAGTGTGATGTTCAATCTCTAGGTGCAAGGTTGTCATATCAAGCAACGGCGAGAGGTATGAGATAGGCATTACTTAGTTCATCACCAATATGATTGATGCGCTCCAGAAACTGTTTTATAAATTCTTCTAACCCCATAGCAAATACTTCATCAATATTAGAGTAGTCTAAGTCTGCCTGTAATTTACCGATTAAGCGTTCTATCTCCTTAGAATTCTGATTACGGATTTCACCCAAGAGGGTAATTAAATCGTTAACACAGTACGTTAAAGAACGCGGCATCTGTCGATTAAAGATTAAAAGCTCAGCAGCCTGTTGGGGAGCAATTTGATCTGAATAGATTTGTCGATAGATCTCAAACGCAGAGACCGAACGCAGTAACGCAGCCCAGTGATAGAAGTCAAAGAAGGCTGAATCAGATTCTTCGCCCATGTTATTTTTGGGATTTAACTGCATCAGACTATCTGGGTCTTGATATTTCGTCTCCAAGATACGAGCAGTATTATCAGCGCGCTCTAATAAAGTACCAATGCGCATAAAGTAGTACGCTTCATTCTTGAGCATCGTGCCATGCATCACCCCCCGAAATAAGTGGCAGCGGTACTTGACCCAGTCCAATAGACCACTAGGGTCGGCATAATCCTGTTTTGCTAAGAGCTGCTGGAACTCAAGCCATGTGGTGTTTTGGGTTTCCCAAAGTTCAGAGGTAATTCTGCCCCGAATAGCTCTGGCATTTTCTCTCGCAGCGCGCAAGCACGATACGATACTCGATGGATTATTTAAATCCTCAATCATGAACCGTAATATATTTTCACGATTCATCCTGGAGGAACGTTCCAAGAACATCGGCTCTAATTTTGAGATCGTAAGTAACTTGCGCCAGCTTTGATCACGGTATTCGGACGGTTGTGGCAAAAGGGATGTTTGATAATTCACATCCAGCATGCGTGCAGTATTCTCAGCACGCTCGGTATAGCGGGCCATCCAATAAAGACAATCTGCGGTTCGACTTAGCATGGCGTCTCCGTTTTAATCCTCTAGCACCCAAGTGTCCTTGGTACCGCCGCCCTGAGAAGAGTTCACCACCAAAGAACCTTCTTTGAGAGCTACCCGCGTGAGTCCGCCCGGCACCATTTTGATGGTCTTGCCTGACAGTACGAATGGGCGCAAATCAATATGACGGGGGGCTATTCCAGACTCCACAAAAGTAGGGCAGGTTGATAATGAAAGAGTCGGTTGAGCAATATATTGTTCGGGGTACTTGATGAGATTTTCCTTAAAACGTGCAATCTGATCTTTGGTGGAAGCTGGGCCAACGAGCATGCCATAGCCCCCGGCACCATGGGTTTCTTTCACAACAAGCTGCTCGATATTGGCGAGGGTATAGGCGAGGTCTTCGGCTTTACGACACTGATAGGTTGGTACATTGTTTAGGATGGGCTTTTCACCTAAATAAAATTCAATCATGTCGGGTACGTAGGGATAAATAGACTTATCGTCTGCAATCCCAGTGCCAATGGCATTAGCCAAGGTAATGTTGCCAGCTCGGTAAGCGTTCAGTAAACCAGCAACACCTAATGCGGAGTCAGACCGAAATGCTAAAGGATCAAGGAAGTCATCATCAATCCGACGATAGATCACGTCCACTCGCTCGGGGCCTTGTGTGGTACGCATAAAAACCTCTTCGTCTTTCACAAAGAGATCCTTACCTTCGACTAACTCCACCCCCATTTGTTGGGCTAGGTAGGTATGTTCAAAATAAGCAGAGTTAAACATGCCTGGGGTCAGCACAACTACATTGGGTTTTTTAATGCCTTCGGGTTTGACGGACTTGAGGCATTCCAGTAGAAGATCGGGATAGTGCTCCACGGGTGCAACCCGATAGCGCTGAAACAGATCAGGAAATAGCCGCATCATCATTTTGCGGTCTTCAACCATATAAGAAACACCCGAAGGCACCCGCAGGTTATCTTCTAAGACATAAAACTCACCTTCACCAGCTCGCACAATATCAATCCCTGCAATTTGGGCATAAATATTGCGTGGAACTTCGACATGACGCATCTCCGGTCGATATTGCGCATTGTTAAAAATCTGTTCGGCCGGTATGATTCCAGCTTTAATGATTGCTTCATCATGATAGACATCATGAATAAAGTGATTAAGTGCGGTAACCCGTTGCCGCAATCCGGACTCAAGGTCGGACCATTCTTTAGCGGTAAAGATACGCGGAACCTCATCGAAGGGAATGGTGCGCTCTGCACCAAGATCATCACCATACACAGCAAAGGTAATGCCAACACGACGAAAAATTAGATCGGCCTCTGCCCGTTTAAGACTCATGAGTGCTTGGCTCTGGTTACCAAGCCAGGTATGAAAAGTCCCATAGTGCGGACGTGGAGCACCATACTCATCAAACATCTCGTTATACGGACTTTTCATTCAGTCAGACTATTACGATTGAGATCTAATATCGGCTTAGTCTGATAAATGGTGGTGCATATATGCACATTATTAGTGCATATAAGCCACACAGTTCTATCTTGAGGTGCAATCGCCTTGATTGAGTCGTTAAAGATCAGTATCAAATAATTCAAGCGTCCCTATAAAGGACGCTTGCATTTGTCGGTTTTCCCCACAATCACCTGCAGACACCAATCCCTAAAAATCAGACCCTACTGAATGCCATGCCAACCCTTGTTTTGATGAACAGCTCGAACCTGGCAACTGTATGTCATTGTCAAACATTGTGTTCTGCAGATTAGCCAGCCCTTCTAAGCCGTAGGTCGCAGGTTCGACTCCTGCTGGGCAGGCCACTTATAGAATTTCTACGGTTTGGTTTTTGGGATCAATCCTTAGTTTTGAGCCACTTGGTATTGCTGAAGTGATATCGCAATCAAAGCCACTTAACATGGCGATGCCACCATGAGCAGCTCCTTGGGCCAAGATTGGATTGACGGTATTAAAAATGATGGCAGAAGGACAAAGCCCCCGTTTTTTCATTTCATAGATCATCCAGGCACTAGCCACGCCACCTTTAGCGGTATCTAAAACCAAGATTTTATTGTTGTAGGTCTCGCCAAATAATTTATGAGTTGGTCTTGAAAAAACCCCATTGATTCGGTCTAGGTCATAGCGAGCTGAAAAGCCGTCATTCGCTGTCAGGCAAACTCCTTCTACGACATCACCTTGAGCATGCTTTGCTTTAAATACTTTATTCATGCGAGACTCCCAGTTTCAGCTGCGCGCACACAATCTTCCATCGAGGCTAAGATCGGTGTGTATCCATAGCCACCTAAGATGTTGACCATCTTGGCGCTATTAGTTGCTAAGCGTTTCCAGCCATTCGCCTCAGCAATTTCTCTGGCATAGGACTGGTAAAAACACATGCCAGCAAAGACTGAGCCTCCCGCCGATTCAATGAGTTCGGTATATCCCATTCGATCCGAGTCTGGCTTTACTTGGGGGCTGGTAACCGCTAGTAAGGGTTTCCTAAATTTCTTACCAGCGCAGAGTTCGGCAACCGATTTCATCTCCAAAAGACTCAGTTGGGGCGCTGAGAACACAACAACGTCAATTTCATCGCTTACACGATAGGATTTTTGTAAAGCCATGACATCCGCTTGTGTAACGTCGATCACAGGTAAATGATCAAACTTTAAATCCCTCGCATGGATTGCTTCAGGAGTAATCCCTAAAATATGAAATAGGGCGGATGATCCAAAGCTAGCCATTGCTGCACCGAAATGCTTAAGTGAATCTGACCCAGGGTGACCTTCAATACCCTCAATCACGGGGACAGACCAATAATTTCCAGATTTGCGTCCGATGAGCCCGCCCAAGGCGCCCCATTCATTGAGTGAAGTGGGTGTCCAAGAAACTCGAAAACGGTGGGTTGGCTGTCGGTGTGTATCTAAGTGATACCCATAGCGCGGTGTTCGACCGGTTAAGCCGGCCGATAGGGCAGATGGGCCGCCCTCAAAATTCGAGCGGGCCCCACAGATACTATTGGAGTAGATCACAACACCAGTGTCACCAAAAGCGACATGTTCACCAAAAACTGGAGCCATGATGGTTTGGTAGTTGATGCAGGTATCAGTCATAGAGATACCCATTTTGACGAAAGCCGCAATCGCCCGGCGCTCTAAAGAAAGCATCGTTTCGGTTTGACCTAATTCCTTAGCTTTATTAAAGTCTGTGCCCCGAGGATCGGTAATCGTAGGAATACGTACTACCCGCTCTTTTGAAGAGTGTTTGGCTAACATCTCAAGCCAAGCAACACCCGCTTCCCCAAGGCTTTCCGTGTCAGCCATGATGTGTGCTTGTGAGACCGGTACAAGATCTTCGGCGCCAAAAAATTCGCCAACTTTAATTTGATGTTCGATGGCGATCTTGCGAACTGGCCCCAATTCGCCAGCAAGCATGGCTTTTTCTTCAGCATTAAGTTTCATAATTTTTCTTTAATCGAGTGATGCCCCAGAATCACGTACAGCAATTGCCCACTTCGCGATTTCTCTGGTTTGGAAATTGCTAAGTGATTCTTTAAAGTTTGTATTGGGTTGAACACCTACGTTGCCAAGTTTTTCTTTGTATGCTGCAGACGAGGCAATTTTCTGAACTTGAGTAGTTAATGTATTTGTTACATTTTCAGGTAGTTTTGCTGGACCAAAAACTGCCCACCATGCTGTGGATTCAAAATTAGGATACCCAGATTCAGCAACTGTAGGTACATTAGGCAAAAGTGGTGAGCGAGTTTTGCTCGTGACTGCTAATGCTATTAGCTTACCTGATTGGATGTGGGGAAGGACCGACTGGATGGGGTCAAACATGAGCGGAATTTGCCCACCAAGTAAATCAGTGACTGCAGGTGCGCTACCTTTATAGGGAATATGCTTAAGCTTTGTTTTGGTGGCTGTTTCAAATAAAGCACCTGTCAGATGACCAGGGGTTCCATTGCCGGCAGTTCCAAATGCGATAAAGTCAGGTTTTGCCTTAGCTTCTTTAATAAGGTCTGCTAGGGTCTTAATATTGCTGTTAGCTGGAACCGCTATCACTAAAGGGGCGCTTGCTACCAATGCAATCGGCGTGAAGTCTTTGGTCATATCGTAGGGAAGCTGTCGATATAGGCTCCCGTTAATTGCATGAGTCCCCACGGTTCCGACCATGATGGTATATCCATCAGGTGGTGATTTAGCTACAAAATCAGCTGCAACAGAGCCACCAGCACCGCCTTTATTCTCGACAATAATTGATTGCTTCATAGACTCACCCAACATCTGCGCCAAAGGTCTGGCGACAATATCGGTTGGACCCCCAGCCGGGAAGGGCACAATTAATTTAATGGGCTTATTTGGGTAATTCTGAGCAATTGCTAATCCACAAACCCAAGACAAGACGAAGGAAAGTATCAATTTTGAAAAATTTTTCATGGCCACCCCCTTAGTTAAGAGAACAGAACCAATGTAACTGTAACAAAATATAATGTAAATTAATATTTTTTAATATTTAATATAAGAAATGCTTATAAATAACCGTATCGATCTTCGTCTTCTTCGCAGTTTTATTGTGCTTGCTAAATCAACTGGTTATGTCAAAGCAGCTGAGATTCTCAACCTTTCTCAATCTGCTTTGTCACAGCAGATGAGCGATTTAACTGATGCCCTTGGGCAGAATATTTTTGAGAAGATAGGGAGGAAATCAGTTTTAACGTCCTTTGGCAAAAATCTACTAAGTCAAGTTGAGCCAATTGTTGGTAATCTAGATGAAGTACTTCTGACATTGAGAAATAACTCAAATAAGGCTGCTGGAGTACTAAGTATTGGTGCAACCAATACCTACTTAAAAGCCCTTGTAATTCCTGCATGTATTGATTTGTTTTTAACAAATCCTGAGATAAAAATAACTCTTAAGGCGGGGTCAGCCAAAAACTTAATAGACGACCTTAATGAAGGTGGAATTGATATTGGAATTTTGCCAGATGACTATAAGACACAGAATTTGCAACATCAGTTTTTATTTAGAGAGCATTTTTCAGTTATTGGAAAAATCGAAAATTTAAAAAAATTTCCAAACAAAATTAATTTAAAGATGATTGAGGAAGTGGAGTTGGCCTTACTCAATAAAAATTTTTTAATGAGACAAAAAATTGATTTTCAATGTAAAAGTGATGGGGTATCTCTTAATGCCAGGCTCGAAGTATCATCAATGGACGATTTAATTCAAATCGCAAAAACGGGCAAAGTAATCGTTATTGGAAGCCCAGTAGCTTGTTATGGCGAGCAAGATTTAGTTAGCCTAGAAATCGAGGGAAATCACTTATCTCGTGACGCCACAATTTATTGGCGTCAGGGAGCTCATCAAACCATTGCAATGAAAAACTTTATTCAATTAGTAATAGAAAAAGCCAATCATTTTTAGTTCTCTTAGTTGAAATTTTGAACATTTTTTAGCTACCTTACGATTCTTTTTCACGAGTACTCAAAAATGTCGGTTTTCCCGACAAACGCCTGCCGACACCACAAACCCAATATCTGGCCCCACCCAACGCCACGACGACCCCTGTTTTGACCTACACTTCAAGCCTACCCACTGTATGTCAGTGTCTGATATTGTCTAAAGCAGATCAGCCAGCCCTTCTAAGCCGTAGGTCGCAGGTTCGACTCCTGCTGGGCAGGCCACTCAAAGAACTTGAAAAGCAAGTATCGCGATAGCAGTTGGTGGCAGAGCGGCTAACAGTAATTTAAGAGCGGATACCGCCTTTTGTGGAAAGTAATCTTTTAGGATTGCCAAACCCGCAGGATTTGGGGCATTTGCGATCACTGTTAAGCCGCCACCTGCAAGCGCACCAGCCACCAAAGCATAACGAAACTCTTCGGTCGTTCCTTCCACCAAGGATCCTAAATAAGTCAAAGCGGCATTATCAGTAATTGCTGTCAGAGCAGTTGCTCCATAAAACACAGCCGTATTACTCATGCCACTTAATAGCGGTTGTAGCCACCATTGTTGGAGTCCGCCAAGTACCACAAGACCAGCTAAGAAAAATGCCACCATGAGCGCTTCTTTGAGAATCAGTCGGGATTGATAGGCGCTGTAAGCGTGGGTATAGCCCAAGAAAAAGAGCAAAAAGCCCATGAAGACCACCGGATGATGGGCAAAAACAACCACTGCTAACAGAAATAGTAGGTGAGTGAAGGCCACCCATAAGGGCATACGATCCTCTTGATGGGCTGAGGCAGTCTTTGGTAGGTCCTTATGAACAACCAGTGTAATGAGTAGGGCATTGACTAGAACCGCAATGGTTGCTTTGATTCCGAAGGTCTGAAATACATACGTCGTATCCCAATTCCAAGTAGAAGTAACCATCAAAATGGGAGGTGCGGCAAAACTTGTTAAAGCTCCACCAATTGAAATGTTGACAAATAAGACCCCAATCGTGAGGTACATCAATTTCGTTGAATTGGTTTTTGAGAAGATGGTATCGCGCAGCAAAAAGGCAGCCAAGGTCATCGCAGCCGGCTCTGTGATAAACGAGCCTAAGATGGGAACTGCGCTCAGGGTCACAAAGTAGTTGGCAGTAGCTGCCGGTAATCTGAACGACTTTTCAAGCAGTTTTGAAATTGCGAGAACAATAGTTTTGGCAACGTACAAAATCGGTTTACTGGCCGCTATCACCATAATGGCAAACACAAACAATGGCTCGGTATAGTTGCGAGACTCTAAGTAGGTGATGGCCGGCTTAGTGCTGCCATGAATAAAAGCCATGAAAACAACGAGCACCATCGCCCAAAAGCCAAATACAGCCTCAACTTCACCCAAGAGATGAAATAAACCCGCGTGGTGCCGTGAACGATGGGCTAGCCGTTCAAAATAAAAAGCTAAAAAGGTATGTAATACCGCAATACCAAATAGCGTAGTGGCAATTAATTGAATGGTAGTTGGGTTGCTCATGGATTTATCTATTTTCAGGAATGATGAACGAATTCCAATCTTTGCACAGCGAGAGCAAAAGTATCCGTACAAAACCTAAGGACTTGGATAAAAAAAGACCACCCAGTTGGGTGGTTCAAAGTGGAAGCACATGAAAAGATGTTGCTATTTAATGCAATTAGGAATGTAGCATAATTTTTTCAACCAAGTTCTTCGTAGTTTAATTACCTTGTAATTTTTATGGGTAATTCTTACTACTTGTTTGAAAGACGAATGCCTATAAAAGCAGAAGTTCAAAGTATGTCGGTTTTCCCGACACCCATCTGCAGACACCTCGAATCCAACTTCAGGTTCCATTCAACTCCAGCCAATCCGGTGTTTTGATGAACACCTCGAACCAGCCCACTGCAAGCCATTGTTGATCATTGTATTCCGCAGATTAGTTTGCCCTTCTCGGCCGTGGGTGGCAACTTCTAATCAAATAAAAAATCAGTAATAGTTGATTTTCTTATGCTCTGAACTAAGAGTTAGTAAATTCGTATCAAGATTAAACCTAGACATATTCCCAGCGCACCAATAATTCGCTGAGTGTATGGCGACTCTTTTAAATAGAGAGTTCCAAATAGAAACGCAAATAAAACGGATGTTTCGCGGACTGCCGCAACTAAGGAGATGGGTGCTTGCGTCATTGCCCAAAGAGCAACCGAATAAGAACCAATAATACAAGTTCCACCGATTAAGGGGTATATGAGACGGGATTTGATATAGCTAAAGCTCTCCGGTAGCAATTGCTGACGACGTCGTTGCCAAAGAACTAGCGACAGAAAGACGCAGCCATGCGAAAACATTAATAGGCTCACATAAGACCATGCATTATTACTAAGCCGCACCCCATGCCCATCAACAATGGTATAGAGGGCGATGACCAGGGCATTGGTTAGAGCAAAGAGTAGGGCTTTTAAATGATGGGCTGATGTCGATGTTTTACGCAAACCTAAGAGGATGACTCCGGCTGATACTAGAAAAATACCAGCAATTACTCCATCGGATACCTGTTCACGTAAAAACATATATCCAAACAAGAGAGTCAGAAGTGGGGCCGCACCGCGCATGATGGGGTAAGCGAGATTCAAGTCCCCGAAGCGATATGCGGATGCAACCAAATAAAAATAAATTAAATGAAGGGCAATTGATAATGCTATATAGGGAAAGGTTTGGGGATCAGGAAGTCCATATATCACCAGCAAGGGAAGGGCGAGGATTGCAGTGGCAAAGTTTGCTACCGCGGTTTCTAAGTTTTTATCCGATGCCGACTTGAGTAATATATTCCATAGAGCGTGCATGAGCGCAGCGCCTAAGATGCAGGTAAAGACAAAACTACTCATTGGTGAATAATACTCATCATCAAAATAGCAATCCCCGAAATGGCAATCACCCATTCCATCATCTGGATAAATTGCTCCTCGCGCATTTTTAGAACAATCCGTTTGGATAGTAGTGATCCCATAAAGACACAGACCCCAAGAAAGAGCCCCTCCAGGATGGCCACACGATCAATTACTCCCAGTTCATGAAACACCACGCCTTTGGTAATGAAGATGGAAAGCGAGCTGGCTGCCTCGGTACCGAGATAGGCGCCTTTGGTTAATCCATAAGCCAAAAAGAAGGGGGTATTAATCGCCCCTGTTGTTGCAACGATGCCCGTTAAATAGCCAATCCCAGCACCAACCAAAGCCATGTGTCACAGGCTAACCACGATCTCTTGGCGGCGCATCCAACGACGGATTGGAATGAGGAAGAGTAAAAATAGGCCCAGCACAATCTCAATCGCCCGGGGATTGAGCAAGATCAACGTATTGGCGCCCAAAATAACGGCAGGAATTGCGCTAGCAGCATAGGCGGCGCATACTTTCCAATCAATACTGCGCCACCAAATGAAAACCCTAGCAAGATTAGCAATGGTTGCCGTAATTGCAATGATGGGAATGGTTAGTAGCGATCCATGCAAATAGACTAAGGGTGGCATGAGCATAATGGTGGTGCCAAAGCCAATCACGCCCCCTAACAAACCAGCACCAATTCCTAAAAGACCAAGGATTAGATGGATTGCGCTAAGTTCCATCTTAAGATCTTAGTCTATGAGAACCTGTAGACACCACGAATCCAACACGAGACCCCGCCCAACGCCAGGACCGCCGATGTTTTGACGGACACCGCAAACCTACCCGCTGTAAGCCATTGTTGAGCATTGTCTTCTATAGATTCGCCAGCCCTTCTAAGCCGTAGGTCGCAGGTTCGACTCCTGCTGGGCAGGCCAGATTGATTAACCGCTATGCCCTTTTATAAAAGTCTCCAAGAACGAAGCATTTTGACTAAGCTGACTCATGGTCTCTTTCACCACATCACCCACAGAAACAATACCGATTACTTGGTTTCGATCCACCACGGGTATGTGACGAATTCCCCTCGAGGAGATGATCGCCATGCAGTGATCCATGGAATCCGAAGGTTTTACGGTTAAAGGCTCTTTGGTCATGATGTCAGTAACCGGAGTGGTATTGATGTTAAGCCCTCGCAAGTAGGCGCGAATTGCGCAGTCGCCTTGCGACACAATGCCTACTAACTGTTCTTCATCTATCACTAGGATGGCGCGAACCCGATTGGATTTCATGAGTTCAAGAGCTTTGAATACAGAATCCGTCGATGAAACCGAAATAATTCGTTTTGGTTTCTGATCCAGACACTCTTGAACAGTTGACATTACTGGCCTTTTTACTTTTTAGATGAACAATTAGGCTTTCTTCGCCCAGGCGGAGCACCAGCCATTTGCGGCTACTTGTTTGCCAGCAAAGATACCGCAGCCACCCGAGGCGCTTCCGGCTTTACCTTGGTAGAGAGCGCAATTACTGCATTTTTGCTCATTTGCGTGCTTTGGAAACTTTTTGGCATCGACTTTAGTGGTATCGGCTTTGTATCCAAGTGCTTGAGCCTGCGGATCAGTCTCCACCACCATGGCTTGCGCTTGAACTAAGTTTGATAGCGATAAGGTGGCTGCACCGGCAGCAGACAATAGGAGAAATTGGCGGCGGTTGTTTTTCATGGTTATTCCTTTCGAGTACTGAGGCGACCATCTTAAAACATAAAACTATGTTAGCAAAGTGGTTTTTATAACTTGCTGAATTAATTAATATTTTTGATATTCATAGAATTAAAGCAACAAAAAAATAAGTGCCAAATACAGCATTGTTCGTTAGAATCAGATGGTGAAAATTCATTCCAGATACATTGTTGTTCTGTGCTGCTTGTTTGTATTTGCCTTTAAGGTAATGGCCGCAAATACCTACATCACGAATGGCATCAAGCTCGCCCACTTTGAGCAACAATTAAGTAAGGCGGCGCTTGAAAAGTCGGCCCACCAAAAAAACAAATCACTTGGAGAATTGACTAAAAGCCTGCATCTGATGGCGCATGTTCTTGGTTATCCAGTGGAGGAGACAGCCTTTCAATTAGGCCCCATTCATAACCGCGACTTCAATACATCCCCCAGCTATTTTGTTGCGCAACGTTTAATTCACTCAATCGATAAACCTCCGAAAACAACAATCTAACCATCGATTGTGTTTTTAATCGACGCCGTCTTAGCGCGTCTTTCATTCGGAGTGTTTATGAAAAATTCGATTCAAACTATTGCTTTATGGGTTTTCGCCTTCATCACCTTGATGACTGGTGCACAGGCTGCACCATACACACCTAAAGAGGTAGGGGAGCAAACAACGTGGACTCGGCAACAAATTTTGCACTGTACGCAAAAAGAAACCGATGCGCGGGATCAGGAACTGATTGATCAAGAGGTTTTATTTTTACGTTTTGAGCATGAAAACCGTGATCAGCTAATCAAATCAACCGCCATGCTCAATGATGAGCAAGCAAAAACATTAAAAAATTTCCGACGCTCTTTATTGCGATGTCGGGCGCTCTCAAAGCAATTCCCGCTACCCAGTATGGTTGATGTTTACCAAAACTACTACGAGCAAATTGATCAAATCTACGACGGGCTAATTGAGAAAAAAATGACGATTGGAGAAGCCAATCGGAGAAAAGTGAAATTGCTTGAGGAGACTCAGACCAGGTGGAGCGCTATTGAGGATTCCATCAGGAAAAATAATGCCACACAATGACCGCTTTCTTTGCACTAGGTGCAATTACACAGCGACTTGTTGCGTCACGCATGAGATCACAACACGATTTAGTGTGAGTCCGATGATTTGCTCTGCATGTCAAAACCTATCGAACTACATCGATACAAAATTTGACGAGAATGGCTATCCCACAAAGCAGTCATTGGTTTGTAATCATTGCTCCAAGGCAGGGTATTTATCGTCCTGGAAACGATACTCGTGCCCAAAGTGTGGCTCAAAAATGCGGGCATACGGTAAATCATTTTTCTGGCAAAACCAATCCGAATGCAACGCTTACCACTCAATTGAAAGGAGTTTATATGTCAATCGTTAAAAAAACTTTTTTAATTTTTGTTAGTTTGTATTTGGCAGCATGTAGTTCAACAAAATTAGAAGATAAAAAAACCGATGTAATACCTCTGACGGTTGGTTCACAGTTAGCAAAATATGATCCAATTAGTGACCCCAAATCACCGTTGTATCAAAAAGGGTCTATTTATTTTGATTTTGATGAATACACGGTAAAGGGCTCATACCAGCCTCTTCTGAGATCTCATGCTGACTATTTGAAATTTAGCCAATCCCGAATTGTGATTGAGGGCAATACGGATGATCGAGGTACTTCCGAGTACAACCTCGCATTGGGGCAACGTCGCTCAGAAGCTGTAAAAAAAGCACTTGTCTTGCTTGGAGTAAATACCAATCAGATCGAAGCGGTAAGTTTTGGGGAGGAAAAGCCCAAAAATACTGGAACGGGAGAAAAAGCTTGGCAGGAAAACAGGAGAGCCGATATCGTTTACCGGTAGTATTTTGCCCCCCCAGTTATGGGGGGCTTTTTTAACAGTTTCATATGGATAACTTATGTCGTATTTAGATGATCCGCGTGTTTATTTTGCAGCAGAGCGAACGCTATTGGCATGGCAACGCACAGCCCTGACTTTAATTACTTTAGGGTTTGTGATTGAGCGATTTGGTCTTTTTATTCGTTTTATGAATTTAGGGAATCAAATACAACCCATTCATTTAGTCATAGCAGGATTTGTAGGTCTCGTTCTTGTTTTATTTGGAACGGTGATTGCGCTATTAACGAATATTCAGCATCGACAGTTTATTAAAAGCCTTTCGCCGAAGGAGATTCCGCGCGGGTATTTTTTATTTTTAGCACCCCTTATGGGATACATTTTGTTTGCGGGTGGTTTGTTAATGATGCTTTGGATTGTGTCTGGTTTTTTAATTTAAATCTTCAGACATTGCTTATATGTAGCGCTTACTTACATGGTTACCAATCAAAATAAGCGTTAATTAAATAGCATCAGGCGACAGATTGATTATCCGTAGGTCGCAGGTTCGACTCCTGCTGGGCAGGCCAGATCATGGCGGTTTCAACTGAGGTTGATTGAAGCGAATGTGGCCCAGATTGGCGACCCATTAGACCCGTGGAAGTGGGGCTGAGTCACCGGGTGGGATCCCCGTGACTATTGGCATCTGTTGGAGGGCGATGGAATTTGTCGGGAAACCTGACACAAAATCATCAACATACCTAAATTGCTTTAATAAAGCTCAAAGAAGATTTCAGTTAGTCGCTGTGCCAACAGTATCCTATTTCTTCGTTGTTTGACGGTTTTTCCATTGCTTATAGATAGGCTGAGAAAGTAAAAGTATTAATGCGATGGCCAGTAATATGGTCGATATCGGCCGAGTGACAAATGTACTCCACTGACCTTGACTGATGGTTAGCGCTTGCCGCATGGATTGCTCCAAAAGTGGTGATAAGATCAGTCCAACTAAAACTGGTGCAGCAGGAAAGTCGAACCGACGCATGATGAAGCCGGCTATACCAAAAACAAACAAAAGCCCGATATTAAATAGTGACTGCCCAGCTCCATAGACACCAATTATCGAAACGATAATGATTCCTGTATAAAGCCACGGAGGGGGAATTCTTAGTAATTTCACCCAGAGCCCTACGAGTGGAAGATTTAGTACTAACAAAATAAAATTACCGATATACAAACTTGCAATTAGAGTCCACACTAAGCTGCCATTAGTTGAAAATAATTGTGGGCCCGTTTGAATACCGTAGCTTTCAAAAGCTGACAGCATGACGGCAGCTGTGGCCGATGTCGGAATTCCTAATGTAAGTAATGGCATAAGCACTCCGGCAGCCGAGGCGTTATTGGCTGCCTCTGGGCCCGCAACGCCCTCAATGGCGCCATGACCAAATTCTTCGGGATGTTTAGAGAGTTTCTTTTCTGTAAAGTATGACAGTAGAGTGGGGATTTCGGCCCCACCAGCGGGCATAGCACCGATTGGAAAGCCAAAAAGTGCCCCACGAATCCAGGGCTTCCAAGATCGAGCCCAGTCTTGTTTGCTCATTCTAAGAGTTCCTGAAAGTTTTGTAAGACTTCCAGGTCGATTATTTCGACCTTGCCATGCTAGATAAAGTGCCTCACCTACTGCAAACAGTCCAACTGCTGCGACCGTAATTTCAATACCATCTAATAATTGAGGATGGCCGAAAGTGAATCGCATTTGCCCAGTCTGTAGATCAATACCGACCATACCAATTAAAAGACCGAGTCCAAGTGAAATTAGGCCGCGAAGTAGAGAGTTTCCCAGTACTGATGAAACCGCTACCAATGAGAGAACCATTAAACTGAAATATTCAGCCGGCCCAAAAGCAAGCGCGATCTCGACCACCCAGGGGGCAATAAACGTAAGGGCTAGGATACCAATAGTTCCAGCTACAAAGCTACCTATGGCTGCTGTAGCAAGAGCCTGACCTGCTCGGCCATTGCGGGCCATCTTATTACCTTCTAGTGCCGTTACTAAAGAAGAAGTTTCACCTGGCGTATTTAAGAGAATTGAGGTAGTGGACCCACCATAAGCAGCGCCATAATAAATCCCCGCAAACATCACGAACATGCTAGTAGCAGGAATGTGATAGGTTAGTGGTAACAAAAGCGCAATAGTTAGGGCAGGTCCAAGCCCTGGCAGGACACCTACCATAGTGCCGACAAAGCATCCGATGAAGCCCCACATGAGAGTGGTGGGTGTTAGGGCAGTGCTAAATCCCCCAATAAGCGCTTCAAAGGCTTCCATATTGATCTTAGGGCAGCGTGAGAGCCGGACCGAGACCAATTCCGAGAATTTTTGAAAATAGGAACCAAAAGAAAATAACAATTGCTCCACAAATTAAAAAAGACTTTAAGTTAATTCGTGCCTCAAAGGCGCGAGCAATGGAGACCCCGCAAAGAGTCGCGCTGGGAATAAATCCGACTAGGTTTACAAGTCCAATAAAAATAATAGCGGCGCCTAATAGAAATAAAAATCGTGATGTACTGCCGGGGAGGGCGACCCGCTCTAGATCTGAGGCATCATCAGCCTGTAGCCCCCGATAGGCGCTAACGCCATAAAGTAGGCTTACTATTGAAAGGCCGGCTACGATCAAAGCTGGCATAAGAGAGGGCCCCACCGCCATTTCAATCGCAGACTTGGGAATACGGATGACCTGCCAGCCAGCCACCAGACATACCAATCCCAGTAGCAGGCTGACATGGGTTGGTGTCATGCGAGCCCCAGATCTTTCATGATCGCTGTTGTGCGCTCAATATCCGAATTTAGTTCACGCACAAAAGGTTGTTCGGTTAAAAAGGCATCTGACCACTTTCGCGTCGACAGCTCATTTTTCCATGCGCTAGTAGCCACCGTAAGTGTTATCAAATTTATGAGCGAATTACGTTGGGACTCATTGATGCCAGGTGGTGCAAAGACACCTCTCCAATTAGCCAGAACCACATTAAGTCCAAGCTCCATCATAGTAGGAACATTCAATCCAGGAATTCGAGTACTTCCGGAGGTAGCAAGAGGAATCATGCGGCCAGCCTTAATTTGCTCTTCAAACTCAGAGTACCCTGAGATGCCCGCTGTAACCTGACCACCAATAATTGCCGCATTAGCAGGTCCGCCGCCTGGGTAAGCTACATAGGCACCTTCTTTTGGGTTGCGACCAAGGGCCTTGATCATGAGTCCAAGAACCAGGTGGTCGGTTCCACCTGCGCTACCCCCAGCAACGGAAACTGCTTTAGGGTTATTTTTGAGCGCAGAAATTAACTCATTCCAAGTTTTTATTTTTCCAGAGGACGGCACAACAATGACGCAAGCTTCTTCAGTTAGTCGTGCGACCGGTGTTACATCGCGAATAGTGAGGGAGCTTTTGTTGGCAATGGCCGCCCCGATCATTACTGACCCGCAAACCATCAAGCTATTGCCTTGCCCTTTTCGCTGGTTTATGAACCTAGGCAGACCTACCATACCTCCTGCACCACCCACATTTTCAAATTGCATATTACCTATTAGTCCCCCAGCCTTAGCAGCTCGCTCTAGGGCCCGAGCAGTGCTGTCCCAGCCACCGCCTGGGGCGGCTGGGACAAACATATTGATGATTTCAAATAGTGGTTTAGCTTGCGCCCAAGTGGGAAGGAAGGTAGTTCCAAATGCTGCAGCACTATATTTAACAAAATCTCTTTTTGTGATGAACATTCACAGCCTCCTCAAAGGATTTTTTTGATGTAATCGGGGAAAGTATTTTATAGATGGTAAAAAATATAAATTTAATGACATTTAGTTCATCGTATTTGATTGAAACAAATGCTATTAACATCTGAGAATATTCATAAATCATACATCTAGCCTGCCTACTGGCAAATAATTTACCATCGATTGCGTACTGAGACAACTATCCGAGCCCACGCTTGAGATTCCGTAAACGTCTTAAGTAGCAGGTTCGACTCCTGCTGGGCAGGCCAATTACAGAATTTCTACGGTTTGGTTTTTGGGATCAATCCTTAGTTTTGAGCCACTTGGTATTGCTGAAGTGATATCGCAATCAAAGCCACTTAACATGGCGATGCCACCATGAGCAGCTCCTTGAGCCAAGATTGGATTGACGGTATTAAAAATGATGGCAGAAGGACAAAGCCCCCGTTTTTTCATTTCATAGATCATCCAGGCACTAGCCACGCCACCTTTGGCTGTATCTAAAACCAAGATTTTATTGTTGTAGGTCTCGCCAAATAATTTATGAGTTGGTCTTGAAAAAACCCCATTGATTCGGTCTAGGTCATAGCGAGCTGAAAAGCCGTCATTCGCTGTCAGGCAAACTCCTTCTACGACATCACCTTGAGCATGCTTTGCTTTAAATACTTTATTCATGCGAGACTCCCAGTTTCAGCTGCGCGGACGCAGTCCTCCATCGAGGCTAAGATCGGTGTGTATCCATAGCCACCTAAGATGTTGACCATCTTGGCGCTATTAGTTGCTAAGCGTTTCCAGCCATTCGCCTCAGCAATTTCTCTGGCATAGGACTGGTAAAAACACATGCCAGCAAAGACTGTGCCTCCCGCCGATTCAATGAGTTCGGTATATCCCATTCGATCCGAGTCTGGCTTTACTTGGGGGCTGGTAACCGCTAGTAAGGGTTTCCTAAATTTCTTACCAGCGCAGAGTTCGGCAACCGATTTCATCTCCAAAAGACTCAGTTGGGGCGCTGAGAACACAACAACGTCAATTTCATCGCTTACACGATAGGATTTTTGTAAAGCCATGACATCCGCTTGTGTAACGTCGATCACAGGTAAATGATCAAACTTTAAATCCCTCGCATGGATTGCTTCAGGAGTAATCCCTAAAATATGAAATAGGGCGGATGATCCAAAGCTAGCCATTGCTGCACCGAAATGCTTGAGTGAATCTGACCCAGGGTGACCTTCAATACCCTCAATCACGGGGACAGACCAATAATTTCCAGATTTGCGTCCGATGAGCCCGCCCAAGGCGCCCCATTCATTGAGTGAAGTGGGTGTCCAAGAAACTCGAAAACGGTGGGTTGGCTGTCGGTGTGTATCTAAGTGATACCCATAGCGCGGTGTTCGACCGGTTAAGCCGGCCGATAGGGCAGATGGGCCGCCCTCAAAATTCGAGCGGGCCCCACAGATACTATTGGAGTAGATCACAACACCAGTGTCACCAAAAGCGACATGTTCACCAAAAACTGGAGCCATGATGGTTTGGTAGTTGATGCAGGTATCAGTCATAGAGATGCCCATTTTGACGAAAGCCGCAATCGCCCGGCGCTCTAAAGAAAGCATCGTTTCGGTTTGACCCAATTGCTTGGCTTTATTAAAGTCTGTGCCCCGAGGATCGGTAATCGTAGGAATACGTACTACCCGCTCTTTTGAAGAGTGTTTGGCTAACATCTCAAGCCAAGCAACACCCGCTTCCCCAAGGCTTTCCGTGTCAGCCATGATGTGTGCTTGTGAGACCGGTACAAGATCTTCGGCGCCAAAAAATTCGCCAACTTTAATTTGATGTTCGATGGCGATCTTGCGAACTGGCCCCAATTCGCCAGCAAGCATGGCTTTTTCTTCAGCATTAAGTTTCATAATTTTTCTTTAATCGAGTGATGCCCCAGAATCACGTACAGCAATTGCCCACTTCGCGATTTCTCTGGTTTGGAAATTGCTAAGTGATTCTTTAAAGTTTGTATTGGGTTGAACACCTACGTTGCCAAGTTTTTCTTTGTATGCTGCAGACGAGGCAATTTTCTGAACTTGAGTAGTTAATGTATTTGTTACATTTTCAGGTAATTTTGCTGGACCAAATACTGCCCACCATGCTGTGGATTCAAAATTAGGATACCCAGATTCAGCAACTGTAGGTACATTAGGCAAAAGTGGTGAGCGAGTTTTGCTCGTGACTGCTAATGCTATTAGCTTACCTGATTGGATGTGGGGAAGGACCGACTGGATGGGGTCAAACATGAGCGGAATTTGCCCACCAAGTAAATCAGTGACTGCAGGTGCGCTACCTTTATAGGGAATATGCTTAAGCTTTGTTTTGGTGGCTGTTTCAAATAAAGCACCTGTCAGATGACCAGGGGTTCCATTGCCGGCAGTTCCAAATGCGATAAAGTCAGGTTTTGCCTTAGCTTCTTTAATAAGGTCTGCTAGGGTCTTAATATTGCTGTTAGCTGGAACCGCTATCACTAAAGGGGCGCTTGCTACCAATGCAATCGGCGTGAAGTCTTTGGTCATATCGTAGGGAAGTTGTCGATACAGGCTCCCGTTAATTGCATGAGTCCCCACGGTTCCGACCATGATGGTATATCCATCAGGTGGTGATTTAGCTACAAAATCAGCTGCAACAGAGCCACCAGCACCGCCTTTATTCTCGACAATAATTGATTGCTTCATAGACTCACCCAACATCTGCGCTAAAGGTCTGGCAACAATATCCGTTGGACCCCCAGGCGGGAAAGGAACAATTAGTTTGATAGGTTTGTTTGGGTAATTCTGAGCGATTGCTAATCCACAAATCCAAGACAAGACGAAGGAAAGTATTAATTTTGAAAAATTTTTCATGGCCACCCCCTTAGTTAAGAGAACAGAACCAATGTAATCGTAAAAAAATATAATGTAAATTAATATTTTTTAATATTTAATATAAGAAATGCTTATAAATAACCATATAGATCTTCGTCTTCTTCGCAGTTTTATTGTGCTTGCTAAATCAACGGGTTATGTCAAAGCAGCTGAGATTCTCAATCTTTCCCAATCTGCGTTGTCACAGCAGATGAGGGATTTAACTAATGTTCTTGGGCAGAATATTTTTGAAAAGATAGGAAGAAAATCAGTTTTAACGTCCTTTGGCAAAGATCTACTAAGTCAAGTCGAGCCAATTGTTGGCAATCTAGATGAAGTACTTCTGACATTGAGAAACAACTCAAATAAGGCTGCTGGAGTAATAAATATTGGTGCAACCAATACCTACTTAAAAGCCCTTGTAATACCTGCATGTATTGATTTGTTTATAACAAATCCTGAAATAAAAATAACTCTTAAGGCGGGGTCAGCCAAAAACTTAATAGACGACCTTAATGAAGGCGGAATTGATATTGGAATTTTGCCAGATGACTATAAGACACAAAATTTGCAACATCAGTTTTTATTTAGAGAGCATTTTTCGCTCATTGGTAAAAAAATAAAGCTAAGGAAATTTCCAAACAAAATTAATTTAAAGATGATTGAGGAAGAGGAGTTGGCCTTACTCAATAAAAATTTTTTAATGAGACAAAAAATTGATTTTCAATGTAAAAGTGATGGGGTATCTCTTAATGCCAGGCTCGAAGTATCATCAATGGACGATTTAATTCAAATCGCAAAAACGGGCAAAGTAATCGTTATTGGAAGCCCAGTAGCTTGTTATGGCGAGCAAGATTTAGTTAGCCTAGAAATCGAGGGAAATCACTTATCTCGTGACGCCACAATTTATTGGCGTCAGGGAGCTCATCAAACCATTGCAATGAAAAACTTTATTCAATTAGTAATAGAAAAAGCCAATCATTTTTAGTTCTCTTAGTTGAAATTTTGAACATTCTTTAGCTACCTTACGATTCTTTTTCACGAGTACTCAAAAATGTCGGTTTTCCCGACAAACGCCTGCCGACACCACAAACCCAATATCTGGCCCCACCCAACGCCACGACGACCCTTGTTTTGGCCTACACCTCAAGCCTACCCACTGTATGTCAGTGTCTGATATTGTCTAAAGCAGATCAGCCAGCCCTTCTAAGCCGTAGGTCGCAGGTTCGACTCCTGCTGGGCAGGCCAATTCTGGATGGTAAATCTTATTATTTGGACTTAATCGATTTGCTTGCCTTGATTCGCTTTGTTTTGGGTGTTTGAATAGGCACTGGACCTAGTTTTTTTGATGTTGACACAATCGAAATACTTTTTTTAGATCCATTCCAACTCGGCTCTGGAATACTCAGGGCAACCTCTTTAAGCTTTTCACCCCAAATACCCCGCATCATTTCAAAGTAAGGGTTATCTTCATCAATAGTGATTAGCTTCTCAAGCGCAAAGGAGTTATTTTCATAAACCAAAAGATCAAGAGGAAGACCAACCGAAATATTACTTTTGATGGTTGAGTCCATGGATATCAAGACGCATTTAGTTGCTAGGTTTAAAGGCGTATTAAAGCGGATAACTCGGTCTAAGATTGGTTTGCCGTATTTAGATTCTCCAATTTGGAAGTAGGGGGTCTCTGGAGTAGTTTCGATGAAGTTACCAGCAGCGTAGATATTAAATAGGCGCGGCTTCTCTCCCTTAACCTGGCCTCCAAAAATTAGATTGCAGTTAAATTCGATACCCGATTTTTGCAAGGATTGAAAATCGCGCTCCCGTACTTTCTTGATAGCAGCCCCGACAACTGTGGCAGCTTCGTAACTATTTTTAGCCGTCCAGAGATTGATCTCACCGAAAGTCTCCCCCTGGAGCAATATTTCTTTAACGGCTTGGGTAATCGCTAAGTTACCAGAACTCATCAGGGCAAAGAAGCGCTCTTTGTCCTTTTGGAATATGGTCATTTTCCGAAAGGTGCCAATCTGGTCAACCCCTGCGTTTGTCCGCGTATCTGCTAGCAACACGAGGCCTTGGTCAAGGCATAAGCCAATGCAATAAGTCATATTAGAGTACTTTAATTTGATGAATTGAAATTCGGGCACTAAGCTCCTCTTGACCACCGCCAGAACGAATTCCTTTGATGGGCGCAGCTGAATAATAATCCCTTCCCACAGCAAGACGAATATGCCGATTATCCGTGATGCAAGCATGGGTGACATCAATACTAAGCCACTTGGATTTATCAATATCGGTGCAGATATCAACCCAGGCATGGCTAGCTAGATTAGGAGAGTCCTCGGCAAAAAAATAACCACTGACATAGCGCGCTGGGATATTTGCCGCTCGGCAAAGACTGAGCATAATGTGACTATGGTCTTGGCAAACACCGGTTTTCATGGCAAACGATTGCATCGCCGCAGTCGCAAAATTCGTAATTCCAGATTGATAGGTGATGGTGTTTCGGATTGCGCTGGCTAACTCTAAAACAGAATCCAGGTCTGCCTTTTTGGGAAGGGTTTTCTCAAAATAGGCCATCATTTCTGGCGAGGGAATGGTAAGCCTAGTTTGTTGCAGTAAGTAATAGGGTGAGACAGCGGATTCGAGGTCAGTGTATTCATAGCCGCCAGTACTAATGACTTCTCCTTTTGCTGAAATACTCATGGATTTATAGGGCGCATCTTGGACAAATGTTTGATATTCATTGCCAAACGCATCCTGGTTTGTTTTTGTCTTGATCGGCGTCAGAATCTTCCAGTTTTTTATTGACTGTCCATGGGAATTCGGTGGTTTGAGTCGAAGTTCCTGAATGGAGTAACGCACAGCAGTTTCATAGTGATACTGAGTGTGATGTTCAATCTCTAGGTGCAAGGTTGTCATATCAAGCAACGGCGAGAGGTATGAGATAGGCATTACTTAGTTCATCACCAATATGATTGATGCGCTCCAGAAACTGTTTTGTAAATTCTTCTAACCCCATAGCAAATACTTCATCAATATTAGAGTAGTCTAAGTCTGCCTGTAATTTACCGATTAAGCGTTCTATCTCCTTAGAATTCTGATTACGGATTTCACCCAAGAGGGTAATTAAATCGTTAACACAGTACGTTAAAGAACGCGGCATCTGTCGATTAAAGATTAAAAGCTCAGCAGCCTGTTGGGGAGCAATTTGATCTGAATAGATTTGTCGATAGATCTCAAACGCAGAGACCGAACGCAGTAACGCAGCCCAGTGATAGAAGTCAAAGAAGGCTGAATCAGATTCTTCGCCCATGTTATTTTTGGGATTTAACTGCATCAGACTATCTGGGTCTTGATATTTCGTCTCCAAGATACGAGCAGTATTATCAGCGCGCTCTAATAAAGTACCAATGCGCATAAAGTAGTACGCTTCATTCTTGAGCATCGTGCCATGCATCACCCCCCGAAATAAGTGGCAGCGGTACTTGACCCAGTCCAATAGACCACTAGGGTCGGCATAATCCTGTTTTGCTAAGAGCTGCTGGAACTCAAGCCATGTGGTGTTTTGGGTTTCCCAAAGTTCAGAGGTAATTCTGCCCCGAATAGCTCTGGCATTTTCTCTCGCAGCGCGCAAGCACGATACGATACTCGATGGATTATTTAAATCCTCAATCATGAACCGTAATATATTTTCACGATTCATCGTGGAGGAACGTTCCAAGAACATCGGCTCTAATTTTGAGATCGTAAGTAACTTGCGCCAGCTTTGATCACGGTATTCGGACGGTTGTGGCAAAAGGGATGTTTGATAATTCACATCCAGCATGCGTGCAGTATTCTCAGCACGCTCGGTATAGCGGGCCATCCAATAAAGACAATCTGCGGTTCGACTTAGCATGGCGTCTCCGTTTTAATCCTCTAGCACCCAAGTGTCCTTGGTACCGCCGCCCTGAGAAGAGTTCACCACCAAAGAACCTTCTTTGAGAGCTACCCGCGTGAGTCCGCCCGGCACCATTTTGATGGTCTTGCCTGACAGTACGAATGGGCGCAAATCAATATGACGGGGGGCTATTCCAGACTCCACAAAAGTAGGGCAGGTTGATAATGAAAGAGTCGGTTGAGCAATATATTGTTCGGGGTGCTTGATGAGATTTTCCTTAAAACGTGCAATCTGATCTTTGGTGGAAGCTGGGCCAACGAGCATGCCATAGCCCCCGGCACCATGGGTTTCTTTCACAACAAGCTGCTCGATATTGGCGAGGGTATAGGCGAGGTCTTCGGCTTTACGACACTGATAGGTTGGTACATTGTTTAGGATGGGCTTTTCACCTAAATAAAATTCAATCATGTCGGGTACGTAGGGATAAATAGACTTATCGTCTGCAATCCCAGTGCCAATGGCATTAGCCAAGGTAATGTTGCCAGCTCGGTAAGCGTTCAGTAAACCAGCAACACCTAATGCGGAGTCAGACCGAAATGCTAAAGGATCAAGGAAGTCATCATCAATCCGACGATAGATCACGTCCACTCGCTCGGGGCCTTGTGTGGTACGCATAAAAACCTCTTCGTCTTTCACAAAGAGATCCTTACCTTCGACTAACTCCACCCCCATTTGTTGGGCTAGGTAGGTATGTTCAAAATAAGCAGAGTTAAACATGCCTGGGGTCAGCACAACTACATTGGGTTTTTTAATGCCTTCGGGTTTGACGGACTTGAGGCATTCCAGTAGAAGATCGGGATAGTGCTCCACGGGTGCAACCCGATAGCGCTGAAACAGATCAGGAAATAGCCGCATCATCATTTTGCGGTCTTCAACCATATAAGAAACACCCGAAGGCACCCGCAGGTTATCTTCTAAGACATAAAACTCACCTTCACCAGCTCGCACAATATCAATCCCTGCAATTTGGGCATAAATATTGCGTGGAACTTCGACATGACGCATCTCCGGTCGATATTGCGCATTGTTAAAAATCTGTTCGGCCGGTATGATTCCAGCTTTAATGATTGCTTCATCATGATAGACATCATGAATAAAGTGATTAAGTGCGGTAACCCGTTGCCGCAATCCAGACTCAAGGTCGGACCATTCTTTAGCGGTAAAGATACGCGGAACCTCATCGAAGGGAATGGTGCGCTCTGCACCAAGATCATCACCATACACAGCAAAGGTAATGCCAACACGACGAAAAATTAGATCGGCCTCTGCCCGTTTAAGACTCATGAGTGCTTGGCTCTGGTTACCAAGCCAGGTATGAAAAGTCCCATAGTGCGGACGTGGAGCACCATACTCATCAAACATCTCGTTATACGGATTTTTCATTCAGTCAGACTATTACGATTGAGATCTAATATCGGCTTAGTCTGATAAATGGTGGTGCATATATGCACATTATTAGTGCATATAAGCCACACAGTTCTATCTTGAGGTGCAATCGCCTTGATTGAGTCGTTAAAGATCAGTATCAAATAATTCAAGCGTCCCTATAAAGGACGCTTGAATTTGTCGGTTTTCCCCACAATCACCTGCAGACACCAATCCCTAAACATCAGACCCCACTGAATGCCATGCCAACCCTTGTTTTGATGAACAGCTCGAACCTGGCAACTGTATGTCATTGTCAAACATTGTGTTCTGCAGATTAGCCAGCCCTTCTAAGCCGTAGGTCGCAGGTTCGAACACGAAGTATCGGCGGAGCCACTCCTGCTGGGCAGGCCAGATCATGGCGGTAAGTACCGATCACATCCTTTACAGTTTGTACCGAGCACATGGTTTACACTTTTTTTACCACTCATACGCCAAGTAAAATTAACCTCAAGGTTAATTTATTGGGCGATTGCACATTTAAATTCACTATATTACAATGTACATAATTATGTACAAAATAATGGTGAAAAAATGAATACACTTACACCGATTCATGCAGGGACAACAATCAGTGTGACTGATTTAAGAAAGTTAACGCCGAGCAAAATCATTGAGCAAGCAGGGGGTAATCCTGTTGCTATCCTTAGTCACAACAAGCCTGAGGCATATTTGTTATCTGCAAAAGTATATGAAAAAATTTTGGATGCTTTGGATGACCTTGAATTAATTAAAATTGTTGAAAAGAGACGTGGTGGTAAAACTATTAGGGTAAACCTTGAGGATCTATAAGCTAGAGTTCCATGTTTTAGCCAAAAAAGAGTGGGATAAGTTGGATGGTTCTTTAAAAGAACAGTTCAAGAAGCAATTAGAAAAACGTCTGGTGACACCTCATATTCCATCGTCACTGTTAAGCCGGGAGTTAGAAGGTTGCTACAAAATTAAATTACGAACTAGTGGCTATCGTCTTGTCTATGAAGTAGCAGATAAGCGAGTAACAGTGATTGTGATAGCGGTTGGTAAGCGAGATAAAGATGAGGCTTACCAAAAAGCAGTAAAACGATATATCCATAAAGTGTCGGGTAAATAACTTGGTTAGTAAGTATTTAAGGTCGGTTTTCTCGATAACCTCCTGCAGACATCTCGTACTTAAAATCTGACCCCACCGAATGACATGACAACGGGTGTTTTGATGAACACTCAAATCAGGGCACTGCAAGCTATTGTTTGACATTGTGTTTCGCAGATTTGTCAGCCCTTCTAAGCCGTAGGTCGCAGGCTTGTCTCCTGCCGGGCAGGCCACTTAAAGAACTTGAAAAGCAAGTATCGCGATGGTAGTTGGTGGAAGGGCAGCCAACAGCAATTTGAGTGCTGACACTGCTTTTTGTGGAAAGTAATCTTTAAGGATGGCTAAACCCGCAGGATTCGGGGCATTTGCGATTACGGTTAAGCCGCCACCTGCAAGCGCACCGGCCACCAAAGCATAACGAAACTCTTCGGTTGTTCCCTCCACCAAAGATCCCAAATACGTCAAAGCAGCATTATCAGTAATTGCAGTAAGAGCAGTCGCTCCATAAAACACTGCCATATTACTCATGCCACTTAGTAATGGTTGTAGCCACCATTGTTGGAGTCCGCCAAGTACCACAAGACCAGCTAAGAAAAATGCCACCATGAGTGCTTCTTTGAGAATCAGTCGGGATTGATAGGTACTGTAAGCGTGGGTATAGCCCAAGAAAAAGAGCAAAAAGCCCATGAAGACTACCGGATGGTGGGCAAAAACAACCACTGCTAACAGAAATAGTAAGTGAGTGAGGACAACCCATAGGGGCATACGATCGTCCTGATGGGCTGATGCGGCCTTTGGTAGGTCCTTATGAACAACCAGTGTAATTAATAGGGCATTGACTAAAACCGCAATGGTTGCTTTGATTCCAAAAGTCTGAAATACATACGCCGTATCCCAATTCCAAGCAGAAGTAACCATCAAAATGGGAGGGGCAGCAAAACTTGTTAAAGCCCCACCAATTGAAATGTTGACAAATAAGACCCCAATCGTGAGGTACATCAATTTCGTTGAATTGGTTTTCGAGAAGATGGTGTCACGAAGCAAAAAGGCTGCCAAGGTCATCGCAGCTGGCTCTGTAATAAACGAGCCTAAAATGGGGACGGCGCTCAGGGTCACAAAATAGTTGGCATTAGCTGCCGGTAACTTGAGCGACTTTTCAAGCAGTTTTGAAATTGCAAGAACAATGGTTTTGGCAACGTACAAAATCGGTTTACTAGCTGCAATCACCATAATGGCAAAGACAAACAATGGCTCGGTATAGTTGCGAGATTCTAGGTAAGTGATGGCCGGCTTAGCACTACCATGAATAAAAGCCATGAAAATAACGAGGACCATCGCCCAAAAGCCAAATACAGCTTCAACTTCACCTAAGAGATGAAACAAACCAGCGTGGTGCCGTGAACGATGGGCTAGCCGCTCAAAATAAAAAGCTAAAAAGGTATGCAATACCGCAATACCAAATAGCGAAGTGGCAATGAGTTGAATGGTAGTTGGGTTGCTCATAGGTTCATCTATTTTAGGGAATGATGACCGAATTTCAGTTGTGCCACAGTATGAGCAAAAGTATCCGTACAAAATCTAAGGAATTAGATAAAAAACGCCCAGTTGCGTAGAACAAAGCGTGTGTATATCGGTCACATGGTTGATATATCCACAATAAGTTCATTCTGTGGCGTACGGCGACCACTGGTGACAAAACCTGTAAAGTATGTATCTGGTATTGAGTGTTAATGATGTTTTAGGTCGTACACTTTTTAATATTCAAAATCGTATTGGTGGTTAATTAGTATCCAAGTATTTAATTTGCCTGGCTAAAAAAATAATTTAGAGTGTCAATATGAGACTATTTAGTTACCGTAACCAGAGCATGCAACCCAAAATTGGCTTATTACGTGATAAATCATCACAAGAATTTATTGATTTATGCGCCACAGACCCAAGCATTCCAAGTAAGTTGAGGGAGTTCATTGAAATCGACCCCACTTTTTCAAAGGCCAAGCAAGCTTTATCCAATCCTAATGTAATCAATAAGAAGCTTTCTGAAATTAAGTTCGATGTTTTAATTGATCAGCCTGGAAAAATTGTTTGTATGGGGCTTAATTACGCCGATCATGCTAAAGAGGGTGGTAATGCTCGGCCTGAGTACCCCAGTTTTTTTATGCGCGGCCCATCCTCACTAACCGCACATTTAGCGCCAATCATTCGGCCTAGCGTTTCTGACAAATTAGACTATGAAGCGGAGCTCGTTTTTATTGTAGGAAAGAAAGCGCGTAATTTAACCAAGGAAAACGCTCTTGATTGTGTCGCTGGCTATAGTATTTTCAATGACGGTAGTCTCAGAGACTACCAGCGAAAAACGAGTCAATGGACGATTGGGAAGAACTTTGATCAAACAGGGGCTTTTGGTCCATGGCTTGTGACCCCAGATGAGTTACCTAGCGGCGCACATGGTTTGCAGATTCAGTCGCGCTTAAACGGTAATCTTATGCAAAATGCCAATACTAAAGATTTTTTATGGGGTGTTGCCGAGACGATTCAACTAATTACGGAGTGCATGACCTTGGAGCCTGGGGATGTGGTGATTACAGGAACCCCTGCTGGAGTTGGTTATGCCAGAACGCCACCGGTTTTTATGAAGCCGGGTGATGTTTGTGAAATCGAGATTGAGGGGATAGGGGTTTTACAAAACTCGATCACAGATCAGGGGTTGTGATCATTCTTTAACTTGGCGCAACCCCAATATTTCTCTGGCTTCTTTCGCTGTAGCAACTGGCCGGTTGTATTCGCTACATAGTTTGGCTACCCGAGCAACTAATTGCGCATTATCTTTAGCAATTTGGTCTTTATCAAAGCGAATATTATCTTCAAGGCCAGTTCGTACGTGACCCCCAAGTTCTAAGGCCCACTCATTGAGAACAAGTTGATGCTTGGCGATCCCAGCAGCTGTCCAAGTCGCTTGTGGCAATACCTCATGAAGTTCTTTGATTAAAAACTCTAGGATACTACGCTTAGCAGGCATGGCATTGGGGATGCCCATCACAAATTGCACATGGGCCGGCGCTCGGATGAGGCCTTTCGTAACTAAATTGGCAGCGTTATAGAGCATTGCCAAGTCAAATATCTCAATTTCTGGCTTCACATCGTATTTGAGCATTTCAGTTGCTAGGTGTTCAATGAAATCGGGGGGATTTTCATAGATCGCGGTTGGAAAATTGACTGAACCGGTCGCCAAAGAAGCCATATCAGGTCTGTGAGTAAGCATGGCGCCACGCTCTTGCTGATTGCGGCCCCGACCGCCAGTTGAAAACTGAACAATCATTTGGGGGCAGTATTTACGAATTCCTTCCTGCACTGCAAAAAATTGATCGGGATTCGATCCAGGGCTTTCATCTGGATTGCGAACATGGATATGAACCAAACTAGCCCCAGCGTCATACGCCTTATGCGTTTCCTCAATCTGTTCGCTAACCGTCACTGGCAGGCCGGCACAATCTTTCTTTCTGGGGACTGAGCCGGTAATAGCCACAGAGATAATCGCTGGGTTTGTCATGATTGTTGCTAATTAGCCTACTTAAACAGTCATTGTAGGTAATTATGCTGAGCTAAACCATGAATTTAGCTGTTTTATTGGAGGCTATTAGGATTTATCCTGATCATTATTTTGATGCTTGTCTTTAATATGGGCATTAAAGCTAATGTGGGCGGTTTGAGCCATTGACTCTAAAAATAATGCGTTGATTGATAACGAGGTTTTTAAAAGGGGAATACTATGCAAAAGGCAACATTTACTAATTTTCGTTCGCCTAGCCAATTATTACGATTAGTCTTGCCATTTATTTTTCTTGCAAGCTTTGGTCTCGGCGGTGTTCATGCACAAAGTCAGTTTCCAAATAAACCGATTCGTTATGTGATCCCATTCCCCCCCGGCGGTGCAACGGATAATATTGCTCGACCTTTGGCTGCAGAGTTAGGGGTTTTAGTTAAATGGAATATTGTGATTGACAATAAACCAGGGGCTGGAGCAAATATTGGCGCTGAACTGGTTGCCAAAGCTCCGGCTGATGGCTACACCTGGTTGATGGGCTCGGTGGGTACCCACGGAATTAACCAGCCCTTGTACACTCAAGGTGGCGGCAAGCTACCATTTGATCCGATTAAAGATTTTGCACCGGTTACATTGGTGGCAGAGTTTGGGAACGTCTTGGTGGTCAATCCAGATTGGGCCAAGCGTAATAATATAAATAGTGTGAATGATTTGATTCGTTACGCGCGTGCCAATCCCGGTAAGGTGAATATGGCATCCAGCGGAAATGGGACCTCGATTCATATGGCTGGGGAACTATTTAAGTCAATGACCAAAACCTATATGGTTCATTTACCGTATCGGGGTAGTCCCCCAGCAGTTGCTGATTTGATTGCAGGTAATGTGGATATCATGTTCGATAACATTCCGTCGGCTATTAATTTCATCAAAGCCGGACGCTTAAAGGCTTTGGCTGTGACAAGTGCCAAACGCTCGCCAGCATTACCCGATTTACCCACCGTGGCTGAAGCTGCCAACCTTCCAGGTTATGAGGCTACTTCATGGTTTGGAATTTTGGTGCCTGCGAATACGCCCCCCGATTTAGTACGATTGATCAACACCGAGGCGGTGCGCGCGATAAACAGCCCAGCAGTACGTGAGAAATACGCGGCCATGGGTGCTGAACCCGTCGGCAACACCCCTGAGCAATTTGCTAATTTCATTAAGAGTGAGATTGCAAAGTGGACCCGAGTAGTTAAAGAGTCTGGAGCAAAAGTCGATTAAGAGGGGCGCCCGAGTTCAGAAAGGCGCTTACTCGGACTAATTGCTTCTGGGTCTATGACGATTTCAATAATGGCACCCCTCGAACTTTTGAGGGCTGCCTGTAGTACAGAGGCAAACTGCTCAGTTCGTTCAACCCGATAACCGGGCATTGAAAAACTCTCCGCAAAACGCACAAAGTCAGGATTTGTTAATTCAGTGCCGGACACTCGACTCTTAAACTCTCGTTCTTGGTGCATTCGAATGGTGCCGTACATCCCATTGTTGATAATTAAGACAATCGGTTGGGCTTGATAGCGAAGCGCTGTTGCCAGCTCTTGGCAATTCATCATGAAGTCGCCGTCACCACAAAAAGCCACGACCACCCGCTGAGGATCGACCAATTTTGCTGTAATTGCAGCTGGCAAGCCATAGCCCATGGATCCATTGGCTGGAGCTAATTGTGTTTTAAAACCACCATAGGGGTAAAAGCGATGGAGCCAGGCGGCAAAATTACCCGCTCCATTCGTAAGTATCGCGTTACGGGGTAATTCATTTGCTAAGTTAGCAACGATCTCAGATAGTTGGACACCCCCTGGAATGGAGTTGGGTTGACTAAAAGCAAGGTAGTCCTTGTGCGCTGCATGCATGCGCTCGGGCTTATGCTGCTTACCCATGGTTACGTTTGTTAATGCTAAACAAAACGTCTCTGGCGAACATGCTAGGGCGTAGTCGGCCGCATAAACCCGACCCAGTTCGTCGGGACTAGGTAAAACATGAATGAGTGTTAATGCCGGTTTTGGAACGCTAAGAATAGTGTAGCCGCCAGTGGTCATTTCGCCTAAACGCTCACCAATAACAAGTAGAACATCCGCCTCTTGGACTCGTTTTATTAAGGCTGGATTAGCAGCAATACCAAGATCTCCTGCAAAGCAAGGATCGTGATTATCAATCAGATCTTGAGAACGAAAACTCGTAGCTACGGGTATGCCTTCCCGATTTGCCCAATGTTTTAATGCATCGCACGCATCTTTGGTCCATGAGCCGCCGCCCGCAAGGATCATGCTTCGTTTGGCCTTGGCTAGAGCCTGCATGGCTTCGCTAAATAAGGCTTGGTCTAATCCGGGACTAATGATTTGGGCTTTAGGGGTAGGGTGTTCATGGGCTTGGGCAAACAAAACATCCTCTGGTAGAGCCAACACCACGGGACCCTTGCGTCCGGATTGAGCAAGATGAAATGCATGGGAGATATATTCATCGATACGATCCGCACGATCAATGCTGCCCACCCACTTGGCACACTCAGAGTACACCTTGCGGTAGTCCATTTCTTGAAAGGCTTCCCGACCTACCATGTCCGTACCCACTTGTCCGATCAGTAATACCATGGGAGTTGAATCTTGATAAGCTGTATGCACTCCGATCAAGGCATTTGCAGCACCAGGGCCACGTGTAACCATCAAAACACCTGGCTTTCCAGTCAGTTTGGCATAGGCTTCGGCCATATAGCTGGCACCACCTTCTTGGCGGCAGGTAATAAAGCGTAATTTGGAATCGTGATCAACCAGGCCGTCCAGAAGAGGCAAAAAGCTTTCGCCAGGAACACCAAAAGCGAATTCAACACCTTGACGGACCAGGGCATTGGCTAAGATCTGGCCACCATGCATTAAGGTTGACGAATGACTCATGCCCATCCCTTTATAAATCAATACACTGAAAGCAATAGTTTACTGATAAGCACTTCAGTAAGAACAAAACTAGGAACATTAATACAAATCCCAGGTATTGATGTTCACCATTAGGGAAATTCAGGAATAGCAGTCCATTGAAATTCAAAAGGATGAGGCGCACAATGGTTGTATTCGATCAATCAACCAAGGATGAACAATGACAACTAAAAAAGAGACCTCTTACGAAAATCGTCGACAATGGATGAAGCTTGGACTGGGGGCTGCCTCCATCGTGACCCTAGGGGCCACATCTTCGGTAGAAGCAGCAAAGCCAAAAACGCCGTTTCAAGTAGAGCCAACGTATATTCCGATAGCGAATAGTAGTGAGCAATTTCCCGTTCGGCGTATTTATTGCATTGGACGAAATTATGCAGCGCATGCTCGGGAGATGGGCTCTGACCCGACACGCGAACCGCCATTCTTTTTTCAAAAGCCCACGGATGCGATTCAATTTGTTGCCCCCAATAAAATTGTGGATCACCCGTATCCAACCCTAACTAAGAATTATCACTACGAGGTGGAGTTAGTAGCTGCCCTAAAAACCGGTGGCAAAAACATTACCATTGATAAAGCCTTAGACCATGTGTATGGATATGCCCTTGGTTTAGATATGACGCGGCGTGATTTGCAGCGATTCATGGGGGATCAAAAGAAACCCTGGGAAATCGGTAAATCGTTTGATCATTCGGCACCCATTGGCCCCATTTTTCCAGTCAGCAAAATTGGGCATCAAAAGAGCGGATCCATTGCTTTATCGGTTAATGGTGAAGTTCGTCAAAAGGCAAACTTAAACCAGATGATTTGGTCAGTTGCAGAGCAAATTGTGAAGTTATCCGAAGCCAATGAACTGTTCCCTGGTGACATCATTTATTCAGGAACCCCAGAAAACGTGGGTCCTGTGGTGCGTGGCGATATTGTGCGTTGTATGCTCGACGGTTTTCCTGATTTAGTCATTAAGATTGTTTAATGATGATTTTCATTCCATTGCTTGATCACATCGGAGACTTTTATGACCCAATCTTCGCAACCCACCCAACCTGAGCGTCGTGATTTTTTTAAGACCATAGGGCTGACCGCCGCGGCGAGTGCACTCCCAGCTTCGTTATTGCCCACAGGTAGTGCGTTTGCACAATCATCTTCGGGCTTAATTACTCGAAAAATTCCCAAAACCGGTGAAATTCTGCCAGCAATTGGATTGGGAACGTATCTCACGTTTGATTTATTACCGGGTGCCCCGCGTACTAATATTCGTGAGGTGATTAAGCGTTTCTGGGATGGCGGAGGCCGGGTGTTTGATACCTCACCACTTTATGGTACCGGTGAGATTAGTGTGGGTGACTTTGCGACCTGCATGGGAATTAATGAGCAAATGTTTATTGCTAATAAGATTTGGTCTACCGGTGAGTTCCTGGCCGATGATAGCCATGCTCGTAAAAGTTTTGAACAAAGCCAGCAACGGCTCTGGCGAGACAAGATTGATCTCATGCAAGTTCATAGTTTGGTCAATGTGGATCAAATTGTTCCAGTACTTAAGAACTGGAAGCGGGAAGGAAAGATTCGGTATGTTGGCGTCACCCATCATGAGATTCCATATTTCAATATTTTGGCTTCACAAGTTGAGCGCAACGATCTGGATTTCGTCCAAGTGCATTATTCCATTCAGATGCGCCTAGCCGAAGAGCGTATTCTTCCTGCTGCCCTCGATAAGGGAACGGCAGTTCTGGTTAATATGCCATTTGAGAAGGCGCGTTTATTTAAGATTGTTGAGGGCAGACCATTGCCCGACTTTGCTAAAGAGTTTGATTGCAAGAACTGGGCAGAATTTTTCTTAAAGTGGGTTATTTCTAATCCTGCAATTACGTGTGCAATTCCGGCTACTAGTAACCCTGCCCATCAGACAGAGAACATTCGTGCCATGCGCGGTAAGTTGCCTGATCCGGATATGCGTATTCGTATGGTCAAGTTTATGGAAACCATTCCTGGCTTTGACAAACTACAAGAGATGCCAGCCTATCCAGGCAAAGCCTATAACGGAACCATTCGGCGAGCAATAGGGGCAAGGGCAGCTGCTGCAACCGCTAAATAGCATTCGGCTGACTTATATCAAGCGTCTCCAGTAAGGACGCTTGATAATTTTTGGTTTTCCCGACAAGTACCTGCATACGCGACGAGCCTGACATCGGACCCCAACAAATGTCATGCCCATTTGAGGTGTCACAGACAGTGACATCGGGGTACTGCGAGCCCTCAAGGCAGTGCGAAGTGTTTCTAAATACTAACGGGGTGAAGCAGATTTATCTTTGAGTGGATTTTTGTTAATCTAGCGTAATGCATCGACAGACAATCTTCTCTATTTTATTGCTGACCTCACTTTTTCTTCCTGTAAGCGCACACTCTCAATCTTCGCCTATGCCAATTCCAAATCTAACATCGGTGAGATTAAATTCAATCTGTAATCAATTGTTAAAAGACGGCCAACAGGCTGTAAGTTTTAATCAGGGCTTGTGCATTGGTATTATTTTAGGGGTTGAGGATAACGCTCATTACGACAAGAAAATTTGTGTACCGAAAGATATCGACATTAAAGAACGCATTCGAGTCGTGAACAACTATATTGCTAATCAACCAAATAGGGCAGGTGAGGCTTTTGCTTCATTAACTTTTGATGCGATGGCTCAAAAATGGCCATGCCGCAGCAAGTAAAGTATTTCATTGAATAAAAGATCTAAATGAATTCAAATTCAACCGATGATTTTTTAATCAGACCTGCGGAACCCAGTGATGCAAAAGCTATTATTGAGGCACTCAAACGTTGCTACGGTAATAGTTATCCTAATCCCCAGATGTATCTGGTGGATGAGGTAAAAAATTTAATCCAATCTGAGCTGATGCACTCGGTCATTGCAATCTCTCCCCAAGGTACGGTTGCTGGGCATTGCGCTCTTAGTTATGAGCATCCCCTAGATCAAGTTCCAGAGGCCGGAAAGTTATTTGTTGATCCCGAGTATCGAGGAAAACATCTCTCTGATATGTTGGCAAAGGAGCGAAAAAAACATGCCCAATTCATTGGGTTACAGGGCTTTTGGGCAGCTTGTGTTACCAATCACCCCTATAGCCAATTAGAAATTATCGCCCTGGGTGGGGCAGAAACTGGATTATTAATCAACGGACAACCCAAGTCTGTCCACATGGATGGATTGCAAAATGTTGATGATGCACGGCATTCCCTGATTCCATGCTATGTCAATATTCAAGATAAGGGCAATTTTTTGGTACATCTTGCACCACACCATGCACCTTTTTTTGAGGACTTACTAAGGCACACAGGAATTCAAAGAAAACTGATCAATCAAAGCACCTTGAATACATTTGCTGAACTGTCAAACTTAAGTATGCATCACTCCCCAGAAGGAAAGCCGTCATTTATCAAAGTAAGGGAAATCGGCCGGGATTTTTTGAGAAGGATTGAGAGCTTTATGGAAGTACTTCGAAATGAAAATCACCCAGTGATTTATATTGACATACCATTGAGTGATCCCTTGGCAAGCCAATCAACAATTGATTTAGAGTCTCTTGGATTTTTTTGGGGGGCTTGGCTACCAAATTATGAACAAAATGGGGATGTATTACGACTGCAGTGTTTGTTGGATCCATCTGTAAATGAAACAAGTATTGTTTGCGCAAGAAAAGAAAGTGAATTTATTCGAGATTACGTTTTATCCGAATGGCGCAGAACACGATAATTTTTTTCTAGATAGAGACCTTCGGATACCAATACCTCGATACAAGACCCCACACAAGGCCACTACCCCAGTGTTTTAATCGCCAGCTCGACGGAAGTACTGTATACCAATGTTAGACATGGTGGTTCGGAGATTATCTAGCTCTTCTGGGTAGTAGGTTGCTGATACAGAGTTTGTCTTAGTTAATACAATTGTTAGGCACCATCTGCTACGATCGTAATATGCAAGATCTTTCAGAGCTGAAAAAGTTCTAGGCCTGATAAACGATTACCAGCATTAAAGTAGTGCACCTCGCGCCGCTACGGGCCAGATGGCCTCGACTCGATCTCCACGAATAGCAATGAACTCATCGTAGAGATTAACGGTCGGGTCACAGTGCCCTGGTACAAGCATCACATAGTCCCCGAGTTTAAGAGTGCTATCTGGCGTGAGCTCCAGAACCCCATGTTCATCTGAGGCCTTCAGGTATTTGGCATCAGTGCGCTGCCAAACCACCGGCATTCCAGAGTCAACACTTGATGCTTTCAAGCCAGCATCGACCACCGTACGATTGACGGTCGGATGACTGAGAACAGCAGTTTTAACAAATAAGGCATGTTCAAAGGGTAGGTCGCTAGGATCGCGTTGATTAGTAGCGTAATCGCGGTCCATCAAAATGTAAGACCCCGCCTGCACTTCATTAAATAGCTTGGAGTGGCTCTCGAGCATGACCGAGCCAGTACCCGCACCCGATATTCTTTCCACCCGAATTCCCACTTCCTCAATCGCCGCTTTGGCAGCCGCCGCTTTGGCACAGACCGCCGCAATCGCTTGTTGGCGCTCCTCAGGTAGCCGGTAGTGCTGAGCACTACCGTGATAACACTGCAGACCCATAAAGTTTAAGTAGGGCGCGGTATCAATTTGTACAGCCATTGCGACCGCACGCTCAATCGATACTACGCCGCAGCGACCCATACCCACATCAATCTCAAGATAGACATCAATCGAGACTTGGCGCTCTGCGCTAGCACGTGCAAAAGCACTAATTTGATCTTCGTGGTCAACCAGCACACCAATGCGTGCGCGGGCGGCTAAGTCAAGTGCATGCGCTATTTTTTTATCACCCACCACTTGATTGGTAATTAAGATATCCGATACACCAGCATCAACAAAGACGGCTGCCTCACTGACTTTCTGGCAGCAAATGCCCACTGCACCCAATTCAATCTGACGCAAGGCAATCTCAGGGCATTTATGGCTCTTGGCATGAGGGCGTAAGCGCACCCCAGCACTCGAGACTGCATCTTGTAGGCGCTTCATATTGCGCTCAAATGCATCAAGATCCAGAATTAAAGCTGGAGTATCAACATCATTAATGTGATCGCCAACGCGTGCCGCTTTCCAAGGTGCCATGTCTATCTATTCTGTATCAAATTACATTCACTGAATCTTGTGATGCCCTCTGAGCTATTCTAGAGCAGATTAAATTGTGTAATTAAAGTAATAAATACGGTATTTGTGCCTAATATAATTTATATCTTTAATCCACTGTTAAAAAACATTAGTCTTATGAGATCAATCGCTTTAGTTTCAGTTCTAACAGTTAGCACCTTGCTGAGCATTCCCTTTTGGGAGGCGCATGCCAATCCACCCATACCCGCGTTTTATGCCGATGTCATTAAAATGAAACCCGAAGGCAAATTAGGGCAAGTCATCAAGCAAGAAAAGATTGACACCTCGATCAAAGGCACGCAGGCTTGGAAGATTGCATACATTTCATCGGATGTTGCTGGTCGTAAGACCATTTCTACTGGCATGATTGTGGCACCTGTTGGGCCCGCCGCAAAAGAAGGAAGACCCATTTTGGCATGGGCACATGGCACGACCGGCACTGCGCAAAATTGCGGACCCTCACAGGTAATCAACCCCGCAGCCCCGCTTAATCAGTATTTTTTAGTAGGCGGTAATTCGTGGACGGACTACGGTATTCCCAATCTTGAGGAGTTCATCAAAGAGGGCTATGTGGTTGTGGCAACGGATTATCAGGGTCTTGGCGGAGGTGGTAAACATCAATACGCAGTGGCCGGGACGAATGGACGTGATTTAATCAACTCCGCACGCGCTGCCATTTCCATGAAAGACACGGGTGCCAGTAAGCGCACTATTTTCTATGGCTGGTCTCAAGGAGGAGGCGCCACGATTGCAGCTGCAAGCTTGGGCGCTTACTTAAACCAAAATGGAAGTGTGGCTGACGATTTGCAGGTGCTTGGCTTTGTTGCCATGGCACCCGATGATGCTGCGGTGATGCTCCCAAATGCCAATAAAGATCAAGCGACTGCTGATAAAGCCCTAAATGGACTTATTAAGCTCTTCTCTGACAACGTATTTAATTTCTCCCATTTTGCGATGACCATTTGGGGCACACAAGCGGCTTACCCCAATCTTAAGCTGACCGACTTGTTTACTGATCAGGGTGCAAAAGTGGTTGATCAAGTGTTGTCAAATAAGTGCATGCATGTCGTTTCGGATACGTTTAATTACGCCTACGGTACTGAGTTCAAAACGCTTCTCAGGGATAAACCCAACAATACAATCGCCTGGATAAAAGCACTGATTGATGGAAGTGTTCCTCCGGTGAAGCCGATTGCACCGGTTGTGATCTATTGGGGAACAAAAGATACCGCGGTGCCACCGATCATGCATGAGCTTTATCAGAAACAAATGTGTGCCATGGGGGCAAACATCGAGCGGATTCAACTACCAGGCCAACAAACCCATTTCTCAACTCCTGGAGTATCTGCTCCGATGTACTTGCAGTGGGTGAAAGACCGGATTGCGGACAAGCCCTTAGCCAATGCCTGCCCCAAAAGCTAACGGATCGCTCATGATGTCATCGAAACCGTCGCTTATCATGATGAAGTTATAGTTTTTCAATTTGCTCATTTATTTCTATGCAACGTCGAACCTTTCTAAAAACATCTGCCTTGGTTGGACCCGCAGTCATCGGCGCCTCGTATCTATCGCCCACCCATGCCCAGGGTTTGACTCAAAAAGCTCAGCAGATCTCAGAGAAGATCTTTGCCAGCGACGGCCTATCGATTCCCATTGCGACAACCCCAACGGTTTCTCCTCTAGCTAAAGGCCTGGACCGTACGATGGTATTGGGTGGCGGCGGGGAGTATTACATCGCTTGGTACTGCGGATTCTTTCATGGCTTGTTAGAAGCCGGTCTTGATATGGCTGGTTTGCCACATATGGTGGTGGGAACCTCAGCTGGTTCCTATATGGGTTCATCGCTGTTATCGGGACACTTCAAACGCCTACGTACCGAAATGGATTTCTTTGGCGAGTTCCCCAAGATCTTTGCCAAGCTCGCACCAACGACGAATCCCAATGCAAGTCAGCTCAGAGCCATGGAAATTAATATGAGTGCGACCGACGGCAGTATTGAAACAAGGCAAGTGATTGGCCGAGCTGCACTAGCAGCGGATAACCGCTTGAATGGCTCGAGAGTTGAAGCTCTCGCAGCATTACTTACGGGCGATAGTAAAACGGATTGGCCAACACCCAAAATGTTCACATCCTCCATTGATTGCTATACCGGTGAACGTTTAATCGTAGGCCAAGCCAGTGCGCGAAAGAATAAGATTGCCTTGGCTCATGCCGTAGCAGCGAGTAGTTCGCTCCCAGGAATCGTGGGACCCACCTTACTGGGTCAGCGCTACGGCATGGATGGCGGGATGTGCTCTAATCCAGCCCATGTTGATGTAGTGGCCGGATCAAAGCGTGCTCTAGTAATTACTCTCACTGATGGGGTGACCGGTCCTATTTTGACGAAGATTCCGCATCCGATGGCACAAAACATTAAGGATATTGAACGTGTGGGTACGAAAGTGAAATGGATAGTGGCCGGAGCGCCAGACGGAATTAATCTAACAGACCCCCGTCAAATCCAACCTGCTCTCACAGCAGGGTATGAGCGTGCTAAGAAAGAAGCAGCTCAAATTAAGGTTTTCTGGGCTTAGTTGGTTTTGTCAACGAAGTGTCGCTTGTATTTTGTATGGTTTGATTTCAACTTGTTGTTTTGTATGTCCTTGATTAGAAAGATCCAATGACCTTACTTAGAAAAATACTCACCATTGTGCTAATGGGCTCTACTTCTTTGACCTTTGCCAAAGGCAATGCCGATACCATTTTTTATGGTGGCCCAATTGTGACCGTCAACCAGAAAAACGATGAAGTCCAAGCGCTAGCAGTTCAGGGTGGCAAGATTGTGGCGGTGGGTAGTAAGGATTCCGTCATGAAAGACTGGCAATCCAAAACCACACAGTTGATGGATCTCAAGGGTCAAACCTTAATGCCAGGATTTGTGGAGCCCCACGTTCATATCATGATTACCTCCGTCTTTGAGGGCTTGGGACTCAATCTCAGTAATTTCACATTACCGTATGACACCAAAGAGACCTTGATTGCCAAGATGAGGGCGCATCTAAAGAATATTCCCAAGGGCGGCTGGCTATTCGGCTTTGGTGTGGATCCATCGCGAACTTCACCATTTATGGCGGAACTCAATGCCGATGATCTTGATAAGGTATCAAAAGATGTACCAATCTTTATCATCAATCAATCTGGCCATATTGGCTATGTGAACCGCAAAGCCTTCGAGCTCGCTGGCGTGACCGAGAGGACCCCTAATCCCATGGGTGGCGGTATTTATGTGAAAGATGCCAATGGCAAGCTGACTGGCAAGTTGGTTGAGCCACCTTCCTATTTACCATTTATGTCCAAAATGCCCAACCCCACAGAAGCGGAGTTGACAGCGGCAATCTTGGGCACCATGCGCAAAATGGCCTCGGTTGGTGTGACCACGGCCTCAGAGATGAGTGTGGGCGGTAATTTTGGGGTTGATCAAGAAATCGCCATCTATAAAGGTCTTTTTGCCAAGAATCTGTCACCGATCCGAGTTCGGGGATATTTGTTCAGTGAGGCAATGCCGCCTGGATATAAAACCATTAAGCCGAATGAAGGCGATGATCGTTTGCGCTTCATCGGTATTAAATACATCTCGGACGGCTCAACCCAAGGCTTAACCGCCGCACTGCGCGAGCCTTATAGCTATCCCAAGGGAAGTTCTTGGAGTGGGGCACTCAATTACAAGGACGATGAGATCTATCAATCGATGAAGTTGTACTTCGATCAAGGTTGGCAGATCTCTACCCACTCTAATGGTGACAAGGCGATTGATCAAACCCTCAAAAGTTATACCAAGCTCTTAGCCGGCAACTCGAAGCCGCAAGAGCGGCGTTTACGGATTGAGCATTTCACGGTGAACCATCCTGAACAGGTTAGGCAAACCGTCAAACTCGGAGTGATTCCAAGTTTTACGATTGGCCACGTCGACTATTGGGGGTCAGCTTTTCATAACCACATCATCGGTGAGAGGCGTGCCAACCGTATTGATCCCGCTGCGGAGATTAAGCGTGCTGGTGGCAAGTTCACCCTGCATAGTGATACCCCAGTCTCTAACGTTGGGCCACTCAACTACATTACCGAGTCGGTTACTCGGATGTGGCAGTTACCACCAACTAAAGTTTTGGGTCCAGACCAGACAATCTCGGTCGATGATGCCATTCGCGCGGTCACGATCGATGCCGCTTATCAGATCTTTGCCGATCAATTGGTTGGTAGTTTAGAAGTTGGTAAGCAAGCTGATTTGGTGATTCTGGAAAAGAACCCCCGTAAGACTAAGCCAGAAGAGATCCGCAATATAAAGGTCCTGTCGACCTGGATCGATGGTAAGCAGGTCAGTTTGAAGTAATCACTGGATGACTTAGTTGATGAAGAAATCTGTATTTACTCTATTTATGCTTGCAGCTGTTGCTACAGCCTACGCTCAAGAGTCAAGAACTGATCGTGAGATTGATGAGCGTTTTGCAGCTGCCGATAAAAATAAGGATGGCAAGCTGACCTTGGAGGAAGCAAAAGCCGGGATGCCAAGAGTCGCAGCAAACTTTCAGCGCATTGATACCCAGAAGAAGGGGTATGTAACTGCTGCTGAAATCAAAGCGATGGCTGATCGATAATTCATTAGGGGTGTAATCAAGCCTCTATTTAATTACTCAGCTCAAGCGGCTTGCCAATCGGAGTCGCTCTTCCTAGCACCCTTACAATATTGACTTTCCCTAAGGCCTTGAAAGTCCAATATGTCAGCGCCCGATGAACTATCCAAAAACACCTTAGGTAGCTCTGAGTCCATCATTATGGGGGTCGCTGGAACGGCTCCTGCTTTTAGTGTGGCAGTGACCACCGCAGCAATTGTTTCATCGGTTGGTGAACTTTCTGTAGGCAGCGTTCTCTTTTGCGGCCTCATCATGTTTGGCATTGTTCTCGCATTCATGAACTTGAGCAAAATTACGGCCAATGCGGGTGCAGCTTATGCATGGGTGGGCCACGTATTTGGACCCAATTGGGGATTTTTTACCGGCTGGGGCCTACTGGTCGCTTCAGTATGCTTTATGGTATCTGCAACGATTCCAGCCGCTAGCTCCACTTTATTATTGATTGCTCCAAGTTATGTTGAGAATACCCACGCGATTGCTGCTGTTGCAGCAATTTGGTTAACGCTAATTACGCTTCTAGTAGCGAGGGGGATCAAACATTCTAGCTATGTGCAAATCAGCTTCACAATCATTGAGGCAACTATTTTGATTGCCATTATTGTTGGAGCCTTTATTCAATATTGGGGTACCCCAGTCCGTATCCCCACTTTTCAATGGATTTCACCGTTGTCCTTTTCTCCGGGGTTATTTGCAACTGGTGCATTGATCGCAATTTTCTTTTTCTGGGGCTGGGATGTCACCATGAACTTGAGCGAGGAGAGTAAATCAAGTCAGGGACATGCATCCAGTGCGGCGAGTACCGGTGCTTTTTGGTCGGTGATTAACATGATTCTATTTTTCTCGATCATGATGGTAGTGGTCTTGATTGTTCTGACCGATGATGAAATCTCAAGTGCCAATACCAACGTTTTATTTGCGGTTGCAACTAAGCTATTTCCAGAGCCATGGAATTATCTTGCTGTCTTTTGTACGATTTTGAGTACAGTCGGAACCATCGAAACCCAAATTCTGCAATTTAGTCGGAGCTTATTCTCGATGTCTCGGGATGGCATGATGCATCCATCCTATTCAAAAATTCATCCAGAGTGGCAAACGCCGTGGGTTGCAACTTTAGCAATCTGGGTCTTAGGACTTTTATTATTATTTACCTCATCGTATATGCCGACTGTGAAATCGATTCTTTCGAGCTCCATTATGGCGATTGGTTTCCAAATTTGTTTCTATATGAGTCTTGCAGGATTTGCGTGTGCTTGGTACTACCGTTCTAAATTAGCCAATGGGCCAAGCCATGCCATTGGCTATGTCATTTGGCCATTTCTATCAGCATTATTCATGGTCTTTATTGCGATCTACAGTGCCCAAACTTTTGATTTTCTGACTAATCTCATTGGCTTAGGCGGTCTTGCTCTTGGTTTTATCCCCTTGTACCTAAACCGAATTCGTCATCATCGACGCTCAGTCTCAAACTAAAAATACTTTTCAGTCGTTTGATGTCGATGGTCTCGGGTCTCTCCGATTACATCCCAACATAATCTTTACTTCGGTGCTATCGTTATCACTCTGCCTATAAGAGTGATTTGTCATGAGTTATCAGCTTGTTTGGTTTAAACGTGATCTGCGTTGGGAGGATCATGCCGCCTTAGCTCACGCTGCAAAACGCGGACCAATACGCTGTATCTATATTGTTGAGCCAGGCCTCTGGCAGCAAGCTGATATGGCCCTTAGTCATTTTAAGTTTATTGCCGAGTCGTTGATTGATCTTGATGCTGAACTCAGAAAGCAGGGCGGAGGTCTTGAGGTGTTCACCGGCGAGGTGGTTGAGATCCTTGAGCGCTTGTGGCAAGTCCAACCATTCGCTGGGCTGCATTCGCATGAGGAGACCGGTAATCAATGGACCTATGATCGTGATCGACGTGTTGGGCGTTGGTGCCGCGATCATCACATTCTGTGGCATGAGTATCCACAATTTGGAGTGGTACGACGTTTGAAGAGCCGTAATGCCTGGCAGTCGGCATGGGAGCGTCATATGGCAAGTCCACCAGCAACGGTTTCACCCCTCTCATTCTGGAATCACTCGATACCGCCGTTGCCAGTAATCAATCCTCCAGCGCATCTTCAACACGATCCACCACAGCGTCAGCGAGGTGGGCGAAATCTTGCCGTCAAAACCCTGAATGATTTTTTGACGCATCGCAGTCAACGTTATCGAGGTGGTATTTCATCGCCTTTAATCTCTCCACAAGCATGTTCTCGTATCTCGACCTATCTTGCCTATGGTTGCCTGAGTATGCGTGAGGTGGTGAATCGCACGCGTGCACAAATTGCTAAGGCGGAGGGGATTTCAGCAAGGCAAAAGGCGGGCTTGCGGGCATTTCTGAGCCGTTTGTATTGGCACTGCCATTTCATTCAAAAGCTAGAGAGCGAGCCTGAGATTGAATGGCGCAATATGCACCGTGGTTACGATGGTCTGCGGGAGAATGACTTTCATCATCAACACTTTGAGGCCTTGAAAGCAGCACAAACGGGTTGGCCAATGGTTGATGCGTGTGTGGTGATGTTGCGCGAGACCGGTTGGCTCAATTTTCGGATGCGTGCGATGTTAGTCTCGGTCGCTGCTTACCCGCTATGGCTGCATTGGCGCCCCGTGGGCGAATGGTTGGCCACCCAGTTTTTGGATTACGAACCGGGGATTCATTGGAGCCAACTGCAAATGCAATCCGGTACTACCGGAATCAACACCACCCGGGTCTATAACCCGATTAAGCAAGCCATGGATCATGATCCTACCGGTGAGTTTGTGCGTACCTGGTTACCCATCATGAGAAAAGTGCCCGATACCTACCTTTTTGAGCCCTGGAATATGCCCCAAGCCCTGCAAGAGCAACTTGGTATTCGGGTAGGGGTTGAGATCCCATTACCGATAGTGGATTTAGCAATTGCAACCAAAGAGGCCAAGTCACGCTTGTATGGACGCCGCCAGCTCGCTGAAGTCCGTATCGCCAAACAGGCTGTTTTGGAAAAGCACGGCTCTCGCAAGACGATGCATCGGACTAGGGTAAAGGTTGCACTAGATAAGGCACAACTGGGCTTTGATTTTTAACGAGCTCCACAAAATAGCATGGCTATGAGTGAGGGCGATGAACCTTCTGCATAAATACCTGGATTTTGGTATGCTGAATTCATCTCTTTGAAAGCTTCCCATGAAACCCATTCCTATCCTGACCATCGTTTTGAGTAGTGTGTTACTAATATCATCTGGCCCATCCTTGGCTTCGGTTAGCGGCGACCCGATTGCTAAAAATTGCATTAATCAGCAATTGCGCAATCATCAAAATGTGAAGAACAAAAGTATTGAGGCGAGTGACTTTAATCATTACTGTATATGTGTGGCACGCGTGGTGCGTAATTTGGCCAATGATCAACAATTAAGTGAGCTCAATGCAATGACGAATCAAGCCAAGCCGGAGTGGCTCAAAGCGATTGAGCGCAACGCTCAAAAGCAATGCATGGTGGACCCCAACGCTAAGTTGCAGTCAACCTAAAGTAACTCATCGTGGGCTGTTCAATCTATTGGTTTAGAGCAGACCTGCGTCTTCTAGATAATCCCCAATTTGTAAACGCCTGCCAACACTCAGATAGTCTCTTACCCGTTTTTGTACTTCCCCCGCAAGAGCAAACACCATGGGGCTTTCAGCGAGCAAGTAAGCAACGCTCTCTATGGCTGCACCAGAACCTTCGTGACTTAAGAAACTCACTAGAAGAGAAGGGCTCAACCCTATTTGTTGTGGAGGGTGATCCTAAAAATGTCTTGCCAGCACTTTGCGCACAGGTCGGTACCGATGTCATTTATTGCGAGGCAATCGTCGCTCCCGAGGAACAATCCGATATTTTGGAGCTCCAGAAAGCGGGACTGATCATCAATACCCAGTGGCAATCGACCATGCTCGATCCTCAAACCCTGGATATGGAGATTAGCGATTTACCGGATGTCTTTACCAACTTCCGACAGTGGGTTGAAAAGCGTCGACTGCGATACGCCAAGCCTGTTGCTAGACCCCAATCAATTCCGCCGTTACCATCCAAGCTAGCAAAGCAAGACCCGATTTCAGAGCTTACAACCTCGCTCTTCGTAAACGGCGGTGAGTCCAAAGCGCTTACCCACCTTGAGCAATACTGTGAGCGACGCTTGCCCGATACCTATAAAGAGACACGGAATGCCTTAAGTCAATTTAATGCATCGAGTAAGTTCTCACCCTGGTTAGCGGTCGGATCGATCTCCGCGCGCACGCTTGCAAAGCGGATTCATCAATATGAAGAGCAATACGGGGCTAATGATGGTACGTATTGGCTTTGGTTTGAGCTCCTCTGGCGTGATTACTTTCGCTTTCTGATGCTCAAATACGGCAAGCGCTTATTTAGTCCAAAGGGACTGAGCCAACGCACACCCAACACCTTTGATTCTGAACGCTTTACCCGATGGTCTACTGGGACGACAGGAGTTGATCTCATCGACGCGGGGATGCGTGAGTTGACAACGACGGGTTTTCTATCGAATCGGATGCGCCAGATTGTGGCAAGTCACTGGGTCTATGCCATGAACGGGAACTGGCAGGTGGGCGCAGCTTGGTTTGAGTCCTGCTTAATTGACTATGATGTCTATAGCAATCAAGGCAACTGGCTATATGTGGCAGGTCATGGCACCGATCCACGGGGTGGTAGAGCCTTTAATGTCGCCAAACAAATTGCGCAATATGATGCAGACGGTTCTTATCGAAAACGCTGGTTGGATTAAATGATTTCTACAAAAAAACGGGTTGCCATCATCGGTGCGGGTATTGCCGGACTATCCTGCGCCCAAAACCTAGAAGCCCATGGGTTTGCAGTGACCCTCTTTGATAAGAGCAAAGGGGTAGGCGGTCGTATGAGCCATCGCTATTTTGGCGATTGGGAAGCTGATCATGGTGCCCAGTACTTTACGGCGCGCGATCCCTTATTCAAAGAAGAAGTTGCCCAGTGGGTACAAGCCGATGTCGCCAAACCATGGTCAGGTCGAATCGTGACCTTCAATCATGGCAATACCATTGATAAACCATCGGATGCAACGCGCTATGTCGGCATTCCAGCAATGACCTCGCCAGCGAAGTATTTAGCAAACCGCCTACACGTACACACTCAACATATGGTGGTGGATGTGCATCGCATCAATGATCTCTGGAAAATCACCACCAAAGAACACGGTCAAATCCCTGAGGCATTTGAATACCTCGTACTCGCGATTCCGTCGGTGCAGGCTGAACGCTTAATTGGCAAATACTCAGCTGAACTAAAAGCGATTTGTCAGGAAGTGGTGATGCTGCCCTGTTGGACACTGCTTGCCTATCTGAAAGAGCCTCTTCATCTAGCATTCGATGGCGCGTTTGTGGAAGGCAGTGTGTTCTCTTGGTTAGCTCGCGATAACTCCAAACCCAATCGTCCCGTGTATGAGACCTGGGTGGCGCAAGCCAGTCACGCATGGTCTGCAGCGCACATTGATCACACCCAGTTTGAGATTGAACCAATCTTGATTCAAGGATTTCAGGAACTCACTGGAGTGGAGCCTGATTTACACCAAAGCCATTTGTGGCGCTATGCCAAACTTGAGCAAGCCAATGAACGGGAGTTTGCTCTTGATCTATCCATTGCGGTGGGGTTATGTGGCGATTGGTTAAAGAACTCCACCGTTGAGGGCGCTTGGTTAAGCGGTTATCGCTTGGCACAGCAACTAAAGCAGTCCCTCTAATTACCAAGGAATCACTTCGCCACTGTAGGACCGAAACGTTCCAGAGTCCTCGGTATTGACTTTCAATAGAACAGTTAGGATTTCATTAGCGGCTTGCTGAGGGTCACGGCCAATTTCCTCACCCCGAAAGGGTTTCGATAAATTGGAGTTGACTGTACCTGGATGGATAGCAATTAAAGCAACTTTAGGCATGGTTCGTTTCAGCTCGATCGCAGCGGTTTTAATCAGCATATTAAGAGCCGCTTTAGAAGATCGGTAGCTATACCAACCCCCCAACCGGTTATCACTAATACTACCCACCTTGGCTGATAGGGTGGCATAAATACCACCCGCAGGATTTAAAAGCTTCGTGAACTGGCTGATGGTCAGCGCTGGCCCAATTGCATTCACTAAAAACTGCTCTTGGAGTTGTGTGGCTCGGAGATCCGCTAAGCGCTTTTCGGGGGAGACGTTCTCATTGTGCAAAACCCCGATAGTATTAATAATCAGATCAAAGGGCCGGTGGGCCGCCAGTGCTTCGACTGCTGTGGCGATCGTGCCTGGGTCAGCGTAATCAATGGATGGCACAGACCCACGATGGATCCCCATCACCTCAGCGCAGTTGGAATGCATTTGAAGGGCAGAGACCAGGGCGGAACCGATGGTCCCTGATGAGCCAATTACAAGGGCCCGAAATGGTTTCTGGAGTAGGGTCATGCGAAGTGACTGTACCTGATTTTGTAAATTCGTGTTTAATCCATAGGATGAGCACACGTGATCCATCTGAGTTATCGCGCATTGTTGAGATGGCGTGGGAAGACCGCACACCCTTTGAGGCGATTTATGCTCAGTTTCAGTTAACTGAGCCTGAAGTTAAAGCGTTGATGCGCAGTGTTCTAAAACCAAGCTCCTATCGTCTGTGGCGTGTGCGAGTTACAGGACGACAAACCAAGCATCGGCAATTGCGTGATCCAGATGTGCAACGGGCTTACTGTCCAACCCAATACAAATACAAATAAATCGATGAATCCTAATCTGAGCCTCTATCTCGTATCAGCTATGATCGGCATTATGGTGTTCTTCACCATCGCCGTGGCACCAACAGTATTTAAGGTTCTGCCCCAAGAGTGGGCAAGTAAATACGTACGTAATTTCTTTCCCAAGTACTACGCCTTCTTAGGAGCGGTCTCGATCATCGCCTCCTTCTTGGCAGCGGACACCTTGAGCATGGGATTGTTGGTGGGATGCGCCGCCTTATTTTTCATCTCCCTATGGGTACTGACTCCAGCAATTAACCGCGCATCGGATCGCGGGAATAAGAAAACGTTTGGAATCCTGCACGGCTTGAGTGTGGTGGTGAACTTTATTCAACTCGGGATCTTCCTCTACTTAGTTTGGTAAGCTTGAAACTGCCTCCCCAAAGACAGGGGACGGCTTGAATACAGCGAATAATTCCCCTAAAAATAGTCAGATAATTGGTTCTCAGCGTATTTAATCAATTCCTGATAGCGTAGTTCTATTGTTATAAGGAGTTCTGCGAATGAAACGGATTTTTCTCTTCCTCATTACCAACATTGCCATCATGTTGGTGATTACGATCATCATTAATGTCTTTGGCTTGGGCCAGGTCTTGGATGAGCAGGGCGTTGGCCTTGACCTCACCTCTTTACTGATGCTCTCTGCGGTTGTCGGCATGACCGGTTCTTTTATCTCACTGGCACTCTCCAAAACCATGGCTAAGCATTCTACCGGCGCCTATGTGATTGAGCAGCCCCGCAATGAACAGGAGCAGTGGTTGGTCAATACGGTGGCAAGGCAAGCTAAGGAAGCAGGTATTGGTATGCCCGAAGTGGCAATCTATGACTCGCCCGATATCAATGCCTTTGCTACGGGGATGATGCGTGATAGTTCCTTGGTTGCAGTGAGCACGGGCTTGTTGCGTGGCATGACCCGCGATGAGGCTGAAGCCGTATTGGCACACGAGGTGAGCCATGTGGCTAACGGCGATATGGTGACCTTGGCACTCATTCAAGGCGTCATTAATACCTTTGTCTTCTTCCTCTCACGAGTTATTGGTCACATTATTGACCGTGCCGTCTTTAAGACTGAGCGCGGGCATGGGCCTGCCTATTGGATTACTACCGTTATTGCACAGTTGGTCTTGGGTATCTTAGCCAGTGCGATTGTGATGTGGTTTAGCCGTCAGCGGGAATACCGTGCCGATGCCGGCGCAGCTTACCTTGAAGGGAAACAAAAGATGATTCGGGCGCTAGAGCGACTTCAAAAGTCGATCAATGAACCGCACTTGCCTGAGCAGTTAGAAGCCTTTGGTATTTCAGGGGGTATGGGCACCGGTCTCAAGCGTCTCTTTATGAGCCATCCACCATTGGATGAGCGCATTGCCGCCTTGCGTAATATGGCTGATTAGAGTTCTCTTCGGTTTGCGCTTATTAATTTCATTTTTTGTACCTTGACTTAAATGATGCAGATTCGTAAATCGCAGGAGCGGGGCTATGCAGACCATGGCTGGCTCAAGAGCTTTCACTCCTTCTCCTTTGCCAATTACTACGACCCTAAATTTATGGGGTGGGGTAATTTACGTGTAATCAATGAGGATCGGATTGATCCCGGAACTGGATTTGGTGAGCATAGCCATCGGGATATGGAGATCATTAGCTATGTTCTATCAGGTGAGTTGGCGCACAAAGACAGTATGGGTAATGTCAAATCGATCCCGCCTGGCGATATCCAGCGCATGAGTGCGGGTACCGGTGTCACCCATAGCGAGTTCAACTATGCCAAAGATCAAACGACACACTTTCTGCAAATTTGGATCCAACCCAAATTTACGGGGGTCAAGCCAGGCTATGAGCAAAAATCAATCCCAGCCCAAGATAAAGATGGCAAATTACGCCTCTTAGCCTCTATCGATGGGTCAGAGGACTCGATTACCATGAATGCGGATGCCAAGCTCTATGCCGGAACGTTTAATGACACTCAGCATGCAATACTTGCAATGGATCCCAGCCGTAAGGCTTACGTTCACCTCATCAAAGGCGTACTGACGGTGAATGGTCAGCGCTTAAGCGGTGGGGATGCTGCCATAATCGCCAACGAGTCATATATTAAGATCAGTCAGGGGCAAGGGGCGGAAGTGTTAGTCTTTGATCTTGCGTGAATTACACTAAGACAATAAAAGAGAACATCTAGTAGTTATGTCTCCAGCCCCATCTAAACTCGTTCGCCTATTCCTAACTGGTCTTCTGGCGGCTTTTCCTCTCATCGCAACGGCTTTGCTGATTGCCTTTGTGGTGGGGATTGTGATCCGTTGGCTTGGACCTTCAAGTGCCGTTGGAAGTGTGATGGCGAAAATGGGTCTTAATATCGCCGGCTTAGAGTGGGTCGGTTATGTGGTTGGTTTGGCGATTGTGATCCTATCGTTGTTGTTTTTGGGTCTGTTGGTTGAGAAGGGCTTGCAAAAGGGATTTTCAGCCATCATTAATGGCATCGTTCGTAAGATACCCATAGTGCGAACGGTCTATGACACCATTCATAGCTTTGTGAGCTTGGTTGCTAAGCGGGATGATGAAGAACTCAAAACGATGCGCCCGGTATGGGTGCATTTTGGTGGCTCAGGTGGTGTATCCGCTCTGGCTTTGCTCTCATCCCCCCAAGCCGTGATGGTGAAAGAGCAGGCCTGCTATGCGGTGATTGTGCCAACCGCGCCGGTACCCATTGGGGGTGGCTTACTCTATGTGCCAATTGATTGGGTCAGTCCTGCTGAGATTGGTATGGAAGAGCTAACCAGTATCTACGTATCGATGGGCGTTACATCACCGCAGTTTATGAAGACCCATCAAGATTCCACAAAAGTAATCCCGAAGTAAGTATTGAATCTTTCAGTTCCTGTCATAAACCAGTCATATATTTCTATATAATTGGAAATATGAAAAATACCGATGCCATCCAAGTCCTCCTAGCCCTTGGGCAGGAGACCCGCCTCAATATCTTCCGTCTGATCGTGCAACGCGGTGATATTGGCTTGACCCCTAGTCAGTTGATTGAAAAGTTAGGCATTCCCAATGCAACCTTGAGCTTTCATCTGAAGGAACTTTTTAATGCCAAGTTATTGCTGGTGGAGCGCCAAAGCCGAAACCTTATTTATCGCCCCAATCCAAACTTGATTGAGGATTTAAGTGGTTTCTTATTGGATAACTGCTGCCAAGGCCAATCCTGCGGTACGCCTAAATCTAAGAAAAAGGTCCAATGCTCATGAAAAAATACAATGTACTCTTTTTGTGCACCCACAACTCTGCCCGCTCAGTGCTCGGTGAGGCAATAGCCTCCACCCATCCTAGTGGTCTATTCGCGGGTTACTCTGCAGGGTCAACCCCAGGTACCCAAGTCAATCCCTTTGCTAAGGAGTTGGCCTTAGAGATGGGCTATGACCAATCCAAATTACGCAGTAAGAGCTGGGATGAGTTTGGTTTACCCAATGCCCCCAAGATGGACTTCATTATTACGGTCTGCGATAACGCCGCCGGTGAGGTATGCCCGATCTGGCCAGGTAATCCTGCTACTGCACACTGGGGTTTCTCTGATCCATCGCAAGTAAGCGGTACGGATGTGGAGAAGCGCCTTGCATTTATCGAGGTCATGAACGGACTTAAAAAGCGTGTTGATTTATTAGCCAGCATGCCGCTCGAGAAACTCGACTCGATGGCTCTTAAAGACATCCATCACAAAGCCTCATGAAGTCCTACGCGGCCGAGTTCGTCGGCACTGCATTACTGCTCGCGATTGTGGCGGGTAGTGGCATCATGGGTGAGACCCTCGCGAATGGCAATGCAGCCGTGGCTTTACTTGGTAATAGTATTGCAACGGGAGCGGGGCTCTATGTCTTAATCGTTCTCTTGGGTCCTATCTCAGGCGCACATTTCAATCCAGTAGTGAGCCTCATGTTTTGGAAGCTGGGGCATCTAAGCCTTAAGAGGCTATTTGCCTATTGGGCATGTCAGTTCAGTGGTGCGATTGCTGGCATCTGGGTTACCCACCTGATGTTTGGTCTGGCAATTTTGCAAGAGTCAACCAAGGTGCGAACTGGCCTTGGTATTTGGGCAAGTGAGCTGATCTCAACCCTTGTCCTGCTCTCGGTGATTCGGATTGGGGATCAAGGCACAAAAGATAAGGTGCCGATGTTGGTGGCGCTGACTGTCACTGCGGGCTACTGGTTCACCTCATCAACCTTCTTTGCCAATCCTGCGGTTGCTGTGGCCAGAAGTCTGACCAATACCTTTGTGGGAATTGCGCCTGCCGATGTGTTGGGCTTTGTCAGCGGTGAACTTATAGCTGCTCTCGTAATGGTGATACTGTTTTGTAAAGTCAACAATAAGATGAATCATTGATAGTGAGTAATTGGGATCTAAATGACCTCGTATTGGGCAAATAATCCCATTACATGAATGGTCTATAAAATCAATATTTGAAATCTTGATAAAACCCAAAAGACCCGCAGCACATCAATGACATCTTCTCAAGGGCTTCAATTCGACACCATCATTGTGGGCGCTGGCAGCGCAGGTTGTCTCTTAGCCAATCGCCTGTCTGCCGACCCAAGTCACCGGGTCTTATTACTTGAGGCAGGTGGAGAGGACGATTGGTTTTGGATCAAGATCCCAGTTGGTTATCTCTATACGATTGCTCATACAAGAACCGATTGGTGCTTTAAAACTAATCCTGACCCAGGCCTCAATCAACGCTCGATTCATTATGCGAGAGGGCGCGTGATTGGTGGTTCCTCATCGATCAATGCCATGATCTATATGCGCGGTCAGGCAAGTGATTATGCCCGCTGGGTAGAGTTAACTGGCGACCCTAGATGGAGTTGGGACACCACCCTTGAGACCTATAAATCCCTCGAGAACTATTTTGCTGGAGCCAATGCTTGGCACGGGGACCAGGGGGAGATGCGCGTTGAGCAGCCGCGGGTACAGTGGGAGATCCTGGACGCCTGGCGCAAAGCTGCCGCAGAGCAAGGTATTCCGTCGATTGAGGAGTTCAATCGGGGTGATAACGAAGGGTGTGCGTATTTTCAGATGACTCAAAAGAGAGGGGTGCGTTGGTCGATGGCCGATGCCTACCTTCATCCCATTCGCCATCGAAAGAACCTGACCATCCTCACTAAAGCCCAGGTCCTGCAACTGAATCTCGTTCCCACTCGACCCCAAACTCAGAATAATCCCCAGCAACAAAAGAACGCGTGGTGTGGCGCAGATTGGGAAGTGAACGGTCTAGATCTGTTACACGCCGGATCACGCCTGACTGCCCATGCCAGGGACCAAGTGATTCTGTCGGCTGGCTCGATTGGCTCACCTCAACTCTTGCAAGTCTCAGGAATCGGTGCACACCAGCATTTAGAATCCATCGGAGTCAAAACGAAGGTGGATCTTCCAGGAGTGGGCGAGAACCTACAAGATCATTTACAGATCCGCAGCGTGTATCAGGTTGAGAACTGTAAGACGGTGAACACCCTCTACAAAAACTGGTTTACCCGAATTGGGATGGGCTTGGAGTATGTATTCAAGAGAACGGGCCCATTGACGATGCCGCCCTCTACTTTGGGTGCATTTACTAAAAGCGATCCATCGCAACCCTCAGCCAATATTGAGTGGCATGTGCAACCCCTCTCATTACCAAAATTTGGAGAACCGCTGCATCCCTTTAATGCGATTACACCAAGTGTGTGCAACTTACGACCCAGCTCACGTGGTTGGGTGAGGGCTCAATCAGCAGACGCCCAGATCGATCCACAAATCCAATGCAACTATCTATCAACCCCAGACGATCTCAAGGTGGCAGTGGACAGCCTTCGCATCACGCGTCAGATTATGGAGAGTAAGGCTCTAAAGCCATATGTCCCCAAAGAGCTGCTACCAGGCGCACAGCTACAAAGCGAGCAAGACCTAGAACAGGCAGCACGTGCTTTGGGAACCACGATTTTTCATCCGGTGAGCACTTGTGCTATGGGGAGGGTTGATGCTCGAGGACAAGTCGATCATCCTAATACTGTCCTGGACTCCGAGTGTCGGGTACGGGGTGTGGCACGCTTGCGAGTCATCGATGCTTCAGCAATGCCTTGCATTACATCGGGCAACACCAATGCACCGGTGATGCTGATTGCTGAAACGATTGCCAGGCAAATCCTAGCGCAGCGCTAGGTTGAGCCACCGTATTTTTTTTGGCACACCTCGGCTGATAGCTCAGGGTGATTGCGCTTACAACGCTCAATCCGCTCCTCAGGGGTCATGTTCTTCATGTTTTGATACATCGAGCGACACTGATCAACACTCATCTCAGGATGGCGTTGGCGGCAATGATCAATCATGCGCTGTTCATTGCTCGTGTCTTGGGCTACTCCAGGACTGACCCAGATTATTAGGGTAACCCCAATAGTTAATATGGGTTGACTTATGCGAAATTGAATCATTTCAGTCTCCGTAGATAAAAAGTAGGAATGCATCAAATTAAGCAATCTGATGAATCGTACACCGAATGAACCGCAGCAGTTGACTAATTTACTGAAATTTTATTTGCTTCACTATTCCATTGCCATCAGGGGTGGCGCTGGCTCAATCCCCAATAATCACCATGTGGTAAACAGAACGCCTACCAGTACCAAAGGTTTTGGGGCCTACCTTGGGGTTAGTATTCAATCAGCCCAATAAGGTCAAGTATGATGAAGTCTCTAAACGAAAGGCTCTTAATCATGACCCGATATTTAATTACGATCCTTGTTACTTTATTCCTCGCCAATATCGCTCAGGCACAACAATGCAAAGCATTGGTTATCACAGGTCATCCGGCATATCCGCCAGTTGCTTGGGCGACTGACGGAAAACTGCAAGGGTCATCGGTTACTTTAGTAAGCAATATTGCCAAAGGTCTTGGAGTTGAGAAGGTGACCTCAATGGATTTTGGTTCATGGGAGAAGGCACAACAAGCCATTCGTGATGGTCGTGCAGATGTCATCTTTGGCATCTATAAAAACCCAGCCCGGGCAGAGTACATGCATTACATAGAGCCGCCTTACATGCTCGACCCAGTATCGGTCGTGATTCGTAAGGGTGACAACTTTAAGTTCACCCAATGGTCTGATCTAAAAGGGCATCGCGGCGTGACCAATCAAGGAGAAAGTTACGGCAGTCAATTTGATGCCTATATCAAAAGTGATTTGAATGTGGCTCGATCTAATGGCGTTGATCAGGCATTTACTCAGTTGCTCAATAAACAGGCCGACTACTTAATTATTGGAACCTACCCAGGCAAATTAGAGGCTAAGAAGTTAAATCTGGACTCCAAGGTCGTATTCTTGCCTAAGAGTGTACTAACAGCAGACATGTATATTGCATTCTCCAAAAAGTCGAAGTGTTATGCGCAATTAGAAAAGGGCTTTACCGAGGGGATTAAGAAAGCAGTTGCCAGTGGCGAGATCAATCAACTGATTGAGAGTGCCAATCAGCAGTTTTATAAGTAGTTAGAACAAAGAAAAAGGCTTACAAGTCAATTAACCTGTAAGCCTTACTGAATTTGGCTCCCCGACCTGGACTCGAACCAGGGACCTGCGGATTAACAGTCTTAAAACCAGCTTCATATCCACGATAGATTTCCTAATAAAACCATATAATTAATGGCTTATAAGGCTACATACAATATTGACATTAATGTAGTCTGAGTGTAGTCTGGGCTCAATTGTAGTCTAAATGTGGTCTAAATTCTGGAGGTCTTTTGGATTGGATTAAAGATAAATCCCTACCAGGTCTTTATCGTCGACCTAGAAAAGATGGAAGGGATGTCTGGGCTGTTAAGGCGAGGGTTAAAGGCGGTAAACCTGTAAGTATTACGCTCGGTAAGGCTAATTACATAACTGCTGCCGAAGCTAGAAAGCTAGCAAAACCTGTTTTAGCAAAACTATCTCAGGGCATTAATCCAAATCAAGAGCAAGTTAAAGCTAAAAAGGTTGCTGAGGCGAGGGGCTTTACTCTTGGTCAGGCGATTGAGCAATATTCCGAACTGGCTCATTGGAAATTAAAAACAAGGAAAGATGCTTTATCAACCCTACAAAGACGATTCGGAGACTGGTATCGAAAGCCATTGGCATCCATTACAAGGGAAGATATTTTGAAGCGTTTTACAGCAATCAAGAAGGAGGTTGCTCAAAAGAAGGAAGATGTAGCTAATCGGCGTCGAAAGCAGGGCTTGAGTGTTTATGAGACTCCTAATGAAGTAGGCTTAGGAGAGGCACAAAGAGCATTTCGCTACCTTTCCGCAGTATTTAACTCATTTGCCTCAGATGATGCTGCAGGCGAGAAGCTGATACCACAGGGAAACCCAGTTCTAGTCCTTAAAGATAAAAAGCTAAGGCGTGCATTGCAACCAAAAGAAAGGTATTTGGATAGCAAGGCAAGACAGGCACTACTTGAGCAGCTTACCCAATGTTCGCATTATCAATACGCTGGCTCAATCAATCAGGAAGATGCGGATCTTGCGTGGCTATTAATTCATACGGGACTTAGGCTGGATGAAGCAAGACTCCTTAAATGGTCTGAGGTATCTTTGACCGATCGGTTCTTTACGGTATTGGATACAAAGAATCATCAAAAACATACCTTGCCGATGACAAATGCAATTTATTCAATGCTTAGCAGAAGGCTTGAATACAGAGCTTCTCAGGCTAAAAGCATTCAAAGTCCCTATATATTTCCAAGTCCGCTTGATCCTAAGAAGCCAACTAGTGCGAGTAGAACATTTGATCGTCTTTCCAGTGAAATTGGATTTGAATTCACCGCCCATGATTTACGCAGGACAGTTGCAACGGTAGCCGCAGATTTGGGGTATGACCTAGATGCAATTGGTGCAGTCTTAAACCATAAGAAGAAGGGCGTTACTGCGGGATATATTCAAAAAACATGGAAGAGGCATTTGGGAATTCTTGAGGATATTCAAAATGGACTATTTGAAGAGCCTTATGACTGAAATAATTTAATTCCAAATGATTGCCGTAAAGCACAACTCAGAAATCCACGAGTTTGAAACTCTTGATCAAGCGATGGCTTGGGCAAAGGAATTAGGCGAATTCGTCAGGATTGAGTTTGATGGAATGAAAGTTGTCGGGAAATTTGGAGCAGATGGCATTCTAGACGGCAAATTTCCAAATGGTGAAGCCTACACATGGAGAAAGCGTAGAAGACAGTAACTTAGCTAATCGCCCTCAACAGCGCTAATCTAGATCATCAACAGTAACTAAGAAAGGAATAAATTCATGGAAATCACTAGCGTAACGCTTGGACTCATATTCTCAGGTGTAGGAATAGCTACATTACTCATCATCATTTTTGGCAGCCGTGGATCAAACGACAAGGATCATTAAGTCTTATGAGCAATGTCGAAATTCTCGGAAGACCCCTATATCGTCCTGTTAAGCATAAGTTACATGAGAATCGGAATCCCTTAGATCAACTCAAATATAAAGAATCAAATAAATCTCTTACCTACTCCGACATTGAATATGTAAGAGACGAAAAGGATTGGTGGTCGTGCGAGGATGTATGACTAGCGAATTCTAATTATTTGCTTGTGGTGAAAGATTGTTCTCTGTAATAATTAGTGCTTTAACCATATAGACCAGTATGAAAAGTAGGTTTCAACATATCTTTCAGATACTCCTTTTAGGAGGGCTTGCAGTAGGTGCTTCGTCAAATACTATTGCTCAAGTATGTACATCAATCTCATCTAATACGAATACTCCATTTTCATTTACCTCTAATAATGAATGTTTGGAGATTACTGCTAGCGGATCTATTGGGCAGTCAGGTAGCCCATTAGCTTCCGATGCGGTAACAAATGGCGGTTATAGCGGTCTACGCATTTCAAATACCGGAAATATCTATGTGGTTGGTTGGTCAGGAATTGTAAATCTTATTGGTGGCACGATTACTGCTCTAAATAACTCGATTACTGGCACTATCTCAGCAGGAAATGGTGGAACTGGAATAGCTAATTTTTCAAGCATTATTACTACATTAAATAATCTTGGAACTATCCTGTCAGGAAATGGTGGGACTGGAGTTTTTAACGATAGAGGCACCATTGGGACACTAAACAACTCTGGCTCTATTAATGTGGGAGTTGGCAGTATTGGAATACTCAATCATACTGGTAGCACAATTTCGACTCTCAGTAATACTGGAACTATAGGAGCTAGTGATAATGGAAATGGAATTGTTAATAGTAGTGGCGGCACCATTATTAGTCTGGATAACTCAAGCACCGGAACTATCTCAGGTGGATTAGCAGCGATTTCTAATATTGGCGTCATTACAAATATGACAAACAGCGGGACTATCCAAGGCGCTGGAGGCAATGGTCTCTACAATTCTGGAACTATTATTGACCTTACCAATTCGGGAACTATTAGAAGTTTTGGAATGGGCGGTCAGTACGGAATAACTAATTCAGGAAACATCTCTGCCTTAAACAATACTGGAGTTATATCAGGACTCACTTCCGGCTTAGATAATAATTTTGGCGCAACCATCACAACACTGCTAAATGCTACTGGCGGAAGTATTGGGGGCGGAGGGACTGGCATTAATAATGCGGGAACTATAGATACGCTTCTGAACAACGGTCAGATCTCTTCCTCATTCAGTACGGGATTATTTAACTCAGGAAACTTAGGTGTTATTACGAACATAGGTCAAATTCTTGCTCCATTCGGAAATATGATTTCTAACTCTGGAGGAATTTCAACTCTAAACAACCTTAATGGAGGTGTTGCATTAACTTACACAGGAACACTTCCATCAAGCTACAACATTATTATTAATAGTTCGACGCAGTTTGGAAAGTTAGCAGGATCAGCAATAAGTGGTATCACGACTTTCGGTATTTATGCTAGCTCAAGTGTCCAAAAGGGTACTTACAGCTCTGTACTTTCAGGATTTACCTCCAGCAACCTTTCCAACACTTCGGGTACATTCAATGGCTTCCGTTGGAGTCTCACTAATTCGTCGTCAGATATTTGGGATTTAATTGTCACCGGCGCATCGACAACCGACACTCAACAATCCCTCGCAAATACCGCCTCAGTCTTGCAAGGCACCTACACCTTGCAAAACTCTGTGATGGTCAATGGCTTTACCTACGACTGCTCCTTATTTGATAAGTATGGTATTTGCGTCAGTGCAGGTGGTCGTAACACCACCGTTCAAGCCCAAGGGATTAACAACACCAGCGGTCTCTTGATTGCTTCCTACCGTTTAAGTAAGAACAATAGCCGCATTGGTGCGTGGGTGGATCAGAACTTATCAGCAAGTGGTCCCGGCACCGTTCAATTGGGTAATAGCACCCCGATGATTGGTGTATTTGGCGTGTGGAGCCAACGCCCTGATGGCGTGGGCGCCGAAGTCAAAGTCTCAGCGGCTTATGGACAAAAAGACACGACTATTACTCGACAAATTGTGGGTACTAGTGAAGCGGGTACTGGTAGCTCGCAACTGATTAGCCAAGGCGCTCAAGTGGTGGCTAAGTATGGCTTTGCTGTAATGCCTGATGTGGTTGTGTCCCCATACGCCGGGGTTCGTTACACACAGAACAACATGGGTGGTTATACCGAAGCCACTTCCAGTGCAGTAACTGCGCCGCTTACCTATTCAGCACTGAATACCAATGCCACAACTGCCTTAGCAGGAGCTGAAGCCAGATACCGTGGTATCCCCAAGACCACGCTTTTTGCCAGTGCGGGAGTGGAGACGGATACCAATACCAGTAACGGTTCATATTCGGCAACCGGTGTGGATGGTTTAACCCCATTGAACTTCAATCCCAATCCAGTCAAGACCAGACCTACTGCGACTGTTGGGGGGTACTACGACATCCTCAAGAACCAACGCATAGGCATCACTGGTATCTATCGTCAGGAGCCATTCCAAGCCGTATCAACCACTACAGTACTGGCAACTTATATCATTGGTTTATAAGTAAAGTCATTTGCTTATTTGGGACTAAGAAATCCTGTAATAGAGCTATGTAAACATATAAGGGGAAGAGGTGTGGGGGTGGGCTAAGCACCCTATTTTGTTAATTATTAACAGAATTAGCTACAAAGGAATTTCTGCATCCTCATCGTCAATATTTAGTTTTTGAGGCGATTCTTTCTGTTCTTTAAAGTGCCGTAAGACCGCCTTTTTCTTCCAAACTTCAGAGTAAGGCTGACCGTGCAGACATGCTAATGACTGGGTGATGAGATATTTCTTAAATGCTTTTTTCTCCCTGTCAAAACCTATAAATTTGAACTTAGAGTTGTAAAAGCTATCCCATTCCTCATGCTCCAAATATTCCAGAGCAGTTAATAGAGGATTTCCAATCTTTAATCGATTTAGCTCATCCATTAGAACCATATTGATTTCCGCTGGAGAGGCAGTCATGTGGAAATAGCCAACATCCTCATCATTAGCAATTGCTTGCAGCTCTTTAAGATTCAAATCTCGCAATCTTTCCTCGTGATAGCCAGCCTTCTTTAAAGATCTGATTAACCCTTGCTTTTGGGTCAAAGTAATGTTGTGCTTCCCGAGCCAAGCATCAAAGTCAGCTCCAATGTACTTTCTAGCTAATGCGAGAATCTCCTGAGAACTGGAGTTATCTCGAATACTCCATTGGGGATTAAGAATAGACCTAGGAATGGACTCACCAAGGTAACCGCAAGAGGGCAGCTTTGTTGAATGCTTTCGATTGAACTCTTTAGGTGCAATTGTTAGATTTTTAGGGCTTAGAAGTCCAATGTGCTTGGATTGACTATTTCCGACTGGGTAAATGTGACTTAACTCGTAAGCCCCCAGGGATTCGCCATCTTTGAAGCCAGCTGCAGAGGTACAACGCCTCTTGAGGCTTACCAAATCAGCTAGTGACGCTGCCGTATGCCCATGCAGGATTTGAACCGTTCCAGCCCGTCTAATCTCTCTAACGAGGAATTTCCCAAATGCACTGGCTGAAAGAATACCTAGTTTCTTCTCTAGCCTCCTAGAGAGCTTTTTCTTTGTCTCTGAAGCCTTTTTAGCCTTGAATTTGAGCTTTCGGCAGGTGTCTGAGCAGTAGATATGCCCCACCCGAAGGGGTTGAAATAGCCCTGCGCAGTACTTACATGCTTGCTTTCGCAGCATCTCGCGTCACCTATTTAGTAATCAGCTGTCCTCATTGATTTTAGAGTGTTAGTTTTGGAATGATGGATAAAAAGTTGAGATAGTAACAGCCATATCTTTACCATCAAGCGGCTTACGCTTAGCCCAATCAAAATGGTTATCCAATACTGCTACACAACCACCCCATCCCTCACTTGGCGCCAGAATTCTGTCAATTGAATATGAAGTATCGTAATTGAGTTGGGTTGAATGTCCTGCCTTTGTTACTTTGACATAAATAGTCACTTTATCTACAGTCTTTTTTGAGTTATTCACGACGCCAATGAACAAAGGATATTCTTTAGTACATTTTTCGGAATCAAACGAAGCAAAAGCCTCTACCTTTAATCTATGTCTATCAATCGAATACCAATCATAAAAAGCAGCTAAACCATAAATAAGGAGTCCAATACTAAGAAGCAACAGGATAAAAATAAGTATCCATTTCGAGATTCTCTTTATAACAATTAAAATTGCCTCAGCTGTTTCATTTGCAGACATCTTATTTCACCAAATAATAGTTCTTGCTAGTTATTAGTTTTTATTTACATTTACCAATACTTTTCTCAATCCTATTATCAGGAAAGATGGTTACTTGTCTTGTAACTTCTTTGGCATCTAAGTCATAGAAGTAGGTAAAAACATAAACTTTTCGATTAAAACCTTTGCCACTATCTCTGGCATTTGCCATGACGAGATATGAATCCGATTTTGAGATTGTTGTAGGTTTAAATTCTTTTAACTCTTTTCCGTTCACTAAAAACTCGGTCTTTGAGTATTTAAAACCACCAGAAGTTTCGCCTTGCTCATAGATAAGCTTCTCGTTTAATTTGGGGTTCACCGTTAATGTCTCTATCGAAAGCCCTGATGTCGAGCAGTCAATTACAAGACTACTTTTAGTCTGACTAAAAACATGAAATGGAAGTAACAACAAGAATCCTAGGAATAAATTCATTCGCAGCCTTATGGTAGTTACTCTAAACATTAAAAATGGGAGAAGTAATAATTATGATTATGTTAGCCTATTGGTTATGAAAATTAAAGTCATCTCATTTTTTGTGTCGATACTTTTTTTTAGTGGCTTAGCTGCTCAGGGGAAACCCGTAAAAATGAGCAACTCAGGCATTTGCCATGCACCGAATACGACATACTACGATCAAACTAAGAATTTCACACCTTATAAGACTTTGGATGACTGTTTAAAAGCTGGCGGAAGGATGCCTAAAAGATAAGGGCGAATATGAAAAAGGCTACTCTCTTTATTTTTTTACTCTTTTCTTACAAAGTATGTACAGCGAGTTTTGAAACTGGAAATACTATATATGCTGGATTGGAGGATTGGAAACGAGATTCTACAACTAGTCCTATCAAAGCTGGTCAAAGTTTTGGATATGTAATTGGCGTTCACGATGCCCTTGATGGCTCTGTAATATGCACTCCATCAAATGCATCAAAAGGTCAATTAGTTGACATTGTTTTTAATTATCTCCGTGATAATCCTCAGATAAGACACAAATCAGCCGATGAATTAATAACTCAAGCCTTAATAAAGTTTTATCCTTGTAAAAGAAAGTGACCTGCTAAGGCTAAGTCTTCGATAATGACAGGAATAAAGATTGAACTGCTAGTAGAGTTTGCTGTCATTCTTCTTGCCCCAATCATTCACACCTACTATCTTTGGAAGTTCAAGAAAGTTGAGAAAAAAGAGCTGATTAAGAATATAAAGATATTTGCTAGTCTATATTTATTGTTTAGTTTGGTAGGACTTTTTCTTTTAATAAAGTGATCTATGGCAGATAGAATCTTTGGGGAAATTCAAGGTATACCTGCTGGGACTACTTTTCAATCAAGAAAAGAAGCCGCTTCGGCTGGCGTTCATAAGCCTTTGCAAGCTGGAATTTCAGGTTCAAAGGACGATGGAGCCGACTCTATAGTTATATCAGGTGGATATGAGGATGACTCCGATTCAGGTGATGTCATTATTTATACAGGCGAAGGCGGTCAGAACGAGAATGGTCGTCAGATTGCAAACCAAGAATTAACTCGGGGTAATTTAGCGCTTGCCAAAAGTGAAATTGATGGCTTGCCCGTAAGAGTTATCAGAGGTGCTGATAAAAAGAATCCTTATGCTCCAGAAAACGGATATAGATACGATGGTTTGTACCAAGTTGAGAGCCATTGGCACGATGTCGGAAAGTCTGGTTTCCTTGTTTACCGATTTCGATTGGTCAAACTAGACTCTGAACTACCGCCAAATAAGCTATCTAATGGCTTAATTCCGCTCCCATCAGGCAGCGATGCTCCTAAAAGAACGCTTGTTAATTCAGCAAGAATTATTAGAGACTCTAAACTTGGTCGTGAGCTGAAGAGGCTTTATAAACATAAGTGCCAAGTTTGCTCAATTGAAATTACAACTAATGCAGGTCCATATGCAGAGGCTGCGCATATAAAGCCAGTAGGAAAACCTCACAACGGTCCAGATAGACCCGAAAACTTGCTTTGCCTATGCCCCAATCACCATCTAATGCTGGATAAAGGTGTCTACATGATCGGAGATGATCTATCGCTTATTGGGATTGAAGGCAGCCTTATTAAGCATCCAGAACATGAAATTTCGATCGAATACATTCGCTATCACCGAATGCTTTTTAATTAAATCTGGCTTTCTTTTTTGTGAGGAGAGGCGGTATCCGTAAATAACATGTCAACGCCTTACCCCACACCCCCCATGTTGAATTTGACGGGCATTATTTCGACTCTGTTTAAGGTTGTTAGATGTAGTCTATATGTAGTCTATAACGCATAAACAAAAAAGGCTTACAAGCTAATGAACCTGTAAGCCTTACTGAATTTGGCTCCCCGACCTGGACTCGAACCAGGGACCTGCGGATTAACAGTCCGTCGCTCTACCGACTGAGCTATCAGGGAATAATTTGCCATTTTACAGCATTTTTTCTAGCAGATTAGTTGTCCCGAGCCCCTAGGTTCGATAGTAACCGAGGTTCTCTGATTGCATTTAGCTTTATTGGGTAATAAATGATTACCATCAAAGAATAAAGGGGATCATTTGATCCCCTTTGTGCATTAAAGGTTTTGTCTAATCCATTTGGATCTTAGCGTAGTCAATCACCTTACGCCAGCGATCAGTATCGGTCTTCATAAATTGAGCGGCACGCTGCGCATTCATGAAGGTGACAGTAGCACCTAACCGGGAGATTGCCTCAACCATTTCCTTGCGTGCCACAATTTTCTCCAAAGTGGCTTGCAGGCGTTGACTGGCGCCATCAGGGATACCCTTAGGAGCAGCAATACCAAACCATGCTGAAACCTCGAAATTAGGATATCCAGCTTCAATCATGGTTGGTACATTAGGAAGAGCGGGATTACGGGTGGCAGTAGTAACAGCTAGAGGCTTTAACTTACCACCATTAATCAGACCAAGTGCAGGTGGTAAGTTATCAAACATAAAATCCACCTCTTTTGATACTAGTCCAACATTTGCAAGCGCCGAGCCACGATAAGGAATGTGAACCACATAGATCCCCGCCTGGTTCTTTAACATCTCGGCACTGAGATGTAGTGACGTGCCGTTACCATTGGAAGCATAGTTGAGTTTTCCAGGATTTCCCTTTGCTCGTTTGACTAAATCTGCAACAGTATTAATCCCCGACTCTGGGTTGACCAATAAGACATTCGGAAGTTGTCCGAGAACCGCAATGGGTTCAATATTCGCTGGGTTATAGGGCAGAGTCTTATATAGAGCGGGACTAATGCTCAGAGGAGCAGAGGCCATTAAAAGGGTGTAGCCATCCGGACTTGCTTTGGCAACTTCGGCTGCTCCTAAATTACCACCCGCTCCTGGTTTATTTTCAATTACCACGGGTTGACCCAACTCTTTTGAGAGTTCTGGACCAATCAAACGTGCTGCATTATCAATTAAGCCGCCCGGCGGAAAGGGTACAACTAACTTAATAGCGCGATTGGGATAGTTTTGTGCATGGCTCGCAGTAAAAGGAGCAAAACTAAGTAAGAAAACAAAAAAACTAAGTAGCAAGGAGCGCATGAGTGATTCCTTAATTTAGAGAGATATGTCTTTTTATCATTAAATAAATGTACATTAGCTAGTGGTTTACCTTTATTGATTGCAATCGGTTTACCAAATTGCACCAAATGTACTTCGTAAAACTTCAATTTGTTCATCGTTAAGTGGCGCTGCCTGGCAATTTGACATCAACCAAAGCTTAGCGGTTTCCTCCAACTCCTCAAGAACAGCACTAGCCATGGAGGGTGATTGATGCCACACCACAGGGCCAAGTCGGTCAAGCAAGACACCTCGGATCGGTTTTCCTGTCTTAATAGCTTTATTAATGCATTCAATCACCATAGTAGCTACCTCGGGATCACCAGGGCGTCGATAGCTAATAAAAGGGATGTGACCAACCTTCATGACGTAATACGGAGTAATGGGGGGCAATATATCCGCCTCATTCCAGATCCCTCTGATACTCAAACTGACTAAATGGCTGGCATGAGTATGAATGACGCAAGACACTTGATTATTTGCTGAGTAAATACCACGATGCAGTAATACCGTTTTTGAGGCGGGGGATCCATTGATTTGCTCGCCACCAGAATTAATGAGTGCAAGCTCGTGGGGTATTAAATTACCAAGACAGGCATCCGTAGGGGTAATTAAAATATTTCCATCATCTAGTCGAACACTAATATTGCCTGCACTGGCATGCACGTAGCCACGCATATAAAGAGATGTGCCTATCCTACATATTTCTGCACGTGCTTGTGATTCATTCATGATGTAAGTTCGATAGGTGAGTAAATGATTTTGTAAAAAAATCGATAGAACCAAAGTTTCCAGATTTTAGGGCTAAGTGAATAGTCTCATCCTGACAGCATGGAGAGCTTGCTGACATCCATGGCACCCCCGAATCAATTTGTGGGCCGATGGTCATCTGTTTAATTCCTAATGCTTGTACAACAGCGCCTGAGGTTTCCCCACCGGCGACCACCAATTGGCGAACGCCATTTTGAACCAAGCCCTTTGCAATCTCTGCGAGTATTTTTTCAATATGCTCACTTGCCTTAATTGCTCCCAATTTTTCTTGTATTGATTTCACAATATCAGGCTGTGAAGTGGTATAAAAAAGCATTGGACCATTCTTCAGATGTTTTTCTGCTAACGCAATCGCTTGTTGTGCAATATTGACATGAGATACATCGGCAAGTGGATCGATTGCAAAAGCAGGTAACCCCCTTTGACAAAAGTCTCGGACTTGCGCATTGGAGGCCTCTGAACAGCTACCCGAGATCACGGCTTGATAGCCAGAAGCTGGAGGAAGCATGTCAGAGCTATCGTTTAAATCGAATAAACCTCGAATCTGCCAATTACTCGGTAGGCCAATTGCAAGACCTGAGCCTGCAGTAACAAGGGGCATATCCGCAGTAGCAAGAGCAATCGACTTCAAATCTTGATTACAGGTGACATCAACCACAGCAATCCCAATACCTTGATTTTGAAGCGCATGGAAACGAGCGCGAATTTCATCAGGACCAGCGCGTACATAGTCATAATTTACAAGGCCTACAACGCGTTGTGTTTGTGCTTGCATAACTCGAACTAAATTTGCGTCCGTCATCGGAGTCAGTGGGTGATTTCGCATTCCGCTTTCTGAAAGAAGTTCATTTCCAACAAAAAGATGACCATTAAATATGGTTCGTTTGGCCTCTGGGAATGCAGGACAGACAATTGTGAAGCCTTTACCTTCTCCGAAAATTTCATCCATTAGGGCTTCTGTAACTGGGCCGATATTACCCTGTGGTGTTGAATCGAAGGTTGAGCAATACCGATATTACCCTGTGGTGTTGAATCGAAGGTTGAGCAATATTTAAAATAAAATTGTTCAACACCTTGTACTTTTAACCATTCATATGCCTGTAAAGACTGTTTGATGGCCTCATGTTTAGAAATGGTTCGAGATTTGAGAGAAATGACGATCGCATCTGCATTCAGTTTTTGTGATTCTGCTGGTATACCAATTGTTTGAATGGTTCGCATTCCTGCACGAACTAAGTTATTTGCTAAATCACTTGCTCCCGTGAAATCATCTGCAATGCAACCCAGTAATGGCCGTAGATTAGGTTTGATCATTATTATTTTCTTACAGAGCAGGATACAGCTTGCGGATGTCTCATTACATATGCTCGAATTAAGTCCTCAACCGAAGAGTCTGGGTTTAATCCAAGTTGGCTAGCCCGAAGATGACTAAACTGACTTGGCCACGAACTCACAATTGCATGAACTTGAGGGTCTACCTTCCATTGGAGTAAATTTGCAACTTCTTTACCAGCCAACTCTTGCAATGCCTCTGCCATCTCACCCACGGTGGTGCTGAGTGCGGGGAGGTTAACTGCTGTGGGTGCACCCCATATCGAGGATGGAGATTCAAGTGCACAAAATAAACCCTCAAGCGTTTTATCTAGGGAGGAAAGGGCAACACGCGTTTCTGGTGGGACTGGAACTACGCTGTTCTGTCCTGCTAAAGGTTCTCTCAGCATTCCGCTTAAAAAGCTTGATGCAGCACCATTTGGTTTTCCGGGACGAATGGAAACAGTCATTAAGCGAATATTACGGCCATGAATAAAGCCTTTCCGCGAGAAGTCAGCAACTAACTGCTCAACCATAAATTTCTGAATTCCATAGCTACTTTGCGGTGTGGGCTGATCGATATCGGAGATTTTGCTTGGCAAAGAATGATCAGGAGATGCCCCATAAACTGCAACAGAACTTGGAAATACAAAAACAGGGCGTTGTGATTGATGACGAATTGCTTGCAGTAAATTTAAACTTACCAGTAAATTACTTTGTAAACCGAGGTCTAGGTTAGCCTCACATTCTGCACTGACAGCAGCAGATAAATGAATAACGGCATCAATCTTATTTAGTGGAAGGGTTTTAGAAGTAATTAACTCATTTAAGTCGCCAATAAATGGGATAACACGGCTCTCTGCAGCAAGATCATCAGGTATTTTGTGTAAATCAGTTAAAAAGAGAGTGGAGAGTGGCGCAGGGGATCTACCCTCAATCCTGATGAGAGACTTCTTTAAAAGCTCACGAGCTAGACTCGCTCCCAAGAAACCACTGCCTCCAGTAATTAGAATATGCATCTCTTATAAACTATTTTGCATCTGGTAATTTAATACCCGGAAATATTTTAATGACAGCTGCATCGTCTTCGCGACCATACCCTGCCGCAGAGGCTTGCATAAACATTTGATGGGCTGTCGCCGCCAAAGGGAGTGGAAACTTGCTTGCGCGAGCAGTATCGAGAACAAGACCTAGGTCTTTTATAAAAATATCCACTGCGGATAGAGCTGTGTAGTCTGCCTGTAAGACATGGGCCATTCGGTTTTCAAACATCCAGCTATTACCAGCACTATGCGTAATAACTTCATAAAGAGCAGCGGGATCTACTCCTTCACGAATGCCTAAGGCCATTGCTTCGGCTGCTACAGCAATATGAACGCCAGCCAATAGCTGATTGATAATTTTCACCTTACTACCAAAGCCTGCCCGATCTCCTAATTTGTAGATATTACTTGCCATAGCCTCTAAGACATTTTCTGCTTTTTGGTATGCATCAATATGACCAGAGGTCATCATTGTGATTTGGCCAGAGGCTGCTTTTGCAGCGCCGCCAGAAATAGGGGCATCTAAATACAGAAATCCTAAGTCATTTAGCCGTCTCTCAAGCGAAGCAGACCAATTAGGATCAACTGTTGAGCACATGATAAAGAGTGACTTTTGCTTCATTTCATTTATTGCGCCATGTTCACCAAACAGGATAGTTTCTGTTTGTTCCGCGTTTACAACTACGCTAATGATGATGTCAGATACTTTTGCTAGCTCAGCAGGCGTTTTATAAGCCTGTCCCCCTGCCAATGCAAAATTTTCAGCTACTTCGAATCGCACATCGCAAACATTAAGGGCATGGCCGTTACGACGTAAAGAGCTAGCCATACCTAATCCCATGGCACCAAGACCAATGAGACCTATAGATGATGAGTTTTTGGAATTAGTAGTCATGGATCCTAGCTAAAATATGAAGGGTTGAGTAAACATAAATCCCATTGTATGTCTGATACAAAGTTTATTAAATTGATCCTCTTGACGCTGTAAATTTAGGAAATCCATATACTTTTAATAGCGAAGATTTTTCCTAGGTCGTAGGTTAATTTTTTCTTTCCTAAGCCATAATAGCGAATATATTCCAAGGACATCATTTTCATGAAGCTCACTAAACCCAACCCCATCCTGATCCCCAAGGTATTGAGTATTGCGGGCTCTGATAGTGGTGGTGGCGCAGGCATCCAGGCGGATCTAAAGGTGATTACCGCCTTGGGTGGATTTGGGATGACTGCCATTACGGCGATTACCGCACAAAATACTCTGGGTGTAACCCGTATCCAAGATATTGACCTTGATGTGATTGAAGCGCAAATTGATGCAGTCGTTACGGATATTGGTGTGGATGTGGTCAAGATCGGCATGCTGGCCAGTCCCGCCATTGTAAAAACGGTGGCCGCCACACTCAAGAAACACGGTATTTGTAAAATCGTATTGGATCCGGTCTTGCGGGCTACCTCTGGAGCCAGTTTGGGTGGTGACGACACAGCGCGCACCATGGTGACCGAGCTCTTTCCACTTGCCACCATCATTACCCCCAATTTACATGAAGCTTCGATCTTATTGGGACGTCCGATTGTGGCGGTTGATCAATTCAAGACAGCTGCTGAAGAACTATTAGCCCTTGGCCCACGCGCGGTCTTGATCAAAGGTGGACACCTGGAAGGTGAGCCCAATGAGCTAGTCGACTATTTAATCTGGCATGATCGCAAAGACGATGTACCAGTGGTGTTTCATAAAGAGTTTAAGCATCCACGCATACCGACGGTGAACACCCATGGCACAGGCTGCTCACTCTCAAGTGCTATTGCAACCTACTTGGCTGACAAGCATGATCTCAGTCACTCGGTAGCGAAAGCAATCTCATTTGTGAGTGCAGCAATTGAAGCAGGGCAGCGTTTAGAAATTGGTAAGGGTCCCGGGCCGCTGTGGCATATGCATGACTTCTATCCCACCCAACTACCTGACCAACAATAGCTTGCTTAGTTAGTTTTCATGAGCTCTTGTAAGCGCTTGACCGCCGCTTTGGGGTCATCGCTGGCCACAATCGCACGCACGACTGCAACTGAGCCGACACCACTTTGTGCCACCGCATGAATACTTCCCTCATCAATGCCACCAATCGCGACGAGTGGATAGTGCTGCATCAGCTTGGCATAGGCGTATAAGCGTCCTAAGCCTTGAGGTGCAGTGGGCATCTTCTTCAGATTGGTCGGGAACACCGCACCCATGGCAATGTAACTTGGGCAATAGCGATCCGCAATCACCAGCTCAGCGTAGCCATGGGTACTCAGCCCCAAACGCAGTCCAGCTTCACGAATCGCATCCAAATTGGCGCTTACTAAATCCTCCTGACCCAAGTGCACTCCATAGGCGCCAGCTGCAATCGCTTCTTCCCAATGGTCATTGATAAACAAGAGGGTCTTGCTACCTTTAACTGCCGCAACCGCCTCACGGATTTGTGTGCGTATTTGGGTTACATCATCGGATTTAAATCGCAACTGTGCGGTAGGGAGCTCAGCATCGACCATGCGCTTAATCCAATCGGCATCGGGGAACACTCCGTAAAGACCCAAGCGCTTGGGACACTCTTTAAAGGCTTTTGGATTCGAATTGCGCGAGTAGGGCAACATCTCAAAATACTCTGGGCGTGAGGGCCAGAGCTTGGGATTAAAGTCACCCACGTCTTTGATCATACGTGACCAGGCTTTGCCTAAAACGCGCGCATCACTCTCAATAAAGCCCATCTCAATCGCCGCAATCGTGCCAGCAAGTTCGTATTGATCTTGACTGGTCTCGGTCTTAATCGTGGGCGGTGGTTGATCTGGACTAAAGCTTGGCAGAGGCAGGCACAAATCATCATGGCAATGCGCCGTCACAATTTGCTTCGCCATCTCCCGAATATGACTCACACTATCTTCCTATTCGTGATGCCAAAAAGGGGTTCCCACTAATGGGGTACTCGCTTGCGCTGAAGCTTGTGGTTGCATCGCTCCCGATAAGAATGCCTGCCGACCGGCATGAACTGCGCCCGCGAACGCGCAAGCCATGGTAACAGGATCCTGAGCGAGTGCCACTGCGGTGTTGAGGAGCACACCATCAAAGCCCCATTCCATCACGGTACAAGCATGGGATGGCAAGCCTAAGCCCGCATCTACCAGCAAGGGAACCGACAATCGCTCACGCAGTAAGCGCATGGCGTAGGGATTGAGTGGCCCTTGACCAGTACCAATCGGTGCCGCCCAGGGCATGACGGCTTGGCAACCAACATCAACCAAGCGCTGACACAAAATGAGATCCTCGGTGCAATAGGGTAGAACCTTAAACCCATCTTTGATGAGATGCTCGGCAGTTTGTACCAGACGCAAGGTATCGGGTTGCAGAGTGTAATCATCCCCAATCAGCTCTAACTTGATCCAATTGGTCTCAAATACCTCGCGTGCCATCTGCGCGGTGGTAATCACCTCTTGTGGGCTGTGGCAACCAGCGCTATTGGGTAATACCGGTACTGCCATTTTCTTGAGGAGCTCCCAAAAGCCACTGTGTGCTTCGGTTGCAGCGGAGCCCTGACGGCGTAAGCTCGCTGTAATCATCGCTGGGCGAGCGCGTTGCACGGCGGTCTCCAGCACCTGAGGCGAGGGATAGCGTGAGGTACCCAAGAGTAAGCGACTGGCAAACGACTCACCATACAGAATGAGGGGATCGTTGAGGTGGGTAGGTAATGGAGCGGTCATGAGGTGTAAATAAATAGTTTAACCACCGGTCACCGGTGAAATAATTTCAATGGAGTCGTTATCATGCAAAACATACTCCGCATGCTGTGATTTGGGAACGAACTGCAAATTAACCGCCACGGCATACGGCGGTTTGGCATCGAGTACTGTTAAGAGATCGCTCACCTTGCTCGCAGGGGGAAGCTCACGGATCTGTTGGTTGACGAGCACGCGCATCATACGAGGGATCCACTCAAGCTAGCTTGCTGGATCTGCAAATCAAAGCGTTTCGCAAGCATTTGGGATTCGCCCTGTAGTACTTGCAGTGCCGCATCCATCATGGCTGGCGCAATTAAATAACCATGGCGATAGAGCCCATTGATTTGCATGAGCCCAGGCTCAGGTATGCAAATCTCCGGCAAATTATTTTTGAGGGTGGGCCTGCATTGCGTCGCCGCTTCCACAATCCGTGCCTCGGCAAAGCCCGAGTGCACCGAGTAAGCGGCTGAGAGCAACTCCATGGAGGAGCGTACACTCACGGGCGAGAGATCATCGGACTCGATCTCAGAAGCCCCAATCACATACAGATCGTTCTCTTTGGGGGCAATATAGATGGGATAGCGGGGATGGATTAAGCGCGTAGGGCGCTTGAGCTTGACCTCGGGCGCATACACCCGAATCACCTCCCCTCGAACCCCACGCAGGGGATTGCGAGTATCGGCCCAACTGGCTCTGGCCCCCAAGCCACGGCAATCAATCACCCAATCAAAGCCACGGCTACGTAGGTCATGGGGCTCCACCGCCTGATGCCAATGCATCAGCACCTGCGCTTTGGTTAAGAACTCCAATAGAGCGCTTAAGAGTTGGCGATTATCGAGCTGGCCCTCGCGAGGCAAAAAGAGACCTTGGGTAAAGCGTTCCGCCACGGCAGGCTCAAGCTCGGTGAGTGCCTTGCTATCGAGATGCCAGGGAGTGGCTAGCGCTGGGTTCATGCGCACATTGCGCTCAAGATGCTCCGCAAAGCGCTGGGCCTCGGGTGCATCAAGGCGATGCCACAAAACCAGGGTGCCGTCTTGCTGAAAGTAGGTCTGTTGAGATACTTGCGTATTCAGTTCAGTAATGAGCTGCTTCCAACGATCAAGACCGTATAAGCCCATGCGCACCACGGGTGCTTCGGTAATCGCGGATTCGGCAAGAGGCGCTAGCATCGACGCGGCAACCCGTGCTGCCGAGTGCTCCGCATCGGGGCCGCTCCGTTCGAACAGTTCAACGCGTGCACCAGATTTGGTGAGGGCATACGCCATCATCCGACCCATGAGGCCGGCACCGACGATGGCATACGACATGCTCATTTCAAGACCTACTGATAGATCGCGCTGCCGCGTTTGCGGAACTCGATCGATTTCTCTTCCATGCCCTTGGCAGGGTCAACACCTTCTTTGAGGCTCGCGGCGTAATCACGCACATCTTGAGTGATCTTCATCGAGCAGAACTTGGGGCCACACATTGAGCAGAAGTGTGCAATCTTCGCACCTTCAGCAGGGAGGGTGGCATCATGGTACTCACGCGCCCGCTCGGGATCCAAGCCTAGATTGAACTGATCTTCCCAGCGGAACTCAAAACGTGCTTTGGAGAGCGCGTTATCGCGCAATTGCGCACCCGGAAAGCCCTTCGCAAGGTCAGCGCCATGGGCAGCGATCTTGTAGGTGATGATGCCCTCGCGCACGTCCTCTTTATCAGGTAGACCTAAATGCTCTTTGGGGGTTACATAGCAGAGCATTGCGGTACCGTACCAACCAATTTGCGCTGCACCCACACCACTGGTGATGTGATCGTAACCAGGCGCAATATCGGTGATCAAGGGTCCTAGGGTGTAGAAGGGGGCCTCTAAGCAATGCTTGAGTTCTTCGGTCATGTTCTCTTCAATGCGTTGCATGGGAACGTGACCAGGACCCTCAATCATCACTTGCACATCGTGCTTCCACGCTTTGGCAGTAAGTTCACCCAAGGTATGCAACTCACCAAACTGAGCGGCGTCATTGGAGTCCGCGATGCAACCTGGACGTAAACCATCGCCAAGACTAAAGGACACGTCATAGGCTTTCATGATCTCGCAGATCTCATCAAAGTGGGTGTAGAGGAAGTTCTCTTTGTGATGCGCTAAGCACCACTTGGCCATGATGGAGCCACCGCGTGAGACGATGCCGGTAATCCGATCAGCAGTGAGTGGCACATAACGCAACAATACGCCCGCATGGATCGTGAAGTAATCCACACCTTGCTCGGCTTGCTCTACCAGGGTGTCACGGAACATTTCCCAGGTGAGGTCTTCGGCAATGCCGCCGGTCTTATCGAGGGCCTGATAAATCGGCACCGTACCAATTGGTACTGGCGAGTTCCGAATAATCCACTCACGCGTTTCATGAATATGCTTGCCGGTGGAGAGATCCATGATGGTGTCGGCACCCCAACGGATCGCCCAGACCATTTTCTCAACCTCTTCATTGATCGAGGAGGTCACTGCGGAGTTACCTAGATTGCCATTGATCTTCACACGGAAGTTACGGCCAATGATCATGGGCTCCAACTCTGGGTGATTAATATTGGCGGGGATAATGGCACGACCTGCAGCAATCTCCGAGCGCACAAACTCCGGAGTAATCACATCCGGAATATTCGCACCAAAGGATTTGCCAGGATGCTGCTTGAGGATCTGTTGATAGCGAGGATCTTGACGAAGTTTCTCAAGGCCCATGGACTCGCGTAGAGCGACATACTCCATTTCAGGGGTGATGATGCCTTTGCGGGCGTAATGCATTTGACTCACGTTTGCACCCGACTTGGCAACCCGTGGTGCGGCAATGTGCGAGAAGCGTAAATGGGCGGTGGCTGGATCATGCGCACGGGCCACACCGTATTCGGACGAGGGGCCAGCAAGTTGCTCGGTATCACCACGCTCACTAATCCATTGGCCTCTTAATTTAGGTAGACCCTTTTCTAAATTGATCACGATATCGGGATCGCTGTAGGGGCCTGAGGTGTCATACACCGGAATGGGCGGATTAGCAGATTCAGTCTCACCCGTTTTAGTCGGCAACTGTTCGATCACCCGAATCGGTGCCTTCACATCAGGACGCGATCCTTGCAAATAGGTTTTGGTGGAAGCCGGATAGGCAAACTTTTGCCCAAAGTCTCGCTCCAAACTCTTCAGACTGGGGATTTCTGGTTTGGCCTTCTTTTGATTCTCGGTGCTAACGCTCATGTCCATCTCCTCGCAATATTCATAGAGTGGACGAAACCGGGTGCCGGTTTGATGGAACTCCCCACGCCAGCATTACCTGGATCGGGTTCGAGGGTCTTTCTCAGCACCACCGCAGTGGGGGCACCCCTGTTTCATCCTTGTGACCCTATTTAACCACGAATCCCCCAAGCCCATCCTTGAGCTTCATCAAGCCATCCGGTTGCGGCGCAATATCAAGTCGGCGGTTACCAAGGCGGCATCGGTCGTGAACTCATCGGCCAGGATGCGGGCGGCAGCCTCCGCGAGATCTAGTTGGATAAAGCCACTAACCTCACCATCGTGATTCATGGGAACTAATTGCGAAGGCAAGACAAGATCAAAGATGAAGAGGCTTTCATGGTGGATCCCATGCGGTGGGTGAGGGCGGCTAATGAGTAGCTTGCCTGCTGGAGTAATGGCACTGGCGATCGGCTCGGGAATACCTGCTTCTTCCCAGAGCTCCCGAATGGCGCAATGCACCACGGTCTCCGAGGCGCTAATACCGCCAGCGGCGAGGTTATCAAGCTTGCCGGGATCAATTTGCTTACTCTCGCTGCGTCTCCCCACCCACAGTTGGCCATTGGCAGCAACGCCATTGATGTGCGCCGCTTGACTTTGCACCCCAAGACTACGAAACGCCGCGCGCTCGACCCGAAAGTACTCATGACCATCAGCACCATAGAATGCAAACTCCTCATTACGCCACGCGGGGATCAATCCAGCGTCACGCATCCTCATCGCCAAGACGCGCAAACTGGCACTGAGGTGGGCAGGAGGAACTGCTGCTAAAGACAAACCACGCGCACTCACATTCAGATGGGCAATCGGGTCGTTTTGTAAACTCTCGATCACGAAGGGGGTAAATTCAGGGACGAGATGACCGACGGTGCGATCACCCAACAGAATCGGTAAGCACGCGTGGGGCAAATGGCAACTCGCGTTTTGCAACATCTCTTCGAGAGCGGCGAGTGTGCTTACAGGGATTGTTGACATGAGTCAAGTTTAAGCCAACTTATTTACTAAGAAATAATGTTGGGTAACGCATGCTCAAATTTTGAGCATGCTAGCTCACTCGTTTAAAAATCAGCACTTAGGAAAATTTTTATCATCTTGTCCACACACGCTGTGGATAACTTCATCACTAATCGATCGCGCATGAATTCAAAGACGTAACAATTGCGTGACACATTGGGATTGAATCAGCTCAGTAGTTTTCCTAATTCAACAATCAATGCGTTATGACTAAATTTGGTCCCCCTGCCAGGAGTCGAACCTGGATCTATCGCTTAGGAGGCGATTGCACTATCCATTGTGCTACAGCGGGAGGGGATTACCAGCCACACAGGGCCCATGCTTGCTCAGCTAAACCAATCACAACCTCTGGAATGAAGTAGAGCGCAAAGACCAGCATTAGAAGGATCACAACAACTGCGTAGAGAGCAATCTTCTTTCTAGTCAGAGTTGAAGTCATTGATGCGGATTGGCTCATGAATGCATTCTACCGAAAGCAGGTGGTCATCGCCACAGAATCACTACGTCCTCATGCGCTTGCCGGGCGCTGCAAGGGTTCCTCGCGGATCGGTAAATTAATCAGACCGGCAAAGACCCCGAGGGCCATGGCAATGCCCCATACGATCTGATAAGAGCCGGTGAGATCGTAGAGGTAGCCACCAAAGTAGGCACCACAAAAGCTCCCTAATTGATGGGAGAAGAACACCACCCCCGAGAGCATGGTGAGGTACTTGACCCCAAAAATCTGAGCGACGATCGCATTCGTCAGTGGAATGGTGGAGAGCCAAAGTACCCCCATCACGGCAGCAAATACATAGGTGCTCATCGAGGAGAGGGGTAACAATAAAAAGAGGGCAATCGCTAGCGAGCGTGTGAAGTAAATGCCTGAGAGTAAAAACCGCTTAGGGAAGCGTGCACCCAAGACCCCAGCGTAGTAGGTACCAATCACATTAAATAGTCCAATCAAGGCCAAGGCAGTGGTGGCAACCGTTGCACCGTTGATGCCCGGATAGATCGCCGACATATCCTTGAGATAGGGCGCGAGGTGAACCGAAATAAAGATCACCTGAAAGCCGCACACAAAGTAACCCATCATCAAGAAACGAAAGTTGCGATTACCAATCGCTTCGTTAAGAGCCTGTCGGATGGTTTGATCACCCGCTTGATTGGGCGCAAAACCGGTCTCGCGTAAGAAAAACGCAATCGGGATCATGAGTGAAGCCATGAGTCCTAAATAAATGAGTGCTTCGCTGGCTCCAAAGTTGCTAATCAAGCCTTGCTCAAGCGGCATCATCAAAAACTGACCAAAGGAGCCGGCCGCTGCAGTAACCCCCATCGCCCAGACGCGTTTCTGGGGTGATACATTACGACCAATAATGCCGTACACCACGCTGTAGGTCGTCGCCGCTAGACCAATACCAATTGATAGGCCACCTGCCAAATGAAACAGCAAAGGATCATTAGTGAGCGCCATACCAATCAGACCCACGGCATATAAGAATCCACCCAGAATCATGATCTTGAACGGACCATAGCGATCGGCAAGCGCACCAGCGACGGGTTGAGCAAATCCCCAAATCAAATTTTGTAGGGCAATCGCTAATGCGAAGGTCTCACGCCCCCAACCGTTGGCGGAGGTGATGGGCATATTAAAGAGACCAAAGCCATGACGAATCCCCATGGAAAGGGTCACCATCAAACTGCCAAAGATCAGCACTTGAAGCATCGATAGGCTGGGCGCGCGTTGGGTCACACAATGCCTTTCTGGTGCAGCTCGCTAATTTGTGAAGCACTCATACCCAGTTCGTGCAAGACCTCATCGGTGTGTTGTCCCAACAGTGGGGGTGGCATGCGTATTTCTGCAGGAGTTTTAGATAGACGCATTGGGCTGGCGACCAATTTCATGGTGCCGGCGGTTGGATGGGGCACGCGCATCTCAATCCCACGCGAGATCACTTGCTCGTTCTCAAACACCTCTTGCAAGTTATTAATGGGCCCACATGGCACACCTGCCGTCTCCAATAAAGAAATCCACTGCGCCTTGGTCTTCTCCTTCACCATCTCGGCTAACAGTGGGATTAATGCAGCGCGGTGCTCAATGCGCGCGGGGTTGCTTGCAAAGCGCGGATCGTCAGCAAGAGCCTCGCGGTTACCAACTTTCACGAAGTTACGAAACTGACTATCGTTACCGACTGCCACAATGATCCAACTGTCTGAGGTCTGAAAGGTTTGATACGGCACCACATTAGGGTGAGCATTGCCCCAGCGATGCGGCGAGACTCCGCTGCATAAATAATTACTGGAGATATTGGCAAGCATCGCTACTTGAGTATCGAGGAGAGCCATATCAATGTATTGACCTTCACCGCTGCGATCACGATGAATCACCGCCGCAAGAATCGCGGAGCTGGCATACATCCCTGTAAATAAATCCACAATCGCAACCCCAGCCTTTTGAGGGCCGCCACCCGGTAAATGATCCGCTTCACCGGTAATGCTCATGAAGCCACCCATGCCTTGCAAGATAAAGTCATAGCCAGGGCGATGTTGATAAGGGCCAGTTTGACCAAAGCCGGTGATCGAGCAATAAATGAGATTGGGCTTGATCGCACATAATGATGGATAGTCAAGACCGTACTTCGCTAACTGTCCCACTTTGTAGTTCTCAATCACCACATCGGAGGTCTTGACCAGATCGCGCACAATCGCTTGACCCTCGGGGGTGCTGATATCGAGCGTGATGGATTTCTTATTACGATTAATCGAGATGTAATACGCTGACTCGGTGGTGTCTTGACCATTGGGGTCTTTAGCAAAGGGAGGGCCCCAATGGCGGGTATCGTCACCTGCGCCCGGGCGCTCCACTTTAATCACCTGAGCACCCAAATCAGCTAAGTTCTGAGCACACCACGGACCCGCTAATACCCGGCTCAGATCTAATACTCGAATATGACTTAATGCTCCCATGGGCTTATTTTCCCACGCTTTTGTCACACGCCTTTGGGATATGACTACAATTTCTGCGCATGGCGACTCGTAAACCATCCCAATACAGCGAATCCTCGATCAAAGTCTTAAAAGGCTTGGAGCCGGTGCGTCAGCGCCCGGGCATGTATACCCGTACCGATAATCCTCTGCATATTATTCAGGAGGTCTTAGATAACGCCTCTGACGAAGCACTTGGTGGTTACGGTAAAGAAGTGGTGGTGACCTTACACACCGATGGCAGTGTGAGCGTGGAGGATGATGGCCGCGGCATTCCCGTGGGGATGCACCCTCAAGAGAAAAAACCCGTCGTTGAAATCGTGTTTACCCAATTGCATGCCGGTGGTAAGTTTGAAAAGGGCAGTGGTGGTGCGTATGCATTCTCTGGCGGCTTGCATGGGGTTGGTGTGTCGGTTACGAACGCACTCGCTAAACGCCTAGAGGTCACAGTGTGGCGTGAGCAACAGGTCTCGAACATCACCTTTGCCGATGGTGATGTGATCGAGAAACTCAAATCCAAAGCGGCTACCAAAAGCGATAAAGCGCATGGCACCAAAGTGCGTGTCTGGCCCAATCCCAAGTACTTTGATAGCGCCACCATCCCCATGGCCGACCTCGAACGTCTCTTGCGCTCCAAGGCAGTGCTCTTGCCGGGCGTCAAGGTCACGCTCGTACATGAGAAAAACGGTCAAAGCCAATCCTGGCTCTACACCCAAGGACTAAAAGGTTACCTCGATGAAGCCTTGGCACAAGGTGGCCATAGTGCCCCAGTGATTCCTGCGTTTGAGGGCGAGCATTACGCCAGCGGCACAGGGGATGAAGAAGCCTTTGCCGAAGGTGAGGGCGCCGCTTGGGTGGTGAGTTGGACCGAAGAGGGTGCGCCGGTGCGTGAGAGTTACGTGAACCTTATCCCCACTCCAGCGGGCGGTACGCATGAGAGCGGTTTGCGCGAAGGACTCTTTAATGCGGTCAAAAGTTTTGTCGAGATCCACGCTTTACAACCCAAGGGTGTGAAGCTCATGCCGGAAGATGTCTTTGCTCGGGCCTCATTCATATTGTCTGCCAAAGTGTTAGATCCCCAGTTCCAGGGACAGATCAAAGAGCGCCTGAACTCCCGCGATGCCGTGCGCTTGGTCTCTGGCTTTGTGAAGTCAGCACTTGAGCTCTGGCTCAACCAACATGTTGATTACGGCAAAGCACTTGCAGAGCTCGTCATTAAGCAAGCGCAAGCGCGCACCCGCGCTGGGCAAAAGGTGGAAAAGAAAAAATCTTCGGGTGTCGCGGTACTGCCTGGCAAGCTCACCGACTGTGAGAGCGAAGACATTCTTTTAAATGAGATCTTCTTGGTGGAGGGCGACTCCGCCGGTGGTTCCGCCAAGATGGGTCGTAATAAAGAGTACCAAGCGATTTTGCCCTTACGCGGTAAGGTGTTAAATACCTGGGAGACCGAGCGTGATCGGCTCTTTGCGAACAATGAAGTGCACGATATTGCAGTAGCGATTGGGGTTGATCCCCACGGGCCCGGTGATGAGCCCAACTTGGGCAACTTACGCTACGGCAAGATTTGCATACTGTCCGATGCCGATGTGGATGGCTCGCATATTCAGGTGCTGCTGCTCACACTTTTTTATAAACACTTCCCACGCTTGGTCGAGAACGGTCATGTCTACATTGCGCGACCACCACTGTATCGCGTGGACGCACCTGCGCGTGGTAAGAAGCCCGCACAGAAGATCTACGCACTTGATGAGGGCGAACTAACTGCCATTGAAGATAAGCTGCGCAAAGACGGTGTGCGCGAGGGCGCCTGGCAAATCTCGCGCTTTAAGGGCTTAGGTGAGATGAGTGCTGAGCAACTGTGGGATACCACCTTGAATCCAGATACTCGTCGTCTCTTGCCGGTGACCTTGGGCGAGATGAGTGAGAGCGAGACCATTAAGACCATGGACATGTTGATGGGCAAAGCAGAATCTGGCGCACGCCGCGATTGGTTAGAAGAGCGCGGTAATGAAGTAGAAGCCGACATTTAGGACACAGCATGGCGACTAAAAATAAGAAAGCAATTCCTGAGCAGGGGGATCTCTTTACTCAAGAGCGGCCCAAAGCAAATCCCGCTAACCCTGAGGAGTTCTTATCCTTAGGCATCTACGCTGAGCGTGCGTACCTTGATTACGCGATTAGTGTGGTCAAAGGGCGCGCATTACCCGAAGTTGCTGATGGCCAAAAGCCCGTGCAACGTCGCATTCTGTTTGCCATGAACGAGATGGGCTTGCGTGCTGATGCGAAGCCAGTTAAGAGTGCGCGCGTGGTTGGTGATGTCTTAGGTAAGTTCCATCCACACGGCGATCAATCGGCCTACGATGCCCTGGTGCGCTTGGCACAGGATTTCTCGTTACGCTATCCACTCATTGATGGTCAAGGCAACTTCGGCTCGCGCGATGGTGATGGGGCTGCGGCGATGCGTTATACCGAAGCACGCTTGACTAAGATTGCGAGCCTGCTGCTATCTGAGATTGATGAGGGTACGATCGATTTTGTGCCCAACTACGATGGTTCGTTTAAAGAGCCGAAATTACTCCCAGCACGTCTGCCATTTGTTTTACTCAATGGCGCCTCCGGCATTGCCGTGGGTATGGCGACCGAAATTCCATCGCATAACTTGCGCGAGGTGGCAAGCGCCGCCGTGGCTTTGATGAAGTCCCCTAAAACCAGTTTGGACGATTTGCTCAAGCACATCCCAGGTCCGGATTTTCCAGGGGGTGGCCAAATCATCTCGCCGGCCAGTGAGATCGCCCAGATCTATGAGGGTGGGCGTGGTTCGGTCAAGGTGCGCGCCCGCTGGACCATTGAGGAGCTTGCCCGTGGGCAATGGCAGGTGGTGGTTAATGAGTTACCACCCGCGACCTCGGCACAACGGGTCCTGCAAGAGATTGAGGAGCTCACTAATCCCAAGGTGAAGCTGGGTAAGAAGTCGCTCACCACTGAGCAAAACAATCTCAAGCAAACGATTCTGAACGTCTTGGATGGTGTGCGCGATGAGTCGAGTCGTGAGTCCCCGGTACGTTTGGTATTCGAGCCTAAGAGCAAGAATGTGGAGCCGAGTGAGTTCATCACCTTACTACTTGCGCATACCTCGCTCGAGTCGAATGCCTCGATTAATTTAGTGATGATCGGCAATGACGGCCGTCCCCGTCAAAAAGGATTAAAAGAGATCCTCACCGAGTGGATTGAGTTTCGAGTCGAGACCGTCACTCGTCGTACCCAGCATCGTTTGGGCAAGGTCAAGGACCGGATGCATATCTTGGAAGGGCGCAAGATCGTCTTTCTGAACATTGATAAGGTCATTAAGCTGATTCGCAATAGCGATGAGCCAAAACCCGATCTGATGAAGGCGTTCAAGCTCACCGAGCGTCAAGCAGAAGACATCTTAGAGATTCGTTTGCGCCAGTTAGCGCGCCTGGAGGGGATCAAGATTGAGCAGGAGCTCAAAGAGCTCAAAGGGCAAAAGGCAGAACTTGATGAGTTACTCAGTAACGAGTCGGCATTGCGTAAACACATCATCAAAGAAATTGAGAGTGATGCCAAAGAGTTTGGTGATGCGCGTCGTACCCTCATGAAAGAAGATGAGCGTGCAGTGGCCGAGGTGAGGGTGATTGATGAGCCGGTGACTGTGATCGTATCCCAAAAGGGATGGGTGCGAGTTCGTCAGGGCCATGAGCACGATCCCCAACAGTTCACTTTCAAAGCGGGCGATGCTCTCTACGATACCTTCGAGTGCCGCACTGTCGATCAAATGTTGGGCTTTGGTAGTGACGGTCGGGTCTATACGGTCGCTGTGAGTGAGTTACCCGGTGCACGAGGCGATGGCTCACCACTCACAAGCTACGTCAATCTCGCGCCAGGCTCGCAAATGGTCGCCTACTATGCGGGTCACGCCGATGATCTGGTCCTCATCTCCACCAAAGGTGGTAATGGGTTCTTAGCGAATGTCGCAGACATGATCACTCGCAATAAAGCGGGTAAATCGTTTGTGGGTCTGGATAAGAAGACGCCCGGTGATGCACCTCTTGGTGCTGCCAAGGTAAACGAGGGGATGCGTCAAGTCGCTTGCTTATCCGAGAACGGCCGACTCTTGGTATTCCCACTCGATGAGCTCAAGCGTCTACCAACTGGTGGTAAAGGTGTGATCCTGATGGGACTTGATCCTAAAGAATTCATGCGTTCAGCAATTGCTGTGGGCGCCGATGGTGCGAGTTATTCTGGACTTGGTCGCGGTGGCAAACTAACCGATACGCATCTGGATGCCAAAACGCTGAAGGGCTTTGCAGGCAACCGCGCACGTAAGGGCCACCTCGTTGAACCCCGACTCAAAGAAGCAAGACTCAAAGCAATCTAAACATACCCAATATGGGTAGGGTCATACCCAAATTGGGTATTGATCAAACGTAGGCCAACCAACGCCCCATCCCAATGACACTCGCCCAACCGGTGAGTGATAGAAGGGCTTGTAATTTACTGATTCCATTTGTTACTGTGCGCATACGCAGAATCATGGCATTGGCGAGTAATAGGAAGATAAGGCACATCTTGAGGATAAATAAGCGTGAGCTAATGAGCTCAGAGGCTTGCGCAATAAACATCAGCGACCCAGTGAGAACCGCTAGACCAAAGCCGATAAATGCAACCAAGACGCCCAAGCGAGATAGGTCCGACAGATTGAGTTTGTTGCCAAACCCTAAGACCCGTAAATCCATGATGACCACGCTTCCAAAGAGCATGCCAATGCCCCAGATGTGCATGGTCTCAACCGTAGGGTAGAGCCAAGTCGAGTGCTTCATGGCCTGAGCTAGCCATAAGCCCTCCAAGGCCATGACGGGACTACTCATTAGCGCAGTTCAATGGTTTTAGAGCCAGCAGTGATGCGCTCGGCACGCAGTTCATCGGGTTGGGTGCGATTGATATAGCCCTCCACCGTGATTTGCGAACCATTAGCAATATCACTTTTACTCAAGCCCCGATTTTCCATCCGAAAGGGTGGGGCCAGCACGATGGTCCACGACTTGCCATCGGCATTTAACTTAATGACTCCATGCGGATGCTCATAGCCGCTTTGAGTAATCGTGCCGGTGAGCTTCACGGTCTTGGTTTGATCATATTCAGACCAACCGTGATGGGCATGAGCAAGACCAAGATTGAATAATAAGCAGCTCAGAATGATTCGTTTAATGATTGGGATCATATGCACCTCGTTCGGATAATTGATTTTATGGTGAGATGGCACGCATCACAATGATTGATAGCGCTTGGCGGCCTTTAGAAGCTCCTCGGCAACACGTTTACGCAAACTGGCAGGCGCCAGCACCTCAACACCATCCCCATGCTTCATGATCTCCATGATGAGTTCCGGATCTTGGTTGTAATCAAACTCAAGGAGGTAATTGCCTTCTTTATCGAAGCTACTTACTTGCTGGCCATGCCAGGTCTCCGCAGCAACCCAGCGGGCTTTCTCTGGGGTAAAGCGTAATTTGGCGCGTTGCGTGGCCTTACCAGAGAAGATGCCATAACTCTCTGCAAAGTTTTCATGTAATTCTTTTTCGGGAACCTCAATTGCCTTTTCATCTAATACATGGGCTGCCTGAATTCCATCCATGGCAAAACTTCGTAGACCTTTGCGTAGATGGCAATACGCATCGAGGTACCAGTTATCCCGATAGAAAATTAAGCGCTGTGGTGATACATCACGCTCGGTTGATTCATCCTTACCCTTGGAGTAATAGGACAGGTGTAAGCGCTGGCGCTTTAGGAGTGAGATACCGACCTCTTCAAAGTTCTCGAGCACATTCTTGCGGGCTGACACACCAAAGACCTTAATGCGTTTACGTAACTCTTTTGCAGAGATCTCGGATTGTCCTAAGATGCCATCAATGATATTTATTAGCGGTGCAATATGGGGGCTCAGTAAGCCATTGGTATCTAGATTGGATAATAGGTGTTGCATCAGAACGAGGGCAGTCGCCTCCTTTTCAGAGAACCACAAGCCGGGTAACTCAAACTTATCACCAGCATTGGGCTTATCAAAGCGATAGCCACCCATAGCGCGGTTGTAGACAATTGGCGCGTTCATGCGATCACGCAGATAGTCAAGATCGCGTTTGAAGGTTGCGCGCGAGATTTCTAAGCCACTCAAGAAATCCTCAATCGGCACGCAACCCCGACTCTGGATCATGTACTTAATCTTGTGCAAGCGCTCCATATCGCTCATGAGCAATCTTTCATAACTAAATAGGCATTAGCATGGGCCATAAAAGGCTCACTATATGAGCCAGTTTAAGGTAAGTCAATGACGCCATATACGAGCCCCAGGTGCTAATCACTTCAGTTAGCATTGGGGTATGAGAATCTTCAAACTCCTGATCGTGTGCCTCATGCTTCTGCCAAGCTTGGCCCTGGCGCTGACGGTTGGCCAAACCATTGAGTTAGGGCCAATGCAAACACTCAATAGCGTGCCGTATGCCATACCGGCCAACAACACCAAGAACACCTTAATCCAGGTATGGGCCACCTGGTGCCCATTTTGTAAGAAGCAAAATGCTTACCTTGAGAAACTCTATAAAGAGTTACCACCCAACTCACTGAACGTCATTACCATCTCCATTGATAAGAACCCATTACTTGCCAAGCAATACATGGAGAACAATAAGTACACATTCCCAGCAGCGATGATGACTCCGGAACTGCAAAAATCAATGGGCAAGGTGAAGGGCATACCCATCCTCATTATTCTGGACAAGAACAACAAAATTATTTACCGGGAAATCGGCGAGATATTTCCTGAGGAGTATGCAGACCTTAAGCGCTTTGCGAAAGTTCAGTAAATAATCAAGTAATACCTACTTACTACTTCCATTGTGATTACAAACATTTAGCCCCAACCTTCTTCACAAACCATATACATGCTAATAATCTAGTAATTATTAAATCCAAAAGGTTAGGCATTCAGAATGGTGTTTTTAATCGAACTTACTCACAATCGAGCCAAAATATTCCGTATTGAGTTTGGCTCTCGCTTGCTCATGGCAATCACAATCCTAGGAATTACCTATTTGACCTTCAAAAGTTTACTTGGGGTATTTCTCGGATTATTTAGCAAATAGCTAAACGATCGATTCATTTGCATCACTAGGAAATAAGGACGAGCCCGACCCTCGGCACTGATAGTATTTGGGTATGGCTGCTTCGTTCCCGACCTGACCAGGTTGCCAAGCCACCATGCGAGGAGGCCCGTCCATTCTTATTGTAGCCTTGTTAGAATTGAGTCCATGACTGCACTTGCACTGGCTCGTAAATGGCGCCCTAAAACCTTCACTGAACTGGTGGGTCAGGATCACGTAGTGAAAGCCTTAACCCATGCCTTAGATCAAGGCCGCTTACACCACGCATGGTTATTCACGGGCACCCGTGGAGTCGGTAAGACCACCATCTCTCGCATCATGGCCAAAGCCCTCAATTGCACCGGAGTAGATGGCAAAGGGCAAATGACCTCAGAACCTTGTGGCCAATGCCAAGCCTGCACCGAGATTGATGCCGGACGTTTTGTTGATTACATTGAGATGGATGCGGCGAGTAATCGTGGTGTGGATGAGATGGTCTCATTATTAGAGAAAGCCGCTTATGCACCCAGCAGTGCTCGCTTTAAGGTCTATATGATCGACGAGGTGCATATGCTCTCTACGCATGCCTTTAATGCCATGCTCAAGACCTTGGAAGAGCCACCGCCGCATGTGAAGTTCATCTTGGCGACCACCGATCCCCAAAAGGTACCGGTCACCGTACTCTCTCGCTGCTTGCAGTTCAATCTTAAGCAAATGCCAGTCCCTTTGATCGTAGAGCACTTGCAGCAGATTCTGGGTTCGGAGTCAGTGACTGCTGAACCGAATGCCTTGCGTGTGATTGCAAAAGCCGCCCAGGGATCCATGCGCGATGCACTATCGCTTACCGACCAAGCAATTGCCTATGCAGCAGGACCGGTCACAGAGGCCGCGGTCCGCACCATGTTGGGCACGATTGACGAGACCTATCTCATCAAGATCTTAGATGCTCTACAGAATAAACATGGCAAAACTCTAAACGACATTGCGGAAGAGATGGGTCTGCGCAGTATGTCCTTCTCCTTAGCGCTCCAAGATCTCGCCAGTCTCTTACACAAAATAGCCACAGCCCAGATCGTGCCTGACTCCGTATTGGAGGATTGGCCAGAGGCAAATGAGATTCGTAGGCTTACGAAGGCGTTTACTCCCGAAGAGACCCAACTCTTTTATCAGATCGCTATTACCAGTCGTGCTGATTTGTCATTGGCCCCCGATGAGCAAGCTGGATTTGCAATGGCGCTTCTACGAATGTTAGCCTTCAAACCCGGTGGCAGTGGTAGCACTTCAGTAACAGCGAACAGCATACCCAAGCCTGCTACGCAAGCAACTCCTAAATCAGCCGCTCCTGTAAACAAGTCAGTAGAAGCAAAGCCGGTTGCAAAGACTGTTGCGAGTACTGTTACAAATACTGCACCCGAAACCGCCACCCATACGCCGAACCTCAATAGTGAGATCAAACCCGATTGGCATGCGATGGTACGTAATTTGCCATTGCGAGGACTCTTGCAACAACTGGCTCACCAAACCGAACTGGTGGAGTGGCGCGACACCCCAACGACACTCTTTATTACTCTGACGACCGCAATGCCTCAGCTGGCGACGGATGATGCGCTCGCCCGTTTTGGGGAGACCCTCCGGGCGCAGTACGGTAAACCCGTGAAGCTGCAATTGGGTGAGGGTAAGGCTAATCACACGATTGCTAAAGTAGATGCCCAAATTTACGAAGAGAAAAAACTCAATGCCGAAGAGCAACTTGCTGAAGACCCATTCCTAAAAGAGCTGGAGCGTGAGTTCGGAGCCAAAGTGGTCTCAGGCTCAGTTCGTCCCATTAATTAATTTCAATAGCGGAGAAGCACACCATGATGAAAGGTCAAATTGCGGGTTTAATGAAGCAAGCCCAGCAAATGCAAGAGAAGATGAAGCGCGCCCAAGAGGAGCTCAATGCCTTGGAACTCACGGGCCAAGCCGCTGGCGGCATGGTGAAGGTCACGATTAGCGGCAAGTATGAGATGAAGCGGGTGCAAATTGATCCGGCAGCAATGGATGATCGCGAGATGCTCGAAGATCTGGTGGTCACTGCCTATACCGATGCATTCAAGCAGGCTGAAGCCGCTAGCCAAGCCCTCATGTCGGGCGCAACTGCTGGGATGCCCATGCCCCCCGGATTTAAGTTACCGTTTTAAAGTCTGATGAGCCGGACCAAAGCACCAAACGAGCCTCAAGACGCACTTAGTCGTTTGGTGGAGGCCCTGAGGGTCTTGCCAGGCGTTGGCCCCAAATCAGCGCAACGTATGGCGTATTACTTATTGCAACATGATCGCAATGGCGCCGCGGTTCTAGCTCAGTCATTGGGTGAGGCAGTCGAGTCCATCGGCCATTGCCAGCGTTGTAATACCTTTACTGAACTCGAGCTTTGTACGACCTGCAGCGATTCACGTCGCGATCCCGCCTTACTGTGCGTGGTGGAGACCCCGGCCGATCAAGTGATGGTTGAGCAAACCATGAGCTTTAAGGGTCAGTACTTCGTGCTGATGGGGCGTATCTCACCACTGGATGGCATGGGCCCCAATGAGATTCATTTTGATCGCCTCCTTGATCGGATCGAGAAACCGGAGTTTGGTGGACCCGTGCGTGAAGTGGTCCTTGCTACCAACTTCACGAGCGAGGGTGAGGCCACCGCCCATTACATTGGCGAGGTCTTAAAGATCAAAGGCATTAAAGCAACCCGCATTGCCCGCGGCATTCCGGTGGGTGGCGAGTTGGAGTATGTGGATGCTGGCACCTTGGCTCGCGCCTTACTCGATCGCCGCTCCATCAGCTAAATCCATTAACGAAAGCATTTATGAGTAAAGTCCCACACATCTTAGTGAGTAATGACGATGGCTATTTAGCCCCCGGCTTACTCGCTTTGGTCAATGCCTTACGTCCCTTAGGCAAGTTAACGATTGTGGCGCCCGAGCAAAACCACAGTGGCGCATCGAACTCGCTGACACTCTCACGACCCTTGAGTATTCATCGGGTCGCCGGTGGTGAGCGCGATGGATTTCTGTTTGTGAACGGCACGCCCACCGACTGTGTACACATGGCCATGACCGGATTTTTGGAGAGTAAACCCGATCTGGTGGTCTCCGGAATTAATCAAGGCGAGAACATGGGAGAAGATGTCCTCTACTCAGGCACCGTCGCCGCTGCAATTGAAGGCGTGATGTTTGGGGTACCGGGTATTGCATTCTCACAAGTAGATCGCGGCTGGGCTCAAATTGAGGATGCTGCAAAGGCGGCGCGCGACATCGTGACCCAGGCTCTGCAAGAGCCGATGGAGCGAGTCGATGGCATCGCCACCTTACTAAATGTCAATATTCCCAATGGCCATTATGAGCAACTCAAACGCTGGCGGGTGACGCGCTTAGGAACACGCCATCACTCGCAACCCGTGATCGTGCAACAAAATCCTCGTGGTGAAAACATTTATTGGATTGGTCCCGCAGGCGAAGCACGTGATATCTCTCCAGGGACGGATTTTCATGCGATTAATGAGGGATGCATCTCAATTACGCCGATGCAACTCGATCTCACACACCATGCGCGTCAAGCCAGTATGCGCGCATCCGGTTGGGACCGCGAATGAAAGCAGCCGAGCGCTTCGCTGGGCATCGCCAAGACCTCGCACGCAAGGTGCATGCGGTGGGGATTAAGAACCCGCAGGTCTTGCAAGCCATTGCCACCGTACCACGCCATTCATTTGTGGATGCTGGATTGCACGCGCAAGCCTATGAAGACTCGGCATTACCGATTGGTCATCAGCAAACCATCTCGAAGCCCTCGGTGGTGGCGCGCATGATTGAGCTCTTGCATAAAAACAAACAACCCTTGGGCAAGGTGCTAGAGATTGGTACGGGATGTGGCTACCAAGCAGCGGTGCTGAGTTTGTTAGCGCAAGAGGTTTACTCGATTGAGCGAGTTCGTGCTTTGCATGATCTGGCTCGCACCAAATTACGACCCTTCCGCATCGCCAATTTGCGCCTCATCTATGGCGACGGAATCCGCGGGCTAGCGCAAGCGGCACCTTTTGACGGAATCATCCTGGCAGCGGCGGGGTTGGGGGTGCCCGACCCCTTATTGGATCAACTGGCGATTGGGGGGCGCTTAATTGCGCCGGTCTCTAAAAGCGAGACCGAGCAACAGCTCTTACTCATTGAGCGGGTGAGCTCCCACCGCTATCAAAGGACCGCACTTGATGAGGTCTTTTTTGTGCCCTTACAATCAGGGGTGATATGAACCCATTGCATGACAGCCCACAATCCCGATACACGATTCGCGTCGGCCAGACCGCTCTCGTAGCGGTTATCGCTTTTGGGCTTGCAGCATGCTCGACCCCTCCAAGAACCAAGCCAGCCACCATTACAGATCGCAGTGCGCCGGTAGCCAGCATACCTGCTCAAGAGCCAGTGCCGCCTGGGTTCTATCGGGTTAAGCGCGGGGATACCTTGATTCGGATTGCGCTCGATAACGGGCAGTCCTATCGGGACATTGCAGCATGGAACAACATCACCGACCCTAATTTGATTGAGGTTGATCAGGTCTTGCGGGTTAAGCCACCGCCTAGTGCCGCTCGGGTAACAACCAAGCCCATTGAGCCAATCAAACCCGCTGACAGTAAAGCGCCAGCCGACAAGAAAGTGGTTGCCAAGAAAGCCGATGAGAAAGAGGTCGCTGTTGCTGAACCCAAAGCCGATGTTGTGGATCCACCCATTAAGCTCTCATGGCCCGCGAAGGGCAAAGTGGTTGAGGAGTTCAATGAGGCCAAGAACAAGGGTATTGATATTGCCGGCAAGATGGGTGAGCCCATTCAAGCGGCAGCCGATGGCAAAGTGGTTTATGCCGGCAACAGTCTGCGAGGCTATGGCAATCTGGTGATCGTCAAGCATGACAACACCTATCTCACGGCCTATGCCCATAACCGTACACTCTTAGTGAAAGAGGGTGAGAACGTGCGCAAGGGCCAACGGATTGCTGAGATGGGCGACTCCGATGCCAATATGGTGAAGTTGCACTTTGAGGTGCGCATGAACGGCAAACCCGTTAACCCGATGCAGTATTTGCAATAACTGTAATCACCCGTTTGGCTAAATCGATCCCCAGCGTACTGGTTTTTGATATTGAGACCGTTCCGGATGTAGCGGGTCTACGGTTACTTAATTCTTATCCAGATTCGATGAGCGATGCTGAGGTCGCAAAGGCTGCGATGGATGAACGTGCTGCCCAAACCGGCCACGAGTTCTTACCCCTCTATTTGCAAAAGATCATTGCGATCTCGTGCGTGATTCGCAGAACCACCAAAGAGGGCTTACCGCAATTTAAGGTTGGTAGTCTCGGAACCGCAGCCGATGATGAGAAAACCCTTGTGCAAGCCTTTTATGAATTGATTGAAAAATACACTCCCCAGTTGGTGTCATGGAATGGTAGCGGCTTTGATCTACCGGTCTTGCATTATCGGGCGCTGTTAAACCAAGTGGCCGCGCCGCGCTACTGGGAGATGGGTGAGAGTATGGACAGCGATAGTAAAGACTTTAAGTGGAATAACTACATTAACCGCTATCACATGCGCCACATTGATCTGATGGATGTTTTGGCCAAACACAATGCGCGCGCTAATGCACCGCTCGATGCGCTAGCGAAGCTGTGCGGCTTTCCTGGAAAACTGGGCATGGATGGCTCGCAAGTATGGCCTGCGTATCAACGCGGTGAGATTGAGCAAATCCGACAGTATTGCGAGACCGATGTGGTCAATACCTATTTGGTCTACTGCCGCTTTCAACAGATGCGTGGTGGCTTTACTGCTGATGAGTATGACGAAGAACTCGTCTATGTGAAGCAGCAACTCGAGCAGGATGCCAAGCAAGGTAAAGCCCCTTGGGCCGAGTACCTCGCCGGCTTTAGTCACTAGCATCCATCACGTTCAGAATGAGTACGGAAGCACCGATGCCAAAAGCATCTCCGATCGTCACGATTGACTCTTTAGATCTCGATGCACAAGGCGTTGCGCGGCAATCGAATGAAGAGGGCGGTAAAGTACTGTTTATACGGGGAGCATTACCCACCGAGCAAGTGACCTACACCATCACGCGGGAGAAAGCGCGTTTTGCCAAAGCCAAACTTCATGAGCTGATTAAACCCGCGGTCTATCGCACCACACCTCGCTGCACCTATTTTGTGACCTGCGGAGGATGTAGTATGCAGCATCTGGATTTTGCTGCGCAGATTGCGATGAAGCAGCGGGTCTTAGAGGATGATTTGTGGCACATCGGACGGATTAAGCCTCAAGAGATCTTACGACCGATTGCAGGACCCGCTTGGCACTATCGCCATCGAGGACGCTTAAGTGTGATCGATCGCTCGATTAAGAAGGGCACAATCTTGGTGGGTTTTCATGAGCACAACAGTAGTTATGTGGCAGACATGCTCACCTGCGAAGTCATCCCCAAACGCATCTCCGATCTTTTGGTGCCGATGCGGGAACTGGTGGGCTCACTGAGTATCCGGGATCGCGTTCCGCAAATCGAGTTTGCTGTTGGAGAAGACACAAACCAACCGGGCGTCACTCAAATTGCCTTAGTGATTCGTCACTTGTTGCCGCTGACCCCCGCCGATTTAAAGAACCTAGAAACATTTGCCAAACATCATCAGGTTGGTATTTGGTTACAGCCTCAAGGGCCTGAGACCGCTAAACCGTTTTACCCCACCGAGCAACCCCTTAATTACACCCTGCCAGAGTTTGGGATCAGCTTACCGTTTCTGCCGACGGACTTCACCCAAGTTAATCACGCAGTCAATCAAGTCCTCATCAGTAAGGCCATCGCATTACTGGATATTCAAAGAAGTGATCGTGTGATTGATCTCTTCTGTGGCATTGGTAACTTCACACTGCCCATTGCAACCCTAGCCAAGGAAGTGCTTGGCATTGAGGGTAGTAAGACCCTAACTCAGCGTGCCTTGCAAAACGCCCGTCATAACCAACTCGATCACAAAACCCAATTTAGTCAGAGTAACCTCTTTGAGGTCACGGCCACTGATCTCAATGGTTGGGGCAAGGCCGATAAATGGCTGATTGACCCACCGCGAGAGGGCGCTATGGAGATTTGTAAGGCGATGCAAGATCTACCAATAACAGCGCTACCGAAACGCATTGTGTATGTCTCATGCAATCCCAAAACACTGGCACGCGATGCCGCAATCCTGACGCACGAACTAAATTACACCCTAAGCAAAGCAGGAATCATCAATATGTTTCCTCACACCTCGCACATTGAATCGATTGCGGTGTTTGATCGATCGGAAAAAAATGGGTATTCTGTAATTCGTTGTAACGACATTCCATGACCAACCTCAACCAGTTGCCCACCGATTTACCAGCCCCTCAAGATGATGGGGCTTGTAAACATTTGGTCGGAATGGCTTTACCGAATGTGGCTTTGTTAGCAACCGATGGGTCGATGGTGAACCTTTCACAACGATCTGGTCGTACAGTCATCTATTGCTACCCCATGACCGGGCAGCCCAATGTGTCATTGCCCGAAGGGTGGGATCAAATCCCAGGCGCGCGTGGCTGCACACCCCAAAGCTGTGCTTATCGTGATCACTATCAAGAACTCCAAGCCTTAAATGCCAATGTGTATGGCCTCAGTGTGCAGAGTACGGATTACCAACGCGAGATGGCTACGCGTTTGCATTTGCCATTTCAGGTGCTCAGTGATGAGCAGTATCAGTTCCAGCAGGCCCTCAACTTGCCAACCTTTGTAGCGGCAGGGATGACCTTACTCAAACGCGTGACCCTGATTAGTAATGACGGGCATATCGAGGCAGTGCATTACCCAATCTTTCCAAGTGATAGTGATCCTGCTTGGGTATTGGATTATCTAAAGATCAGAAAATAAAAAGGGCGCCGCAGCGCCCTAAGTTACCGCATGACGATGTTGCTATTAGTCGCGGTCTCCACCAAAGATGCCCAGAAGAGCCAAGAGGTTGGAGAAAATGTTGTAGATGCTTAGGTAGATGCCCAAGGTTGCAATGATGTAGTTGGTCTCACCACCATTAACCACGCGCTGCACATCCACTAAGATGAACGCGGAGAAGATGGCAATTGCTACAACCATCAAAGTGAGCATCAGGGCAGGGATCTGCAACCAGATGTTGGCCAAGGAAGCCAAGATCAACAGAATGACGCCTACGAATAGGAACTTGCCCATGCCCGAGAAGTCTTTCTTGGAGACCGTGGCAATCGACGCCATCACGGTGAAGATTGCAGCTGTGCCACCAAAGGCACCCATGATCAGAGCAGCGCCATTGCTGTAGCTACCTAGGGTCATGCCGATCAAGCGCGAGAGCATCACGCCCATAAAGAAGGTAAACGCCAGCAAGAGCACGACGCCCATACCGGTATCTTTGTTCTTCTCGATTGCCCAGAAGAAACCAAAGGCAACGGCCAAGAACAAAATCGCGCCCATAAATGGACTACCCTCAAAGAAGGTAAAGCCCATGGCCACACCCAGCCACGCACCAATCACGGTAGGCACCATCGAGAGTGCCAAGAGGGCGTAGGTGTTTCTTAGGACACGGTTACGGGATTGGGCAGTTGCAACTGCAGCACCACGACCAAAACCATACGAATTCAGATCACTCATTGAGTAGCTCCTTAAAGTAAGTCCAACATGGACTTGATAGTGATTAAGTATAGACAAAACATATAAAAATCAAGACCTTTGTGACAGGAAGGTCGTTCGCATCAGGGTCTTTAGGTGATATACCTAAGAAATTCAATGGCTTAGGACTAAGAATAGGGGATAAAACCCTAAAAACAACGTATAATTTCGCATCGCAATACCGAGTATTGCTGACAAATGATTCAATAAAACCGAAAAACCGTTTCACACAACCTCATTGGAGTTTTTGCATGGCAATTCAGCGCACCTTATCCATCATCAAACCTGACGCAGTCGCGAAGAACGTGATTGGCCAAATCTATGCTCGTTTTGAGCAGGCTGGTTTGAAGATCGTCGCCGCCAAAATGGCGCACCTCTCAAAAAATGAAGCTGAGCAGTTCTATGCCGTGCATAAAGAGCGTCCTTTCTTCAAAGACCTCGTGAGCTTCATGATCTCGGGTCCGGTCATGATTCAGGTACTTGAAGGTGAGAACGCGATTGCTAAAAATCGTGAGCTGATGGGTGCTACCGATCCCAAGAAAGCCGACAAGGGCACGATCCGCGCTGACTTTGCAGATAGTATTGATGCTAATGCCGTGCATGGTTCCGATGCATCAGAGACCGCTGCAGTGGAAGTCGCCTTCTTCTTCCCCGGCATGAACATCTACGCACGTTAATTCACCATTGAATTCAAGCCGCACGAACTTACTCAATTTTGATGCTGCCAAGATGGCAGAGTACGTTGCGGGATTGAATGAGAAGCCCTTTCGGGCCAAGCAACTCTTGCAGTGGGTTCATCAGCGTGGCGTCTCTGACGTGGCGCTGATGACCGATCTAGCTAAATCCTTTCGTCATCAACTCGCAGAAGAAGCAGAGGTGATTAGTCTGCCAGTTATTCAGGATATGAAGGCTGGTGATGGCACCCGCAAGTGGTTATTGGATGTTGGGGCAGGTAATGCCGTTGAGATGGTGTACATCCCAGAGGATGATCGCGGCACATTATGCATCTCCTCCCAAGCGGGTTGCGCCGTCAACTGCCGATTTTGTTCCACCGGTCACCAAGGCTTTGCGCGCAATCTAACTGCTGCGGAGATTATTGGACAACTCTGGTTTGCTGAGCATCATCTGCGGGACGACCCTCATGCGATTCGCAGGCTGGATGATGATTGTGCGGAGCAAGCACAGGGTCGTGTCATTACAAATGTAGTGATGATGGGTATGGGTGAGCCTTTGCTCAACTACGATGCGGTACTCGTGGCATTGCGGTTAATGCTCGACGATCACGCCTACGGTCTATCACGCCGCCGTGTGACTGTCTCCACCTCGGGTGTGGTCCCCATGATGGATCGCTTGGCCCAGGATTGCCCAGTGGCTCTCGCTGTATCCTTGCATGCCCCGAACGACGCTCTGCGCGATGAGCTTGTGCCGCTCAATCAAAAATACCCTCTGAAAGAGCTGATCGCTGCGTGCGATCGCTACTTACCATTTGCACCGCGCGACTTTATTACCTTTGAGTACTGCATGCTCGATGGCGTCAATGACCAAGACCAGCATGCCAAAGAGCTAATCAAACTCTTAAAGGGCTTGCGTTGCAAATTAAATCTCATTCCCTTTAACCCATTTCCAGCCTCGGGCCTCAAGCGTTCACCCGCAGAGCGCGTCAAACAGTTTGCCCAAATTTTGCAAGACGCTGATTTAGTAACCACCGTGCGTAAGACCCGCGGTGACGATATTGCGGCTGCCTGCGGCCAGTTGGCAGGCGATGTGATTGATCGAACCCGCCGCGCGGAGCGCATGCAAGCACTCAATGAGCAGGTGATTCAGTTTCAGGGACGATAATGAACGCAATTGGATGCCATGATGAATAAGATCGAGCCAGGCTGTTTGCCACCATTACCCCTCGGACCATTACCGCGCCGCGTATCGCGCCAGTCGGTGGTGGCGTGGGGCGATAACCGCGTCACAGTTGGTGGAGATGCTCCGGTGCGGGTGCAATCGATGACCAATACCGATACCGAGGATGCGATTGCAACCGCGATTCAGGTAAAGGAGTTGGCGCGTGCCGGATCGGAACTGGTGCGTATTACCGTGAACACCCCAGAAGCCGCAGCACAAGTGCCCTATATTCGCGAGCAACTCGATAAGATGGATGTGAAGGTGCCACTGATCGGTGACTTTCATTACAACGGCCACACCTTACTCAAAGAGTATCCCGATTGCGCCAAGACCTTGTCCAAGTACCGTATTAATCCCGGTAATGTGGGAAAGGGTGCAAAGCGGGACCCGCAATTCGCGCAAATGATCGAGGCGGCTTGCCATTACGACAAGCCAATTCGGATTGGGGTGAACTGGGGCAGTCTCGATCAAGATCTGCTAGCGCAGATCATGGATGAGAACGCCAAGCTGGCCACTCCCAAGACCTCTCAAGAGGTGATGATTGAAGCCTTGATTCAGTCGGCACTTCAATCGGCCAGTAAAGCGGTTGAGCTCGGCATGAACCCTGATCAGATTACGCTCTCGTGCAAAGTGAGTGGTGTACAAGATTTAATTGCGGTCTATCGTGATCTCGCCAGACGTTGCGACTATTCCTTGCATCTCGGGCTCACCGAAGCGGGCATGGGTAGCAAAGGTATCGTGGCATCAACTGCTGCACTTGCAGTGCTCTTACAAGAAGGAATTGGTGACACCATTCGTATCTCCTTAACACCTGATCCTGGTGCACCGCGTGAGAATGAAGTGATTGTTGGCCAAGAGATCTTGCAAACCATGGGATTGCGCAATTTCACGCCGATGGTAATTGCTTGTCCTGGATGCGGTCGCACTACGAGCACCACCTTCCAAGAACTGGCTGCCAAGATTCAATCGTATCTACGTCAACAAATGCCAGTGTGGAAGAAAACCCATCCCGGTGTTGAGAACATGAATGTGGCAGTGATGGGTTGTATCGTCAATGGTCCAGGCGAGAGCAAGCACGCCAATATCGGCATCTCTTTACCAGGAACTGGTGAGAGCCCCGCAGCCCCAGTGTTTGTCGATGGTGTGAAGGTCAAGACCCTACGCGGTGAGGGCATCGCCGAAGAATTTCAACTAATCGTCGACGAGTACGTTAAAGCCAATTACCATGCAAAAAATTAATGCCATCCGCGGCATGAACGATTTGCTGCCTAAGGATGCAGCAGCTTGGTCTTATCTCGAGCGCACCTTAGCGGATCTCACCCGAGCCTACGGCTACGAGCAGATTCGGACACCCATTGTGGAATCCACCGCACTATTCCAACGCGGTATCGGTGAGGTGACTGATATTGTCGAGAAGGAGATGTACTCCTTTGAAGATCGGCTTAATGGCGAACAACTCACACTGCGCCCCGAGGGAACCGCAGCAGTCGTGCGCGCTACGATTGAACACAATCTAATTTATGACGGCCCCAAACGGCTTTGGTACACAGGACCCATGTTTCGGCATGAGCGCCCACAGCGTGGACGCTATCGCCAGTTTCATCAATTTGGGATTGAGGCACTGGGATTTGCAGGACCAGACATTGATGCCGAGATCATCTTGATGGGCCAACGCCTGTGGGATGAACTGGGTTTGCAAGGCGTGCGTTTGGAGCTCAATTCCCTGGGCGAGGCGCCCGAACGCGCTGCGCATCGCCAAGCACTCGTCGATTACTTTACGCAACACCACGCACAATTGGACGAGGACTCGCAGCGGCGTTTGCAAACCAATCCACTGCGGATTCTGGATTCGAAGAATCCAGCAATGCAGACTCTGATTGAGGGCGGCCCCAAACTCTTGGAGTTTTTGGGTTCAGAGTCCTTGGCTCACTTTGAAGCAGTACAAACGCTCCTAAAGGCCAACAACATTCCATTTAAGATCAATCCACGATTGGTGCGCGGCTTAGACTATTACAACCTGACCGTGTTTGAGTGGACTACTGAGGCATTGGGTGCCCAGGGTACGATCGCCGGCGGTGGTCGCTACGACCCCTTGATGGAGCGTATGGGTGGTAAAAGTGCCCCAGCCTGTGGATGGGCGATGGGCATGGAGCGTGTGCTCGATCTGATGGCGATCTCCAAGAGCATTCCCGATAGCGAGCCTGTGTGTGATGTGTATGTCTTGCATCAAGGCGGCGATACTCTGGTGCAAGCAATGATTGCCGCAGAGGCGCTGCGTAGTGCCGGAATTGATGTGATTTTGCATTGCCCACCCGATGGGCAGAGTGCGAGCTTTAAATCCCAAATGAAGAAAGCCGATGCCAGTGGTGCGCAATTGGCTCTGATTATTGGTCCTGATGAACTCGCTCGTGATGAGGCCCAGTTAAAGAATCTACGTGGCACGGGTGAGCAACATGCCGTTCCACTATCTGGCTTATTGGTGGCCGTGGTGGATGCTTTGGTGGATTCTTAGTCACACAGCATAAAATAAGCGTTTAAACAATCGAAGAAAGCAGTATTGGCATGGCACTTGACCTCGAAGAACAAGAAAACCTAGCGAACCTGAAATCGTTTTGGGCCCGCTATGGCAATTACATCATCGGTGTCATTACCGTGGCATTGCTTGCCTATGCAGCTTTCAATCTTTGGGGCTGGTATCAGCGCAGCCAAGCAGCCGATGCGGGTAAGTTGTACGAGACCCTGATTAATGCGGTTACCAAGAACGAGAAAGATAAAACCTATCTCGCTGCTGATGATCTGCAAAAGAAATACGGCGGCACCACGTATGCTGCCATGGGTAATCTCGTGGCCGCCAAGATTGCGATGGATAGTAATGACCCTGCAAAAGCACAAGCGTATTTGAAGTGGACCGCCAATAAAGCCAGTGATGATTCATTTCGGGCGTTGGCGCAATTGCGACTTTTGGGACTCCTGATTGATCAGGGCACCGAAGCCAGCCTGAAAGAGGCCGATCAACTCCTCAAAGAAAAAGCCGTCAAAGGATTTGAGCCCTTATGGATCGAGCGCCGCGGTGATTGGTATTTGGTGCAAAAGAAGATTCCGGATGCTCGTACCGAGTATCTCAAGGCAATGAAGATCATGCAAAGCGATAGAGCCTTTCCGGAAGACGCACGTGGTTTATTGAAAGTGAAGATTGATGCCGTAGGGGGTATGTAGTGCAACTGTTGCGCTGGGGCGCCATCGTATCTCTTTCACTTGCATTGATTGCCTGTTCTGGCTCATCCAAAGTTCGTAAACCCGCTGAGTTAGTCAACGTCAGTAATCAAGTGGAGCTTGCTGAGGTTTGGTCAACCAATGTAGGTAGTTCGATACCCGCTAACTTCCGCCCCGTGGTTGCTGACGATCATGTGTTTGCCGCATCCGCCCGTGGCACCCTGAGTAAGTTAAATATTCAGAATGGACGTGTGGTGTGGGAGGTGAGTGTTCCCGAGAAACTTTCCATTGGTCCAGGGTCGGATGGCAAGACTACGGTTGTGGTGAGCACGGAAGGCACTGCTTATGGCTACGATGAGTCGGGTAAGAATATTTGGAAGCATCTGATTGGAAGCGAGGTTCTTTCTGACCCAATCGTCGCCGCTGGTGTGGTGGTGATCCGTACCTTGGATCATCGCTTTATTGGTCTGGACGCAGCGACCGGGAAACGGCGTTGGATCTATCAGCGGCAACAGACTCCCTTATCGCTGCGCGTTGGCTACGGCATGCTCTTAGTGGGCAATGATGCGGTGGTGACTGGATTCGGGGGTGGTCGCTTTGGAGCGCTTGCGCTCTCCAACGGTGGTCTCATCTGGGAATCTGCCGTCTCCTTCCCCAAAGGCTTTTCTGAGATCGAGCGCTTAAACGATGTCACCAGTCGACCCAGCTTAGAAGAGGGGCGTCTTTGCGTGGTCTCGTATCAAGGCAAGATCGGATGCGCAGAACTGCGCAGCGGTAATTTAGTGTGGTCGAAGGATTTCTCAAGCTATACCGGCACCACCCAAAGTACGGAGTTTGTGTTTGCTGCCAATGAAAAATCCCATGTGTATGCCTACCGTGCAAGTGATGGCGTACAGGTTTGGGAGAACACCCAGTTAACCTGGCGCGACGTTGGTGAGCCATTAGCGATTGGGCGTGTGGTCATGATGGGTGATAAACAAGGCTATGTGCATCTCCTCAATCAAAATAGCGGTCAGATGGTCTCGCGTATTCGTCACGATAGCTCTCCGGTTACGGCAGCACCGATTGCAGCCGGTGGCGTGATCATCATTGCTTCTCAAGGCGGCAAGATTGCGGCGTATCGCCCGCGCTAAGACCAATCACTCATGAAACCCGTTATTGCCATCGTGGGCCGACCCAATGTCGGTAAATCCACCTTATTTAATCGCCTGACCAAATCCCGTGATGCCCTGGTCGCCGATTTTCCAGGGCTTACGCGTGATCGCCACTATGGCAATGGTCGAGTGGGGGATCGGGAGTTCATTTGCATTGATACGGGCGGCTTTGAGCCCGTTGCCAAGACCGGCATCATGGCCCAGATGGCCAAGCAAACGAAGCAAGCCGTCGCCGAATCGGATCTGGTGATCTTTTTGGTCGATGGCCGACTGGGGCTTGCACCGCAGGATCGTGTGATTGCGGATTTCTTGCGCAAGACCGGACGCCCAGTGATCTTGGCGGTCAATAAGACCGAGGGCATGTCCGCCAGCGTGGTCACGGCGGATTTTCATGAACTGGGTCTAGGTCAGCCTGAGCCCATATCTTCTGCGCATGGCGATGGGGTGCGGGCTTTAATTGAAGAAGCCCTTGATCAATTGCAGATTCCTGAACCCGAGCCCGATGATGCCGCCGTTGCCGATGGCACCCGACCGATGAAGATTGCGGTGGTCGGTCGACCCAATGTCGGCAAGTCGACCTTCATTAATACCTTGCTTGGCGAAGATCGGGTGATTGCTTTTGACCTCCCCGGCACCACGCGCGATGCCATTGAAGTCGAGTTTGAACGCAATGGCAAATCCTATGTCTTGATTGATACCGCAGGACTGCGACGGCGTGGCAAGGTCTTTGAAGCGATCGAAAAGTTCTCGGTGGTTAAAACTTTGCAAGCAATTAATGATGCCAATGTGGTGATCTTGATGCTTGATGCTCAGCAAGATATCTCGGAACAAGACGCACATATTGCTGGCTATATTGTGGAAGCAGGGCGCGCTCTGGTCGTGGCGGTTAATAAATGGGATGGCATTGATGCTTATGTGAAAGAACGCGCGCGGGTTGAGATTGCTCAAAAGCTACGCTTTCTAGACTTTGCTAATGTGCATCCCATCTCGGCCAAAAAAGGATTTGGCATTAAGGAGTTGTTCAAGGATGTGGATAAGGCTTACCAAGCTGCAATGGCGAAGCTCTCGACGCCTAAACTCACCCGCGCCATGATCGATGCAGTGGCTCATCAGCAGCCCAAACGGGTGGCCAAAGGCCGACCCAAGCTTCGCTATGCCCATCAGGGTGGCATGAACCCGCCAATCGTGATTATTCATGGGAGCGCCTTGCACGGCATCACCGATAGCTATAAACGGTATCTCGAAGGGCGTTTTCGGGAGATCTTTGAGTTGCGCGGCACCCCTTTGCGGATTGAGTTCCGGACTGCGGCAAACCCTTATGTCAAAGATGAAAAACCACGCCGTAAGTAGGATTTGTCACACAAATAGAGAAATCCATTATTTAAGGTTAATATCCTTATAGAAACCATCCGTGTTGTATACAAAAGCAAGACTCCCTAACTTAAAAAACGATTAAGGAGCAGTATGAATACCAAACAAGTCCAGTTGCTGCAGGACCCTTTCCTCAATGCCTTGCGTAAAGAGCACATTCCAGTATCCATTTATTTGGTGAACGGAATTAAGTTGCAAGGCAATGTGGAGTCCTTCGATCAATACGTGATTCTGTTACGCAATACCGTGACCCAAATGGTTTACAAACATGCGATATCGACTGTGGTACCCGCCCGAGCTGTGAGCTTTAGGGCAGACGATGAGGACGCTCCAGCTGCATAACACCGGAGTCGAGGAGGTCCGCGCGGTATTGGTTGGAATTGATACCGGCAAAGACGATTTCCCAGAAAGCATGGCCGAGCTTGCACTCTTGGCAGAGAGTGCCGGTTCCATTCCAAGTGCCTCGGTGATTGGTCGCCGCGGCAGTGTTGATCCTTCCTTATTTATTCGTTCGGGTAAAGCCAATGAATTGCTTCGGGCCATGAAGGAGCACGATGCTGAACTTGCGATTGTTAATCATGCGATTTCACCAACCCAACAACGCAATCTTGAACGGCATCTGGGCAAGCATGTGATCGATCGCACCGGGCTGATTCTGGATATCTTTGCCCAACGTGCGAAGAGTCATTTGGGTAAGACCCAAGTGGAGCTCGCCAATGTGCGCTATCGCATGTCACGGCTGGTGCGCGCCTGGAGTCACTTGGAGCGTCAAAAGGGTGGTATTGGTCTGCGTGGTGGACCGGGTGAGACCCAGATGGAATTGGATCGCCGGATGCTCGCCACCAAAGCAAAACGCTTAGAGGCAGAGCTTGCAAAGTTGCAACGTCAGCAGCGCACACAACGGCGGGCACGTGCTCGCAATGAGGTGTTCTCGGTGTCATTGGTGGGATATACCAATGCCGGTAAGTCCACTTTATTTAATGCGCTCACTAAAGCTGGTACCTATGCTGCTGATCAGCTGTTTGCCACCTTGGATACCACTTCCAGACGGGTTCACTTAGAGGAGGGGCGACAAATTGTCCTTTCTGATACTGTGGGATTTATTCGTGAGCTACCCCATCAGCTGGTGGAAGCCTTTCGGGCCACGCTTGACGAAACGGTGCATGCCGATTTGATCGTGCATGTGATCGACGCCTGTAGTCCGGTTGCCAAGGAGCAGCAGGCTCAAGTGGAGGCGGTCCTCAAAGAAATTGGGGCGGATGGTATCCCGCGCTTAGAGGTCATGAACAAAATTGATTTGATGCCTCAGACCTTTACGAAGGGCGCCCATATTGAGCGCGATATCCATGGAGTGCCCTACAAGGTCTTTATATCCGCTCAGGCCGGCATGGGTTTAGACCTCCTGCGCGAGTGTCTATGCGAGTTTGCGCACAGGACTGATAAACTAAAGGTTGAGCACGCTGACGTCCACCATCAGAAGGCGCATGGCGATCTGCTCCAACCATTAACCGATAGACCAGAAACCGCTGATTTTGATTTCCATTCGACCCGAAACTATTCGCCAAACACTCCATAAAGTAGGTGACTACTTTAGAGGGTTTTTCTCCGTCAATGATCCTGGCTGGGGAAATAACTACCAAGCGCCCAAAGGGGATAAAGATCCTAAAGAGGGTGGTGATCAGGCTCAACCCAATCAGCAACCCCAAGGTAATCGCCGCCCTGAAAATGGACCGCCCGATTTGGATGATCTCTGGCGCGATTTCAATGACAAGTTAAATAATATGTTTGGTGGCAAAAAGCGGCCATCCGGTGGCGGTCAGCCACCAAGTGGCGGTGGTCGTAAACCACCGCAATTTAATGTCGAAGGATTTAACCCCAAGACGGCTAGTTTAGGTGCCTTGGTCATTGTGACCCTAGTGTGGCTCTTTAGCGGTTTCTTCATGATTCAGGAAGGTCAAGCGGGTGTCGTTCTCACCTTTGGTAAGTACGATTACACGGCGCGCCCTGGTATTAACTGGCGGATGCCTTGGCCGATTCAATCAACCGAGACCGTGAACTTGTCAGCCGTGCGTTCGGTTGAGATTGGTCGCTCGGTGATGATCAAGGGTACCAATCAAAAAGATTCTTCAATGCTGACCGAAGATGAGAACATCATTGATGTCCGTTTTGCAGTTCAGTACCGCTTAAAAGATCCGATGGAGTATCTCTTTAATAATCGTGATCCAGACATGGCCGTGATTCAAGCAGCAGAGACCGCGGTGCGCGAGATTGTGGGACGCAGCAAGATGGATACGGTGTTATACGAAGGTCGTGAGAAGATCGCCATCGATCTTGCCATGGATATTCAGAAGATCTTGGATAGTTATAAAGCCGGTATTTTTGTTACCAGCGTCACCGTACAAAACGTGCAACCGCCTGAGCAAGTACAAGCGGCATTTGATGATGCGGTGAAGGCTGGTCAAGATCGTGAGCGTCTCAAGAGTGAGGGCGAGGCGTATGCCAATGACATCCTGCCACGTGCCAAAGGGACTGCAGCACGATTGATCCAAGAGGCGGAAGGTTATCGTGCACGTGTCTCTGCGATGGCTGAAGGTGATGCCTTGCGCTTTAAACAAATTTACAGTGAGTACGCGAAGGCCCCACAGGTGACCCGCGATCGGATGTACATCGATACCATGAAAGAAATTTATAACAATGTCTCTAAGGTCTTAGTGGACACCACGAAGAGTAATAGCCTGTTATACCTACCGCTTGACAAGATCATTAATCAAGTGACTACCGAAGCGCAGCAGGCTGCACAAGTGCAAGGCGCCACATTGCCAGGCGTCGTTTCACCAAATGCCATCTCTAGTCCAGCCCCCAATGCCACACCATCCCCCGCGGAGCGTAGCCCCGAGAAACGGGATGGATTGCGGAGTCGCGATCGTGGTGATCGTTAAGAATCGAGGAAAAAGTCATCATGCCTAATCGTCTCCTTGGTCTTATAGTGGGTCTAGTCCTTGCCTTTTATTTGATTAGTTCCTGCATTTTTGTGGTTGATCAACGTAAATTTGCTGTGGTCTTTGCCTTCGGTCAAATTGTGCGAGTAATTGAACAACCTGGTTTGCAGTTCAAGTTACCTGCACCATTCCAAAATGTGATCTTCTTTGATCGTCGCATTATGACGATTGATAACCCCGATGCTGAACGCTTCATCACTGCTGAGAAGAAAAACCTCTTGGTGGATTCATATGTGAAGTGGCGCATTATCGATCCCCTCAAGTTCTTTGTGAGCTTTCGTGGTGATGAGCGCTTAGCCACCGATCGGATGAACCAACTGATTCGTTCGGCGTTAAACGAGGAGTTCACTAAACGTACCATCCGCGAGATTATTTCAGAGCAGCGTGATCAGGTCATGCAGGGCATCCAGAAAAAAGTTGAGGATGATGCCAAAGCGATTGGTGTTGAGATCGTGGATGTGCGCCTCAAGCGAATTGACTTGCTTGCTGAGATTAGTGACTCGGTTTATCGCCGGATGGAAGCAGAGCGCAAACGGGTTGCCAACGAGTTGCGATCCACGGGTGCGGCAGAGTCGGACAAGATTCGGGCGAGTGCAGAGCGTCAGCGCGATGTGATTTTGGCAGAGGCTTATCGTGATGCTCAGCGGATTAAGGGGGCGGGAGATGCGCGTGCCACGGCTTTATACGCAGATGCCTTTAACCGTGACCCGCAATTTGCTCAGTTCTATCGAAGCCTTGAGGCTTATCGTAATTCCTTCAAGGATAAGAAAGACGTAATGGTGATCGAGCCGAGCAATGATTTCTTCCGGTTCATGCAGAAGAAGAATTAATCGAGTTCACCATGAACCGTTGGTTATTGCCCGAAGATATTGCTGACGTATTGCCAGCCCGGGCTCGCAAGATCGAGGAGTTGCGGCGTCGCTCACTCGATCTGTATCAGTCTTATGGTTACGAGCTAGTTAGCCCGCCGTTACTGGAATTCTTGGATTCGCTCTTGACGGGTACGGGGTCCGATCTTAATTTACAGACCTTCAAGCTCGTTGATCAGCTCTCTGGCCGCACCTTAGGCTTGCGTGCTGACATCACACCTCAAGTAGCGCGTATTGATGCGCACCTTCTTAATCGTGAAGGTGTGACCCGTCTGTGCTACGCGGGATCAGTCGCGCGCGTGCGCACACCGCCAGGCTCAACCTCGCGTGAGGAGTTGCAACTGGGTGCCGAGATCTATGGGTATGCTGGGTGGGAAGCCGATTTCGAGGCGATCCAACTTCTTCTGAAAACACTCAGCCAAGCTGGGATTAGCAAGATCTATTTGGATCTCTCGCATGCCGGAGTTCTCAAAGGAATCTTAGGCGATTTAGTACTAAGTCATGCTGATACCGAGACCCTTTACACCTTATTGCAAACCAAAGACCGGCCAAGCCTCACTCAATGGGTGAGCCAGTTTGCCCCCTCAATTAGTAAACCCCTATTAGCCTTACTGCAACTTAATGGAACCTGTGCCGAGGTCTTAGCCAATGCTCGTTCTGGTCCCTTGGCATTACCCAATCAGCCCATGATTGAGCAGTCTCTCAAAGACCTAGAGCGTTTGATTGAAGCGACCAGTCGCTTATCGAACCATCTTGAGCTTTCACTGGATCTGGCGGATTTGCGTGGCTACCAGTACCACAGTGGCGTGATGTTTGCCGCCTATGTCGATGGTTTACCTCAACCGATTGCACGGGGAGGTCGCTATGACCATGTGGGCCAAGCCTTTGGTCGTTCACGTCCTGCCACGGGGTTCTCACTCGACTTGCTCACACTTGCCGATCTATCGACAATTTCAGTAAAGCGCCAGGCTATTCTGGCGCCATGGTCGGATGACCCCGCCTTAAACCGTCGCATTGCAGAGTTACGCGCCGAGGGTGAGGTGGTGATCCAGGTTCACAAAGGGGATAACGCACATTCTGAAGAGTTTGAGTGCCAACGCGAGCTCATTAAGCAGGGCGCGGGCTGGGAACTAAAATCACGTGCCTAGTGGCTTGATCACTACAATTAGGCTAAATCAATAAAAAATGAAGTGGAATGGATATGAGTAAGTCTCAGGGTCGTAATGTTGTCGTGATTGGTACGCAGTGGGGCGATGAAGGAAAAGGCAAGGTGGTCGATTGGCTCACCGATCATGCACAAGCCGTCGTGCGCTTTCAGGGTGGACATAACGCTGGACATACGCTCATTATTGGTGGTAAGAAAACCATCTTACGCCTGATCCCCTCGGGCATCATGCATCCTCAGGTCATTTGCTATATCGGTAATGGTGTCGTGCTCTCACCTGAAGCGCTCTTTAAAGAGATTGGTGAACTTGAAAGTGCTGGTCTTAATGTGCAGGGACGCTTAAAGATCTCCGAGGCAGCCACACTGATTCTGCCTTACCACGTGGCGATTGATCATGCCCGTGAGAAAAAACGCGGTAGCGATAAGATTGGTACAACCGGCCGTGGGATCGGTCCTGCGTATGAAGATAAAGTAGCTAGACGTGCACTGCGGGTGCAAGACTTCTTCTACCCCGAACAGTTTGCATCCAAACTCCGCGAGAACTTGGACTATCACAACTTTGCATTGACCCAGTATTACAAGGTGGATGCTCTGGACTTCAATCGTGTACTCGATGAAGCCATGTCGTATGCCGAACGGATTAAGCCGATGGTGGTGGATGTCTCAAGTGCACTCTATGCGGCAGAGCAAGCAGGCCAGAACCTTCTCTTTGAAGGTGCACAAGGAACCTTGCTTGATATCGATCATGGCACTTATCCCTTTGTGACCTCGAGTAATTGCGTTGCTGGTAATGCGGCGGCTGGTTCTGGGGTGGGACCCGGTTCATTGCACTACATCTTAGGGATTACCAAAGCCTATTGCACCCGAGTGGGTGCAGGGCCATTCCCGAGCGAGCTCTATGACCATGAGAACCCCAATAAACAGGATCCGGTGGGTATTCGTCTCGCTGAGGTCGGCAAAGAGTTTGGATCAGTAACTGGAAGGCCACGACGCACGGGTTGGCTCGATGCAGCAGCACTCAAGCGCTCCATCCAAATTAATGGACTCTCTGGCTTATGTATCACGAAGCTTGACGTGCTCGATGGGATTGAGACCATTCGTCTTTGTGTGGGCTATAAACTGGATGGCAAGACCTTGGATGTATTGCCACGCGGTGCTGAAGCGGTGGCGCGTTGTGAACCCATCTATGAAGACTTCAAGGGTTGGACCGAAAGTACCGTTGGGATTACCGATTGGAATAAATTACCCAAGACCGCCCAGGACTACCTCAAACGCGTGCAAGAGATCTGCGGTAAACCGATTGCGATGGTCTCTACCGGACCAGAGCGCGATGAGACCATCCTCTTGCAACACCCATTTGAGTTATGACCGATTAAGCTCTTCTGGCAACAATGCATTGCCAACTCGCCAGTCGGAACGCAGCAATAGGGTTAAAAGTGAGATTAGTGCGCCAGCCATAATTACCATAGCAGGTGCCATCAGCAAGTTCTCACGAGAGAGCAAATATTCAGTCAGCATTGGCGCAATCCCACCAAAGAGACCCACCGACAAGCTGTATGCAAAGGAGATACCGGTAACTCGAACTTGGGGCGGTAGTAAATTAGCCATGGCTGAACTGAGAGGTCCCACAAAAAATCCTTGCCCAATGGCTAGGATGGCGCTACCGATGAGCATGGACAAAACATCCCCTGATTGAAAAAGCCGAAATGCGGGCCAAGCACCAACTAGCAAAATAAGCGCACCTAAACGCGCAATTTGAACCCGATCGACTCGATCACCCAGATAACCACCCAATAACGAGGTCAAGGTAACCATTGCTAGCCCAGCCAAATTAATGAGCAGGGCCATATTGGAGCTCACCCCCGCTTCTTTAACCATCCACTGCACCGCATACATAAAGCCAATGAAGGACACAATGCCAGTGGATGTATTGGCAAAGCAGATCGAGACCATGGGGCGCAAGTGATTACGAAACACCTCTTTCACTGGAGACTTAGACCGCATCGACAGATTCAGGGCGGACTCAGATAATGAGCGTCTTGCATAAATGCCAATCACGGTCATCACGACACTCAAAATAAAGGGCACGCGCCAACCCCATGCGTGCATTTGGTCTTTGCCCAGGATTAGTAAGCAAATGAAACAAACGGCAGTTCCTAGGAATAGACCCCCAAAGGCACCCATCGGACTAAAGCTGCCAATAAAGCCGCGTTGATTGGGTGGGGAATGCTCAATCAGAAAGACAATCGAGGATGTATATTCGCCACCAACTGCTAAGCCCTGAAGCATTCGCAAGAGGATTAATAAAATGGGTGCTAAGAGACCAATGGTTTCATAGGTTGGAAGGAGGCCAATGATTAGGGTCGGAATTGCGATCGAGGCAACCGTGACCTGCAAAGCCATTTTGCGACCAATGCGATCGCCAATTCGGCCAAGCAATAAACCACCCACTGGCCGCATAATCATTCCGGTTGCAAATGCGCCATAGCTCGCAATTAAGGCTGCAACGGGATCGTGCGACGGAAAAAAATGATAAGCAAAATAAACTGCCAGGTAGGCGTAAATAATGAAGTCATAAAACTCGATGGCATTGCCAATGGCACCCGCAAAAATGGTCTTACGGAGGTTTTGAGGGTCAATGGTTGGATGATGATTCATAAATAGTGCTTGTAATCATGCCAAAAAAACAATCATGCCAAAATGACCTGATGAGATCAGGTGGTGCCCAAAAGAGGACTCGAACCTCCACAACCTTTCGATCGCCAGCACCTGAAGCTGGTGCGTCTACCAATTTCGCCATTTGGGCATCTCTGCATTATAGGTTGCAGTCATCACATTGTGGTCAAATCACTCTAATGACCTCAATTGCGAAAGCCGTTCATGCGTAAATCGGATCCACCCATTACCCGCGACAGCGATCGCATGGGCACGGTACAGGGGCACCGCGATGGCTTTGGCTTTGTCGTGCCCGATGATGGGGGTGAGGATATCTTCCTCGCCGAGCGAGAGATGGCCCGGGTGATGCACGGTGACCGAGTTTCGATACGAGTGCTAGGCACGGATCGCCGTGGGCGTCCCGAGGGTCAAATTGTGGAAGTGCTGGTGCATGCCAATCGCCTAGTCATTGGACGCCTACTCAATGAGAACGGTGTTCTGATTGTGGCGCCTGAAGATAAGCGCATTGGTCACGACATTCTGATCCCACCCCGTGGACAAGGTATGGCCAAACTGGGCCAGGTAGTGAGTGTTGAGATCATTGATTACCCCGATAGTTATCGCCAGGCTGTTGGTCGAGTCGTAGAGGTTTTGGGTGAGATCGATGATCCTGGAATGGAGATCGAGATTGCGGTTCGTAAATATGGTGTGCCTCATACTTTCTCACCCGCCGCTTTAAAAGAAGCTGAAGCATTACCGAATGAAGTAACGCAAGAAGACCTCAAAGGTCGGGTTGATCTACGTGATATCCCACTGATTACGATCGATGGTGCCGATGCCAGAGACTTTGATGATGCGGTCTATTGCGAGCCAGTGCAGTATGGTCAAACCAAAGCCTGGCGCTTGATTGTGGCGATTGCTGATGTTGCCCATTATGTGAAGCCCGGCCACCCTTTGGATAAGGATGCATTACTGCGGGCCACCTCGGTATATTTCCCTCGCAGAGTGATCCCGATGCTACCGGAGAAAATCTCCAATGGTCTTTGCTCCCTCAATCCCGAAGTCGACCGTTTATGCATGGTTTGCGATGCGGTGGTGGATCAAAAGGGTGAGATTCTGGCGTATCAGTTTTACCAAGGTGTGATGCACTCAGCGCAGCGCTTTACCTACGATACCGTTTGGGAGATCTTAAGCAATACTCGTGGGCCTGAGGCAGTACGCTTTGCCCAGTTTAATGAGCAACTAAATCACCTCTACCAGCTCTACAAAATATTATTTGCTGCGCGTGAGAAGCGAGGCGCGATTGATTTTGAGACCGTTGAGACCCAGATCATCAGTAATGAGCTCGGCAAGATCTTGCGCATTGAGCCCCGATTGCGTAATGACGCCCATCGTTTGATTGAAGAGTGTATGTTGACCGCGAACGTCTGTGCTGCTAATTTTTTGCAAAAGCACGAGCATCTGAGTCTCTTTCGAGTGCACGGTGAACCCTCGGTCGAGAAAGTGCAGACCCTCAAGCAGGTATTGCGAACCACTGGCTTGCATCTGACCGGAAACGAGAAGCCCCATCCCAAAGACTTCTCAAAGCTCATGAAAGAGATCAAGGGTCGGCCCGATGCTAGCACCTTACAGATGTTGATTCTTCGGTCGATGCAACAAGCGATTTACCAGCCAGAGAACGAAGGCCATTTTGGCTTGTCGTATCCCGCGTATGCTCACTTCACAAGCCCGATCCGACGCTATCCCGATCTCTTAGTACATCGCTCGATCAAAGCGATCTTGAGTAAGAAAGCCTACCATCCGCATTTGCCAGACGATGTGCCCATGAACCTCACCATGCCTCGTAAGGGTCAGGGCCGGGCTAATGCTGCGGCTGTGAAGCAGTCACAGCAGGATGCGAAGGGAAGGTCTAAGCGTGCAGGCAACGTTAAAGGATCCAAAGAGGGTGCAGCACTCGCTGTCTGGGCTCAGTTTGGAGTGCATTGCTCTGCCAACGAGCGACGTGCTGATGAGGCCTCACGTGATGTGGAGGCTTGGCTGAAGTGCTATTACATGCGCGACCATTTGGGTCAAGAGTATGCTGGCACGATTACCGGAGTGGCGAACTTTGGCCTCTTTGTACAGCTTGAGAGCTTATTTGTGGAAGGTATGGTCCACGTTACTGAGTTGGGTGGTGATTATTACCAATACGATGAGGCTCGCCAGGAGTTACGGGGGGAGCGCACCGGGATTCGGTATCGGATTGGTGATCGCTTGCACGTTTTAGTCAGTCGGGTGGATCTCGATGCCCGCAAGATTGAGTTCAGCCTCGTGAAAGCCAATGGCAGCAATGAGCGCGATGGTATGCGCTTTAAGCCAACCATCTTAGCGAATGACTCGGGTCGGCCTAGTAAAAAAGCGGCCCACAAGAAAACCCGTCCTCCTGAGAAAGCGCCTAAGCGGGAGGCCGCTACCGCCAGCAAGAAATCAATGACAAAAACGGGTAAGACTGCGCGGCAGTCATCGATGGGTCAGGGTACCGGTCGTAAGAGCCATAAGGGCAAACGTAAATGAAGCAGTTGCTACTGGGATTTCATGCGGTGCAGACGCGTTTGCGGGTTGATCCACAGAGTATTCAATCGGTGTACTACGATCCCGCCCGACGCGATCGTCGCATGGCGGACTTCATCAAGCAAGCTGAGCCCATTTTGGGCAAGCGTTTGTACACTGCCAATGCCGAACGCTTACATAATCTTGCTGGCCACGATCGTCATCAGGGGATCGTGGCGATGGCCGAGGGCATCTCGGTGGCAAGAACCTTGCCAGAACTATTAGATAGCTTGGACACCAAAAGTGATCCACCCTTACTCTTGGTGCTCGATGGCATTACCGACCCTCATAACTTAGGCGCTTGCCTGCGTGCAGCCGATGGTGCAGGGGTGCATGGTGTGATCGTTCCCAAAGATCGCTCAGCCAGCATCAATGCCACCGTGAGTAAGGTTGCTAGTGGCGCTGCCGAGGTGATCCCAATCATTACGGTGACCAATCTTGCTAGAACCATGCGTGAGATGCAAGAGCTTGGGATTTGGATCATCGGTACCGATGATGAGGCCGATGAATCGATTTACGATGTTGATCTCAAAGGACCGACTGCCATCGTCATGGGTGCAGAGGGTGAGGGTATGCGGCGTTTAACCCGCGAGACCTGCGATCAGTTAGTGCATATTCCGATGCAAGGGGCAGTCGAGAGCTTGAACGTCTCAGTGGCCACTGGTGTGACACTGTATGAGGCGCGCCGCCAACGAGCACACGCTAAATCACCGAAGAAGTAATCAACGAATGAGCAAAGCCTCGAGTTTCTCAATATCGGCACAAAAGGCCTTAATACCTTCTTGGAGTTTCTCGGAGGCCATGGCGTTCTCTGCTAAGAGCTTCCCAAACCTTGCCTGATCCAAGTTCAATGGCTCCACATTGGCTGATTTAGCATCGCTAACCAGTAATTTCGGGCTCACTGGCTCGGTACTGGCTTGCAGCTCAGCTAAGAGTTCAGGGCTGATGGTGAGGAGATCGCAACCCGCAAGCTCCAAGATCTGGCTGGTATTACGAAAACTCGCCCCCATGATCTCGGTTTCAATCTCAAAGTGTTTGTAATAGGTATAGATACTACGCACCGATTGCACTCCGGGGTCATAGGCTCCCCCGTACTGCTCTGAAGACCATTGATCGCCTAACGACTTCTTGTACCAATCGCTAATGCGCCCCACAAATGGAGAAATTAATCTTGCTCCAGCATCAGCGCACGCTGCTGCTTGTACCACCGAAAAAAGCAGGGTCATATTGCAATGAATGCCTTCTTGCTCAAGCTCACGAGCCGCCACAATACTCTCCCAGGTGCTAGCGAGTTTGATTAAAACCCGCTCGCGCGGTATGCCCAGTGCCGCGTAAAGCGCCATGATTTCTTTGGCCTTCGCAATTGTGGCAGCGGTATCGAAGGACAGACGTGCATCAACTTCGGTTGAGACCCGACCCGGCACAATGCGCAGGATCTCCGCCCCAAATGCCACTAAGATCCGATCAATTAATTGGGTAGGGGAGGCCTTGGGATGATCACGCTGCACTGATGCAACTAAGGCTTGATACTCCGGCAGTAAGACCGCCTTGAGAATGAGTGATGGATTAGTGGTTGCATCCTGCGGAGCAAAGGCGCGTATCCGCTCAAAGTCGCCAGTATCAGCAACCACGGTGGTATAGCGTTTGAGTTGGGCTAATGTGTCCATAAGGTAATGGCATATGATAGCGAATATCCTTCTGTATCATTGCTTTCATGAACCAAGACGATCTCAAGAAACGCGTTGCCCAGGCTGCCAAAGACTATGTCATTGGGGCTATGCCCAAGGGGCAGTATTTGGGGATTGGGACGGGCTCAACCGCCAACTGGTTTATTGATCTACTTGCACCGCACCGCGATTATTTTGCGGGAGTGATCTCCAGTTCACTGGCAAGCACGGAGCGTTTGCTCAAATTGGGCTTTCATGTGGTCGATGCCAATCAATTGCCTGATGCGATTGCAAAGCAATCCTACCCCATGCCAATCTATGTAGATGGCGCCGATGAAATTAATCCAGAGGGTCATATGATCAAAGGTGGCGGTGGTGCGTTAACCCGCGAGAAGATTATTGCGAGCATGGCCCAACACTTTATCTGCATTTGCGATGAGAGCAAACTGGTGCAGCAGCTGGGTCACTTTCCTCTTCCGGTCGAGATTATTCCTTTGGCACAAACAGCGGTTACTAAAGCGCTTACCCCATTGGGTGGGCAGGCTCAATTAAGGCTCATCAAATCCGGTAAAGCCGAAGGTCAACCCTACCTCACCGATAACAAGGGTTGGATCTTAGATATCCATGGCTTATCCATTCAAGATCCAGTCGCGCTTGAAGCGGCGATTAATCAAATTCCAGGCGTGATTAGCGTCGGACTCTTTGCCAAACGTAAAGCAGATGTATTGCTTTTGGGTAAAAAGGAAACCGTAGAAACTCTACGTTTTAGCTAAGCGCGATTACTGCGTAGGCGGCACATAGCCGCTAGCCATATCCGCACCGCCTTCAAAGAAATACTTCTCGACCTGCTTGAGAAGGTATTGGCGGGCTCGGGGATCGGCCATATTGAGGCGGTTCTCATTAATGAGCATGGTCTGGTGCTTCAGCCATCCAGCCCACGCCTCTTTAGACACCTGATTCCAGATCTTTTTGCCTAGATCACCAGGTAGGGGAGCAAAATCTAAGCCCTCGGCTTCTTTATTGAGCTTAATGCATTGAACCATTCGTGCCATATCAACCTCGATTGAACTAATTGCTTTGATTATAGGCATTCATACCTGAGTTGGTATTGCACCTCTCCATGCGGGGGTTAAATCTTCTTGGTAAGCACCATGGATTTGCGATCCCAGTTGTAGATCTGCTTGCGCTCTTCTGGAAGATCGTCAACGGTGGCACGTACAAAACCGCGCTTGAGGAACCAGTGCTCCGTACGGGTTGTTAAAACAAATAATTTATTAATGCCTTCTTGCTTGGCACGTGCTTCAATGCGTTTTAATAGCCGTTCACCATCGCCTGAACCTTGAGAGTTCGGATCGACCACCAGGCAAGCAAGCTCACCCACGCCATTCGGAAACGGAAAGAGGGCGGCGCAACCAAACAAAACCTTATCGTGCTCGATGACCGAGAACCTGGCGATATCACGCTCGATTACCTCTTGACCGCGCGCAGCCAAAATCCCTTCTGCTTCGAGTGGCAGCGTGAGTTGCAAAATACCACCCACATCGTCTTGCGTTGCCTCACGGAGATTCTCAATATCGGAGGCGGCCAGCATCATGCCAACGCCATCGTGCGTGAACAGCTCTTCTAATAAAACACCGTCTCGATCGCAGGGTAAGAAATGTGCACGGCTCACACCAGAGCGCACTGCGCGCATGGCCGTGTTCAAGAAGTTACGCATATTGCTTGGCAGGTCAGGGTAAAGCTGCAAGTAGTCCTGCAACTGAGCAATCGAGAGCTCAGTAACCAGATGCCCTTCCTCATCTTGCAGGCCTGGGAATGGGGTTAAGAACATGAGCTTATCGGCTTTGAGAGCCGCAGCAGTGGCGGCAGCCACATCTTCAAACGATAAGTTAAACGCCTGACCGGTGGGTGAGAACCCGAGGGGTGAGAGGAGAACAAGTTTGCCACTATTGAGCGACATCCGAATGGACTCCGAGTCCACCTTACGAACAAGGCCGGTGAGGAGGTAGTCGATGCCATCGACTACGCCAATCGGCATTGCGGTAATGAAGTTGCCCGAGATCACCGAGATGCGGGAGCCCGCCATGGGGGTATTGGGTAAACCACGACTGAAGGCCGCTTCAATATCAAGACGCAGTTCTCCAGCCGCTTCTTTCACACATTCCAGGGCTGCAGAATCAGTGATTCGGTAACTGCTCATATGGCCCTTACCAAACTTACTCTTGATCTTACGCAACGATAACTGCTCATCGATTTGGGGGCGAATGCCATGAACTAGGACGATGCGCATACCCATGGCATGCAACATGGCAATGTCCTCAATCAGGTTCTCGAGTTGATCGAAGTCCTGAGCTAGTTCACCAGCAAATGCAATGACAAAGGTTTTCTCACGAAAGGCATGGATATAGGGGGCTACCTCGCGTAGCCAGCCAACGAAAGGGAAGTGAGCGGAATGGGAGGAGGATGGAAGCGCGGACATAATGCGAAAATTATAGGGTGCAAGCGCGTAGATACCAAATAAATCATGGATGCCAATCTCTGCAAACCACGCTCTGGGTTAGACCATGAGCGAGTCGAGTGCCATCATTTGGCAGCCGCTACGGGATAAGCCCATCACCTTCCCAGAGAGTTTGCCGGTCTCCTCGCAGCGTGAGGTGATCGCCAAAGCCTTACTGGCAAGCCCTGTGATCATTGTGTGCGGAGAAACGGGTTCAGGCAAAACCACCCAGCTCCCCAAAATATGCCTGGCCTTGGGTCGAGGCAAAATCAATCAGGGTGGACTCATTGGCCATACACAGCCTCGTCGTATTGCCGCCACAAGTACCGCCAAACGAATTGCCCAAGAGCTGGGTACACCTTTGGGTGAAGACGTGGGCTATCAGGTGCGCTTTGCCGATCACACCAGTAGCCAAGCGTCGATCAAATTAATGACCGACGGGATCTTATTGGCTGAGACCCAGGCTGATCCCCTCCTTAAAAAATACGACACCATCATCATTGATGAGGCCCATGAGCGTAGCCTCAATATTGATTTCTTACTGGGGTATCTCAAGCAACTGATCACTAAACGACCGGATCTCAAGCTCATCATCACCTCAGCAACAATCGATGCGCAACGGTTTGCCAATCATTTTGCAATCCATGGCCAAGCCGCTCCAGTGATTGAGGTGAGTGGTCGACTCTTTCCAGTGGAGCAACGTTATGCACCATTGCAAGTTGATGGTCAGAAGGAGGCCCTTGAGATCCCCGAGGCCGTATGTAAAGCGATTGGTGATGTGTGGCGTGAGGGAGCTGCAGGGGCTGGTGATGTCTTAGTGTTCTTGCCGGGTGAGCGGGAGATTCGGGAGTGTGCCGAGGCGCTCAGGAAGGATCCGTTTTTGCAACAGCGTTTTCATCCGGAGATCCTGAGCCTATTTGCAAGGCAAGCGGTGAGCGAGCAAGAGCGCGTATTCCAAACCGGCAATGGCCGCCGGATTGTGTTGGCAACCAACGTGGCCGAGACCTCGTTGACCGTGCCGAACATTCGGTATGTGATTGACTCAGGACTAGCGCGCGTCAAGCGTTACTCCTATCGGAATAAGGTTGAACAGCTTCAAGTGGAGCCGATCTCTCAGGCAGCTGCTAATCAACGTGCGGGTCGTTGTGGCCGTGTAGCTGACGGTATCTGTATTCGACTCTACAGTGAGGCGGATTATCAAGCGCGATCTGCGTATACCGATCCTGAAATCTTGCGTAGCTCTCTGGCCGCCGTGATCCTGCGGATGGCGGCATTGCGCCTACCCAATATTGCGCAGTTTCCCTTCATTGATAAACCCTTGGGTCGCGCGATTGTCGATGGCATGCAGCTCTTAGAAGAATTAGGTGCGATTGAGAGCGCTACCGAGCCAGACGTGCAGGGCCAACACCGTGTTCAACTTAGCATCATTGGCAAAGCTCTAGCTGAGCTACCTTTAGATCCTCGCATTGGACGGATCTTGCTCGCTGCGCGTGAGCAGCAGGCACTCAAAGAACTCACCATCATTGCTGCAGCCATGGCCTGTCAAGATCCGCGGGAGCGGCCGCTGGAGTTTGCCAGTACCGCTGATCAAGCCCATTTGCAATTTGCTGATGAGCGTTCTGAGTTCCTATCGTTTGTGAAACTGTGGAACTGGTATCAAGAGGCTCTGAAACACAAGCAAAGTAATCGCCAGCTGGAGAACCAATGCCGTAACCTCTTTCTCTCGCCTAGGCGTCTTCGGGAGTGGCGCGATGTGCATGGGCAATTACATGTCTTGCTGGCGGAGAAGGGTTGGAAAGAGAATCAAACCCCAGCAACCTATGAGCAAATCCATACAGCTCTTCTTACTGGGCTTCTTGGCTATATTGGCAAGCGCGACGAAGATGCAAGCGATCAACGGGGCAATAAAGCCGGTGACTATCTCGGGGCTCGGGGTATTCGTTTATTCATTTGGCCGGGATCGAGCCTGGGTAAAAAAGTGGGCGCATGGTTTGTGGCGGGTGAGATTCAAGAGACCACTCGCTTATACGCGAGAACCTTGGCCAAGATCGAGCCTCAATGGATCGAGCGCGTTGCCAAACATCGTCTAGTGAAATCATTGAGTGATCCCTTTTGGGATAAGGAACGTGGCGAGGTCTTAGCCTTTGAGCGTGCCACGCTGTATGGCTTACCCGTCTACCATGGTCGACGAGTGGCTTATGCGCCGCACGATGCAAGGGAGGCGCATGCCTTGTTTATTCAGAAAGCCTTAGTCGAAGGGGAGATGTTTGGTAAGGTCGACACCCAAGCTCTGGAGCGTGAGACCCAAGCGGAAGCAAAACGTCGTTACGGTAAATTATTTGCCTTCTTTTGGCACAACCGTCAAATGATTCGGGAAGTGGAGGCGCTAGAACATCGCTCACGCCGCCCTGATGTATTAGTGGACGATGAGTTGCTATGCGCTTTCTATCGCGAACGAATTCCAGAAATGGTCTATAGTCGCAGCGGTCTCCAAGCGTGGCTTGAGGAGGATCGTGCCAAATTGGAACAAAAGGATCAGAGTCTGCGACTCCAGAAATCAGACCTGATGCGCCATGAAGCTGCGGGAATCAGTGCCGACCGCTACCCCAAAACAATTGTCATGAATGGTGTGAGCTTGCAAACCAGTTATCACTTTGAACCGGGCAGTCCCAAAGATGGCATCACTTTAATCGTACCCATTACCGTTCTGAATCAGGTTGATGCGATTCAAGCGGAGTGGCTCGTACCAGGCCTCTGTGTTGAGAAAGTCCAGCTACTTCTGAAGTCCTTGCCACAAAAGATTCGTCGTCATTGCATCCCATTGCCAGAGAGTGCTAAACAATTTGTTCAAGAACACTTAGACAACAACAGTTTTGGGAAGGGGGGTTTAATCGATCGGTTGATGCGCTATATCCGCGACCAAAATCCAATCGAGGTCAAGCGCACCGACTTTCGACCCGAGACCTTACCAGCGCATTGCTTCATGAACTTTCGTTTGATCGATGAGCATGGTCGACAACTGGAGTTAGAGCGTAACTTCAATCGCTTACGCAGCGAGTATGGCGCGATAGCACGTGACGCCTTCCAGAGCCTTGCTGATGCCAATATAAGAACGGTACAAACGGATCAAGCACAGGCATTACCCATTCAGAAGGGCAGTTATCAGGCTTGGGATTTTGGTGAGCTAGCGCAGACCGTCACCATGACACGTGGAAGCCAAACCATCCAGGGCTATCCGGCATTAGTGGATCGTAAGACAGCGGTAGAGCTGGAGGTATTTGATGACCCAGCGGAGGCGAAACGAATCCACCGCCAGGGTTTATGCCGACTATATAGCCTGGTCTTAAAAGAGCATACCAAGGCTTTGCATAAACAATTACCGCATGCGCGTGACATCGGTTTACTCTTTATTCAATTAGGATCGGTCGAGGAGCTCATTGAGAACATTGGCATGATGGCGATTGAGCGTGCCATGCTGCAGCACCAACAACCGACCAACAAAGCGCAGTTTGAGGAATCACTAAAACAAGGTAAGCCCCGTCTCATGCTGATTGCTGGAGAAATTGCTAAGCATGTGTTGGCTAGTTTGCAAGAGTATGCTGAATTGCATAAGAAATTAATTGCTGCCAAAGCCCTATCCAGCAGTGCGTATGAAGACATGCGCTCGCAATTGCAGGGGTTGATTCATGCGCAGTTTGTGAAGCAAACCCCTTATGAGCATTTGGTTCATATACCGCGCTACCTTAAGGCCATTGGGCTAAGAATTGAAAAGCTGCGCAGTAATGCCAGCCGTGATGCCCAAAATCAGCGCGATTGGGAATCGGTCGCACGACCTTGGCAGAGGATGATGCAAGAGAGTAAAAGTACCGTGGGTATTAATGATGAGCACGATGCGCGCTTGCGTGAGTTCCGGTGGCAACTTGAAGAGTTGCGGGTTGCCTTATTTGCTCAAGAGCTCAAGACCCCCATGCCAATGTCGGTCAAACGCCTCGAAAAGGTCTTGGCTAGTCTGCGTTAATAAGCCCAGAGTTCTTAGGCCTTTGGGTATGTCAGCCGCTTGAGGTCGGGCCTTACAATCACGCTATGCAAATTATTCAACGAATCTCAACCATTACAGCTGCCTCGCTGCTATGGATCTCAGTCGCACTTGCCGCCCCCACTGAACCCAAGCTCGCGATTGTGCTGAACTCCGGCGAAGCAACCGTGAGCCTTATCGATATGCAAACCCGCAAGGTCACAAAAACCTTTTATGTTGGCAAGGAGCCGCATCATTTGATGATGACTCCGGATGAGAAAACTCTCTTGGTCGCCAATGCGGTGGGTGACGATATTGCCTTATTGAACCCGCTAAGCGGTGAGATTACTGGGCGGATCCCCAAAATTATCGATCCTTATCAAATTGGGTACTCACCGAACAATAAATGGTTTGTGGCGGCTGCTAATCGTTTAGACCGTGTTGATGTCTATGCTGCGAATAGTGCGGATTTCAAGCTCGCCAAATCAATTCCTGCTGCGAAGACCCCCAGTCATATTGCCTTTACTGCCGATAGCAAATTGGCATTTGTGACGCTGCAAGATTCGGCCGAGGTAATAGCGATTGATCTGGACAAGCAAGTCATTGTCTGGCGGATGCAAACGGGACCGGTTCCTGCAGGCTTGTGGATGACACCGAATGATCAGTACTTATTGGTGGGGATTACTGGGGCGGATTATGTGCAGGTGATTGATTGGCGTAATCAAAAAGAGATTAAACGCATCAAAACAGGCAACGGAGCGCATAACTTTCGACCCATGGGTGATAAGAAGCATGTGTTTGTCACCAATCGTGTAGCAAACTCAATTAGCTTATTAAATATGCAAACCCTTGAGAAGATTGGTGATGTCACGGGATTGCCGGCAGGGCCTGACGATATGGAATTAACCCCGGATGGGAAAACCTTGTGGGTCACCTTGCGTTTCTCAAAACGAGTGGGTGTGATTGATGTGCCCTCGATGAAACTGATTGATGTGATTCCGGTAGGGCGTTCTCCACACGGTGTCTTTTTCTATCCCCGCGCTAAGTGGGAGTAGGGTGTCTGGCATGCGTATGATTCGTTATCCACTCATCACCGCATGCATTCTCTGGAGCCAGGTTGTCACTGCGCAAACCAGTACTTGTAAAAATACGGCATACCTCACGTTTGATACAGGCAATATGGCGGTTGCCGAGTACATTGCCCAAGTACTCAAGCAACAGAACATCAAAGCGACGTTCTTCTTAGCCAATGAGAAAACCAAACAGGGCGGCTATTCATTAGATGATTCATGGAAGGGGTATTGGCAAGAAAGGCTTCAAGAAGGCCATCGCTTTGGTAGCCACACCTATGATCACAGTTATTGGGTTCAGGATATTGGGGAGGGTGATGTGATGCTTAGACCCCAGTTTGGTAAGGATGCCGGCAAGGCGATTCGTTTTAATCAAGCCCAACTTTGCCAAGAAATATCCAGAGTGAGCATCCGTTTTCAGGAGCTCACAGGTAAGCCGATTGATCTGATCTGGCGTGCGCCGGGTGGTAAAACCTCCCCTCGACTAATTGCTATGGGTGAGCGCTGTGGTTATCGCCATATTGGGTGGTCCCCCAGCGGCTTTCTAGGTGATGAGTTGGACTCTAAACGTTTTCCAAACGCAAAGTTGCTTGAAGAGGCCAGTCGAGGTCTCAAGAATGGTGATATCGCCATTGCCCATTTAGGGATTTGGTCCCGCGAGGATCCGTGGGCGCCCGCGGTTCTAGAGCCCCTCATTGAGAACTGGAAAAAACGCGGCTTCTGCTTCGCCTTAATCCCGAATTGACGATAATAGGGGCATGAGCCTGATTCAATCGATTCAAGACGCTTACGCGGATTTGCATACTTGGTTGTATACGCAAATGGTCGAACCCATTTTGTTCCACACTGGGGCGATGGCATGGGCGGAAGATCTGTTTGATGGCACCGAATGGTTTATGTTGGGCGTGATTCAGATCATGATCATTGCGATTGTGTTTCGGACCTGGGAGCGGATCAATCCTGCTGAATCTCAGAACAATGCAAGACCGTATGTGCGGACGGATATTCTCTATACCCTGATTCATCGCCTTGGTTTATTCCATGGGCTATTCTTCATCTTGTTCTCAAGCCTCTTTTTCTATTTATCGGGCGTCTTGCACGATTGGCGCTTTGAGCGTTTTAATGTCGAAGGCTGGATCCCCGGTGTAACCACTATCCCCATCGTCAGTTTTCTGATCTATTTGGTCATTCTCGATTTCATTGATTACTGGTATCACCGCGCTTCACATCGCTTTCATTGGTGGTGGCAGTTGCATGCCTTGCACCATAGCCAAACGCGGATGACCGCTTGGTCGGATGACCGTAATCACATCATTGATGATGTGATGCGTGCGATGGTCTTTGCTTTCTTTGCTTTGATCTTTGGTGTGCCGCCTGGGCAATTTATCTTCTTGGTGGTGGTCGGACAGTTAGTCCAAAGTTGGCAGCATGCCAATCTGAAGATTGATCTTGGCCTTGCAAAGTATCTATTGGTATCGCCTATGTTTCATCGCTATCACCACGCAGTAGGCTATGGCCATGATGCGCCAGGGAAGCCCGGGGTATTAGGTGGTTGTAATTTTGGTGTGTTATTTCCATGGTGGGATCTGGCATTCGGTACGGCCGTGTTTGAGAAGCGCGTCTTTCCAACCGGTGTTCGTCATCTTGAGGTATCGAATAATCTATTGGTGCAGCAATGGCAGGGCCTCACGCACTCCTTGCGTGATTTATTGGATCTACCTCGGTCCACAGAGACCAAATCTAAATCGATCAGCTAAGTTGATAAAGGAGCATGTTTGTCTGATTTAATTCGTTCACTGGGTCTTGCATTGGTTGGCACCATGCACCCAAAAATGCTGTGGCTAAGCTTTCGCCCATTTTTAATCGTGTCAATCTTCTGGGGCGTAGTGATTTGGCTTATTTGGTCGCCTGCACTGGAAATATTGCGGACCTTCTTAACGGCATCGATCTTCACCAGTTGGATTCAATCGGGCCTTGAATACGTTGGCTTTGATGAGGCGCGTGCTTGGATTGCACCCTTGTTCTTAGTGATCCTATTGATCCCGGTCATTGCCATTAGCCTCTTGGTCTTTATTGCATTCTCGACCGTACCTGCTGTGGTTGATTCGGTCGCCAAACAAAAAGCCTACGAAGGAATCATGCGAATCAAGGGAGGCAGTTTTGTTGGCAGCTTCTTTTATACCCTGTGGTCCGCACTGATTTGCTTGGCTCTGGTGATGCTGACCTTACCGGTATGGTGGATCCCCCCATTGTTTGCGATTCTGCCACCGCTCTTGTGGGGCTGGTTAACGATGCGTTTGATGGCCTATGATGTTTTACTAGATCACGCAACATCAGAAGAGCGCAATCAATTACTGGAGGAGCATCGCTGGACTCTTTTGGGAATGGGCGTGGTCGCAGGGATGATTGGTGCGGTTCCTACCTTCTTTTGGGCCACCTCGGTATTGGCTTTAGTCCTCTTTCCATTTGTATCTTTTGTGGCACTGTGGATCTACTCACTCATCTTTATCTTCTCCGCTCTTTGGTTTAGTCATTTCTTATTGCATGCGCTCAAGCAATTACGTCAGAAGGAGCAATTGAACACGATTGATACCTCGGCAACCTTGATCGCTAATGCATCAAATCCAGGAGTGATTGATGGCTAAGGAGCGTCGTTTTGGCTTAATCGTGATTGGGGATGAGATTCTGTCGGGGCGCCGCAGTGATAAGCATCTGAGCAAGATGATTGAGCTCCTCAGTGAGCGGGGCATGCATTTGTCATGGGCTCGTTATGCGGCGGATGACCCCGATCAGATTACCCAAACCCTTAAAGAAACCTTTGCAAGTGGTGATGTGGTCTTCAGTACTGGCGGTATTGGGGCAACACCGGATGACCATACGCGTCAGGCCGCTGCTCGCGCATTAGGTGTTGAGCTTGCCTTGCATCCGCAAGCGAAAGAGCTTATTACCGCACGCATTATTGCCAGTGCCGAGGGCGATCCCATTAAAGCCGATCTCAATCGTCCTGAGAACCAACATCGTTTTAAGATGGGTGAGTTTCCACTGGGTAGTGAGATTATTCCCAATCCATACAACCAGATTCCGGGATTTCGAATCCGTGAGCACCATTTCTTTCCAGGATTTCCAGTAATGGCTGCGCCGATGATGGCCTGGTGTTTGGATGAGCACTACCGTGATCATTTTCATCAAACGAATTGGTTAGAGCAAAGTTTCATTGTTCCTAGTGGTATCGAATCGACCTTAACCCCACTCATGGAATCCATTGAGTCTGAATTTCAAGGGATTAAAGTGTTTAGCTTGCCTTCGGTGGGTGATCCGATTCGGGGTGGCGTGTTTGCTAGACGCCACATTGAGTTGGGCGTGAAGGGTGATGCAGATATCGTGCCAATGGCCCTTGAAAAGCTCAAAATAGGCACCGCTGATCTTGGTTTTGAGGTCTTTATTCACCAATAAATCCACTTTATTGCATCAAAATAGTGCAATATTGGCTTAAATCGCAATTTATTCACCAAAGTAGTGCAAAATGTCTAAATCGTGCAATCCTGCACGAGTACAGTTCAACCTATGTATTAAATCGGAATTGGCATGGTTAAAACCATGTTGTTGAAAAACGCTTTATCTATTCATCGAGGAGAGTTGCATGACCAAAACTGTCGCAGACGTAATGAAATTAGTCAAAGAAAAGGAATGTACTTTTGTGGACTTCCGCTTTGTGGATACCAAGGGAAAAGAGCAGCACGTATCGGTTCCTATCTCCGCCTTCAACGAAGATAAATTTGAGAGTGGTCATGCGTTTGATGGTTCATCGATTGCCGGATGGAAGGGTATTGAGGCGTCGGACATGTTGCTCATGCCAGACCCAACCGCAGCGTATGTTGATCCGTTTTATGAAGAGCCAACCTTGGTTCTCACCTGCGATGTGATTGAGCCATCCGATGGCAAGGGCTATGATCGCGACCCACGCTCGATTGCTAAGCGCGCTGAAGCGTATTTAAAGAGCTCTGGTTTAGGAGATACGGCTTACTTTGGTCCAGAGCCAGAGTTCTTTGTATTTGATGGCGTGCAGTGGAATGTCGACATGCAAGGTTGCTTCGTGAAGATCAACTCTGAAGAGGCGCCATGGTCATCCGGTGCGGATATTGAAGGTGGTAACACGGGCCATCGTCCTGGTAAGAAGGGCGGTTACTTCCCAGTTGCGCCAGTCGATACCTTCCAAGACATGCGCTCGGAGATGTGCTTGATTTTGGAGTCCTTGGGTATTCCAGTGGAAGTCCATCACCATGAAGTTGCGGGTCAAGGTCAAAATGAATTAGGTACCAAGTTCAGCACGCTCGTGCAACGCGCGGATTGGACCATTTGGCAAAAGTACGTGGTGCAAAATGTGGCACACGCTTATGGCAAGACTGCAACCTTTATGCCAAAGCCAGTGGTAGGCGATAACGGCTCAGGCATGCACGTGCATCAGTCGGTCTGGAAAAATGGTGAGAACCTGTTTGCAGGTAATGGCTACTCTGGATTGTCTGAGTTTGCACTGTATTACATTGGCGGCATTATTAAGCACGCTCGTGCACTTAATGCGATTACCAACCCTGGTACGAACTCCTATAAGCGTTTAGTTCCAGGCTTTGAAGCTCCTGTGAAGTTGGCATATTCAGCACGTAACCGCTCGGCATCGATTCGTATTCCATACGTTGCCAATCCAAAAGGGCGTCGGATTGAGACCCGCTTCCCTGATCCATTAGCCAATCCATACTTAGCGTTCTCCGCCTTGTTGATGGCGGGCTTAGATGGTGTCCAGAACAAGATTCATCCAGGCGAAGCCGCTGACAAGAACCTCTATGATCTGCCACCCGAAGAAGATGCCAAGATCCCAACCGTATGCCATAGCTTGGATCAAGCTTTGGAGTGCTTGGATAAGGATCGCGAGTTCTTGACCCGTGGTGGCGTGTTCACAAATTCGATGCTAGATGCTTACATTGATCTGAAGATGGAAGAAGTTACACGCTTCAGAATGACCACGCATCCGATCGAGTTTGATATGTATTACTCGCTGTAATTATTTGATTGGTTGCGCGCGCTATGTTGCGTAATCCATTAAGTAAAGGGGCGGTTGCTGGTGCGCCAGTAGCTGCCCCGTTTGTTTCTAGCATGCTCGACCAAATGCCAAACTCGGTGTTGGTCTTTGTGGGGGCTACGAAAGACTTGGTCTACGCCAATGCCGCTGCCGAAGCATCCCTTGATTTATCCCGAAAAAGCTTACAAGGCTTAACCTTGTATGATCTCTTTGGCGAGAGCCAATCCCTAAATCACATGATTGACGAGGTCTTTGCAGGCCGTGCTGCAGCCCAGCGCCAAGAGTTAGTGCTGTACTCGGTTCTCGGAAAAATCTATCGCGAGCCACTTGCAGTGCATGTGGTGATTGCGATGTTAGAAGATCCAACCCTCATGATGATGGAGTGGTTTCCGATCGATCAACAATTGCGCAGTGAGCGTGACGAGCGCGTCTCGCATCAAGTCGAAGCGAATAAACAACTCATGCGTAATCTCGCCCATGAGATTAAAAATCCGCTCGGTGGTATTCGGGGGGCCGCTCAATTACTTGAGTTTGAGTTGCCGGAGAAGGGTCTGCGTGAGTACACCCAAGTCATTATTAAAGAGTCGGATCGCCTACAAACACTGGTGGATCGTTTGCTCGCACCGCATCGCAAAGCCCATGCGATGGAGCTACTGAATATTCATGAGGTCTTGGAACGCATTCGTAGCCTAGTATTGGCCGAGTTCCCCCAGGGCTTAAAGATTATCCGGAACTATGACACCAGCTTGCCCGATATATTGGGTGATCAAGAACAACTGATTCAGGCAGTCCTCAATATTGTGCACAACGCGGCTCAAGCCTTAGCCGATGAGATCCGCCGAGGAACCGCGCAAATTGAGTTGCGTACCCGCGTGGCACGCTCGGTCACGATTGCAAAGCAACGCCATAAGTTAGCCTTGGATCTGCATGTGATCGATAACGGTCCGGGCATCCCCGATGAGATTCGGGAGCGGATCTTTTTTCCCTTGGTATCGGGACGCGAGGGTGGAAGTGGTTTGGGTCTAACCCTTGCACAAACCTTCGTGCAACAGCATCAGGGCTTTATTGCCTGTGAGAGTCGTCCAGGCTATACAGATTTTCATATACAGATTCCTTATCGGAAGCAGGAGATAGCGGCATGAACAAACCAATCTGGATCGTGGATGACGATCAATCTATTCGCTGGGTCCTCGAGAAGGCACTGAGTCGTGAGAAGATTCCGCATCGAAGCTTCAGTAATCCCAATGATGTGCTCAATGCCCTTGAAAAAGAGTCCCCCGAGGTGTTGATTTCCGATATCCGCATGCCACGTGGTAATGGGATCGATCTATTACAGCATGTCAAAGCAAGTCATCCGGACTTACCCGTCATTATCATGACCGCTTACTCCGACTTAGAGTCAGCGGTTTCATCGTTTCAGAGTGGTGCCTTTGAGTATCTCACCAAGCCGTTTGATATCGACAAGGCCGTGGAGTTGATTCATCGGGCGGTCAGTGAAGGCAAGCGCTCACCAGGCCCCAATAAAGAATCCAATGCCTGGCTTCAAGAGGCTCCGGAGATTATTGGTCAAGCGCCGGCTATGCAAGAGGTCTTTCGTGCTATAGGGCGCTTATCGCAGTCTCAGGTCACGGTCCTAATTACCGGTGAGTCTGGAACGGGTAAAGAGTTGGTAGCGCACGCACTGCATAAACACAGCCCAAGGGCCAAGGGCCCCTTTATTGCCCTGAACACCGCGGCTATTCCGAAAGACCTACTTGAGTCGGAGTTGTTTGGTCATGAGCGGGGCGCATTTACGGGTGCGCAAGCCCTGCGTCGTGGACGTTTTGAGCAGGCTGAGGGCGGCACACTATTTCTAGATGAGATCGGTGATATGCCCTTTGATCTGCAAACCCGGCTCTTAAGAGTGTTATCGGATGGACATTATTACCGCGTGGGCGGGCATGATCCGATTCGAGCGAACGTGCGCATTATTGCAGCGACCCATCAGAACCTTGAGGCACGGGTGGCGCAAGGATTGTTCCGGGAAGATCTATTGCATCGCTTAAATGTGATTCGGATCCGTTTGCCGGCATTGCGTGAGCGTTCGGAGGATATTCCTGCGCTTGCTCGGCACTTCATGATTTCCAGTGCGAAGTCCTTGGGGGTTGAGGCAAAGCGTCTATCGGATGAGGCCATTAAGGCGATTAGCCAAATGTCCTTTCCCGGAAACGTGCGCCAGCTTGAGAACCTTTGCCACTGGATGACCGTGATGTCACCCTCCACCATTGTTGGAGTTCATGATCTCCCTGAGGATTTACTGCTATCCGCTAATCCACCGGCTACGAGTTCAAGCACATCAGCAGCCACTTCAACCCCGAGTCTAGAAGCAAGTATTAGTCAGCGGGGCGGGGATTGGGAGAGTAACTTACATCGCTTGGCGGTCAAGATGCTGCAAGAGAACCAAGACGAGGTATTTGATTCTCTCTTATCGAGGTTTGAACGCTCGGTCTTAAGTGCGGCACTGGAGGTCACCCGGGGTCGCAAGGTCGAGGCAGCAACCCGCTTAGGGATCGGGCGCAATACCATTACTCGCAAACTGCAAGAGTTACAGATCGAAGCCTAGTAGATATTGCTGGCCTTTACAATCCAGTGATGTCTACTAATTCGAGTATTCGCATCGCTGCTTGGAACGTTAATTCCATTAAGGTACGTTTGCCGCATGTGATTGCCTGGCTACAGGGCCAAGAAAAAGCACAAAGTCCAATCGACGCTTTGTGCCTTCAAGAACTTAAGCTCACTGACGACAAATATCCTCATCACGAGTTGGAGCAAGCCGGCTACTTGAGTCTTACCAATGGTCAAAAAACCTATAACGGCGTAGCGATTGTGGTACGCAAGGCTGCGCTCAGTGCAATCAGTACGGATCCTCAAACCACCTTTCTGAAGGTGACCAAGAACATTCCAAACTTCGCTGATGAACAGCAACGGGTAGTTGCAGCTACGATTTCATTTAAAGAAACTCAACCCATCCGTATCATCAGCGCGTATATGCCCAATGGCCAAGATCCAGCGAGTGACAAATTTCAGTACAAATTAGCTTGGTTGCAAGCTTTGCAAACCTGGTTGCGTGAGGAGTTAAAAACACACCCCTGCCTTGCTCTTCTTGGTGACTTTAATATTGCACCAGAGGATCAGGACGTGCATGACCCCAAAGCTTGGGAAGGACAAAACCTTGTATCTCCAGAAGAGCGTGAGCAGTTTCAGAAACTGATTCAATTGGGATTGAATGACTCATTCCGACTATTTGAACAAGCCCCAAAATCCTATAGCTGGTGGGACTATCGCATGATGGGATTTCGTCGTAATGCGGGTCTGCGCATCGATCACATTCTGCTTAGCAACGCCCTTAGAGAAAAATGCATGGCCAGTACGATTGATAAAACCCCTAGAGGCTGGGAGCAGCCCTCGGATCATGCTCCGGTGATTGTGGAGATCGCTAAATAAATTAATGTGCAGTCACTAAGCCGCCGTGACGCAGTAGCGCATCAATTTGTGGAGGGCGCCCCCGAAACGCCGCAAATGACTCAGCAGCGGGACGACTACCGCCCACCTCCAAAATCTCTTGGCGATACCGAATGCCGGTTTCTGGATCTAAGACCGTGCCCTTAATCTTGGCGGCTTCCTCAAATGCCGCATAGACGTCAGCTGATAAAACCTCGGCCCATTTATAACTGTAATAACCAGCGGCATAACCGCCCGCAAAGATATGGCTAAAAGTATTGGGCCAGCGCGAGATTGATGCTTGGGGGATCACGTGGTATTCGTTATTGATCGATCGGGCCAGGTCTAAGACCGCCTGCCCTTGAGCGGAGCTCGCATCAAAGCGCGAATGCAAACGCCAATCGGTTAATGAGAACACCAGCTGACGCATGGTGGTTAAGCCATTTTGGAAGTTCTTGGCAGCGAGCATTTTGTCAAATAAGGATCGAGGTAAGGGCTCGCCTGTATCAATATGAGCGGTCATGCCTTGTAATACCTCCCACTCCCAGCAGAAGTTTTCCATAAACTGGCTGGGTAACTCAACCGCATCCCATTCAACGCCATTGATGCCAGAGACTCCTAGTGTACTGACTTGCGTGAGAAGGTGGTGAAGACCATGACCGCTTTCATGAAAGAGGGTAATTACATCATCGTGAGTAATCGTTGGTTGGCGCAATTGACCATTGACCTCGACAGGCGCTGCAAAATTACAGACTAGGTACGCAACCGGTGCTTGCACTTCACCATTGCTGAACACACGACGACCACGAGCGTCATCCATCCATGCGCCACCGCGTTTACCCGGACGCGCATAGGGATCCAGATAAAAATAAGCAATGGTTTGCTGCTGGTCATTTTGGATCTCAAACGACTGAACGCTGGGATGCCATGTGGGCAAGGATGCAGGGCGGATACTAACGGAAAATAGAGTTTGGATGACCTTAAATAATCCCTCTAAAACCTTTGGCAGAGGAAAGTACTGTTTGAGCTCATTCTCAGAGAATGCATAGCGCGCCTGCTTGAGCCTCTCGGATACAAAGGCCATATCCCATGGTTCGATTGTTTGAAGACCTAAGGACTGGCGCCCAAACTCTTGGAGCTCTAACCAATCCTTTTGTGCAAATGGCTTGGCGCGTTGGGCAAAGTCACTTAAAAAGGTATCGACCTCAGCCACATCTCGTGCCATCTTGGGAGCTAAGCTAAGCGCCGCATAGTTTGCAAACCCAAGCATTCTTGCTTCCTCATCCCGAAGACGTAATTGATCAATCATGTTTTGGGTGTTATCCCATTCCAGTTGACCACGACCATATTGCGTAGCCAACTCGGAGGCGCGGGTGACGTATGCCTCATACATGAGACGCCGCAGTGAGCGATTCTCAGCATACTGTTGCACAGGGTAATAGGATGGAAAGTGCAGAGTAAATGCCCAACCTTCCAAACCCTTTTGTTTGGCAGTATCAGCCGCTGCCGCAATCACATCCTCAGGCAATCCAGCCAGATCGTCAATCGAGGTCACCACATGCACAAAAGCGTCGGTGGCATCGAGCACGTGATCTGAAAAAGCTTTAGCCAAAACCGCCTGTTCATCCTGGATCTGGGCAAAGCGGGGCTTATCAGTATCGGGTAGCTCCGCACCTCCCAAACGAAAGTCACGCAAGGAGTTCTCAATTACTTTTTTTTGATCAACACTCAGAGCCTCAAATGAAGAGCTATTCCTTAACTCTTTATAGCGCTGGTAGAGGGCTAAGTTTTGCCCAAGACTGGCAAAGAAGGCGGTAACTTTGGGTAACATCGCACCATACGCTGCACGAAGTTCTGGAGTATCAGCGACTGCATTGAGGTGCGATACCACCCCCCATGAACGACCCAATTGCTCAGTAGCATCTTCAAGGGGCTCTACTAAATCAAGCCAGGTCGCTGGTGTTTTAGCATCTACCGCCTGAGTGACCGCGGTCTCGCAAACACCTAGCAAGTGCTCAATGGCAGGAGCAATCTGCAGAGGACGCACGGCATCGTACTGCGCAATGCCGCGACCAAAGGATAAAAGGGGATTATGGGAATCGAGGGAGGAGGGATTGATTGGAGCATTCATAGGAATAGCTTACCCGAATGCAGAAAAACTGGTATTCCCCTCAATACTAATTAGCTAAGCTTACTCACTGGCTTCATACTGCGCTCAACCGCCTCCAGGGTGTTCATCAGGAGCATGGTGATGGTCATGGGGCCAACGCCACCTGGCACGGGGGTAATCCAACCTGCCACATACTTGGCCGTATCAAAATCCACATCGCCACAAAGCTTGCCATCAGGTAGGCGATTAATGCCCACATCGATCACTACCGCACCAGGTTTAATCATATTGCCCGTAATCATCTTGGGCTTACCAGTTGCAACCACGAGGATATCGGCCTCTTTAGTGTGCGTAGTGAGATCTTTGGTCTTGCTGTTGCAAATTGTGACTGTGGCTCCTGCTTGGAGTAACAGCATCGCCATGGGCTTGCCCACAATATTGGATGCCCCAATTACGACCGCACGAGCGCCGCGCAGTGGGTACTCAATGCTCTCGAGCATCTTCATGCAGCCATAAGGGGTGCAGGGTTTAAAGAGTGGGGCGCCAACCATGAGGGCGCCAGCATTAGCAACATGAAAGCCATCCACATCTTTCTCAGAGGCAATTGCCTCTAAGACACGATCAGCGGCGATATGCTTCGGTAAAGGTAACTGAACCAAGATCCCATGGATACTGGGATCGGCATTAAGAGTCGCAATCCGCGCTAGGAGTTGGGCTTCATCAAGCTCAGCGGGGTAGCGCTCTAACACCGAATGAAATCCCACATCCTCACAGGCTTTCACTTTATTACGAACGTAGACTTGGCTCGCAGGGTCATCCCCCACCACAATGACTGCTAATCCGGGGCGCACACCTTTGGCGGTCAGAATGGCCGAGCGGGTTGCAATCTCTGCCCGAAGTTTTTTTGAGAGAAGATTGCCGTCAATCAGTTGGGCTGGCATCGCGCTTACTCGAATGATTAAGAGAGTGCTAGACGAAGTAGGTCTGCAACGGTATTGACGTTGAGCTTCTCCATGATATTGGCACGATGGGCTTCAACGGTCTTGATAGAGATACTGAGATCGTCGGCGATTTGTTTGTTGAGACGACCTGCCACAATGCGTTCCAAAACCTGGCGCTCACGACCGGTGAGTTTACTCAAGAGGCTCTGAGTGTTCTTGCGATGATCAGCCTGTGCAAAGTCAACGCGTGCCTTGGTTAGCATCCGCTCCACCAGAGCGCACAGTTCATTTTCTTTAAAGGGCTTTTCAATAAAGTCAACCGCACCACGTTTCATCGTAGATACTGCCATTGAGACATCTCCGTGACCAGTAATGAAGGAGATAGGCATTGGCAAGTTCTCGCTGATGAGACGCTCTTGGAGTTCCAGACCCGACATACCGGGCATGCGTACATCCAAGATTAGGCACGAGATGGTTGATTTATCGGTATTTTGGAGGGATTGCAAGAAGCGCTCTGCACTGGCATGGCAACGGACGGTATAACCATTACTCTCAAGTAGCCAGGTTAGTGAGTCGCGTACTGCCTCATCGTCATCAACCACATATACGACTTCAGCCTGGGTTGTTTTCGGTGGATTGCTCATGTTCATTATTATTTCCTATTGACGTCTTTGTTATTTGACTAGATTCCAACGGTAACAGAATTGTAAAGGTGCAGCCGACCAAGCGGGTGTGCTCAGTATCCATGTGATTTTTGGCCCAGAGCCGACCATGGTGGGACTCGATGATGGAGCGGCAAATATTCAGGCCCATGCCCATCCCGTCGGATTTGGTACTAAAGAAAGGTTCAAACATGCGGTTGAGAACCGATTCGGCGATGCCAGCCCCGGCATCCGTTACCCGAATCCGCAACATACTGGGAAAGGTACTGGTTTCAAGGTCAGCGCTAATCTTCACTGGTGGGGCTGACCAGCGTGAAGATAGCGGGTAGACCTCGCGCAGACTATCTAAGGAGTTCTTCAGAAGATTGACCAAGACCTGCTGAATCAGAACAGGGTCAAGCTCCACCTGAGGAATATCAGGGGCTATTTCAGCGACAATTTTGAGGCGGTGTCGATTCGCTTCAATCTCAACAAGGCCAACAGAGTCAGCGATGATGTCACCAATGTTGCATAACTTACTTTGGGGCTCGCTGCGCTTTACAAAGCTACGAATGCGCGAAATGATGGTGCCTGCCCGATGGGCTTGGTCGCTGGCTTTCTCTAATGCAGGAACTAGCTCATTGGAGAGCGGGTTTTGGGTGCTCGATAGGCGTTTGGCAATTCCCATGCAATAGTTCGAGATGGCAGACAGTGGCTGGTTGAGCTCATGTGCGAGCGAGGAGGCCATCTCACCCATGGTGGTAAGGCGGCTCGTAAATTGCATCCGTTCTTCTTGTTGCCTGGCAAGCTCTTCGGTGTTCTTGCGTAAAGTTATGTCAGTTGCAATGAGTAGCTGTGCAAGGTGGCCATCCACCCACGAAATATAACGACGTCGCACTTCATACCAATGCGTTGTATCGCCACGCAACTGAATCTCCTCCGATTCAATCTCATTGGATTGCTTTAAGGCAAAGGCAGGCAAGCCTGCTAAGGCATCGACGTTATCACCTTCAAAATGGAAGATTGAGGATGGATCCATTTCATGACCCGTCAGATCTATATGCCCCTTGGCAGTATCGCCAAAGCGCTCACGGTAATAGCGATTGGCAAAGAGGAGTTCGCCAGTTTCAATGGAGACCACCGATACCGCGGCATCCAAGCCCTCAAGTACCGTTACAAAGCGTTCTTGAGTGGCCGATAATTCTTCCCGAATCTTTTTCGGTTCAGAGATATCAATTACCGATGTCACCCAACCGGTTTGCTGGCCCTTGTCATTAATTAATGGGGCGATAAAGGTGCGTGTTGCAATTCGGGTTCCATTTTTGCGCTGAATCGTACCTTCGACTCCGCTCTTGATGTTACCTTCGAGCGCACCAGCCATTTTTTCCATCAGCTCATCATGGAGCTCGGCTGGCCAAAATGGGAAGGGTGGCTTTAAGCCGAGTAATTCTTCCTGGGCCCAACCCGTCATTTCTGAGAATGAGCGATTGACATAAGTAATACGCTTCTCCATATCATGCGCCCGGATTCCAACTGGCATGGAGTCTTCCAGCACCCTACGAAAGCTACTCTCGGTACGCAAGTTGGCTTCGGTGAGTTGACGCACTTGCATCTGTTTCAGAACCGACCATAAGCTCCAGACCACAAAGGCAGACAAGCCAATCACAACCCCTAGGAGCATCCGAAAGGTGAGGTCGGTCGGTGGCGGGTAGGTATCGACGCGGAGCATGATGTTCGGACCTAGGGCGCCAAAGTCGAGGCTGGTTTCATTACTCAGTGAGCGCGTCGGTGTATCGCGGTCCGATGAGATGGCGAGCACCCGGTTATCTTTACTGATTAACGAGTAACGATGCTGGCTCTTGAGCTCGGGCGGAATAATGTATTGCAAGATTCCTTGGCTGGAGTACATCACTGCCAGTGCGCCTGTGGCTTCCCCATCTTTGACGATTGAAATGACCTCCCAAAAAACCGATTGACGCTCACTCATCATGGGGTCATCTTTGGGAACGGTGAGACTGATCACCTGGCTATATGCGGGACGATTGGTCTCACGACTTAAGAACAGAGCTTTCTTCAGTTCACGATCAATATCGGCCGCTTGGGGCACACTATCAAACCACTCATGATTGCGAGCAGGGGGAGGAACCATCCATTGTCGCCACTCGTTGTCGTTTAACCAGATGAGCTGCAATATCTCGGGGTTACCTAAAATAAAGGACTCGATTTGAGCTAAGACCTTGTCGCGTGCTACACGATCGTTTTGGGTTTGGGCGAGATCACGACTAAAGGATTGCAAGGCTTCACTGTTGTTGATAAAGCGCAGCTGAATCCGCTGCTTCACCAAACTTAATTCGCGAAAGAGGGAACCCTCTTGTTGTTGTCGTTCTTGAACTTGCAGCGTTCCGAGAATGATGGCCATTACCACTAAAAAGATCACGATCGCCATTAGCGGCGTATAGACCAGGCGCGACCCAATAAAGCGCCGGATCGAAGGCATCCGTTTAAATGCTTCGTAGAGCCTTACTTGTAACGAATTCCCAGTAGCCAATCTTAGGGTCTTTCTATTTAGTGGAAGCTCTTAATATAAAGGGCTTTGCACCGCAATATTATTCCATATAGTGATAAAGATTACCGGAATGTGGAAAATTAATTGTCACAATCGTTACCTATTCTTAAAATATTAGGTGTAGGGGGACACAATCCCTCGTAACAGATAAAACGGAGGCAAACCATGGCAGCTGTACCCGAGCAAGTGGCAGGTCAAATGAATCAATTGGATGTGGATCCAGTTGAAACCAAAGAGTGGTTAGAGGCACTCGATGGCGTGATCAAGCATGAGGGTACTGACCGTGCCGCGTATTTGATTGATCAACAAATTGCGCATGCCCGTGTGAATGGTGTTGATCAACCCTTTCATGCCGAAACACCCTATATCAATACGATTCCGGTAGAAATCCAAGCGCGGATCCCTGGAGATCAAAACATTGAGCATCGTATTCGATCCTTTACTCGGTGGAATGCCATGGCAATGGTACTGCGTGCGAACAAGAACACGAATGTTGGTGGGCATATCTCTTCCTTCCAATCGGCTGCTACTTTGTATGACGTGGGATACAACCACTTCTGGCATGCGCCGTCCGAACAGCATGGCGGCGATTTAATCTTCGTACAGGGACACTCGGCACCCGGTGTGTATGCACGTGCCTATATGTTGGGCCGTCTAAGCGATGAGCAGCTGAATAACTTCCGCCAAGAGGTGGATGGTAAGGGGATCTCAAGCTACCCCCATCCTTGGTTAATGCCTGACTTCTGGCAGTTCCCCACGGTATCGATGGGCCTAGGTCCCATCATGGCCATTTATCAAGCACGCTTTATGCGTTACCTCGAGGATCGGGGTTTTGCCAAGACCGAAGGTCGTAAGGTGTGGGCTTTCTTGGGCGATGGTGAAACCGATGAACCCGAGTCGCTTGGTGCTATTGGTATGGCGGGCCGCGAGAAACTCGACAACTTGATTTTTGTGGTGAACTGCAACCTGCAGCGCTTAGATGGACCCGTTCGTGGCAACGGCAAGATTATTCAGGAACTCGAGAGTGAGTTCCGAGGCGCTGGATGGAATGTCATCAAAGTGGTTTGGGGTGGTCATTGGGATGCGCTCTTTGCTCGCGATAAGAATGGCATCTTGATGCAACGCTTGGGTGAGATTGTGGATGGTGAATACCAGACCATGAAAGCCAAAAATGGTGCCTATGTGCGTGAGAAGGTATTTAATACCCCAGAACTAAAAGCCTTAGTGGCTGACTGGAGTGACGAAGATATTTGGAACCTCAACCGTGGTGGCCATGATCCCCATAAAGTTTATGCTGCATTTCATTCGGCAGTAAGCCATCGCGGTCAGCCAACTGTCATTTTGGCGAAAACCATTAAAGGCTATGGCATGGGCGGCTCGGGTGAGGGCATGAACATTGCTCACCAAGCGAAGAAGATGAGCCATGACGATGTGGTGCGCTTTAGGGATCGCTTTGAGATTCCGGTAAGCGACGATCAATTGGCCGATATGCCCTTTGTAAAGTTCCCTGAGGGCAGTCCTGAACTCGAATACATGCGGACACGACGGATGGAGCTGGGTGGCTATCTACCGCAACGCCGAACTAAAGCCGAGAGCTTGCCAGTTCCTGCGCTCGATGCCTTCTCACCTCTTTTAGAGGCAACGACTGAAGGACGCGAGATCTCGACCACCATGGCCTTTGTGCGTCTGTTGAATACGGTCGTGCGTGATAAGACCATTGGTCGCCGGGTTGTGCCCATCGTACCTGACGAGTCACGTACCTTTGGTATGGAAGGTATGTTCCGCCAACTGGGTATCTGGAATCAACTGGGACAGCTTTACACCCCAGAAGATCACGATCAGTTGATGTTCTACAAAGAAGATAAAGCTGGACAAATTCTGCAAGAGGGTATTAACGAAGCAGGTGGCATGTGCGATTGGATTGCAGCCGCGACATCGTATTCCACCCACGGCGTGCCGATGTTACCGTTCTACATTTTCTATTCCATGTTCGGCTTCCAGCGCATTGGTGATTTAGCATGGGCTGCCGGGGATATGCGCAGTCGCGGTTTCCTGTTAGGCGGTACTGCCGGTCGCACGACTCTAAACGGTGAAGGCTTGCAACACGAGGATGGCCATAGCCAGATCTGGGCGGCAGCCGTGCCGAACTGCGTGAGCTATGACCCAACGTTTGCATTTGAGTTGGCGGTTGTGATTCAGGATGGAATGCGTCGCATGCTGACCGAGCAAGAGGATGTCTATTACTACATCACCTTAATGAATGAAAACTATGCCCACCCAGCGATGCCTAAGGGTGCTGAGCAAGACATCATCAAGGGAATGTACAAGTTGCAATCGATGGGTGATGCAAAAAATGCATTACGCGTTCAATTGCTCGGCAGTGGCACCATCTTCCGCGAAGTGATTGCTGCCGCAGAACTGTTAAACCAAGATTGGGGAATTGCCTCCGATCTATGGGGTTGCCCCAGCATGAACGAACTTGGGCGGGATTGGAATGAAACCAATCGTAGTAATTTGCTCAACCCAACTGCCACACCTAAGTTATCGCATGTCGAGCGCTTACTGAAAGAGAGTCAGGGTCCGGTGATTGCTGCCACCGACTACATGCGCTTGTTTGCCGAGCAGATTCGTCCAGCGATGCAGAATCTGGGTCGTCGTTATGAGGTATTGGGAACCGATGGCTTTGGTCGTTCGGATACGCGCGAGCAACTGCGTCACTTCTTTGAGGTGGATCGCCGCTGGGTTACGGTTGCTGCACTCAAGGCCTTAGCCGACGATGGGAAGATTGATCGTAGCAAAGTTGCGCAAGCGATCGCCAAGTACCAAATCGATCCCAATAAACCTAACCCCATGACGATGTAAGGCCATCATGAGTCAATTACTTGAAATCAAGGTCCCTGATATTGGGGACTATCAGGATGTGCCGGTTATTGAGGTGCATATCAAACCAGGTGATCGCGTTGAGAAAGAGCAATCCCTTATCACGCTCGAGTCCGACAAGGCCACCATGGATGTGCCATCTTCGCATGCAGGAGTTGTGAAAGAGGTCAAGGTTAAGGTGGGAGACAACATCTCGGAAGGTGGTGTCGTGCTTTTATTGGAAGCAAGTGAAGCGAGTGCGTCTGCTCCTGCTCCCTCTGCAGCTCCAGCAGCGCAAGTTGCACCTGTAACCCCAGCACCTGTGGCATCCACACCAACACCCCCGCCAGTAGCAATACCTGCTGTCACTCCTGTGCGAGCTGAGCCAGTAAGTTCAATTGATGGCGCAAGTCATGCCAGCCCATCGGTTCGTAAGTTTGCCCGTGAGTTGGGCGTGACGATTGCACAGGTCAAAGGCACAGGCCCCAAAGGGCGTATTTCGCAAGAGGATGTGCAGGCTTTCGTTAAATCCGTGATGACCGGAGCAGGTGCGCCTGCAAGTCAAAGCCCAGGCGGCAGCTTAGGAGGCCTCAATCTTCTGCCATGGCCTAAGGTTGACTTCAGTAAATTTGGTGAGACTGAGCGTCAACCGCTCTCCCGAATCAAGAAACTATCAGCCGCCAATCTGGCGCGGAACTGGGTCATGATTCCGGCGGTCACCTATCATGAGGATGCTGATATTACTGACCTTGAGGCATTTAGAGTCCAGACCAATAAAGAGAACGAGAAGCAGGGTAGCAAAATTACGATGCTCGCATTCTTGATTAAGGCTTCCGTAGCCGCATTGAAAAAGTACCCTGAGTTCAATGCTTCGCTCGATGGTGATGATCTCGTTCTCAAAAAGTATTTCCATATTGCCTTCGCTGCCGACACCCCCAATGGTCTGGTTGTACCGGTGATTCGTAATGCGGATCAAAAAGGGATCTTCGAGATTGCCAGAGAAACCGCAGAACTCGCAGCGCTTGCGCGTGAAGGCAAATTAAAGCCTGAGCAGATGCAAGGGGCTAGTTTCACGATTTCCTCCTTGGGTGGCATTGGTGGTACCTACTTTGCACCCATCATTAATGCTCCTGAGGTAGCGATTTTGGGCGTTAGTAAAGCTGTTATGAAACCGGTTTGGGATGGCAAAGCATTTGTGCCGCGATTAATCTGCCCTTTATCACTCACAGCGGATCATCGGGTGATTGATGGTGCATTAGCCACACGGTTTAATGTTTACATTTCGCAGTTACTCGCCGACTTCCGTCGTGCTGTTTTGTAGGAGAGGGTGATGAGTCAACATGCGATCGTAGTGCCAGATATTGGCGATTACTCGGACGTACCGGTCATTGAGGTTTTAGTGAAGGTCGGCGATGCCATTGAGAAAGAGCAGCCTCTGATTGTTCTGGAATCCGATAAGGCCACCATGGAGGTTCCCGCGGATCAGGCAGGTATCGTTACGAGCCTTGCGGTGAAAGTGGGCGATAAGGTGGGCAAGGGCTCTATGATTGGGCAGCTTGAGGTATCGGGTGCGGCTTCATCGGCCTCTCCTGCGACTACAAAATCAACTGCACCGCCAGCACCACTAGCGCCACCGGCGGCGATTCCGGTTCCAGCAGGCGCGTATCAGGGGAAAGTGCAGCATGAATGCGAGGTGCTCGTGTTAGGTGCGGGCCCCGGTGGCTATAGTGCGGCATTTCGTAGCGCAGACCTCGGTGCCAATGTCATTTTGGTCGAGCGTTATCCAACCCTTGGTGGCGTTTGTCTGAATGTCGGTTGTATTCCATCCAAAGCACTTTTGCATACCGCAGCCGTGATGGATGAGGTGAAGCATATGGCCAAGCATGGCATTGAATTTGCACCTCCCAAAATTAATCTCGATCAATTGCGCCAACACAAAGAGGGTGTGATTGCCAAGTTAACCGGTGGCTTAGCGGGCATGGCCAAGATGCGCAAGGTCAATGTCGTGAGAGGTCTCGGACGTTTTTTGGATGCGCATCATGTTGAGGTCGATTTATGCACAGGCAGCGGACAAGATCTATCGGGTCAGAAAGAAGTGATCCGTTTTCAGAAAGCCATTATTGCGGCTGGTAGTCAACCAATCGCTTTGCCCTTTATGCCCAAGGATCCCCGCGTGGTGGATAGCACGGGCGCATTGCTATTGAAGAGTATTCCGAAGCGCATGTTGGTGATTGGTGGCGGCATCATTGGTTTGGAGATGGCTACCGTCTATAGTGCACTGGGCTCACGCATCGATATTGTTGAGATGATGGATGGCTTGATGGCTGGTGCTGATCGCGATCTCGAGCGCGTTTGGGAGAAGATGAATGCACATCGCTTCGACCACATCATGCTTAAAACTCGTGCGGTTCGCGCAGAAGCCAAGCCAGATGGCATCGAGGTTTATTTTGAGGGTGAAAAGTCACCAGGTAGCCCACAACGTTACGACCTTGTGTTAGTAGCAGTGGGTCGCACCCCCAATGGCAAGAAGATTGATGCAGGTTCTGCTGGTGTGCAGGTTGATGAGCGCGGATTTATTCCTGTAGATACGCAAATGCGAACCAATGTAGCCAATATCTTTGCGATCGGCGATATTGTTGGGCAACCCATGTTGGCGCACAAGGCTGTGCACGAAGGCCATGTTGCAGCAGAAGCAGCAGCCGGTCAGAAATCCTATTTTGATGCTAAGCAAATTCCGTCGGTAGCCTATACCGATCCAGAGGTGGCGTGGGCTGGTCTTACCGAGGAGCAGTGCAAGGCACAAGGTATTGCCTATGAGAAAGGTTTATTCCCATGGGCAGCCAGTGGACGAGCGATTGCCAATGGTCGTGACGAAGGCTTTACTAAATTACTCTTTGATGCCAACACCCACCGCATTATTGGTGGAGGGATTGTGGGAACCAATGCGGGTGACCTGATTGGCGAGGTGTGTTTAGCAATTGAGATGGGAGCCGACTCGGTCGATATTGGTAAGACCATTCATCCTCATCCAACTCTTGGAGAATCTGTGGGATTGGCAGCAGAAGCTCACCATGGATCATGCACCGACTTACCTCCTGCCAAGAAGAAGTAACGCACATAAAAGATTTACTATTCTTGGGTCCCAAGAAAAAACCCCGCCGTAGCGGGGTTTTGACTTCATGCGTTCTGTGAATTACTCAGATGACTTCTTAGCAGCCTTCGCTGCCTTGCTAGCCGCTTTGGTCACAGTATCGGCTGCATTTTGCATATTGGCTTGAGCAACTTCCATAGCGTGCTTAATGGCCTTTTGGCTGGTCTCATAACTATTATTTGCCGCTGCGATCGCTTGCTTCATCATTTGTACAGCAGCATCGGAACCAGCTGGAGCGTTTTTGGTCCACTCATCTACCATGGATTGCAATTTTTTCTGATTAGCAGCGAACTCTGCTTCCGCAGTTTTGGTAAAAGCATGGGAGCTATCTTGTGCAATCTCATAGAGATCACGACCGTAGTTCATCATACGCTCGGCCATTGGCTGAATCATTTCAGCTTGCTGGGTAATGAGTTGCTGGACGTCGCGCACCTCGAGTGCTTTCTTGGCATTGCTCATGCTCTCGCTCAAACTGTTTTTGGCGATTTGCATGTTCAGCTCAACAAGTTTCTCAACGCTTTTGAGGGCTTGGTTGGTAAGACCGGCAAGGGTCTCCAGGTTGGCCTTTTGGGCGGCCGCAATTTGTTCAGGGGTTAAGTTCATCATGGACTCCTTCGGTTAAATGGGGGTGACAATTTATAGTCATCTTATTGCTAATTATAGAGGATGATTTGTTGCGATGCAACATCAATCATTGCTCGTGAAATTAGTATGAATAATCCAATATAATCAAATACTTATACAATAAACCTTAGATTCCTTGAAAGCCTACTACAGCGATCACTTTGTGCTCCCGTTGCCCACAGGGCACCGGTTTCCAATGGCGAAGTACAAAATGCTGCGTGATTTAGTTCTTGGTCTTCCAAGTGCTCAATTGCTTGAAGCGCCAAGGGCAAGCGACACGGAACTGCTCCTGGCCCATGATCCTTCGTATGTGCAACGGGTGATTGGTGGAACCCTGAGTGAGGCAGAACAGAAAGAAATCGGATTTCCTTGGTCAGAGAAAATGGTGGAGCGCTCCCGCCGCTCGGTGGGTGCCACGATTGCTGCATGCCACTCTGCCATCGAGGAGGGTATCGCAGTTAATCTAGCCGGCGGTACACACCATGCCTACCGCAATAAGGGCTCAGGCTTTTGTGTCTTTAATGATGCCGCGATTGCGGCGCGGGTGCTAATGAAGCACCCAATCGGTCTTCAAAAAATCGGCATTTTGGATCTCGATGTTCATCAAGGTGATGGTACCGCAGCGATTTTGCAGCATGATCCTGCGATTTACACGGTTTCAATCCATGGTGAGAAAAACTACCCATTTGCAAAGACCAGCAGCGATCTAGATATTGCCTTAGCCGATGGCACTGGCGACGTGATCTATTTAGAGGCACTTGAGCGGGCCCTCGGGTTTCTTGCAAATCAGGAGATTGAGTTTCTGATTTACTTGGCAGGGGCCGACCCGTTTGAGGGCGATCGTTTGGGTCGTCTCACACTCACTAAAGAGGGGCTAGCGCTACGTGATCAACAGGTCATGGCATTTGTGCGAGAGCGGGGCATCCCAATCGCCATTGCGATGGCAGGAGGATACGCCAACCCAATTGACGATACGGTGCAGATTCATTATCAAACGATCCAAATTGCAAGTGCGCATCAGCATACAATGACTGTTTCCAAGCCTCCTTTCACTTCATGAAGTCAGCCACTCCGATTGAGGCATTTGCCGCGCCATTGTTTGTTTTTATCTGGAGTACGGGCTTCATCATTGCGCGCTTTGGCATGCCGTATATGGAGCCCGCCACATTTTTATTCCTGCGCTTTACTGGTGTACTGCTCGTGATGGGCCTCATCATTTTGTTCTGGAAACCCATCTGGCCTAATCGCTCCCAGACCATCCATATTGCAGTCGCTGGGGTGCTCTTGCAATTTGGGTATGTGATGGGCGTGTGGAGTGCGGTTCGTCTGGGAATGACCGCTGGACTGATCGCATTGATTGTGGGATTGCAGCCCATCCTAACGGCGTGGAGTGCTTCATGGGTTGCTGAGCGGGTTAACTATCGCCAATGGCTAGGCCTGGTTCTGGGAATTGGTGGTGTGGCTTTGGTAGTGGCTGATAAAACCAGCTTTTTAGATATTCCAATGAGTGCCTATGGTTTTGCCATTGCTGCCTTATTTGCCATTACCTTTGGTACGCTCTATCAAAAAAAATACTGCCCTGATTTTGATCTTCGGGCCGGATCAATGATTCAGTTTTCGATCTCGGCTCTCTTATGTTTGATTGTTGCCTTACTCTTTGAGAACCGCCAGATTGTCTGGAATACACCGGTGATTGGGGCCTTGCTCTGGGGTATTTTGCCCACCTCGATTGGAGCGATTAGTTTGTTGTTTATCTTGATTCGTAAGGGGGCTGCCACAAAGGTCACTAGCCTTTTGTATCTGACACCACCAACCACGGCGCTGATGGCCTGGATATTATTTGATGAGCCCCTGACCCTCATGATGCTAGCTGGGCTATTGCTCACCATGACCGCAGTGATCTTGGTGAACTACCAAGGAAAAATACTAGCCAAGCGCTAATCCGGTTATTATTGTGCAACTGTACTCAATTCTGGGATTCACATTGAGATTGTTTCAGGTGTTCATTTATTCAGTTACTCGTCATTTGTCTGAACAGCAGACAGGGGCCCGACGCCCCCTCCAGATTCTTCTCCTTGGCATTCTTAGTCTCACACTCGGTATCACTGAGCCGGTCTTAGCGCAGTCCTCAAGCGCTACCCAAGTGAACAAACCCAAACAAAGCGCCCAAGGAAACAAGTCGACTGTGGCCCAAAAGCCTAAGTCTGCCAATCCCAAGCAGGTGCGAACCACGGTCAATCGCCCCAAGAATCCCCCGCAGGCAGCTGGTCGTCCATCATTTGCAACCGCAATGGGTTTGCGAAATCAACCCGATGACCTCAATCTCAAGTCGAGTGTGGCGATGGTGGTGGATCAGCATTCTAAAGATATCCTCTTTGAGAAAAACCCCGATGTTAGTTTGCCCATCGCATCGATTACCAAACTCATGACGGCGATGGTGGTGCTTGACTCGAATGCACCCCTTGACGAGGTGCTGACCATTACGCAGGAAGACGTCAAGATTTATGCTAAATCCCGCTTGTCTCTGGGGACCAAGTTAACCCGCGAGGAAGCCTTGTTGCTCGCACTGATGTCTTCAGAGAACCGTGCTGCGTATTTATTGGCACGAAATTATCCTGGTGGTGCTAAGGCCTTCGTTGAGGTCATGAATCACAAAGCCTACTCCTTGGGAATGACCCATTCCAACTTTACCGATCCAACCGGTTTATTAGCTACCAATGTATCAACCGCCGAGGACTTGGCCAGAATGTTGGTTGCATCGTATAACTACAAATTGATTCGGGAGTTCTCGGTATGGCCCGATACCACCTTGGTGATTAATAAACGTCCACAGGTGTTTCTGAATACCAACCGTCTCGTGCGCGCGGGCGATATGGAAATCGGTTTGCAAAAAACCGGGTTCATCAGCGCGGCCGGCAGGTGCTTGGTCATGCAGGCGAGGGTTAATGGCCTACCATTGCTGCTAGTTTTCTTGGATTCAGTCGGAACTCAATCGCGCTTTGCGGATGCGGTACGAGTGCGCGATTGGATTGAAAGTTATCAGCCCGGCGAGCCAAAAGCCGTTCGCCGTCTCACAATGTAAAGACTAATCACCCTTGGGGATTGATTGGGGTTTATAACCTAAGCCTTTGGAAATTTGCAGGGCAGTTTCTTGTAAGGCCTTGAGCCAATCCGGTTGCATGCGATCGGTTGGCGAGCTAAGCGAAAGACCCGCGACTAACTTCCCCGTGTCATCCAAAATGCCGGCAGCGAGGCAGCTTACTCCAAGTTCAAGCTCCTCGTTATCCCGCGAGTGGCCTACATGGCGAACGCTCCCAAGCTCACTCTCGAGCTTGGCTATTTGGGTGATGCTATTGCGCGTGTGCCCGGCTAGCCCGGTGCGGGTTGCATAGGCGCGTACTTGGTTGGGGTCATCTAAAGCCAAGAATAATTTGCCAACGGAGGTTAAGTGCAAGGGAGCACGACCGCCAATCGCCCGAACTACCTGCATCCCAGAGCGTTCACTATAAGCACGGTCGACATAGACGATCTCATCACCCTGACGAACCGAGAGGTTAACGGTCTCGCCGGTGAGCTTATGAAGGGCTCGCATGGGCAGTTGAGCGGCTTCTCGAACTGATAAGCGTTCTTTGACCAAATTACCGAGTTCCAAGAGTCTTAGGCCTAACTTGTAGGTACCGCCATCACCACGCTCGACCAGGCGACAGGCAACCATGTCGTTGAGAATACGATGTGCGGTGGAGGGGTGTAGACCAGTTTTTTGAGAGAGTAGCTTGAGGCTACTCGCTTCCTCTTGATCGGCCAAGCAATCAAGAAGGTTCATCATACGCTCAACGACCTGAATCGCCGTCTTGCTGACGTCACCCGAGTTTTTGTTTGCCTTGCTATCCATATCAATGATTGTAATGAGTTTTTACAGCATTGCGTATTATGAAATCCAATAGTAAATCAACACGGGCAATTGAACAACTGAGAAGCAAATGAACTATTTAAGGAAAGGCCCGCACACAATCTGCAATTAGTTTAGGACCTTGATAGATGAGCCCGGTGTAGATTTGCACCAAACTAGCGCCCGCATCCAGTTTCTGTTTGACGTTCTCACCAGACAGGATGCCACCAACCCCAATGATGGGAATGCGGTTGTGCAGGACCTGAAATAAATCATGAATGACTTGATTGGAGCGGGCCAAGACCGGTGACCCTGAGAGGCCGCCCGTTTCATGACCATGCTCGAGCTGTTCTACACCGGTGCGAGCAATGGTAGTGTTCGTGGCGATCACGGCATCGATCTCAAACTCGATTAAGAGATTGGCAATCAACTTAAGGTCCGCTGCCTCGAGATCGGGTGCAATTTTTAGAAAGAGTGGCTTGCGCACGCCCAACTGGTTGCTTAAATCCTCGCGGGTTTGATGAAGTGCTTGCAATAGCTGACGTAACATCGCTTCGCCCTGAAGATCGCGTAAGTTTTTAGTATTGGGTGATGAGATGTTGGCCGTGATGTAGCTTGCCACCGGATAGACCTTGCGCATGCAGATGACATAGTCATTGACAGCATCTTCGATGGGTGTGCTGGCGTTCTTACCAATATTAAGACCAATCACACCACCTTCTTGATAAAACCGAGCGCGTTTGACGCGTTCGATACAGGCATCAACTCCATCGTTATTAAAGCCCATGCGATTAATTAAGGCGTGTGCGCTTGGTAGACGAAACATGCGCGGCTTGGGATTGCCGGGTTGTGGCAAAGGGGTCACCGTGCCAATTTCTAAGAACCCAAATCCAAGGCTTGCAAGTGCGTCAATATACTTACCATCTTTATCTAAGCCGGCGGCCAAACCCACTGGATTACGAAATCGCACGCCACAGAGTTCAACCGGCTTGATAATGGGTTTGCCAATCAAGGCCTTCAGAAGCCCACAGCGCTCTAGACGATCTAGTTGTGCGAAGGAGAAGTCATGAGCCTCTTCGGGGTCCAGCGAGAACAGTAGGGGACGAACAAGCGGGTAGGTATTAATCATCAGTATGCTGATGCGGCAACAAGCGTTGCCACTGATCGTTGATCAATCCTTCCAGTGGTTGAAATTTAATCTTATAGGACATTTTAGGGCTTTGTGCGATGTAGTAGCCCAAATATAAATAGGGTAGACCCAGTTGCAAAACCTGATCAATTTGCCACAAGACGCTATAGGTGCCATAGCTGGTGCTCGCTTGAGTGGAATCATAAAAGGTATAAACCGAGGAGATGCCTTGCTCCAACACATCAATCATGCTCACCATGCGCAGACGACCAGGGTGCAGATCATTTGGCCCATCCCGAAACTCCACCATGCGCGAGTTAACGCGGCTTTGCAATAAGAATTGTGTGTATTGCTCTTGGTTGTCGTACTCCATTAAGCTGGAGTGATGACGGGTCGATTGATATTGTTGATAGAGTTGGTAGTGCTCGTCAGTAAACGCAAGGCTTAAGACCTGCGTTTGCAAGCCGGCGTGTTTTTGCCAAGTACGGCGTTGACTGCGATTGGGAGTAAAGGAAGCCACCGGAATACGCGTCGCAATACAGGCTTTGCAATGATCGCAATAGGGTCGATAGGTATACGAGCCACTGCGACGAAAACCTGCATTGACTAGATTGCTATAAACATCAGCGCCAATCGAATGCGTGGGGGTAGCAACTTGTGAGCGGGCAATTTGCTCTGGAATGTAGCTGCATGGGTATGGTGCCGTAGCGTAGAACTGAATCGCTGTAATCGGGAGTTCGTGGACGCGGCTCATTGCAGATATCTCTCTAAAATGGACTTATCCATCGCCCATATTCCTTGGATTGGAGTAAGCGCAGAGCGCGCTACGTGCCCTAGGAACTCAGAGCGGCTAATGGGCATGGCTCCTAAGGAGCGAAGGTGGGCGGTCTCTTGTTGGCAATCAATGAAGGTCACCCCATGATCGTAGCACCATGCGCATAAGGCTGCTAAAGCGAGCTTGGAGGAGTCGCGAACCCTCGAAAACATCGACTCACCAAACACCATGGCCCCAAAGGAGACGCAATACAGGCCACCAATGGCATGCTGATTCTGCTCTAAGGTGATGCAATGGGCATGACCTTGCTCATGCAATGTCGTATATGCATCCATGATTTCATGGGTAATCCACGTGCCATCTTGACCCTGGCGTGCGGTGGTGGCACAGGCGCGCATCACCCCCGAAAAATCATGATCCACCCGCAACGTCATGCTTGGATCATCCAGGCATGCGCGGATCGTTTTGCGTAATGACTGACTAATTTTGAGATTTGCAGGCTTGAGAGTCATGCGTGGGTCGGGCGACCACCACAAGACCGGCTGATGATCGGAGTACCAGGGGAAAATACCGCTGCGGTAAGCGCGCTCTAACTGCCCAGGATAGATCCGTTCACTCACTGCCAGCAGTCCCGGAACCTCCGGGTCAGGATCAGGCTGAGTGAGTGGGTTAGGGAATGGATCGCTTGGGCCAAGCCACGGGATGGTGCTCATGATCGGTGATACAACTTACTCAATGCGCTCACCAGGCAAAATATCGCGCGAGCGCGTGCGTCCCTGAAAAATCCCGCTGCCACGGAGATCCTCAAAATACCACTGCAAGGTCTGCTTTACTGTCGGAAAGGCTAGCTCCGACCAGGGGATCTGTGCTTCGGTAAATAAGCCAACCTCTAAACTTTCGATGCCCGCTTCAAAGTGAGGTGTGCGCATCTGTGCCAAATAAAACAGGTGAACTTGCTCGACGTGTGCCACATTGAGAAGTGAGAAGAGGGGGCCAATATCGACGTGTGCTCCAGCCTCCTCAAAGGTCTCGCGTGCAGCACCGTGTTCAGTGCTCTCACCAACCTCTAGGAAGCCCGCTGGCAGAGTCCAGTAACCATGTCGAGGTGCAATCGCGCGTCGACACAGAAGGACTTGGTTCTCCCAAATGGGAATCGTACCGACCACATTACGCGGGTTACGATAATGAATCTCACCACATTGCGCGCAAACATGACGCATGCGCGTATCGTCAGGCGGTATTTGCAGGCGGACGTTAGAGCCGCAGGAGGAGCAGTAGTTCATAAATGAGCCGGAATCATTCCACGCAAAGCATTGCATAGCATTATTTCATTTGCGTTTACTACCTGGGCAATAGTCAGGTTCGCCTCGCGGGCATTCATGCTCGGATCGGCCAAGATGATCGAACGCATCACGCCTGGTAGTACACCCGCTGATAAGGGTGGCGTAAGCCATGGCCCATTGACGTCCTCGCGGATCAATACACTCGTGCGCCCACCTTCGGTGACGTGCCCATGCTCATTGATAAATAGGGCATCAAAGCCACCCAGCTCGACCGCCTTATGCCAAGCAGCATCATAGATTTCACGTTCGCTAACCTTATGACGCAATAAGGGGTGATGCGACTGCATGGTGAGTTGCTGGGGGGTGTAATCGCCTTGCAAAATCTCATGGGCCCAAAATAATTGAACAGGACCGGGGGGCATCTCAATCACGGAATGCGATAGCGATAGTTGGCCGGTTGTACTTAAATCAATCCGTACACGATGGATGCGATCGTGAGCCAAATCGGTTGCAGCCGCTCGCACCATACTTTGCAAGACTTCGTCATCAAATTGAATTCCTAAATCACGGGCTGAGCTCGATAGGCGCTCGAAGTGCTTTGACCAATTTGCAATACGGGTGGGATCGCTACCTGGATCAAAACGGATGGTTTCAAAGATCCCAACACCGCTTGGTAGGCTCGTTAAGAATGCTGCCTTCAGTTGGCACTCTTGGTATTCCGTGTTGGCATCGGAGTCTATGGTAATTCCGGCACCAACACCTAAGACAAAAGACGATGAATCAGATTGTGCATATTGATCCATCTGTAGCGTGCGGATTGGCACACTCATCGCAAAGTCGCCATTAGGATCAAACCAACCCAATGCCCCGCAATACCAGCCACGCGGTTGATCCTCTAACGCTTGAATAATCTCCATACTGCGTTTTTTGGGAGCCCCTGTTACTGAGCCGCAGGGGAACACAGCCCGCAGCACATCCTCAACCCGAAGATTAGGTCGTGGCTTTGCCTGTACGGTCGAGGTCATTTGTAAAACCTGACCATGTTGCTTGACCTCAAAGAGTGCGGGAACATGAACCGATCCGGTTTGTGCAATGCGCCCCAGATCATTACGCAAAAGATCCACAATCATGACGTTCTCCGCTTGATTCTTGGGATCATTGGCTAACTCACTGGCCTGTGCCAAAGCGGCATCGGCCGTGCCCTTCATGGGTTCTGCTATTAGGGTATCGCCAGAGCGCCGAATCAACAGTTCGGGGGATTGGGATAAGACTGCCTGATGGCCATCTGCAATGAACGCACCATAACGCCCCGGTTGCCGTTCTCGCAAGCGCGCATAGAGAGCGAGTGGTGAGCCATAGGCTTGGCCATACACCCGATAGGAGTGATTAATTTGATAGGTATCGCCCGCTGCAATCCATGCTTGAATACGCCCAATATCCTCGGTAAAACGTGCTTGATTGATGGAGTCGTGCCGATTGAGGATGCCACTGGGAGTTGACTCAATCGCTAGGCGTTCGTGTAAAAACGCATCGACCGCCTCTTTGGAGAGTTTACTAACTTCTGCAAAAGACCATGCCCTGAGTAAAGGCAGTGGCTCTGGGTGTTTGCACGTAATGCCCTGCCAGTAATAACCGAGCTCATAGGCAAAGAGTGCGACGACATATTGACCCTGGCCTAGAGCGGTCTCGATGCCATCAAAGCAAGCGTCTAACTCATGAAATCGATTAGCGCACCACTCGTGTTGGACGTATTGATAGAGTCGACTGGTGGGTTGTTCCCGACTACTCTCAACATCGTCTAGCAATAGCATTGGCTTATTTGAGGATGGTGACCGACTCAATCACAACAGGCGTATTGGGCACATCGGCCATGCGACCGCGTGGGGTTGAAGCAACTCCGGTTGGTACTTGCTTGATTTTATCGATGGTTTGTGTCCCTGAAATCACTTTTCCAAAGACGGTATAGCCATTACCCATCGCATTGGGAAAATCCAAGCCTGGATTGTCTTTGACATTGATATAAAACTGCGCAGTTGCTGAATCGGGATCGGAGGTTCTTGCCATGGCAATGGTGTAGATCTGATTCTTTAAACCATTTTGTGCTTCAGAGACCACAGGTGGCTGCGTTGGTTTTTGTACCAGCTCGGTAGTAAAGCCACCACCTTGCACCATAAAACCATTAATCACGCGGTGGAATACGGTACCGTTATAGAAACCGCTCTTTACATACGCCAAAAAATTATTGACGGTCTTGGGGGCTTTATCGGAGTCAAGGTCGACAACGAAGTTACCGAGATTGGTCTTAAATTCCACTTTGGGTCCTGCGTATGAGAACCCTGAGAGGGTGGTGATACTAATAGCGAGACCCAGTGAGAGCCAAAATTTGCGCATCGTATTTCCTTTAATTGCAATGATTATGGATGCTTCATTGTATTAGCGATTGGCGCATGCTTGGGCAAGCTCATGCCAGGCCGTAGTGTAGTTGGGGCTGCGCTGGGAAGAGCGCATAGTCCACTGCGGACGTAAACCAGCAGCTGCTAGGCGTAGGGTATTAGAGCCGTACTCTTGATTGAGTCGATCCATCACTTGCATGAGTTGCGATGAGCGCTCACGTTGTGGCGGATTGCAAAAAAGATCGCCAAGATCTTGACCGGCTGGATGCAGACCTAACAACATCACCCCCGCTTTCTTATACGCAAAGCCAGGACGATAAATACGCTCAATACCTGCGCTAACGTATTGGGCCAAGATGCGCGTGTCATCCGTGCCTATCAATAATGGAATGGTAATGCTCTTGGCGTATTGAGGGTGATGGGGTGCAAATGGATTGGTGCGCAGATAAACCAGAAGATGGGAGCACCATGAACCTTGTTGGCGTAATTTCTCGGCAGCGCGCGTGACGTAACTCACCACCGCTTGGCGTAGCTCATCGAGCTCATGGACAGGCTTGCCAAAACTTTTACTCGAAATAATTTGGTGCTTACGGGTCGTCTGATGGTCTTCGGTATCTTCTAAATCAAGGCAACTAATGCCATTGAGCTCATGCACGGTACGCTCAAGCACGACACCAAACCGTTTACGAATCAAACTAGTTGAGGCATATTTCAGATCACATACGCTCCGTATACCGCATTGCTCGAGTTTGATCTTTAGGCGTCGACCTACGCCCCATACTTCACCAATCTCAATATCGGCCATCAAGGCATCGGCCTCCAGGCGATTGCAATGCGACCAACTAAACACACCTTGATAGTGCAAACGTTTCTTGGCAATATGGTTCGCTAATTTAGCTAAGGTCTTGCTGTGCCCAATTCCCACGCAAGTTGGCAGCCCTAAGTATTGCTTAATGCGCCTACGCATTTGCTGGGCATGGGCTACCAAGTCATTCGAGATGCCGGTTAGATCCAGAAAGCATTCGTCGATGGAGTAGATTTCTTGGTGAGGTGCAAACTCGCCTAACAGGACCATCAGGCGAGCGCTCATATCGCCATACAGAGTGTAGTTGGAGCTGAGCCAAATGAGGCCGTGCGAGCGCATCAAATGTTTGGCTTCAAAGAAGGGTGCTCCCATCCGAATACCGAGTGCGCGCGCTTCTTGGCTGCGGGCAACGATGCAGCCATCATTATTGGACAACACCACAACAGGTTTGCCTTCGAGGCGAGGGTTAAAGACGCGCTCACACGAGACATAAAAATTATTGCCATCCACCAGAGCAAAAACAGGGCGCATGGATTACTACACCTTATGGATCACGTGCGCGACGACCCCCCAAATTTGTAACTCTTGCCCCTGACGAATCTCGATCGCAGGGTAATCGGGGTTATCAGCGCAGAGCAAAATCTTGCCGCGTTGTTGGTGTAAGCGTTTTACGGTGAGCTCTCCATCAAGCGCTGCAATCACGACGCGACCATGACCGGGTTCAAGCGAGCGATCCACTACCAATAAGTCACCATCATGAATCCCCGCACCAATCATCGAGTTGCCTTTGACTCGTAAGAAAAATGTAGCCTCCGGATGCAAGACCAGGTGCTCGTTGAGATCAAGGCGTTTGTCGTAATGATCGGCAGCGGGTGATGGAAACCCGGCAGGTGCGCGTCCAGCGATCAGGGGTCGATAGCAAGACCCACGCCGGATGGGGGCGAAGCACGAAGACAGAAGAGGGTTTAAATCAGGGGATTTCATATACTGTATATTTATACAGTATATAGTAATTTTGTTAGTTCAGAAACGGTCAATGCATTACGTTTTATTCGCCTGCTCATCCAAGTCACGCAAGAAGGCCATGCGCTCCGCAATCTTAATTTCGAGGCCACGCTCAACCGGCTCATACCAGCGCGGCTCTGCCATCCCTTCGGGTAAATACGATTCTCCTGCAGCGTAGGCATGAGGTTCATCATGTGCATAGCGATAGGCATGACCATGCCCGAGGTCTTTCATGAGTTGGGTCGGGGCATTACGCAAATGCACCGGTACTTCGCGACTGCGATCGCTTGCAACAAAAGCACGAGCTGCATTAAATGCGTGATAGCTCGCATTGCTCTTGGGTGCAATCGCCAGATAAACCACGGCTTGACCTAAGGCTAGCTCCCCTTCAGGGGATCCCAAGCGCTCATAGGTCTGTGCAGCATCATTGGCAAGTTGCATCGCCCGTGGATCGGCTAGACCAATGTCTTCCCAGGCCATCCGAATAATCCGACGTGCGAGATAGCGCGGATCGGCCCCGCCATCGAGCATGCGGCATAACCAATAGAGCGCGGCATCGGGGTGCGAGCCGCGTACCGATTTATGCAAGGCCGAGATCTGGTCATAAAACTGATCACCACCTTTATCAAAGCGCCGCGCATTGAGATTAAGGGTGTTCTCAATCAGAGCCCGATCTACCGAAGTAATGCCTTGTGTGCGGACGGTTTGTTGCAATTGCTCGATTAAGTTCATTAAGCGCCGTGCATCCCCATCGGCATAGGCCACGATGGTTGTCATGGCATCGTCACTGAGCGTAACGCTTGGTAAAGCATGCTCGCACGCACGCGCTAGGAGTTGCCTTAGCTCATCGCTGGTGAGTGGTTTGAGAACATACACTTGAGCGCGTGAGAGGAGGGCAGCATTGACCTCAAAAGAAGGGTTCTCAGTGGTTGCGCCAATCACTGTGAAGAGACCTGATTCCATATGCGGTAGCAATGCATCTTGCTGACTCTTATTAAATCGATGAATCTCATCAATAAATAAAATCGTTTGCCGACCAAACTGAGCCATGTCATGGTGCGCCCGCTCAATCGCCTCCCGGATTTCTTTAACGCCCGCAAGGACAGCAGAGATCGCAATGAAGGAGTGATGAAAGGCGTGTGCAGATAATCTAGCAATCGTAGTTTTGCCAACCCCAGGCGGCCCCCATAAAATCATTGAATGCGGTTGACCACTTTCAAACGCTAAGCGTAATGGTTTGCCGGGTCCCAACAAGTGCGCCTGACCAATCACTTCCTCGATGGTCTTGGGGCGCAAAGCCTCGGCTAATGGCGCAATGGGTTTGGAGTCAAAAAGGCTGGGCATCATCTTCGTATTCTCGCACTTTTGTACGCTGTTATATCGTCACGACCAAGACATAAAGTCCGCTAAAATACAGTCTATGAACGAAGATAAAGAATTCTTAATCGAAAAGAAATTACGTCCCTTGCCGCGTTGGATCTTTATGTCCCGTTGGCTACAGGCTCCTCTTTATATCGGCCTCATTGTCGCCCAAGGTGTTTATGTTTGGCAGTTCTGGTTAGAGCTAATTCATCTCATCACGATGATGAAAGATAAGGAAATGACCGAGACTGCCTTGATGCTAATTGTCTTGGGGCTCATTGATGTGGTGATGATCTCCAATCTCTTGGTGATGGTGATTGTGGGTGGCTGGGAGACCTTTGTCTCACGCTTAGATCTTCATGATCACCCCGATCAGCCCGAATGGCTCTCGCACGTCAATGCTGGGGTTTTAAAGGTCAAACTGGCTACCGCGATTATTGGGATCTCTTCGATTCATTTGCTAAAGACGTTTATCAATGCCGCTTCGTATGATGAGAAAACCTTGCTTTGGCAAACCATGATTCATATAACGTTTGTTCTATCGGCATTAGCGATTGCGTATACCGAGAAGATCATTGCGGCCGCCCACCAGAAACACTAGCAGCGAAAGACTCCATTAGTAATTGCGAATGAGGCTGGTTAGACCCGCCCAGATCAAACACACCGAAGCCACAATCGTTAAATGGGTGCGCATGTGCAGGAATGCGTTTGCCATTTGAGCGTTCGCAAAATAGTATGCGTAGGTGCGTTGATCAATTGCGCGCTGAACGATCAAAGTGGCTGCGAGTAAGAGCAGTGCCAATGGGATAAAGATATGAATCGCCAACCACGCAATCAGTGCTGGCATGATCCCCCAAATCCAAACGCTGTGATCCAGCCAGCGATTTTGGGTCGACTCGCCGATGGTCTTAAAGCAAGCGCCCCAGTGCAAAGCGCCCAAAAACGAGACGATCACTGCGCCATAAGCGACCAATGACTCAAGAGCAATCATATCGTTAGGGCTATCCGCTAACTGGACCATGAATGCCAGTCCAATAAATGGAATGAGCCCCGCGTATCCGAGGATCCGCACAATCGTTGGTAACTCACTTTTTGTCGTAGGCATACACTCCACGTCCAGTCTTGCGCCCCAAATTTCCCTTAGCCACCAAATTAATCAGTAGAGGGGATGGGCGATATTTATCGTCTTTAAACTCGTGGTGATACACCTCCATGATCGCCAGACAAGTGTCTAGACCAATGAGGTCAGCCAACGCTAGGGGGCCGATGGGGTGATTACAGCCCAGCTTCATACCCGTATCAATATCTTCGGGGCTGGCAATTCCTTCATGTAAGACAAAGAAGGCTTCATTGATCATTGGCAAAAGGATGCGATTGACGACAAAGCCAGGTGAGCTTTGGACAGTAATAGGCTCCTTGCCCATACGCGTGGCCATCGCCAGCACAGTCTTTAGGGTCTCGGGACTAGTTTGCTTGCCCATGATGACCTCGATGAGGGCCATGAGGGGTGGGGGATTAAAAAAATGAATCCCAATAAAGCGCTCGGGCCGTGAGTTGCGTAAACCCAAATGCGTAATCGAGATGGATGAAGTATTGCTCGCAATGATCGTATCGTTACTCACCACCCGATCGACTTGCTGCAAGATCGATTCTTTGATGGCTTGATTCTCTGTGGCGGCCTCAATGACTAAAGAGACTTGAGCCAGATCAGCGTAATGTGTCGTTGTTTTAATCCGCGCCAATGTTTGGGATTTTTGCTCCGCATTCATCACTTCTTTTTTAATCAGGCGATCAAGGCTATTACTCAGTGCTGCCAAACCTTTCTCGAGTGCCGCATCGCTAACATCCAGTAATACAACATCGTATCCAGCGCTGGCGGCCACTTGAGCAATGCCATTACCCATCGTACCAGCGCCAATAATTCCAATCGAGGTAATGGTCATTTTGCTAGCTTCCTGCGTTGATATTGAGTTGCACCAAACAACTGTTCCTTTTCCTTCGGATCCATCTCAGGCTTACGCAAAGTGGTTAATACCTCAACACCGCGTTGCACTGCAGGTCGTGCACCAACCATCTCAAACCAGCGTTTGAAGTTTGGGTAATCCTTGAGATCCATCCCTTGTTTATCCCAACGTCGTGTCCAGGGATAGATAGCAATATCAGCGATGGTGTACTCATTACCAACGATGAACTTATTTTTCTTCAAACGCTCATCCAAGACACCATACAAACGCTTTGCTTCATTGGTATAGCGCTCTATGGCGTAATCAATTTTCTGGGGTGCATATAAACGAAAGTGATGATTTTGGCCCAACATCGGACCTAAGCCACCCATCTGAAACATCAACCATTCCATTGTCTCGTACTTACCCCGAATTGATTTGGGCAAGAAGCGCCCCATTTTATTAGCAAGATAGAGCAAGATAGCGCCCGATTCAAATAGATGAATCGGTTTGCCATCGGGGCCATTGGGATCAACAATCGCGGGGATCTTATTATTGGGGCTGATTTTCAGAAAAGCGGGTTTAAATTGATCCCCTTTGCCAATATCAATTGGAATGGCACGCCAATCGCGATCTAAGCGATAGCCGCATTCTTCCATCATGATATGGATCTTATGGCCATTGGGAGTGGCCCAGCTGTATACATCAATCATGGATTTTTTCATCATGGTTCTCTTGTCGGTATTGATTAGGGTACTAAGGCTTGTAAACGAAGCAGTGCGGTTTTCAGTGTTGACTCTTGTTTGGCAAAACAAAAACGGATGACACCCGATTCCGTTTGCTTGGCATAGAAGGCGGAGTTTGGAATGGCTGCAACGCCCAACTCTGTGGTTAACCACCGACAGAACTCTGCCTCTGGAAGACTGGCCTCTTTGCGTGGCAGGGCGGTGTAATCAACGCATTGAAAATAACTACCCGCACACGGTAATAACTTCAGTGGAGTACTTGCAAGCTCCGCCCGGAAGAAATCGCGCTTGGCTTGGTAAAACGCTGGAAGATTAAGGTAATGCTCGGGGTTTTGCATGTACTGCGCAACCGCGTATTGCATGGGTGTATTGACTGAGAACACATTAAATTGGTGCACCTTGCGATATTCATGCATGAGTGTAGCGGGCGCAGCAATCAATGCGAGTTTCCAGCCCGTCACATGAAAGGTCTTGCCAAAACTAGAAACCAAGAAGCTGCGCTCTGCCAGTGCCGCATGGCGCGCGATACTCTCGTGAGGTTTGCCATCAAACACCATGTGTTCATAGACCTCATCGCTCAGGATCAAGATCGAGGTATCTTTGACCAAGCTATATAAGCGTTCCAAATCGGTGGCTTCCCAAATGCTGGCCGTAGGATTATGTGGCGTGTTGGTAATAATTAAACGGGTTTTTGAAGTAATGGCATTCGCTAGCGCTTCCCATGGCAAGGCATAGGCATCGACAAGTCCATCATGATCGCGCACAATCTCCATTGCTACAGGAACCGCTTTGCCACCAGCCAATTGGATCGCTGGTAAGTAACTATCAAAAGCAGGTTCAATCACAATCACTTCATCATTAGGGCCAACGCAAGTTTGAATCGCAGTAAAGATCGCTTGGGTTGCCCCAGCGGTGACCGTAATCTCGGAGTGCGGATCGTAGTGATGGCCATAAAGGGTTGCAAGCTTCTGCGCAAGTGCCTCACGCAGTTCAAGAATGCCTGGCATGGGGGCATATTGGTTATGACCCAAACGCATGGCGTGATTGACGGCATCGAGTAGGGCTGGGTCGCACGGAAAGTCCGGAAACCCTTGACCGAGATTAATGGCCTGGTGCTCAGCGGCTAAAGCCGACATGGTGGTGAAAATCGTGGTGCCAACTTGCGGTAGTTTGGAGGTAAACCAGCCCTCGGGCGGAAGACTATCGCTAGAATGTGGAGTTTGGAGCAGCGGTGATGGCATGACTAAATTGTGCCACGCTGACTCTATGTACTTAGGATCATTCATAAATTGCGGTTCTCTTTGCCCTTTGCCCGTTGGTTACCGGAATATCAGAAGCCGGGAGTAGTGCGTGCGGATCTTCTCGCTGGCTTAACGGGTGCCATTGTGGTGTTGCCCCAAGGGATTGCATTTGCTCTATTAGCAGGCATGCCCCCGCACTATGGTTTGTATGCTGCGATGGTCCCGTGCATCATCGCTGCACTCTTTGGATCAAGCCGCTTAATGGTGACCGGACCAGCCAATGCGATCTCGCTCACCACCATGGCTTTGATTGCACCCTTAGCAATTCCGGAGAGTGAGCATTACGTAGTGCTGGTACTCACGCTCAGTTTTCTGATTGGCGTGATTCAGATTGCATTGGGTTTGGGTGGCGCAGGGAAGTGGGTTGAGAAAGTGCCGCACTCCGTGATTGTGGGCTTTACTGCTGGCGCTGCTGTACTGATCATTAATAGCCAAGTTGGAACCTTGTTGGGGATTGAGATCGGGCGTGGCACGAGTGTGCTCGACACTATCCTGCAAACCATCATTGCGATTCATCAAGGCCAGTGGCGACCACAGGTCTTGGCTTTAGTACTGATTACCTTGGTGACCATGCGTTTATGGAAGCCGCTCAATCGATGGATTCCCGCCATGCTGATCGCAGTAATTGTGGGTAGTGTTGCTCTGCTGGTTCTGGAGCAGTACTTCACCGAATTTTCTGGGATCCGTAAGGTGAGTGCGATCCCTGGGGCGTTGCCGCCACTATCTTATCCCGTCCTGTCACTAGAGCATCTGCAACTCCTGTTTGGGCCGGTCTTGGTGATGACTTTGTTGGCCTCGACTGAGGCGATGGCAATCGCACGTGCTTTGGCACTGAAACGCAATGACTCATTTGATGCAAACCAAGAGTTCATTGGTCAGGGGCTTGCGAATGTGGGTGGATCTTTCTTCTCAGCCTATCCATCAAGCGGATCGTTCAATCGCTCTGGTGTGAACTTGGCAGCCAATGCGCAAACGCCGCTCGCCGCGATTTGTGCCGCAGTTTTCTTATTAGTAATCTTGATCTTTGTTTCGCCTTTGGCGGAGCATCTGCCTTATGCCGTCATTGCCGCCTTACTCTTAGCGGTGGCTTGGAACTTGATTGATCTTGCGCAGATTCGCCATGAATTTCGCTCAGGGGCGCAAGAATGGATCCCAATGGTCATTACGGGGGTTGGTACCGTGACCATCTCTTTGGAATGGGCCGTTTTAGCTGGTATTTGTAGCGCCGCGATTGCCAAGCGGATTAGCGCTTCTGCAAAATAATTGAAGGTGACTAGAATAGTGTACTAAGCACTATTAAACGAGCCATCATTTATGTTAATTGTTTTATCGCCTGCTAAATCCCTCGATTACGAATCACCGTTAAAGGTTAAGAAACACACCCTATCTGATTTTGTGGGGGAGTCAGCCAAGCTCATTGCAGATCTCAAAAAACTTTCCCCCCAGCAGGTGGGCAAATTAATGGGAATCTCAGACCCATTAGCGGTACTGAACGTGGGCCGTTATCGCGATTGGTCCAAAACATTTACGACTGAGAACAGTCGGCCAGCGCTCCTCGCTTTTAATGGGGATGTGTACGAGGGCTTTGATGCAAAATCCTTGGATGCGAAGGCACTAGACTTTGCGCAAGAGCATGTGCGGATTTTGTCAGGCTTGTATGGAGTCTTACGCCCCTTAGACCTAATGCAACCCTATCGCTTGGAAATGGGTACTGCCTTGAAAAATGCCCGTGGTAAGGATTTGTATGCCTTTTGGGGCGATCGCATTACGAAAGCCCTTGAGAAAACACTGAGTCAACAGAAAAAACCATTCTTACTGAACTTAGCATCAGAAGAATATTTCAAGGTACTGCAAGCCGATGCCTTGGGGTGCCCAGTGATCTCGCCGGTTTTTCAGGATGAGAAGGATGGCAAGTACAAAATCATCTCTTTCTATGCCAAGCGAGCACGGGGACTCATGGCGCGCTTTGTAGTGGAGAATCGCATTACAGACCCGGCAGAGCTCAAGCACTTTAAATCCGAAGGCTATCGCTATAGCGCCGCAGAATCGAAGCCGGATAAACCCGTATTTCGTCGTGCGGAACAAGCGAAGTAAATTTTGAAGTAAATATATTTAGCAGGAGTGCTTATTCATTATGGCGGTTCATCGTTCCAAAACATCTCAACGTACCTCGCCTGAGACCGAGCGCTTGGTAGCGGATTCCATTTCCTTGGCCGCATCGGGTAGTCAGGTTGAAGATCGGTTTTGGGAGGAGCGTTTACGAACTCGTCTTCTCAAGCTTCTGAAGAGTCATCATCAATCAGTGATTGATGCGGCGCTTGATCAAACCTTTCGGATCAATACGGTTGCCTTTGAAGTGTTAGCCGATACCGCCGAGACCTTGGCCGAGTCCATGAGTTTTGAGCATGAGGGTTCGCATTGGGATGCATTACTCATTGCCATGCCCATTGTGGCCCATACTCGTTATCAAATTCCCTCAGGGCCCTTGCCCGTTTCCTTAATTGAAGCATCAGCTAGCGCATTGCAACGCGCAGTGGCTGCCGAGGGCACCCAATTTGCGATCGTGCCCTGGCTCTACAGCATTGATCAAATGCCCCATTCGCATACCCAAACTCGTACCTTACTTGAAACCCTAGCGAATGCCGCCGTATCCGGTGGTGAAATGAAACTCGAGCTGCGTGATATGTCGGAGACCATTGCAGTTCTGGCTGATCCCCGCTTCATTCTGGCGGTGATCATTGCGCCACATCAACAGCCGATCTTTCGGTGGCAAATGGATGGGCCTCAGCGCCAAGAGCGCGGTGTAGCCTTAGTCGAGTGGCAAAGTGCCATGTACGATCCACTGTGCCAACTCTTACCTGGCTGTGAGTTTGAGCTTCTCTTGCCCGAGGCGTATTTCACGAACTGCCGCTTGGCCGATAAACATGTGCGGCCCTTGAGTATTCGTGCAGCCGTGAACTTTCTAGAATCGACTCTTGGCGTTCTACCCGCTGGCTTGTCATGTGTGGTCGGTGCCTTTGGTGAAGAGCAAGCCGATGAGTACCGCATCGCGTTTAGCCTCAAGGGCTCCTCAGAAATTATCTATGGAGTGATTTGGCCCTTATACGATCGTGAGAGTGTGGCCAGTGACGCCCTTAATGATGTCTCGGACGAAGAGAGTCCGATTAAACGGATTTGCGATGCCTTGCATGACGCTGGTGTGGAAGATGTATTCCGGCACGCCGTGTTATTTACACCCGAGTTATGTGACGATTGTGGGGTACCACTATTTCCAGATCGGCAGGGTGAGGTAGTTCATGCCGAGATGCCCGAAGATAGTCCTTCGCAGCAACCGTTATTTCATTGATTGGTATTGGATGGATTATTTCTCGAGGGCGAGAAGGTGGGCTTCCTTGCCTTCTTTCATCGCCACGGTCTTACATTCATCTGCCACCCGAACACCCGTTTTGATGTTAAATAGCATTGCTTTTGGACCAATCACCACTAAATCAAGGCCGCTGTCGTAGTTCTTAAACCGCATACTGCCTGGTAAGGACTGCTCCTTGAGCATGGCATAGGATTTAGAGCGCCATTGCACTTCGAGCTTTTCAACGGGGCCGCTCGTAATAAAGCGCTCATTGTTACTACAGGTCCAGACATGCGGCACAGTCAATGCGCTCTGTTGAGCATGAACTTGTTGCGCAAGACCAAGCGCCATACTCACGAGCAATACTGCAAGTAATGAGCTTGGTAATTTGCGCATGCTGTCTCCTGAAATAAGTCTTTTGTAAAAATTGATCTTAACCCAAAAGATGCTTAACGCCCGCTTGTTCCTCGAGCAACTCGTTTAAGGTCAAGGTCATGCGTTCGCGGGAGAACGCATCAATTTCTAAACCCTTCACGAGGGTGTATTCACCATTGGTGCAGGTCACGGGGAAGCCATAAATGATCTCAGCAGGGATCTCGTAATCACCAGCGGACGGAATGCCCATCGTGACCCATTTACCGTTGGTACCCAAGACCCAATCGCGCACATGATCAATCGCGGCATTGGCTGCAGAGGCGGCTGACGATAAGCCGCGTGCTTCAATGATGGCGGCACCACGCTTGCCCACCGTTGGAATAAAGACATCTTTGTTCCAAGCGGGATCATTAATGAGGTCTTTCACTGACTGACCATTGACCGTCGCAAAGCGATAGTCGGGGTACATGGTTGGACTGTGATTACCCCACACAATCAGTTTCTCAATATCAGCGACTGCTTTATTGGTCTTGCTTGCCAATTGGGAGAGGGCACGGTTGTGATCAAGACGCAACATGGCAGTGAAGTTTTTGGCTGGCAGGCTTGGCGCAGACTTCATGGCAATGTAGGCATTGGTATTGGCAGGGTTGCCAACCACTAATACCTTGACGGTGCGCTTAGCGACTTGATCGAGAGCCTTGCCTTGAGCCGTAAAAATTTGCGCATTGGCGGAGAGCAAATCTTTGCGCTCCATACCTGGGCCACGTGGTCGAGCACCGACGAGCAGAGCCACATCAATATCTTTGAAGGCGGTCATTGGATCGCTATGAGCAGTCATTCCGGCCAACAATGGGAAGGCGCAGTCTTCCAGTTCCATCATGACCCCTTTGAGGGCTTTTTGTGCCTTTTCATCCGGAATCTCTAATAACTGCAAAATCACGGGCTGATCTTTGCCCAACATATCGCCATTAGCAATACGAAACAGTAGGGAATAACCAATTTGACCTGCTGCACCAGTGACAGCGACACGCATAGGGGCTTTTGCCATTACAAACTCCGGATAAAGGGTTAATGATGAATTTGCTTACAAACCATTAGTTTACATTTACACTAGAGCTAAGTCTTTTATAAGATAAAAGAATCACGATTAATCACGATGCGATCCGTAGAGCAATCCGCTAGCTTTAGCCCTCTGTATCAACAGATCAAAGAGCTCTTATTGGAGAGCTTACAAGCTGGTGAGTGGCAACCTGGGCAGCCAATCCCCAGTGAAATGGACCTAGCCGAGCGCTATAAGGTCAGTCAAGGAACTGTGCGCAAAGCCATCGACGCCCTTGCGGCTGAAAATGTGGTGGTGCGACATCAAGGGAAGGGCACCTTTGTAGCCAGTCATCGGGAAGATGCGGTGCAATTTCGGTTCTTACGTCTTGCGCCAGATGATGGCAAAGAGCTAATTCTGAAGAGCACTTTCCTGAGCTGTGAATCACGCCAGGCCGATGCGCATATTGCTGTGCTTTTGGAACAGAAGCCAAGCGACCCAGTAATCGAAGTCAAAAGAATTCAGCGCTTTGGTGGGCAACCAACGGTCTTTGAGACCATTTATCTTGTATCAAAGCGTTTTGAGGGTATTAGCCTCGAGCGCTTGAGTGCTTGGCATGGTCCCTTGTACGGCTTTTATGAGAGCGAATTTAATACCCACATGGTCTGGGCCGAGGAGCAAATCAAGGCTGTGAATGCCAGTGCTGAGTTGGCCAACCATCTCAACCTTGCCCCTGGTGCAGCGCTTTTGTCTGTAGAGCGCCGTAGCTTCACGTATGGCAATAAACCGGTAGAGGTCCGTATGGCGTATTACGAGACGACAAAGTTGCATTATGTGAACGAATTAAGCTAATGCATTAAGGATAAACACCCAAAGATATATTAATTAATTTACATAAAATCAATAAGTTAGGCTATTCGATGCAAAAAAGTGTCCACTAAGTCTGACGTTTCTAATAGAATATGTTGCAATACAACAATTTAACAATTTGGCCCATCATTCGTCAGGATTACAACCAGCTATGAGTGACTCACACCAGGACTCAAATCCAGCCCAGCAGCGGCCAGTGTTCCGGAACATCGGGATTGCACAACTTGCCCAATATCGACTTCCTTGGCCTGGCAAAGTTTCCATCCTTCACCGCATTTCTGGCGCCGCCTTATTTCTGTTTCTTCCCTTCATCCTTTTTTTATTCGATAAAAGCCTAGCTTCCGAGGTCAGCTTTGCATATTTCTCGAACTTGCTGGGTAACCCGCTTGTGAAATTGATTTGCTTAGGCTTAATTTGGGGCTATTTGCATCATTTCTGCGCCGGGATTCGTTACTTGTTCCTTGATCTTGAGATTGGAGTGGACAAGGCAGCCGCCAATCGTTCGGCGGTATCGGTCATGGTAATTAGTCTAACGTTGACTGCGATACTGGGTCTGCGTTTATTTGGTCTCTTCTAGGTCGAACGCTATGTCAAAAAATAATATTGGTCCTAAGCGTCTGGTGGTTGGTGCTCATTACGGGCTTAAAGAATGGATTATTCAGCGCGTTACCGCGATCGTCATGATTGCATTCACTGTTGTTTTATTGATCGCTTATCTTCTGAACGGTAATCCCAGTTATGACGGTTGGGCAGGCTTGTTTGCCAATCAGTTCATGAAGGTGCTGACCCTCCTTGCCTTGCTCAGTCTTTTCTACCACGCTTGGATTGGTGTGCGTGATATTTGGATGGATTATGTGAAGCCCGTTGGCATTCGCTTGGGTCTACAGGTGCTTACTGTTTTATGGCTCGTCGGCTGTGCTGCGTATGCCATTCAGATCCTATGGAAAGTGTAAAAAATGACAGCCATTAAAAAATCACTTCCCCGCAGGCGTTTTGATGCTGTGATCGTAGGGGCCGGCGGTTCCGGGATGCGGGCAGCCTTGCAACTCTCGGAAGCAGGACTCAGCGTTGCAGTCTTATCAAAAGTATTCCCAACCCGTTCGCATACGGTCGCTGCCCAAGGTGGTATTGGCGCATCGCTTGGCAATATGAGCGAGGACAATTGGCACTATCACTTTTACGATACGGTGAAGGGTTCCGATTGGTTAGGTGACCAAGACGCGATTGAGTTTATGTGCCGCGAGGCACCGAAGGTGGTGTATGAGCTTGAGCATTTCGGTATGCCGTTTGATCGCAATGCCGATGGCACGATTTACCAACGTCCATTTGGCGGCCACACTGCGAACTATGGCGAGAAACCTGTACAGCGCGCTTGCGCAGCGGCTGACCGAACTGGGCACGCCATGCTGCACACTTTGTATCAACGCAATGTCAGAGCCAAGACCCATTTCTTTGTTGAGTGGCTCGCGCTTGATTTAATTCGGGATGCAGAGGGTGATGTCGTGGGTGTCACCGCACTTGAAATGGAAACGGGTGAGGTTTATATCCTCGAAGCCAAGATTACCTTGATGGCCACTGGTGGAGCAGGCCGTATTTGGGCTGCATCGACCAATGCATATATCAATACGGGTGACGGTATGGGCATGGCGGCGCGCGCTGGCTTACCGTTGGAGGATATGGAGTTTTGGCAGTTTCATCCAACTGGTGTTGCGGGCGCGGGCGTTTTGCTTACTGAGGGCTGTCGTGGTGAAGGCGGGATCTTGCGCAACAAAAATGGTGAGCGTTTTATGGAACGCTATGCACCCACACTGAAGGATTTAGCTCCCCGTGATTTTGTATCGCGCTCAATGGATCAAGAAATTAAAGAAGGGCGTGGTTGTGGTCCGGATGGTGATTATGTAGTGTTGGATCTCACACATATTGGCGCAGAGACCATCATGAAGCGCTTACCCTCGGTCTACGAAATTGGTATGAACTTTGCGAACGTGGATGTGACCAAAGAACCCATTCCTGTCGTACCAACGATTCATTATCAAATGGGTGGTATCCCCACGAATATTCATGGTCAAGTAGTGGTTCCGAAGAATGGCAACCCCAATACGATTGTGAACGGCCTCTACGCGATTGGTGAGTGCTCATGCGTCTCAGTGCATGGTGCAAATCGTCTGGGCACCAACTCGCTATTGGATCTATTGGTTTTTGGTCGTGCCGCAGGTAATCATGTCGTGCAGGCCAACTTAAAAGCCCGCGAACACAAACCATTGCCTGCGGATGCTGGTGAGTTCACGCTCGAGCGTATTGCGAAGCTTGATAACAGTAGTTCGGGTGAGTATGCGCAAGATCTCGCGAACGATATTCGTAAGACCATGCAAACCTACGCTGGCGTGTTCCGTAACCAAGAGTTGCTCGATGAGGGTGTGCGCAAGATGGCAGAGCTCACCGAGCGTGCGAAACACCTGTGGGTCAAAGATAAATCAAAGATCTTTAATACCGCACGGATTGAAGCCCTAGAAATTGATAACTTAATTCAGACGGCTAATTCCACCATGGTTTCAGCAGCCGCGCGCAAGGAGAGTCGCGGCGCGCATGCCCATGATGACCATCCCAAGCGCGATGATGCCAACTGGATGAAACATACCCTGTGGTACGAAGGCAATCAGTTAGATTACAAGCCAGTACAACTTAAACCCCTGTCGGTGGAGTCGGTTCCACCCAAAGAGCGCACATTCTAATACCTGGATAAACACTATGAGTGATACCCGTATCTTTGAAATCTATCGTTACGATCCAGAGGTTGATAAAGCCCCTCGGATGCAACGCTATGAGTTAGAGCTCAAGGGTGAGCGCATGCTCCTAGACGCCCTGATCTCGCTGAAGAAACAAGATGAGAGTATTTCCTATCGTCGTTCTTGTCGTGAGGGCGTTTGTGGCTCTGATGCCATGAACATTAATGGTAAAAATGGCCTTGCATGTTTAACCAATATGCGATCCTTGCCGCAAAAGATTACTCTGCGTCCTTTGCCAGGGTTACCAGTGGTACGTGATCTCATTGTGGACATGACTTTGTTCTTTAAGCAATACCTCTCGATCAAGCCCTACCTAATTAATGACATGCCACCGCCCGAGAAAGAGCGTTTGCAAAGTCCGGCAGAGCGTGAAGAGCTAGATGGTTTGTATGAGTGCATTCTGTGTGCGTCGTGCTCAACCTCGTGCCCATCGTTTTGGTGGAACCCCGATAAATTTGTCGGACCTGCGGGCCTACTTCAAGCCTATCGATTTATTGCCGATAGCCGCGATCAAGCAACTGCCGAGCGCTTAGATAATTTGGAAGATCCGTATCGCCTGTTCCGTTGCCACACCATCATGAACTGCGTTGACGTATGTCCGAAACATCTCAACCCAACTAAGGCGATTGGCAAGATTAAAGAATTGATGGTGCGTCGGGCAGTATGAGCCTTGACGCTAAGCAGATTTATCAGCTTCGCAGTGCAGCGCGACGCGGTTTGTTGGAAAACGATTTAATTCTGGAGCGTTTCTTTCATCGATACGCTCATGAACTAAATGATGAGCAGGGTAGGGCGTTATCAACGCTCTTAGAATTGGATGACAATGATTTGCTGGATTTATTATTGGCTCGCAAAGAGTTAAATCCAGCGATGGATTCTGAGCCTGCTCGAGCGGTGTTGGGTATGTTGCGTCAACGATAATGAATTGCATTGACTGATTGGGAATAAATCATGATTGAATCAAACATCAAAGCCAAACTTTCTTTTTCTGACGGTACGCCCGATATCGAGCTGCCAATCTATAAGGGTACCCAAGGTCCTGATGTGATTGATATTCGGAAGCTCTATGGTCAAACCGGAAAGTTTACTTACGACCCTGGCTTTTTATCGACTGCTGCTTGCAGTTCAAAGATCACCTTCATTGATGGCGATAAAGGCGAGTTGCTCTATCGCGGATACCCGATTGAAGATCTGGCCAAGAATTGCGACTTCCTGGAGGTTTGCCAACTTTTAATTAATGGTGAGTTGCCGAATCAGAAACAAAATCGCGAGTTTCAAGACATGATCATGCATCACACCATGGTGCATGAGCAAATGCAGTTCTTCTTGCGTGGATTCCGGCGTGACGCACACCCCATGGCTGTCTTAACGGGCTTAGTTGGCGCGATGGCCGCCTTCTATCATGATGAAATTGATTATGGTGACGCCAAGGCGCGGGAAATTGCGCAAATTCGGTTGATTGCCAAGATGCCAACTTTAGTGGCCATGTCATACAAGTACTCGATTGGCCAACCGTTTATGTACCCAGACAATAACCTGTCGTACACCGCAAACTTTATGCGCATGATGTTTGCGACGCCATGTGAGCCTTATAAAGTCAATCCGGTCTTGGTTCGCGCGCTCGATCGCATCTTCATCTTGCATGCCGATCATGAGCAAAATGCATCGACCTCTACCGTTCGCTTGGCTGGATCATCGGGCACCAACCCGTTTGCTGCCATCTCTGCCGGTATTGCATGCCTTTGGGGTCCAGCCCATGGCGGTGCCAATGAGGCCTGCCTTGAGATGTTGAACTCCATTCAGGCAAGCGGTGGCGTGGAGAAGATTGGTGAATTTATTGCCCAAGTGAAAGATAAAAACTCGAATGTACGTTTGATGGGCTTTGGTCACCGCGTCTATAAGAACTTTGATCCCCGCGCCAAGCTCATGCGTGAGACCTGTCATGAGGTTCTAAAAGAGCTTGGATTAGAGAACGATCCACTTTTCAAACTCGCCATGACCCTCGAGAAAATCGCGCTTGAGGACGATTACTTTGTGGGTCGTAAGCTCTATCCGAACGTCGATTTCTACTCCGGCATCGTGCAGCGAGCACTCGGTATTCCGACCGAGATGTTTACCTGCATCTTTGCGCTCGCCCGAACCGTTGGTTGGATTGCCCAGTGGGAGGAAATGATTACCGATTCTGAATACAAGATTGGTCGTCCACGTCAGTTGTTCATCGGCGCAACCCCACGAGCCGTACCTCCTGTTTCTGAGCGAAAATAAGCGTTATATTGCTTCTTTTGCTTTAAAGGGAATTATGCGTACGCTTTATGACAAGTTGTGGGATGAACACGTCGTTCATTCGGAGGAAGATGGCACAGCAACCATCTATATCGATCGACAGTTACTTCATGAGGTGACCAGCCCGCAAGCTTTTGAGGGCCTAAGTCTCGCCGCACGCCCAGTCTGGCGTGTGTCAGCCAACCTCGCGGTCTCGGATCACAATGTCCCAACTACGGATCGTTCTGAAGGGATTGCCGATCCGGTATCGAAGTTGCAAGTGGATACCTTAGATCAAAATTGCGATCGCTTTGGTATTACCCAATACAAGATGAATGATCAGCGTCAGGGTATCGTACACGTGATTGGCCCTGAGCAGGGCGCTACCTTACCTGGGATGACCGTGGTGTGTGGAGACTCTCATACCAGCACGCACGGTGCGTTTGGAGCGTTGGCCTTTGGGATTGGCACATCCGAGGTTGAGCATGTGCTTGCAACCCAAACCCTGCTCATGAAAAAGAGTAAGAACATGTTGGTGCGGGTTGAGGGTCGTCTACAACCCGGAAGCACGGCAAAAGACATTATCTTGGCTGTGATTGGCAAGATTGGTACCGCCGGTGGCACGGGCTACACCATGGAGTTTGCGGGTGAAGCCATTCGTCAGTTATCGATGGAAGGGCGCATGACCATTTGCAACATGGCGATTGAAGCCGGCGCGCGCGCTGGCTTGGTTGCCGTTGATGAAACCACGATTGAATACATCCAAGGTCGACCCTACGCCCCCAAGGGCGAGGCCCTGCGTCAAGCGTTGCAGTATTGGCGTACCTTGCATTCAGACCCCGGCGCTCATTTTGATCGCGTGGTTGAGTTGCGCGCAGAAGAGATCGCACCGCAAGTGAGTTGGGGTACCTCCCCAGAAATGGTGCTGCCGATTGGTAGTCGCGTACCTGATCCAGAGCGAGAGCGTGATCCTGTCAAGCGTCAAGCGATGGAGCGCGCCTTGCAATACATGGGGCTTGAGCCCAATTTGCCACTTGATACGATCTATGTCGATAAAGTTTTCATTGGCTCCTGCACCAACAGCCGGATTGAAGACTTGAGAGCCGCTGCTAAAGTAGTTGAGCGTTTGGGTAAGAAAGTTGCAGTCAACGTGAAGCAAGCCTTGGTTGTTCCTGGCTCTGGTTTGGTAAAAGCGCAAGCCGAGCGCGAAGGGCTTGATCGGGTCTTTAAGGCTGCAGGTTTTGAGTGGCGTGAGCCGGGTTGCTCAATGTGTCTGGCGATGAATGCTGATCGTTTGGAACCCGAAGAGCGCTGTGCCTCAACCTCCAACCGCAATTTTGAGGGTCGTCAGGGGGCGGGTGGTCGAACTCATTTAGTAAGTCCCGCAATGGCTGCTGCCGCAGCGATTGAGGGGCATTTTGTGGATGTGCGCAAGATTGCCTAATATTTCCTAGAATATCAATATGAACTCTTTAATGCGATCTGGATTGATTCTTCTGTCAGCGATTATGCTGGCAGCTTGCTCTAACACCTGGACAGGTGTTGGTAAGGATTTGCAGGAGATGGGCAAGAAAATGGATCCTCAGGCAAAGCCCGCGGAGACTGCACCGAATCCAGCCAGTAATCCAAGCACAAATACCAATAACAAAGACGTTACAGTCACACCGGTCAAATAATCATGGATGCATTTACGGTTTATCAGGGACTAGTTGCCCCATTGGATCGCGAGAACGTCGATACCGACGCGATTATTCCGAAGCAGTTCCTAAAATCGATTCAGAAAACTGGTTTTGGTCAGAATCTCTTCGATGAGTGGCGCTATCTGGATCAGGGCGAGCCTGGTCAAGACTGTTCGAAGCGCCCCCTAAACCCTGACTTTGTCTTAAATCAGCCGCGTTACCAAGGAGCCGGTATCTTGCTAGCTCGTAAGAACTTTGGTTGCGGAAGCTCCCGTGAGCATGCGCCGTGGGCCTTGGCGCAATACGGATTTCGGGCCATTATTGCCCCAAGTTTTGCGGACATCTTCTTCAATAACTGCTTTAAGAATGGCCTCTTACCTGTGGTTTTATTGGAGCAAGAGGTTGATCATTTATTCAATGAGACCAAGGCTTTCTCTGGCTATCAGCTCACCATTGACCTTGAGAGCCAAGAAGTGATTGCCCCAGATGGGCGCCGCTATCGTTTTGAGGTTACTCCATTTCGGAAGTATTGTTTGCTCAACGGTCTAGACGATATTGGCCTGACTTTGCGGCATGCCGATAAAATAAAAGCTTTTGAGGCAGAACGCATATTGCGCATGCCATGGCTTGCGACCCAGCTCCCGTAGTCTGACGCATTCCTGGCGCTCAATGGGCTAGCGCCATTACATAAAGGTTCATGATGAAGATTGCTGTTCTCCCGGGCGATGGCATTGGTCCGGAAATCGTTGCGCAAGCCGTAAAAGTTCTAGAAGCGCTCAAGTTGCCTCTTGAGATGGAAACTGCTCCAGTTGGCGGGGCCGCCTATGACGTGGCGGGTCATCCCTTACCCCCAGCCACTCTCGATTTAGCCAAAGCAGCCGATGCCATCTTATTTGGAGCGGTGGGTGACTGGAAATACGACACTCTAGCGCGCGAGTTCAGGCCCGAGCAAGCGATCTTGGGTCTACGCAAGCATTTGAGCCTCTTTGCAAACTTCCGCCCAGCGATTTGTTACAAGGAGTTAACCGCTGCCTCGAGCCTAAAACCTGAAATTGTGGGTGGCCTCGATATCTTGATCGTGCGCGAACTCAACGGCGATATCTATTTTGGCTCACCCAAGGGTATTCGTAATGCTCCTGATGGTCTTTTTGTGGGGGCACGCGAAGGCTTTGACACCATGCGTTATAGCGAACCCGAGATTGAGCGCATTGCGCACGTCGCATTTGCAGCGGCACGCAAACGTAATCGCAAAGTGTGCAGTGTGGATAAATCCAATGTGTTGGAGACCTCTCAGTTATGGCGCGAGGTCATGACCCGCATCGGCAAGGAATATAGCGATGTGGAGTTAAGTCACATGTATGTGGATAACGCTGCCATGCAATTGGTACGCGCCCCCAAATCATTCGATGTGATCGTGACCGGCAACTTGTTTGGAGACATTCTCTCTGATGAGGCTGCTATGCTCACGGGCTCCATTGGCATGTTGCCTTCCGCATCGCTTGATAAGAACAATAAAGGTTTGTATGAGCCCAGTCATGGTTCGGCACCCGATATTGCTGGAAAGAATATCGCCAACCCTTTAGCTACTATTTTGTCGGCAGCCATGATGTTGCGCTTTTCTCTTAACTTAGAAAATGAAGCCGAGCGTATTGAGAAGGCTGTGCAAACGGTGCTGGCTCAAGGTTATCGCACGGCCGATATTGATACAGCTGGAATGAAACGCGTATCCACCTCCGAGATGGGTGATTCCGTGGTTGCGGCTCTTCGTTAATTAAATCATCAAAAGAACTTGAATATGGCATATACCCCTTTAGTAAATCCTGTAGTAGGTTTGGTTGGCTGGCGCGGTATGGTTGGCAGTGTGCTGATGCAACGCATGCAAGACGAGAACGACTTTACTCATATCGAACCTGTCTTCTTTAGCACTAGTAATGCCGGTGGTGAGGTGCCATTGATCAATGGTCAACGGGTTACTAAAAGTGAGACCCGTTTGCAAGATGCCAATGATGTGAAGGCCTTAGCCCGTTGCGATGTCATTTTGACCTGTCAGGGCGGTGATTACACCAAAGCAATTTACCCCCAGCTGCGCGCAGCGGGTTGGCAAGGGCATTGGATTGATGCAGCGAGCACACTGCGGATGGAAAACGATGCGGTGATTGTGTTGGATCCCATTAATCGTCCGGTGATTGATAAAGCACTAGACTCTGATGGTAAGAACTGGATTGGTGGTAATTGCACGGTTAGCTTGATGATGCTGGCAATGGGCGGACTTCTCAAAAGCGGCAATGTCGAGTGGATTAGTGCCATGACCTATCAAGCAGCCTCTGGTGCAGGAGCCGCCAATATGCGTGAGCTGCTCGAGCAAATGGGCACTTTGCATCACAGCGTAGCCAGTGAACTTGCCAATCCGGCCTCATGGATTTTGGATATTGATCGCAAGGTAGCGCAGACCATTCGTTCGGCAGAGTTCCCCAAAACCAACTTTCGGAACACTGCATTAGCTGGGAGTTTGATTCCTTGGATTGATGTACCGGTTGAGCATGGTCAGACCAAAGAAGAGTGGAAGGCGGGAGCCGAGTGCAACAAGATTATGGGTAATCCGCCATTTCGGTCACCAGGCAGTATTCCCATTGATGGCATTTGTGTGCGGGTTGGCGCGATGCGTTGCCACTCACAGGGCTTAACCGTCAAGTTAAAGAAGGATATTCCGCTGGCTGAGATCGAGAAGATGTTGGCGGCCGACAATCAGTGGGTGAAAGTGGTTCCTAATGAGCGGGAGATCACCGAGCGTGAGCTATCGCCAGCAGCAGTAAGTGGCACCATGACGATTCCGATTGGGCGCTTGCATAAATTAGCGATGGGCCCGGAGTATCTCGGTGCGTTCACGGTCGGCGATCAGTTACTGTGGGGTGCTGCTGAACCTTTGCGTCGCATGTTGCGTATTTTGCTTAATACCTAATACAAGACTAAGATGCCTTGGCGTTGCGTCCTGCAAACCTTATTTAACTGGCTAGTGCTGGCCATCGTGATCTTTTTCATGTGGCCCACTGCGCAAGCGGTAACTTTGGGATCCCCCATTATTTTGTCCAATCCCAAGGAGCCCTTGCGTGCGGAGATTCCGGTGCGCACCGGTATTGAGGATCGACCCTATTTGGAGTCACTAGTGATCGAGCCAGTGATGAAAGTTGACTATGAGCGCTTGGGGATCTCTCCACGCGTTTTAGATTACAAACCATCCATTACTCTCAAGCGTAATCAGCCTGAGCAATTTCTGATCGTGGTGCAAACCGAGAACCCCATTGAAACCGGTAAGGATCCATTTGTTGACATCATCTTAGGGCTCAAATGGATAAACGGCGGCATTGCTAAGACCTATAGCTTGATGGTTGGTGACGTTACTCAGGTCACGGTGCGACCCGGTCAAAGTTTGAGTGAGATCGCTTCGCAAATCAGGCCGCAATTGGGCAGTGCCGATTTGGATGAAGCGCTGCTTGCTTTATACAAAGCCAATCCCGATGCATTTATTGGAGGCAGTATCCATCGCTTAAAGGCCGGTACGCAACTCAATAAGCCCGATGCTAGCTTGTTGGGTTCCATCACTCCTGCACAGGCTAAAGAATTTGCACAAGAGGTAAACCGTGCATGGCTCGAACAGCAGGGTGAGCCAGGTCAGGGCGTGTCCAAAAGTAAAACTAGTAATCAAGCTCCAACCGCGACATCCGCCACTGGCGAAGATCGCTTGCGGATTGGCCCAGGTGCCGGTAGCGAGGCGGATACACGGCGTTATGTAGAGGAGATGGTTGCCCAAGAAAAGGCCTTGGCACAAAGTAAGGCACGCGTAGCAGAGCTTGAGAAAAATATTACTGACCTCCAAAAGCTTTTGGAGGCACGCAAAGAGGGTGTGAGCCCGGGTGATTCAGTTGCGCCGAAATCAGGCATGGATCAATGGGGACCAGCCGTCGTAGGGGTTGGGTTAATTGGTATCACGGGCTTACTGCTGTGGTCACTGGCACGCTACACACGCCGCGCAGAGTCGCACGCTCATGAATCATCAGCGGGCACCAAAGAGGCTAAGGTAGCTTCGAGCACCACAGCGATTCCACCCAAAGCGGCCGCTATTCTGTCGAGTCTTGACCTCAATCTAGACTCACCTAAACAGCACGATACTGACGCTTTGCGGGTAAAGCTCAATTTGGTGAAGGCTTACATCACCATTGAAGACTTTATCGCAGCGCGCAAAGCCTTGGAAGAGATTCTTCTGGTGAGTAGTCAGGTTGATCCACAGATCACCATCGCCGCGCGTGGCCTGTTGGCCGAGATTAATCAACGCAACCATCGTTAAATGACACGGATTGCTCTAGGCGTGCAGTATGATGGCCGCGCTTATTGCGGCTGGCAAGTGCAGCCCAATCAACCGACCGTTCAAGCCACTCTTGAATCCGCTATTAGTCAGTTCATCGGTGATGGACAAGCAGTACGAGTCACTGCAGCAGGGCGAACCGATACCGGAGTGCATGCTCTGGGGCAGGTGCTGCATTTTGATGCGCAGGTAGAGCGCGAAGATTGGTCATGGGTGCGGGGGATTAATACCTTCTTGCCACCCGATGTGGTGGTGAACTGGGCAAAGCCCGTAAGCGATGCTTTTGATGCACGCTTTAGTGCCCAAGAGCGCACCTATATTTATGCCTTACTAGCTGGGCCAACACGCTCGCCCGTCTTGCATCAGCGTTATGGTTACCAGATGCTACCAGCCGGCCAATGGTTTGATATCAAAGAAATGCAAACCGCCGCGCAGTACTTGGTGGGTGAACATGATTTCTCATCATTTCGGGCATCGGAGTGTCAGAGTAAGACCCCTGTAAAGCATCTCTACGAATGCGCCATCTGGGATCAACAGCCCTTTGTGTATTTCAAGGTCAGGGCCAATGCCTTTTTACATCACATGGTGCGTAATATTGTGGGGAGTCTTTTGCATATTGGCCAAGGGCGGCAACCCAGTGAGTGGATGAGTAAAGTTCTCGCCGGCAAAAATCGGGACTTAGCAGCGCCAACCTTTGCCCCTGATGGCTTGTATTTGGTACGGGTGTCCTATCCAGACGAATTTGCAATGCCAGCACCGCATTTACATAATGCCGGTTTTCCAAAAGAGCTTATGCTCCAATCTTAACCATGGGCTTACTAACTTACACCCCCAAGCAAACCCGGATCAAGATCTGTGGCTTGCGCACACCTGGAGATATTGAAGCCGCGGTAGCGGCCCAGGTCGATGCCGTAGGTTTTGTCTTTTATCCCCAAAGCCCCAGAGCAATTAGCCCAGAAGACGCCGGCACTCTCATTACCCAATTGCCTGTCTCGGTGGATGCAGTAGGGCTGGTGGTTAATCCCACCCCCAATCAGATGGAGAAGATTCGGGCGAATGCTGCCATAACCCTTTGGCAATTTCATGGGGACGAGACCCCCGAGCAATGTCGGCGGCTTTCAGGGGGCTTACCCTGGATCAAAGCCGCCCGAATTGGCCAGTCCTTCAATTTCCCAGAATTTTCCCTACAATATGAGGATGCCACCGGCTTTTTGCTCGATGCACTAGTCGATGGCTACGGCGGTAGTGGTACCGCCTTTAATTGGAACCTTATACCGGACACATGGGCAAACGTAAACGCGCATCGGGTCGTTTTGAGTGGTGGATTGAACTCGCACAACGTTGGCGAGGCGATCGCTCGTCTGCACCCCTGCGCGGTTGATATCTCGAGCGGAGTCGAGGTTCGTAAAGGGGTGAAAGACCCGGCATTAATCAAGCAGTTTGCGGAGGCAGTGCGTAGCGCCGATCAAACAAATCCAACTAGTCGTTCCTAACGCGCAGGCGTTAAACCAAGTCGAGGTTCCTATGTACGATAAACCAGATGAACGTGGCCACTTTGGCCCTTATGGCGGCATCTTTGTTTCTGAAACATTGATGTATGCATTAAACGAGCTCAAAGAAGCCTACGCAAAATACCAACATGACCCGGCATTTATTGAAGAGTTTCATTACGAGCTCAAACACTTTGTGGGTCGCCCATCCCCGGTCTATCACGCCAAACGCTTAAGTGAGCAATTGGGTGGGGCGCAGATTTATCTCAAGCGCGAAGATCTCAATCACACTGGGGCTCACAAGATTAATAATGTGATTGGCCAAGCGATGTTGGCCAAGCGCATGGGCAAGCCTCGCATCATTGCCGAAACTGGTGCGGGTCAACACGGTGTGGCAACCGCCACTATCTGTGCTCGCTTTGGTCTGGACTGCACGGTTTATCAAGGCTCTGTCGATGTTGCGCGCCAAGCCCAAAACGTCTATCGCATGAAGTTGCTCGGCGCCAAAGTGGTGCCGGTCGAGTCAGGTAGTAAAACGCTCAAAGATGCGCTCAATGAAGCGATGCGCGATTGGGTTACCAATGTAGAAAATACCTTCTACATTATTGGTACCGTCGCCGGCCCTCATCCTTACCCCATGATGGTGCGGGATTTTCAGAGTGTGATTGGAGAAGAATGCAAAATCCAAATGCCAGAGATGATTGGTCGGCAGCCCGACTATGTCTTAGCGTGTGTGGGCGGCGGATCGAATGCCATGGGTATTTTCTATCCCTATATCGATGTGCCCAATGTGCGCCTGGTTGGTGTTGAGGCTGCGGGTCGTGGCATGAAAACCGGTGATCACTCTGCCGCACTATGCGCTGGTAAGCCGGGCGTCCTTCATGGCAATCGCACCTATCTCTTGCAAGATGAGAACGGTCAAATTGCCGAGACCCATTCAGTATCGGCTGGTATGGACTACCCCGGCGTAGGACCTGAGCATGCTTGGTTAAAAGATTCTGGTCGAGCAGAGTATGTGGCGATTTCGGATGAGGATGCATTGAAGGCCTTCCATGATTGCTGCCGCATTGAGGGCATTATTCCGGCGCTTGAGTCTTCCCATGCAGTGGCATATGCCTGCAAATTAGCACCAACCTTAAGTAAAGATAAAGTCATTTTGATCAATCTCTCGGGTCGCGGCGATAAAGATATGCATACCGTTGCTCAAGCAACTGGCTCGGAAGGCTAGGTTCATGTCGAAGATTGCTGGCGTATTTGCAGATCTCAAAGCCAAGAATAAAAAAGGGCTGATCCCCTTCGTAACAGCGGGTGACCCGCATCCCAATTTAACCGTTGATGTGATGCACGCCTTGGTCAAGGGCGGCGCCGATGTGATTGAGTTGGGCGTTCCATTCTCAGATCCCATGGCCGATGGTCCCGTGATTCAGCGCTCATCTGAACGCGCACTCGCCCAAGGAGTGACACTCAAGCAATGCTTAGCCAATGTGCAGGCGTTTCGACAAAAGAATCAAACGACCCCCGTTGTGCTAATGGGCTACGCCAATCCAGTCGAGCAAATGGGTCACGCGGCATTTGCACAAGCCGCTAAAGCAGCTGGTGTCGATGGGGTGTTGATTGTGGATTATCCACCCGAAGAATGCGAAGAGTTTGCCAAGCAAATGCGCAGTGAGGGCATTGATCCGATCTTCTTATTGGCACCTACCTCAAGTCAAGAACGCATCCATCATGCAGCACAAATTGCAGCGGGTTACATCTACTACGTGTCGCTGCGTGGAGTAACCGGCGCCAGTAACTTAAATACGCAAGATGTTGCGAGTGTATTGCCCCTGATTCGGCAAGAGACCACGATTCCAGTTGCCGTTGGATTTGGAATACGGGATGCAGCGAGTGCCAAAGCGGTTTCTAAAACCGCCGATGCGGTGGTGATTGGCAGTCGGATTGTGCAGTTACTCGAAGAGGCAAAAAAGGGTGAAGAGTTAGCGGTGTTAGAGCGCTTTATCCATGAAATCCGACAGGCTTTAGACCAGGATTGAAGGTCGTTACAATACCGCTATGAGCTGGATTGACAAAATACTTCCGCCCCAGATCCAACAAAGTGATCCGGCCAGTCGGAAGACCGTCCCTGAAGGTTTATGGGTCAAATGTGGCGGGTGCGATGCGGTTCTTTATAGCACCGATATTGAAGCTAATCTGTCGGTTTGCCCAAAATGCTCACACCATATGCGCATCAATGCGCGCAAACGCCTTGATCATTTATTGGATCCCAAGCCACGCGTTGAAATTGGTGAATCGGTATATCCGGTCGATGCTCTCAAGTTCAAAGACAGTAAAAAATACCCCGATCGTTTAAAGCAAGCCAGTGACGCATCGGGCGAATCGGAAGCTTTAGTAGTAATCGCTGGCAAGATTGAATCCATCCCAGCGGTGGTGGCCTGCTTTGAGTTTGAGTATATGGGCGGATCGATGGGTTCCGTGGTGGGTGAGCGTTTTGTGCGCGGTGTTCAAGAGGCCATCCAGAAGAAATGCGCCTTCATTTGCATCACAGCAACCGGAGGCGCACGCATGCAAGAGAGTTTGTTATCACTCCTGCAAATGGCCAAAACAAATTCGATGCTGACCAAGCTCTCGCAAGCAGGCTTGCCCTATATTAGCGTATTGACCGATCCGACGATGGGCGGTATCTCAGCCAGTTTTGCATTTATGGGTGATGTGGTAATGGCTGAACCAAAGGCCTTAATTGGTTTTGCAGGCCCACGGGTGATTGAGCAAACCGTGCGTGAGAAATTACCTGAAGGATTTCAGCGCTCCGAGTTTCTGATGCAAAAGGGCGGTATCGACATGATTGTTGATCGTCGTCAAATGCGCGCAGAGCTCGCCAAATTACTCGCCCTATTGCAAAAGATTCCGGCTGAGAAGTTACCGAAGCAGTTGCTGCAAACCAATAGTTCGAGCTAAGTCGTGCTTGAACCCCAGCAGAGCCAACCAATCCTATTCACAAACCTAGACGAGTGGTTATACCACTTGGAGACCGCGCACCCGGTAGGGATCGATATGGGTCTCGCCCGCATTACCCGGGTTAAGAAATCTCTGGGACTGCAGTTTCCATGCCCCGTGATTACAGTGGGTGGAACCAATGGTAAAGGCTCCACCTGTGCCTTTCTAGAAAGTATTTTGCTGGCCGCCGGATATAAAGTGGCGTGTCATACATCCCCCCATCTCTTGCGATTTAATGAGCGCGCCAGAATCAATGGGGCTGATGTCAGCGATGCGCAATTACTCAATGCATTTGAGCGAGTCGAGCGTGCCCGCTGTCGATTAAGTGATCCACCAACTCTCACGTATTTTGAGTTCACCACCTTGGCCATCATGGATCTCTTTGCTAATGCCGCAGTGGATGCCGTGATCTTAGAGGTCGGGATGGGTGGGCGTCTCGATGCAGTCAATATTGTGGATGCCGATTGCGCGATTGTGACCAGCATTGATCTGGACCACATGGCCTATTTAGGTAATACCCGTGAGGCGATCGCTTTTGAGAAAGCGGGTATCTTCCGCGCGAAAGCGATTGCGATCTGTGGTGACCCAATGCCTCCCGCGTCTTTGATCAATCACGCTAAGGAGATTGGCGCTGACTTGTGGTTGATGGGTAAGGATTATTCATTTACGGGCGATCAACAGCAATGGGGTTGGTCAGGACGGGGTAAGCGTTTTAGTGGGCTCGGGTATCCGGCATTGCGGGGTGCTAATCAGCTTCTCAATGCCTCAGCAGTGATCGCTGCTTTGATCGCTTTGCATGATCGTTTACCGGTTAGTGCGCAGGATATTCGGAATGGCTTGGCACTGGTGGAGTTGCCTGGACGCTTTCAGGTCTTGCCCGGCAGACCTACGGTGGTCTTGGATGTTGCGCACAATCCGCACGCAGCGGCGACCTTGGCGCAGAGCATTGAGGCCATGGCATATCACCCTTATACCTATGCTGTGTTCGGGGCAATGGCCGATAAAGACGTTGAGGGTGTGCTTCAACCCATGTTGGATATTGTTGATTATTGGTATTGCACCGATTTGCCGACGCCACGAGCAGCCTCGGCAGATGATTTAGCAAAGCGCCTGCAGGTACTCAATAAAGAGGCCCTAGTGTTTCCAAATCCTGGAGCCGCCTATCAAGCGGCGTTGGATAAAGCGGGTGAGGGTGATAGAATTACAGTCTTCGGATCCTTCTATACCGTTGCAGGCGTAATGGCTTATCGAAATAACCAGGCACATTGATCCATGACCTTCTTATCGAATCTGTTTCGACGCAAGCCTGCCCCCCAAAAAATGGAGCCCCTGGCTCGCCGCACCTTTCCAAAACGTGCAAAGTCTGGCGAAGAAAGTACTGAAGATCTTGCGTTGACCGAGGACCCTGAAAAGCAACGTGCGCGCCATCGCTTAATTGGTGCGGCCACGTTGGTATTGATCGCAGTGATTGGCTTGCCACAAATTTTGGATCAGAAACCCAAGCCGGTTGCTAATGACATCACAGTGCAAATCGTCAGTAACTTACCCAATCCAGCAGCTGGTGTACTGAATGCCGAGCCCGATAAAAAACCACCGGTGGAAGTAAAGGCGGAGCCTAAGCCTGAAGTTACACCACCGCCCACTGTAAACCCTCCGGTGGCGGCACCAAAACCAGCTAGCCCAACCCCTGCAACTTCGAGTCCTACAAGTAAAAGCTTAGGCCTAGCAGCCGGCGAAGAGTTGGTGAGCACCAGCAATGAACCTGCCAGCGCAGCCGATGCCAAGGTGGCAGCGAACGGTAAGTTTGTGATTCAGATTGGGGCCTTTGCTTCCGAAGAGCGGGCCAATGGTTGGGTTACCAAGTTAAAAGAGAACAAGATTCCGTATTACGTGCTTACTCGCAATAATGCTGAGGGCGTCAAGCTCTATTTACTGCGAGCTGGCCCATTTACTGAACGAGAGGCGGCAGAGTCGGCCGAGAAACGAATCCGCTCCCTCGGCTTAAGTCCGCGCATCGTTGAGCTAAATAAGAGTTAATCATGCAATCACTCGGCGCCATTCAACTAACGACCTTAGATTATTTTGCGATTGGCATCTTGATAGTTTCAGCAATGGTAGGTTTGTGGCGCGGATTTTTTCGGGAGATCATTGCGCTCGCATCGTGGTTTGCTGCTGCGTGGCTCGCTTACCATTTCTGTAATTATTTGGCCACCGAATGGCTCTCGGCATTTATTCCCAATGAGACCGCGCGCTTAGCCGCAGCTTTCCTCCTGATCTTTGTTGTGATCCTCATTGCCGCTGGTCTGTTGGCTCGCGCCTTTCAATCCCTGCTTTCGACCGCAGGGCTCACCTTGGTTGATCGATTCTTTGGATTACTGTTTGGTTTTGTGCGGGGCGCCTTGGTACTGGTCGTATTGAGCACCCTGGGGGCGCTTACTGGTGCGCAGGAAACACAGGCATGGCAAGCGTCTGCGATTCGGCCAGTACTTGAGCAGGGAACGGGCCTAATCCGTTCGTGGTTGCCCGAAAACTGGGCAAAGCACTTCAATGCAATTTCAATGACCGATCGTTCCCGATCGGCAGGGGGCTAACTATGTGTGGTGTTGTCGGAACGATTTCACATCGACCTGTAAACCAACTCTTGTATGACGCTTTGCTCCTGCTGCAGCATCGTGGACAGGACGCAGCTGGGATTGCCACCATGAGTGGTAATTCATTTGCAATGCACAAGGCTAACGGCTTGGTGCGCGATGTATTCCGTACTCGCAATATGCGCAGTCTCGTAGGTAATGCAGGTATTGGCCAAGTGCGTTATCCCACCGCTGGCTCAGCGAGCAGTGAAGAGGAGGCGCAACCGTTTTATGTTAGCGCACCCTTTGGCATCATCTTGGCACACAATGGCAACCTAACCAATGCCCCCATGCTGCGCAGTGAGATGGCTTATCGTGATCGCCGCCATATTAATACCAGCTCCGATACGGAGGTTTTACTCAACGTACTTGCCGATGAGTTACAAAAAGAGACCAATAGCGCTGCCCTAGATGACGACTCGATCTTTAAAGCTGTCGCAGGACTTAATAAGCGGGTGAAGGGATCCTATGCAGTGGTGTCGCTAATTGCTGGATTTGGTTTATTGGCATTTCGGGATCCCTTTGGGATTCGTCCGCTGTGCATTGGTAAGGTCGATACACCCGATGGGCCCGAGTGGATGCTGGCTTCGGAATCGGTTGCACTTGAAGGCTTGGGCTACACCTTTGTACGCGATGTGGCACCGGGTGAGGCGATCTACATTGATCTCGACGGGAACTTCCATACGCGGCAGTGCGCACCCAATGCCAGTCTAAATCCCTGTATTTTTGAATACGTCTATCTAGCCCGCCCTGACTCGACGATCGATGGGGTAACCGTGTACAACGTGCGCATGCGCATGGGGGACTACTTGGCCGAGAAGATTCGGGCGGAGACCGACGTGAGCAAGATTGATGTGGTGATGCCCATTCCAGACTCCAGTCGACCTGCCGCACTTCAAGTAGCAAAACGTTTGGGCATCTCGTATCGCGAAGGATTTTTTAAGAACCGCTATATCGGTCGCACCTTCATCATGCCTGGCCAGGCGGTGCGCAAGAAGTCTGTGCGCCAGAAGTTAAATGCCATGCGCATTGAGTTTAAGGATAAGACCGTCTTAATCGTGGATGACTCGATTGTGCGTGGTACGACCTCGTATGAGATCGTGCAGATGGCGCGCGAGTCGGGTGCCAAAAAGGTGATCTTTGCCTCTGCCGCACCCCCGGTGCGCTTTCCCAATGTTTACGGTATTGATATGCCAACCCGTAGTGAGCTGGTTGCGTATGGCCGCACCCACGATGAGATCAATGATCTAATCGGAGCCGACCAGCTGATTTATCAAAGTGTTGAGGATATGAAAAAAGCGGTTCAAGACATTAATCCCAACATCAAAAACTTTGAGGCATCGTGCTTTGATGGCCATTACATTACGGGCGATATCACCGAGGCTTATTTGGATGCACTCGAGGCAGCACGCAATATTGCAAACAAGGAAGAAGATCGCAAGAGCGACCCCAGTGACTTTGCACGCTCACAATTGCATTTGCATCTAGCCAACGGAGACTAAACAACAGTTGTGGCGTTTGCAGCATGCTCTGCGTGACAGTCGGTCATTTACCTGTCAAACTTGACCTGTTATGAAAAAATCCATACGGCCTAAACCTAATCTCAAAACCTTGGCACCCGAGACCCTGGCGGTCCGGGCTGGCACTCGTCGTTCAAGCGATTATCAGGAACACTCGGAGGCGATGTTCTTGACCTCCAGCTTTTGCTTTAACTCAGCCGAAGAAGCAGAGCATGGCTTTGCTCATGCTGATCAGGGATTTATCTATTCACGGTTTACCAATCCAACGGTCAGTATGTTTCAGGACCGTCTCGCGGCACTCGAAGGTGGCGAGGCATGCATTGCCACATCCTCTGGGATGGCTGCGATTCTGACGACGGCGATGGCGCATCTGCAAGCAGGTGATCATGTGGTGTGCTCAAAATCCGTGTTTGGTGCAACCACGCAATTGTTCTCCTCGATTCTGAGTCGCTTTGGCATTACCACAAGCTATGTGGCGATCGCTGACCTAAAGGCATGGCAAGCAGCAGTGCAAAGCAATACGAAACTATTCTATCTGGAGACCCCATCCAATCCTCTAACCGAGATTGCGGATATTACAGGGATCGCCAAGATTGCTAAGAAAGCCAAGGCGCTATTGGTGGTGGATAACTGTTTCTGTACCCCAGCCTTACAAAAGCCTCTGGCGCTCGGTGCGGATGTGGTGATCCATTCGGCGACCAAGTATCTTGATGGGCAAGGGCGGGTGGTCGGTGGAGCAATTGTGGGTAGCCGTGATTTTGTCATGGGTAAAGTATTTCCTTTTGTGCGCACTGCGGGACCCACACTCTCCGCATTTAATGCATGGGTATTTCTGAAAGGGCTTGAGACCTTAGCACTGAGAATGCAGGCGCAAAGTGCGAATGCCTTGGCATTGGCGCTCTGGTTAGAAAAACAAACCGGAGTCGAGCGCGTGTATCACCCGGGTCTGAAGAGTCATCCGCAGCATGCCTTAGCAAAGCGCCAGCAAAAAGCGGGTGGCCCGATTGTGTCATTTGTGCTAAAGGGTGGCAAAAAGGCGGCTTACAAGCTCATTAATCAAACACGCTTGTGTTCAATCACAGCAAACCTTGGCGATACGCGCACTACGATTACGCATCCAGCCAGTACGACCCATGCCCGCATTACACCGCAAGCGCGCAAGGATGCGGGTATTGTTGATGGCTTAGTGCGAATCGCTGTCGGTCTTGAGAATATTGACGATCTCAAGCGTGATCTAGCGGCTGGTTTAAAGAAGTAATTAAGTAACGCCAACAAAACGACGTGGGTCGTTAATCGGGCGCAGCGGCATGATATGAATCAGCTTGCAATCGAGCTCGAGATACACCTGCGCATCCCGAGCTAAACCCAGACGCTTAACCTCTGCGACCGAGGCTTCCCACGTTAAACATTCATCAAGACTATCGATTGAGAACTCAATGAGTGCAATTTGACCCAAAGCACTAATGGTATTGACGCGACACGGAATACGACGACCCTCCGAATCTGCATGTACACTGAGCCCTTCTTGAGGAATGACCCATGCCACCTCGGCATTGGGTGGAATGCGACCCTTATCAATCACTTGAAAGGTCCAAGGGCTTGAACCCCACGACAGGGTGCCGCCATTAAATACCCCATGAAAGAGGTTGGGGATGCCAACCAGCTGGGCAACTCGCGCGTTCCGCGGCTTCGTAAATAGAGATTGTGGATTGGCAGTCTGCAAACCCACACCCTGATCTAGTACGGTAATACGGTCGGCCAATAAATGAGCTTCACGCAGATCGTGTGTGACCAAGATGATGGGTATGTTGAGTTGCTTACGAAGCTTGGCCAGCGTTTGATAAAGCTTTTGGCGAGTCGGTATATCAATAGCGGAGAAAGGCTCATCAAGCAAAAGTATTTTGGGTGAACGTGCTAAGGCACGCGCCAGAGCAACACGTTGTTGCTGCCCACCCGATAACTGTTTGGGTAAACGTTCTCCAAGCTCACCGATATTGAGTTCATCGAGCCAGCGCTGAGCCTCGGTCCTACGCATCTGAGGATCGCCAATCGTGTTGTAAAGCGCCATGCACACGTTATCGAGGGCGCTGAGATGAGGAAAAAGAGCGTATTGTTGGAATAAAAATCCGCACGAGCGCTGGTTCGGTGGCAAGGTCGTTATGGGCCCACGGGCCGGATCACGATTAAGCCAGACCTCGTGGTCGCATTCGATGTAAGCAAATTCAGGATGATGAAGTCCGGCAATGGAGCGCAAGATACTCGTCTTACCACTACCAGAGGGGCCCACGAGAGCATGAACCTCACCAGCATCGATTTCTAACTGGATCGAGAGGGGATTGGGAAGGGTTTGCTGAAGGTGAAGCTTAAGCACGGCGCACCCCGGCAGTGTTGCGACCAAAGACCCCATAGGAAATGGCAATGGCAATGAGCGAGATCAGCAACAGGATCACCGAGAGGGCGCCAGCCCCTGCGCTATCGAATGTTTGAACCTTATCGTAGATCGCAATCGATGCAGTTTTGGTCTCCCCAGGAATGGCACCGCCTACCATGAGGACCACCCCAAACTCTCCCAAGGTATGGGCAAAGGTCATGGCCGCAGCACTTAAGATGCCACGCCAGGCCAAGGGCAGTTCAATCAAGCGAAAGCGCTGCCAAGTACTAAGCCCGCTGACCTTAGCCGCTTCCTTGATCTCGGTGGGGATTGCCTCGTAGGCCCGCTGGATGGGTTGGATGGCAAACGGTAGGTTAACGATGATGGAGGCAATCAAGAGGCCAGTGAATGAGAACACCAGGGGCTCACCAAAGAGACTCTTACCCGCAAATGCCACGATGAAGTAATAACCCAAGACCGTGGGTGGCAACACTAGGGGCAGGGCAAGCGCTGCCTCAGCCCAAGATTTCCAGGGGCCAGCCTCGGCTAAGTGATAGCCAAGCCAGATCCCAATGGGGATCAAGACCACCAAAGTCCAAAAGGCCAACTGCAGGGATAGGAAAATCGCTTGGGTATCTAACAATTATTTATTTAATTCAATTACTTATAGAATGTTTCTAGAATAAATCTTGGTCTTGATATCTACGAAGTCTCTATTCTAGTCGGATCGAATCAGGGTATCTCTGTATATTTATTTAGACAAATATTCGGTGTAATATGCGCAATTACGCATATTTATGTCAAGTCCATTAACCCTAAAACAAAACTCTGCAGCCCAGGGCTTCGCGGATGGCTTGTCTAAAAAACACTTATCCCCGGAACAAATGGAAGCTCTTTTCAAAGAGGTGTCTGCGTTCTTTGCGGTTCTTGCTGAGCCATCCCGTCTGCGCATCATGTATGCATTATGCGAGGGTGAAAAATCCGTCAGTGAGGTGATTGAGTTCTCGAAATCCAGTCAAGCGAATGTATCGCGACATTTAGGCACCCTCCATCAGGCTGGAATATTGGCGCGTCGTAAGGTTGGCACTACCGTTTATTACTCGATCTGCGACGATGCCACCCTAGAAATTTGCCAACGGGTATGTGGCCGCGTCATGAATGAATTGTCTTGATTAAGTCTGATGAATTTTTGTTTAACCATCTAATCCTTGATGAATATGAGTGAACGAACCAAAACCATACAATCCCTCGATATCCCGAATCTCATTCGGAGGGCGCCCGAGAACTTTCTATCGCAAGAAGCAATCGCTGAAATCAACCAACATGGTGCTGATGAGACCCGTCGTGGATTTCTGCGCAAGAGTTTCATGGCGGCCCTTGGTGGTGTCGGTGCTGCAGGCAGTGGCCTAGCCCTTGCAAATCCCCAGGGCGACCCAGCGATTCTGGAGAAGCAAATCTGGCAAACGACCTTGGGTAAGAACGTTGCCACCGAGCCCTATGGCACACCATCTATATATGAAAAGAACTTAATTCGTCGCGAGTCACCGGGATTAACCCGCGTATCGGCGGCATCGGTTGCGTTCACACCACTGCAAGGGCTGTTTGGCATCATTACACCAAATGGCTTGCACTTCGAGCGCCACCATCAAGGTTGGTACAACATTGATCCTAATAAGCACCGCCTAATGATCAATGGCCTCGTGAAGAATGAAAAAGTATTCACGATGAACGATCTCATGCGCTTACCATCGGTATCGCGCATTCACTTTATTGAGTGCGGAGCGAACACCGGCTTAGAGTGGGGCAATGTGGCCGTACCAACGGTGCAATATACCCACGGCATGTTGTCATGCTGCGAGTTCACGGGCGTGCCACTATCAACGCTTCTGGATATCTGTGGCGCTGATTTAAAGAAGGGCAAGTACATTTTGGCCGAGGGTGGCGACGGCTCCGGTATGACCCGCACGATTTCCATGGAGATGGCGCTGGATGATGTGATGGTTGCTTGGGCGATGAACGGTGAGATGCTGCGCCCTGAGAATGGCTTCCCAATTCGTCTCGTGGTGCCAGGTGTGCAGGGCGTTAGTTGGGTGAAGTGGTTACGCCGGATTGAAGTCGGTGATATGCCTTATGCAGCGAAGGATGAAGCGATTCACTATATAGACTTGATGCCAGATGGTTTGCATCGTCAATACACCTCGATTCAGGAATGCAAATCGGTGATCACTACCCCATCAGGTGGCCAGCAACTCTTTGATAAGGGTTACTACAACGTGAGCGGTTTAGCGTGGTCGGGTCGTGGCAAGATCAAGCGTGTGGATGTCTCGTTTGATGGTGGCAATAATTGGCGTACGGCACGTCTTGAGACCCCCGTTTTGACGAAGGCTCTCACACGCTTTAACATCGATTGGGTCTGGGATGGTTCACCCACCATCATGCAATCGCGCGCGATCGATGACACGGGTTATGTACAACCCACCATTCGTCAATTACGAGCTGTACGGGGTACGCGCTCGATTTATCACAACAATGCAATTCAATCGTGGAAGGTTGATACCAATGGCGAGGTCAGCAATGTTCAAGTCGGCTAATGTTTTGATGAAACCCATTCTTGCGAGCGCGGTAGTTGCCACCGCTATTTTCTCAAGTGGTGCTGTGCATGCGCAAACGGCTCAAGCGACTCCAGCAGCAAACAAACCAAAGCCCTATATGAATATGGGCCGGAACGCGACCCCTGCAGAAGTAGCGGCTTGGGATATTGACGTGCGCCCTGACTTTAAGGGCTTGCCACCCGGTTCTGGTTCCGTAGCAAAGGGTCAGGCGGTTTGGGAACAAAAGTGCGCAAGTTGCCACGGTACCTTTGGTGAATCCAATGAGGTGTTTACGCCGATTGCTGGAGGAACGACAAAGGATGATGTTAAAACTGGTCGTGTAGCATCGCTGACGAGTGAGAAGCAACCTCAGCGAACCACGCTGATGAAGGTCGCAACAATCTCAACCCTCTGGGATTACGTCCATCGCGCTATGCCATGGAATGCACCGCGTACTCTGACGGTCGATGAAACCTATTCTTTAGTGGCTTTCATGCTGAACCTCAGTGAGATCGTTCCTGATGACTTTGTGCTCTCGAACAAAAATATTTCACAAGTGCAAGGCATGATGCCTAATCGCAATGGCATGACCCAGAAGCACGGTTTATGGACCGTGAAGGGTACACCCGATGTGAAGAATACGGCGTGCATGACCAATTGCGCCCAACACGTTGCAATTGGATCAGTCTTGCCTGACTACGCTCGCAATGCGCACAATAATCTTGCAGAGCAAAACCGTGAGTATGGCCCGTATCGTGGCGTTGATACCACGAAGCCGCCAGTGGCCGCTTTGCCGTCTGCCGGCATGATGATGGTATCGACCGCGAGCGCTCCTGCAACTAAAGCAGCAGGCCCTGCGGATTTGTTTAAGAAAGAAAACTGCTCAGCTTGCCACGCACCTGCAGCGAAATTAGTGGGTCCATCGGTCGCTGATATTGCTAATAAGTACAAAGGCGTTGCGAATGCACAAGCGATGCTTGAGAAGAAAGTGAAGGCAGGTGGTGCAGGTGTTTGGGGTGCAATTCCCATGCCTGCGCAGACTCAGTTATCCGATGCTGACAACAAGATCTTGGTGCAGTGGATGCTCAATGGTGGCAAATAAGATTAGTTAACACTTGGAATAAAGAAACATTATGAAAGTTCGTAATTTAGTTGGAAAAATGGCAGTACTTGGTTCAGCGACTCTATTCGCGGGTGCGGTCTATGCCTCGCCAGGAGAGCTCTTCAAGAAGAACGGTTGCGCTGCATGCCATGCCCCAGCGGCCAAAATGGTTGGCCCTTCATTGGCAGATATTGCCAATAAATACAAAGGTCAAGCCGATGCTCAAGCTAAATTAGAGAAGAAGGTCAAGGCAGGTGGATCAGGTGTTTGGGGTCCGATTCCAATGCCTGCTCAAGCACAGTTATCTGACGCCGATAACAAAGCACTTGTGCAATGGATTTTGAGTGGAGCAAAATAGATATTCTGTAAGAAATTAGGGGTTATTACTGACGAAGGTAATGCCCCATCGGCTTTATAGTTTTAGGTAAGCAACAACTAATGAGTAGCAGTTGATAACAAGGAGTTTTTATGGATATGCAACGACGTGATGTACTGAAATACTCAGCCATTTTTGGCTTGATGGCTTCAGCAGGTTTGATTACTCCCGCACAAGCGCAAGAGTGGAATAAGGCCGCCTTCGAAGGTAAAACTTTGGATGACGTTTTCAAAGTATTAGGTGCTGGTAAGCCAGAGACCTCAGCCGCAATTACGATGATTGCTCCCGATATTGCTGAGAACGGTGCTGTAGTTCCAGTTGGCATTAATACCACCCTCAAGGCCCAGCAAATGGCAATTTTGGTCGATAAGAACCCAAGCGCCTTGGCAGCTCAGTTCTTTATTCCAGCCGGTACCGAGCCATTTGTTACAACTCGTATCAAAATGGGTCAAACCTCCAATGTCTACGCTTTAGTGAAAGCCGATAACAAGTGGAGCGTAGCGGTGAAAGAAGTGAAAGTAACCCTGGGTGGTTGCGGCGGTTAATGATTAAACCGAATAGTCAATTACTTATTTAACGAATTAGAGAGGAAGCAAAATGTCAGATCCGATGCGCGTACGAGCAACCGAGAGCGGCGGTGTAGTGGATGTCAAAATCCTAATGAAACATGATATGGAAACCGGTCAGCGCAAAGATGCGTCTGGTAAAGCGATTCCAGCGTGGTTTATCGGCACCGTAACAGCAAAAGCCAATGGCAAAGATGTGTTCGTGGGTGAGTTTGGCCCAGCAGTATCTAAGGACCCATTCTTAAACTTCAAGTACAAAGGTGCTAAAGGTGAGAAAGTGACTGTGACCTGGGTTGATAACAAAGGTGGTAAGCGGACCGATGAGGCAACCGTTTCGTAAGCTGCAGTTTGTTATTTAATGATCGAAAACAATAAGAGGGATATCATGAGACAACATTGGACTCGCGGGGCACTGATTGTGTCATCGCTATTTGTTCTGCAAGCGTGTACTACACCAGAACCGCCTAAGAAAGCAGCAGCCCCGGCAGCTGCTCCAGCTGCGGCTCCAACGGCTGAGATTGAGAAGTACCGCGCAATGATTGCTGATGGCAATCCCTCTGATTTGTACGAAATGGCTGGTGAGGAGCTCTGGAAGAAAAAAATGGGCCCCAAAAATGCCAGCCTCGAGAAGTGTGATCTTGGTATGGGCCCTGGCGTAGTCAAGGGTGTTTATGCCGTCTTGCCGAAATACTTTAAAGACACCAACAAAGTTCAAGATTTGGAGTCACGCATTGTGACTTGCATGGAACGCCTGCAAGGTTTTGATGGCAAAGAAATTATTGCCGGTAGTTTTGGAAAAGGTAAGCGCAAAGACGTAGAGGCAATTGTGGCTTATGTGGTCGCCAATTCTAAAGGGGCAACCATTAACGTCTCAATGAAGCATCCTAAAGAAAAAGAGATGTACGAGCTCGGTAAGAAGTCGTTCTTCTATCAAGCTGGTCCGATGGATTTCTCCTGCGCTTCTTGCCACGCCGATCCAGGTAAGCGCATTCGCTTGCAAGATTTACCGAACTTAACGACCCAAGCCGGGGCATCTCTGGGTTGGGGTGCTTGGCCAGCGTATCGTGTATCCAGCGGTACCTTCTGGACTATGCAATACCGTTTGAACGATTGTTATCGTCAGCAACGTTTCCCAGAGCCGATCTATATATCCGATGACACAATTGCGGTCTCGATGTATATGGCAGTCACGGCAAATGGCGGCAAGATGGCTGCCCCTGGTTTGAAACGCTAATCGCTGGAGAACACCATGAAGAATAAATATCTAATTACAGCAGCAACCTTATTAGCATTGCCGATGGGCTCAGCGATGGCTGATGCGAAGTTTGACAAGATGATGAAGGATAGCTTTCAAACAAAAGGCATCGCCTCGGTTGATCGTCTCAAGCAAGACGCTGCACAAAAGTATTGCTCCGATCCTGCGGTATTGGCTGGAAAGGGTAACCCCAAGCAGGCTGAGTCGATTCAGAAGGCCAACATGGAAACCATCAAACAACCGGCTGATGGCAAATACATCGGTGATTGGAAGGCTGGTGAGCGAGTTGCTCAGAGTGGTCGAGGTGCAACATGGACGGACAAACCCGGAATGGCAAATGGCGGTGGTTGCTATAACTGCCATCAAATTAATAAAGCAGAACTTTCCTATGGAAACATTGGCCCAAGCCTCTGGAACTACGGCAAGTTACGCGGTTACAGCAAGGAAGTGGTGACCTATACCTGGAATCGGATTTATAACTCCAAGGCTTACAACGTGTGCAGCAATATGCCGCGCTTTGGTCACTTCAACTTATTGACCGAGAAGCAAATGCAAGACGTGATGGCTCTGTTGTTAGACCCGAACTCCCCCGTTAATCAGTAAACCATTTTCAAAGGAGTTGTATGTCTTTTAGTAGACGGGAGTTTCTGCAGGCCCTTGCAGTGGCATCGGCTGGCGGAATGAGCTTACAATCCAATTTTTCTCATGCTCAAAGTGCTGCACAGAAGTTTTATGACCTGCCAAAGTTTGGCAATGTGCATTTCTTACACTTTACCGATTGCCATGCGCAATTACTCCCAATCTACTTTCGTGAACCCAATGTCAATTTAGGCATTGGTGCGCAAGAGGGCAAGCCACCCCATTTGGTGGGTGAGTATTTATTGAAGTTCTATGGGGTGAAACCTGGCACACGTGATGCCCATGCGTTTACCTATCTGGATTATGCGTCGGCTGCGAAGACCTACGGCAAGGTCGGTGGCTTTGCCCATCTCGCTACTTTGGTGAAACAAATCAAGGCTAACCGTCCCGGCGCATTATTACTCGATGGTGGCGATACCTGGCAGGGTTCAGGAACCGCACTTTGGACCAACGGTCAAGATATGGTGGATGCCTGTCTAGCGATGGGTGTAGACGTAATGACCCCCCATTGGGAAATGACCTTGGGTGAGAAACGCGTCATGGAAATTGTGGAGAAGGATTTCCGGGGCAAGGTCTCGTTTGTGGCACAAAACATTAAGACTGCCGACTTTGGTGATGCGGTCTTTGCACCGTATGCCATGAAGACCATGAATGGTGTTCAGGTCGCCGTAGTTGGCCAAGCATTCCCATATACACCGATTGCGAACCCGCGTTATTTCACGCCCAACTGGACCTTTGGTATTCAAGAAGAGAATATGCAAAAGGTAGTTGATGAGGCACGCGCGAAGGGTGCAAAAGTTGTGGTGGTGCTCTCGCACAATGGTATGGATGTGGATTTAAAGATGGCCTCTCGTGTACGAGGTATTGATGCCATTATGGGTGGCCATACGCACGATGGCGTTCCAGCCCCCGTTAAAGTGAAAAATCCAGGTGGCGTCACCTTAGTTACCAACGCTGGATCGAATGGTAAGTTCTTAGGCGTTTTGGATTTTGATGTGAAGGGCGGCAAAGTAAGCGACTTCCGTTACAAACTCCTGCCTGTGTTCTCCAACTTATTACCCGCAGACGCAGGGATGAGTGCCTTGATTAAGAAGATGCGGGCGCCGTATGAGTCTAAGCTTGCTGAAAAGCTCGCAGTGACCGATGGCCTCTTGTATCGCCGTGGTAACTTCAATGGTAGTTTTGATCAAGTGATCTTGGATGGTCTTTTAAAGCAAAAGAATGCCGAGATCTCATTCTCACCGGGCTTTCGTTGGGGTACCTCTTTATTGCCTGGTGAGTCCATCACCATGGAACATCTGCTTGATCAAACGGCAATTACCTATCCCTACACCACGGTTACTAATATGAGTGGTGAGATGATCAAAACCGTATTGGAAGACGTGGCTGATAACTTATTCAACCCTGACCCTTACTACCAACAGGGCGGTGATATGGTTCGGGTTGGTGGCTTGCAGTACACGATTGATCCAGCGGGCGGTGCTGGCAAACGTATTTCTGAGATGCGCCTGAATGGCAATCTGATTGAAGCAGGCAAGACCTACAAAGTAGCTGGCTGGGCGCCAGTTTCGGAAGAGGCTAAGAATGCCGGTGGCGAAGCCATTTGGGATTTAATGGCGCGGCATTTGCGGGAAGTGAAAACCATTAAGGCGGTCAAGCTCAATGAGCCCGTCATTAAAGGTGTTAAAGGCAATCCGGGGATGGCCCCAATCTAGTCGTACCTTTTTAACAGGAGAGTGGCATGAAAGCATTCATTCGCACAGTATTGATGGGCTTTCTAGCCATCGGCTTTTCAATTGGCTCTAATCTAGCAAGCGCCGATCCAACCCGGGTGGTTTATCACATCGATGATGCTGCCACCCAGGGCTTGAAAGGCTTGCGGAATATTCGTAATCACCTCGATGTCTCACCACAGACCAAAATTATTGTGGTGACCCATGCCAATGGGGTTGATATTCTAATGGAGGGTGGTAAAGATAAGAGTGGGACCGAATATGCGCCACTGGTTGCCGCCTTAAAGTCGCGTGGCGTACGTTTTGAGGTCTGTGAGATCACTTTACGTAACCGCAACCTCAAGCGTGATCAATTTATCCTGGATGCCGAGTTCACCCCTTCAGGCGTGGTGCGCATTGCTGACCTGCAATTTAAGGATAAATACGCCTATATCCGGCCCTAATTACTCATTACTTTATAACTTTTGCTTATATTAGTATTACCGAATAATCTTGATTTTAGCTTCTAAAACCATGATTTTGCTGTAGTTTTTTCATTCAGTCCGATAGAATCACATTTTCTGAAATGAATATATATTGAGACTATGAAGACTTTAGCGACTTTAGTAATTCTCATTGGTGTTATGAGCGGATTAGCTGCGCAGCCTGCGCTGGCGGCACCGAATCTTGCCAATGGCAAAACCATTGAAGATACCAAGTGCTACAAGTGCCATGCTGAGAAGTCTGGCTTTGGCGATGGCACCTTGATTTACACCCGTAAAGATCGTAGGGTCCAAGGGTTGGATCGCTTGAAGGTGATGGTTGCACGTTGCAATACCGAGTTGCGCCTTGATCTATTCCCTGAGGATGAAGCAGACGTGGTGGCTTACCTCAACCAGCAATACTACAAATTTAAACCCTAGGAATCATCATGACTGATTTATCACCAGAGCAGATTCGCTCTCTGGGTAGTCAGGCTTTGCTGATTACCTTTGCCATCACCGCAGCGTTGGGTGCCATCATGCAACGCACGAACTTTTGCACACTTGGCGCTATATCCGATGGCATTTTGATGGAGGACTGGTCACGGATGCGCCAATGGTGTTTAGCGATTGGTATCGCAATCTTGGGGGTTGCCTTCATGTCCCATCTTGGCTGGATTGATGTCACCAAATCGCTTTATACCGGTAACCGCGTACTCTATCTTTCTACCTTCATTGGTAGCGTTCTGTTTGGGATCGGCATGGTGCTCGCATCGGGATGCGGTAGCAAAACCTTAGTTCGGATCGGCAGCGGCAATCTCAAATCCATCGTGGTGTTTATTGTGTTGGGACTCGTTGCCTATATGACCATGCGTGGATTTTTAGGAGTCCTGAGAACCAATTCGATCGACCAAGTGGCATTGAATCTCAAAACTTCACAAGATTTACCAAGCGTTCTTTCCGCCAGCGTTGGTATAGGCAAAGAACAACTACGTTGGATTTTATCGCTTGTGATTGGCGGTGCCTTCATCGCTTATGCGCTTTTGAAGAAATCGTTTTGGAATGTTGAGAATCTCATAGCAGGAGTGGGGGTTGGCCTAGCAATCACCGCCATTTGGTGGGTATCTGGGCACTTTGCGCACCTTGAAGAGGACCCCAATACTTTGCAAGAAGCCTTCTTGGTTACCGATTCAGGTCGGATGGAAAGTCTCTCATTTGTGGCGCCGTATGCCTATTCACTCGATTGGTTAATGTTCACGAGCGATAAATCCAAAGTGCTCACAATTGGGATTGTGGCGGTCTTGGGCATGATTGCTGGTTCGGCGATCAGCGCTCTTATTAGTAAGCGTTTTCGTTGGGAGGCATTTCGGGGTGTGGAGGATACGGCCAATCATCTCGTGGGTGCTGCACTCATGGGATTTGGTGGAGTTACCGCAATGGGTTGCACGGTAGGCCAAGGCTTAAGTGGGATTTCAACTCTGGCTCTCAATGCATTTATTGCACTCCCCGGATTTTTCTTGGGAGGCTATTTGGGGCTTCAATATTTGCAGTGGCGCATGAGTCCCAAACCCTGTTAAGTATTAAAATGATGCCATGACAATTGATTGGACATCCTTTACCCCAGGGCCCGCACTAGCTGGTGGCATTTTGTTAGGAATCGCAGCCGCACTGTATGTTTTGATCAACGGTCGCATTCTCGGAATCAGTGGCATTTTGGGTGGCCTGATTGGCCCCAAGAAAAGCGATTGGTTGTGGCGCGCCAGTTTTGTGTTGGGCTTATTAACTGCCCCTTTGTGGGGGAAGTATGTGTTGCAGATGAATACGACCGCAGTCATTGATGCGGATTACATCACGCTCATCGTCGCTGGTTTATTGGTAGGCTTCGGTGCTCGCTATGGATCGGGTTGCACTAGCGGTCATGGTATTTGTGGCTTATCGCGCTTATCGCCACGCTCCTTGCTTGCGACCCTCACCTTTATGGGGTGTGGTTTCTTAGTGGTATACCTCGTACGGCATTGGATCTAAGTCAATGAATCAAAATCAATCCTTTTTCTCAAACGGTAGCGAGTATCTCATCGGCGTTTTGTTTGGTCTTGGTTTAATGATTTCGGGCATGACCAATCCTGCCAAAATCTTGGCCTTCCTTGATCTGGCTGGTAACTGGGATCCATCTCTCATTTTTGTGATGGGCGGTGCTGTGCTTGTAGGGCTCATTGCTTTCTACTTAGCCAAGAAACGCACCCAGAGTTTTTTGGGTGGCGCCATGCATATCCCAACGCGGCGCGACATTGATCGCCCCTTAATTATTGGTAGTGCAATGTTTGGTGTGGGTTGGGGACTTGCTGGTTTTTGTCCGGGGCCCGCGCTGGTCTCTCTTGGTTCCGGTGAAACCAAAGCCTTAGTTTTTGTCATTGCCATGGTTGCGGGGATGTGGTTGTTCGAGCGAACCCAGAAAAAGTCTGTTTAAATTCTTGATGAGATATTTGTAAGGATCATATGAGCGTTCATATTTCATGCCATAACTCTAATTTTGGAACCGCTGGTCAAATTGAACCTAGCGATGTTGCTCAAATTGCAAAGCAGGGCTATAAGAGCATTATTAATAATCGTCCTGATGGCGAGGAGGGCCCAGAGCAACCGAGTAATGCCTCCATCGCTGCGATGGCTAAAGAGCACGGTCTGGAATATGCTTACTTACCGGTTGTGAGTGGCGCAATTACTCCTGAGCAAGTGGTGGAGATGGCTATGCTCCTCAAAGCAATGCCGCAACCGATCTTAGCCTTTTGCCGCTCGGGAGCTCGCTCAACCTTTTTGTATCAACTGGCCTTACAAAACTCCTAAGTATTACGATGGCAAGCCTTCTCAGTTCAGACGAGCGCTTGGCCATAGCCACTGATCTCTCGCAATGGTCAATGGTTACCAATCGAGATGCCATCACCCGTTCATATCAGTTTAAGGATTTCAAAGAAGCCTTTGCATTCATGACCCAATGCGCACTGATGGCAGAGCAAATGAATCATCATCCCGAGTGGTTTAATGTTTGGAATCGGGTAGAGGTCACGCTCTCGACTCATGTCGCAGGCGGTCTCACAAAACGCGATCTGGATTTGGCGCGATCCATGGATCGATACGCCAATACTCTCTTAGCGAAATAATCTCCATGCGTACGTGGCATACGAAACGAAATTGTTCGTTCACGCCACGCCAGGTTGGTTATTTCTATTTATCGATGTTTCTGTTTTCATCGTTTATCGCCACCTACTTCTTGCTTCATGGGGTTTGGATGATTTTGATCTTCACCGTGATTGAATTAACCGTACTAGGAATTGCGCTTCTCGTCTACGCACGTCATGCACTCGATTATGAATCGATCGCCATCGATGGCACGGCCTTGAAGATTGAGAAGAATATTGGTGGCAAGATCGAGCATCATGTATTTAATACCCGTTGGCTAACGCTCACGCAAGAGGAGAGCGGTAAGCGCTTAATTCGGGTGGAGGAGAGTGATCGGGAGATGCCAATCGGTATCTTCGTGCCCCTTGATGCAAGGCCTCAGTTCTATCGGGATCTGCGCGCCCAAATACGGATGGAAGCATAAGCCTGGGGGTAAACTAGCACTTTGCTTTGTTATTAAGACCTTCTCAATCATGCGCATTGACATTCCTGCTGATAAGACATTTGTTCATGAAACGATCATCCCATTGCGTTGGGGTGATATGGATGCATTTGGTCATGTCAACAACACGCTTTACTTCCGCTACATGGAACAAGGCCGTATTCATTGGATCGAGTCCTTTGGATTCGGTGCGCATCATGATGAAGGTGGCGCCTTAATTGCGAACGCATTTTGTAACTTCTATGCCCAAGTGAGCTACCCAGCCGATATCGTGGTACGAACCTATATTGGTAAGGTAGGGCGCACCAGTGTGGATACCTATAACCTCATGTCGCTTGCTAGCAATCCAGAAGAGCTATGTGCAGCTGGTGGAGCAACCTTGGTGTGGGTCAATCTCAAGACCAATCGTCCTGCACCGTGGCCAGAACCCATTAAGCAAAATTTAGGACTACGTTGAGTTCAGCATTACTCTCGCCCGAGGTATTGGGTCAGGATTTAGATCAATTTGATTGCATCATCGATGCGCGCTCTCCTGCTGAGTACGCACTTGATCATATTCCAGGTGCGATCAATTGCCCGGTATTAAATAATGAGGAACGTGCTACTGTTGGCACCCTCTACAAGCAAGAATCTCCTTTTGCAGCGAAGAAATTAGGTGCGGCTCTAGTTGCTAAAAATATCGCCAGTCATTTGCAAGAACATTTTATTCATCAGCCGCGGGAATGGCGACCCTTGGTTTATTGCTGGCGAGGCGGTGAGCGCAGCGGTGCCTTTGCCCATATTTTGCAACGCATCGGCTGGAAGGCCCAGCAGTTGCAAGGTGGCTATCAAGGGTATCGGCGCCAAGTGATTGCTGATCTGGAGCGATGGGCACCGCTCGCAAAGTTCACTGTCATTTGTGGCATGACGGGTAGCGGTAAGACTCGCTTGTTGCAAGCCTTAAGTGGTCATGCTCAAGTTCTGGATCTCGAGGGCCTCGCAGCCCATCGCGGTTCAGTACTTGGAGGCTTGCCCAATCAGGCACAACCCAGTCAAAAAATGTTTGAGAGTCGTTTGTGGAATGCGCTGCGGCAATTCAAGTTTAATCAAACGATTTATGTGGAGTCAGAGAGTAAGAAGGTAGGTTGCCTACATATTCCAGATGCTATGATGGATCAAATTCGGCAGGGGGATTGCCTTGAAATAAAGGCCGATCGCTTGGTACGGGTCGATGTTCTGATGGAAGAATACGCCCATCTCTTAACGGATCATGATGGACTGCGGCATTTGCTCGGCCTCTTGACGCAACGCTATGGTAAGGAACAAATTACCAAATGGCAGCAACTGGCCGCTGAGGGGCTCCACCCAGTTTTGGTTGAGGAGTTACTGATCAAGCACTACGACCCAGCGTATCAGGACTCGATTGCTCGCAACTTCAGCCAATATCAAAAGGCCCGTACTTTAACGGTCAAAAGTGCGCAGCAGACGAGCTATCTCGAATTAGCGCAGCAACTTCTGTAATCTAGCTAAACGCCTGGATACCGGTTTGGGCTCGACCCAAAATGAGGGCGTGAATATCGTGGGTGCCTTCGTAGGTATTAACGACCTCCAGATTAAGCATATGACGGATTACGCCATACTCGTCCGAGATGCCATTGCCCCCCAACATATCGCGCGCCATGCGTGCAATATCAAGTGATTTGCCACAGGAGTTGCGCTTCATGATGGAGGTAATCTCAGGGGCGGCGGTTCCTTCATCCTTCATGCGACCCAATCGGAGAACGCCTTGCAGTGCTAAGGTAATCTCGGTTTGCATATCAGCTAATTTCTTCTGGACGAGCTGATTGGCTGCTAATGGTCTGCCAAACTGTTTACGATCCAAGGTGTATTGGCGTGCTGCGTGCCAACAAAATTCCGCAGCACCGAGTACGCCCCACGAGATCCCATAACGTGCTGAGTTCAGGCAAGTGAAGGGGCCCTTCAGACCCGTAATTTCTGGGAACTCATTTTCGGCTGGTACGAACACTTCATCCATCACGATCTCTCCCGTGATTGAGGCACGCAAACCCTGCTTGCCTGTAATCTTCGGAGCACTCAAGCCCTTCATCCCTTTTTCAAGGATAAAGCCCCGAATCTGATCCTCATCGTTCTTGGCCCAGACTACAAACACATCGGCGATGGGGGAGTTGGAGATCCACATCTTCGAGCCTGTGAGCGAGAATCCACCAGGAACTTTCTTGGCACGCGTGATCATGCCGCCGGCATCGGAACCGTAATTGGGTTCTGTGAGACCAAAACATCCGATCCATTCACCAGTGGCTAATTTGGGGAGATACTTTTGCTTTTGAGCCTCGCTACCGAATTCATAAATGGGGACCATGACTAGTGAGGACTGCACACTCATCATGGAGCGGTAGCCAGAGTCAACCCGTTCAATTTCACGAGCAATGAGGCCATAGGATACGTAATTGAGGTTGGCGCCGCCGTATTCTTCTGGGATGGTAATTCCAAGAAGGCCCAATTCGCCCATTTCCCGAAAGATGGCGGGATCGGTTGTTTCGGAACGAAAGGCCTCATGTACTCGTGGGGCCAGCTTTCCCTGGGCATACTCACGGGCCGCATCAGCAATCATGCGCTCCTCGGTGGTCAATTGGTCTTGCAAGAGGAGGGGGTCTTCCCAATGAAACTGCGGCTTACTCATTTTCTACCTATTCTGTGAATTCATGCCAATACCGCTATTCTATGAAATATTTACTTTTTTAACCGCCGCACTGTCCCTATAAGGCCCTCATACCCCATGCGTCGCCAGTATCGCTATTACGACCTTATTCTGGGGGCATTTGTCGCCGTACTACTTTGCTCAAATTTCATTGGGGCTGGTAAGGCCGCCACAGTTGAGCTGCCTTATTTTGGTTATGTCATCTTTGGCGCCGGGATCCTATTTTTCCCCATCTCCTACTTCTTTAGCGACATTCTGACTGAGGTCTACGGCTATGCCTATGATCGCCGTGCAGTATGGGCTGGATTTACTGCCCTCGGTTTTGCTGCCATCATGGCCTTGATCGTGATTGCGCTACCGGTGGCGCCAGGATCGTATATGGCGAATTATCAACACGGTCTAGAGACTGTCTTTGGTAATTCTTGGCGGATTGCATTAGCCTCCATGCTGGCATTTTGGTGCGGCAGCTTTACCAATAGTTATGTACTCGCCAAGATGAAGATCTGGACCCAAGGGAAGTATTTATGGACCCGCACGATTGGCTCAACCGCAGTCGGTGAGTTAGTGGATTCTTCATTATTCTATTTCTTGGCCTTTTATGCCATTTGGCCTACGCATGAGATTATTCAGATAGCGATTGCTCAATACATTCTCAAAACCTCGTGGGAGATTTTGGCAACCCCATTAACCTATGCGGTGGTGGGATACTTAAAGCGCAAAGAGAATGAAGATTATTACGACATCAATACGAATTTCACACCATTTCAGTTAAAGGTAGATCGATGATATTTAAGGACCCAAGAATTCATCCCAGTCAAATCACTCCACGCGCGATTGTTGAGAACCGTCGTCAATGGCTAAAAACCATTGCCCTGGGAAGCGCAGCAATGGGCATGGGATCCTGGCTTGAGCGCGATGCCTTTGCTAAAACGACAGCACCGCGCGAGAAGCTTCCAGCAAAGCTTAATGAACAGTACTCCACCCGCGAGACCCAAACCTCGTATGAGGATGCAACTACCTACAATAATTTCTATGAGTTTGGAATGGATAAGGATGATCCTGCTAAGTTTGCCGATCGTCTGCAAACCAGACCCTGGACCGTATCAATCGAGGGGATGGTAAAAAAACCGGTCACACTCGATATTGATGCACTACTGAAGTTGGCACCCATGGAAGAGCGCGTTTATCGACTGCGCTGCGTGGAAGGTTGGTCGATGGTGATTCCATGGAATGGCTATGCCTTATCGCATCTTCTCAATCGAGTAGAGCCTCTAGGATCAGCGAAGTATGTCGAGTTCATTAGCCTGGCTGACCCAAAACAAATGCCTGGATTAAAGCGACCCGTACTCGATTGGCCCTATCGTGAGGGTCTACGAATGGATGAGGCCATGAACCCATTAACTCTTCTTACATTTGGGATGTATGGCGAGTTATTGCCCAAACAAAATGGTGCGCCCATTCGTCTGATTGTGCCCTGGAAGTATGGCTTTAAGAGTTCCAAATCATTGGTCACCATTCGCTTGACCGAGAAACAACCGCTCACCAGTTGGAGTGCATCAGCCCCAAGAGAGTATGGTTTTTATTCGAACGTTAATCCAGCTGTGAGTCATCCACGTTGGAGCCAAGCCACCGAGCGTCGCATTGATGGTCGGGGGATCTTTGCGCCTAAGATTAAAACCGAGCCCTTTAATGGCTATGGCGATTATGTTGCCAAGCTTTATGCAGGGATGGATTTGCGTAAGTTTTACTAAACCATGGTTGCAATCGCGCAGATTAAGCGCTGGGTCTTTGTTGTAGCGCTGATTCCGCTTGCCCGTTTATTTGTGCTTGCCTATGCTGGACAGCTGGGTGCTAATCCTGTCGAGTTCATTACTCGTTCAACTGGTACCTGGACCATTACCTTTTTGTGCATCACCTTGGCCATGAGTCCAATGCATTGGTTAACCGCGTGGTCGGGGTGGATCCAAATGCGACGGATGCTCGGGCTATTTACATTCTTCTATGCATTCTTACACTTCACGATTTGGTATTGGCTGGATCACAATCTTGATTTCCAAGAGATGTTTGCAGACGTGATTGAACGCCCATTCATTACAGTAGGGTTTGTTGCCTTTGTTTGTATGAGTCTATTAGCAATCACTTCGAACCGAGCGTCGATGCACTGGCTGGGGCGCCGCTGGAGCAGCCTGCATCGCCTTATTTATTTGATTGCCATCCTTGGAGTGCTGCATTACTTTTGGCATAAGGCAGGTAAAAATGATTTTCAGACCGTTTACATCTATGCTGGGATAATCTTGGTATTGTTAGTGGTGCGGATTCCCGTTATCCGCGAACAACTTCGAAGAATAAAGACACGATCATGAGCTCACCGTTTAATTGGCACAACCCATATCCCACTGTACGGATGCCCGTTTTTGGCCGCAATATTTGCTCAACCTCCCATCCCTATGCCGCTCAAGCAGGATTGAAGATGATGCAGCAGGGGGGTAACGCAATTGACGCTGCTATTGCTGCCGCAGCGGCCTTAATGATCGTTGAGCCAGTTTCGAATGGTTTAGGTAGTGATTGTTTTGCCATCGTTTGGGATGGGCATGAACTACATGGTTTAAATGCCTCAGGGGTCTCACCAGCCGACTGGAGTATTGACTACTTTGCCAAGAAGTATGGTCGTGATACACACGGCATGACCAATCGCCCCATGCGAGGGTGGGATAGTGTGACCGTGCCGGGCGCCATTGCTGGCTGGGAGGCGCTTCATCAGCGCTTTGGAGCCTTGCCTTTGGCTGATATCCTGCAGCCCGCCATTGAGATTGCAGAGCGCGGGCATGCGGTCGCACCAATCGTGGCGCATAAGTGGGCTGCCGCTGTGAAGGAGCTTAGCCCCCAGCCAGGTTTTGCGAAGGCATTCATGCCAAATGGTCGAGCACCACACACGGGTGAGATCTTTCATTTTCATGCAGCCGCCCGAGCATTGAAGCAAATTGCCCAAAAGGGCATCCGCGATTTTTATGAAGGTGAGATTGCCAAATCAATCATTGAATTTGCTCAGGAGCACCAAGCGGCATTGAAGGCCAGTGATTTAGCCAACTATCAGCCAGACTGGGTTGGCACCATCTCAACACGGGTGCAGGGCTATGACGTGCATGAGATACCCCCAAATGGCCAGGGGATTGGCGCCCTAATGGCGATGGGGATCTTAGAGAACCATGATCTATCAAAGTATCCAGTAGACGGTATCGATAGTCAGCATTTGCAAATCGAGGCCATGAAATTAGCCTTCGCAGATATTTATCGCTATGTAGCGGATCCACGCTCGATGGAGGTCAGCTCCGAACAAATGCTCAATCCCAAGTACCTTGCCAAGCGAGCAGGAGAAATTGATTTGCAACGCGCTACCCAATTTACCTTTGGCATGCCCAATACGGGAGGCACTATTTATTTAAGTGCCGCCGATGAAGAGGGGCGCATGATCTCGTTTATTCAAAGTAATTACATGGGTTTTGGTTCAGGAGTGGTGGAACCGAATTGGGGAATTAGTTTTCAGAATCGGGGATATGGATTTTCATCCGACCCTCAATCACCCAATGTGGTGGCAGGCAATAAGCGACCATTTCATACGATCATTCCGGCATTCTTAACTAAAGAAGTGAATGGTAAAACCGTTCCCCAAATGAGTTTTGGGGTGATGGGTGGCGATATGCAGCCGCAAGGGCATTTACAAACACTTTTGCGCATGTTGGTCTATCAACAGCAGCCTCAAGCTGCGTGTGATGCACCACGCTGGAAGGTGAATCGAGATTTCAGTCTGGATGTGGAAGCCAATATGGACCCCCAAACAGTTAAGGGCCTCATCGAACGGGGGCATATTCTGAAAAAGGTCGATGATCCGTATATGGATTTTGGTTCTGGCCAATTTATCTGGCGCCTATCCGATCAAATTGGCGATGGCTATGTCGCAGCGAGCGATAGCCGTCGGGATGGGCTTGCAGCCGCATTTTAAGCATCTTGAGCATGGAAGACCGTTAAAATAGTGAGCTTTGCCAGCACGGCATCATTATTGAGAAAGTTCTTGTGTTAAACGCGTCTAATATCACCATGCAGTTTGGGGCAAAACCCCTGTTTGAAAACATCTCCGTCAAGTTTGGTGGCGGTAATCGCTACGGCTTAATTGGCGCCAATGGTTGTGGCAAATCAACCTTTATGAAAATCCTTGGCGGAGAGTTGGAGCCATCGGCTGGCAATGTCAGTCTTGAACCCAATATTCGTCTTGGTAAGTTACGCCAAGATCAATTTGCCTATGAAGATATTCGTGTGCTCGATGTGGTGATGATGGGTCATGCTGAAATGTGGCAGGCCGCGGCAGAGCGCGATGCCATTTATGCCAATCCCGATGCGACCGATGAAGACTATATGCGCGCAGCCGAGCTCGAAGCCAAGTATGCCGAGTTTGGTGGCTACACCGCTGAAGCACGCGCTGGCGAGTTGCTACTTGGCATTGGTATTCCACTCGAACAACACAATGGCCCCATGAGTAATATTGCGCCGGGCTGGAAATTGCGCGTCTTGCTTGCTCAGGCTTTATTCTCAGACCCAGATGTCTTACTGCTTGATGAGCCAACCAATAACTTGGATATTCATTCGATTCATTGGCTCGAAGAAATCCTGAATCAACGCAATAGCACCATGATTATCATTTCGCATGATCGTCATTTCTTAAATGAAGTGTGCACGCATATGGCCGATATGGACTACGGTACGCTGAAGGTCTATCCCGGGAACTACGATTCCTATATGTTGGCATCCACCCAGGCACGGGCTCAGCAAATGGCGGCTAATGCCAAGGCCAAAGAGAAGATGGCTGAACTTCAGGCATTCGTGAGTCGCTTCTCGGCCAATGCCTCAAAGGCTAGACAGGCGACCTCACGCCAGCGCCAACTCGAGAAGATTGAGCTGATTGATATTAAGCCGTCATCGCGCCAAAACCCGTTTATTCGGTTTGAGACCGAGAAGAAGTTACACAATATGGCAGTAGAGTGCAATGCCCTCACTAAAAAATTTGATCGGGTAATTTTCAAGAATTTCAAGATTGCGATTCGTCCCGGCGAGAAGATTGCCATTATTGGTCAGAATGGAGCCGGCAAGACCACCTTACTCAAAACCATGTTGAGTAAACGCTTCGATGGCATTGCTGCAGATACTGGGGATGTGAAGTGGGCTGAGAATGCCAATGTAGGTGTGATGCCGCAAGATACCAGTGAATACTTTCCTAAGGATGAGAACCTGATTGAGTGGATGACTCAATGGCGCAAACCAGGCGATGACGATCAGGTTGTACGTGGCATTCTAGGGCGTCTCTTGTTCTCAGGGGATGAGATTGGTAAATCGGTGAAGGTGGTTTCGGGTGGCGAGAAGGGACGCATGATTTGGGGTAAGTTGATGCTTCAAAAGCATAACGTGCTTGCAATGGATGAGCCGACCAATCATATGGATATGGAATCGATTGAGAGTTTACAAATCGCTCTCGAGAAATTTGATGGCACTCTGATTTTTGTCTCCCATGACCGCGAGTTTGTCTCGGCGCTAGCGAACCGAATTCTGGAGATCAAGCCGGACGGCACGATCAATGATTATTCAGGAACGTATGAGGAGTATTTGCGCAGCCAGGAGTTGGCGGGTTAAGATTTTTGCTCGCGGGTAAAGCGCATGGCAGTACCTTCTGCCTGAATGCGAGTCCAGACAGATTGTTTCTCCTCCGGGCTCATAAAGACCCAGTTACTGACTTCTAAGGCGGTGCGGCCACAGCCTTTGCAGATTTCATCAAAGAGGGTTGAGCAGATCCCAATGCACGGGGAGTCAGAATCGCTATCTCCGATTCCTAAAGAATTAGCACCACTATTGATTGAGCTCATGCCTTACTTTAATGCATCAAGTTCAATTCTGCCGAGGCTGCTTGAATTAGGGTCATGGCGCAAGGGGCTATGTTCAGCCAGCTCATCCAGGTATTGACCAATCCCTTGACACTCACGTTCCAGAAATCGTGCCACTGCAGCAGCAAATCGTGGATCACCCAGATGGTGGTATGACGAGACGGTTGTTGGCATAAACCCCCGTGCCATCTTATGTTCACCTTGTGCACCCCCTTCCAGAGTTTGGATTCCTTCGCGGATGCAATAGTCAATTGCTTGATAGAAGGCGGTCTCAAAATGAAGACAGGGATGTTGCTCCACGCACCCCCAATACCGGCCATAGGCTTTACTTTGTTCACGATCAACGACCAATAGAGCGCTGGCAATTGCACGGCCTTCATGCTTGGCCACAATCAGATGAAGATTGCGGGGCATCTGCTGGACCCACTCCTGAAAAAAGAGTTGATTCAGGTAAGGAGTAGAGTAGTGGTTCTGATAGGTATTGCGATAGCACCGGTAGAAGAACAGAACATCTTCCTCGGTCATCGATTCTCCAGGAAGGTGTTCAAAGGTAATGCCCGCACTTTGAACCTGCTTGCGTTCACGCTTAATGTTCTTGCGGCGTTTCATGGTGAGGGTGGATAAAAAGCCCTCGAAATCACGATAGCCCTGGTTATGCCAATGAAACTGAACCGACTCGCGCTTTAAGAATCCCGCTTCCCGAAGAAGCTTTGCCTCCTCCTCAACGGGAAAAAGAATATGAGCGGACGATAAGCTTAGCTCGCCAACCAATTGTTTTAAACCAGTGATTAGGGCTTCTTGATGCTCGGGTGATCTGGCCAACAAGCGCGAAGAGGTAACCGGAGTAAAGGGGATGGCGCTCAGTGCTTTGGGAAAGTAGGGCAGCCCTGCTTGGGTATAGGCCTCGGCCCAGGACCAATCAAAGACATATTCTCCATAGGAGTGGGTTTTAAGGTAAAGAGGTAATGCGCCAAGAAGCGATTCTCCACCAGCTTCATAAAGCGCCAGATGCGATGGCTTCCATCCCGTTTCTGCACTCACGCAGCTGGATTTCTCTAAAAGACTCAGAAATGAGTGCCGCATGAAGGGGCCGGCCGAGGGCGGCAGGATTGAGTCCCATGCCTGCCGAGGGACATCCAAAGTTTGATTTAGAACCCGAACCTCATACTTAGCTTGCATATAAATCAGCCAAGTCTTTCAAATCAACGCTGAATCAGCTCGATCTTGTATCCATCGGGGTCGGTGATGAAGGCAATTAATGTTTTGCCACCCTGAACTGGGCCAGCAGGACGAGTAATCGTTCCTCCAGCAGCAGCAATGTCCTCGCATGCCTTGTAAACATCGGGGACCGCAATGGCGATATGACCATAGGCAGTGCCATGGTCATAGGTCGCTACCCCATAGTTGTAGGTGAGCTCAATTTCTGCCTGCCCATCCTCATTGCCGCGTCCAAAACCCACAAAGGCGAGGGAGTACTTTTGCTCCTCGCGATTGGTTGTGCGCAATAGGTTCATGCCCAATACGTGGGTATAGAAATCAACCGAGCGGGCAATGTCGCCCACTCGCAGCATGGTGTGTAAGATCATCTTACTCAATCCGAGCTTTTTCGCGAATCTTTTTCATCATTTCAGAGAACTTAGCCTTTTGCCAAGCCTGATCTTGCATCAACATGGATTTCAATTGTTCTTTGATTTCAGCCATCGGAGGTATCTTCACATCGCGCACATCTTCGAGCTGAATAATATGCCAGCCAAATTGAGTCTTCACTGGCTTATCGGTCATCTGACCTTTTTGCAAAGAGGTCATTACCTTAGAAAACTCAGGAACTAAGGCCTTATCACTCACCCAACCAAGCTCTCCACCTTCAGGAGCAGAGCCCGGATCTTTAGAGTTGGCCTTCGCCAGATCCCCAAACTTTGCACCGGCTTTAATCTTGGCAATGAGAGCTTTGGCATCCGCTTCTTTTTCTACCAAGATGTGACGCACTTTATATTCTTTACCACCAAATTGACCCTTAATCGAGTCGTATGCCGTTTTGTAATCTTCTTCGGTAATGCCACCTTTATCAATGTAATCATCAAATAGGGCTGCCACCAATACACCCAAGCGTGCTTGCTCGATTTGATCCTTCACATCATCTTTTTGACTAACACCACGCTTATCCGATTCCTGAATAATCAGTTCACGGGTAATGAGGAGTTCACGGCCTTGCTCACGAATCTTTGGATCGGTTGCGGACTGGCCGGAATTTTTAATGAGGCGATCAAGCTGTGCTTTGGGGATGGGCTTGCCGTTCACAATTGCTGCATTTTGAGCCATTACAGAGGTGCTCATGAAGCCAATGGAGCAGGCGAGGATTATTTTTTTGGTCAGGTGCATATAGAGGATTAAGAGGCTAAAAAAAGAATTATGACTCATTTGGTGCATGTGCATGGATGGCAAGAGCGTGAATCTCGTGTGGCATGAACTCTTTCAATGCGCCATATACTAAGCGGTGACGTGCCACGCTATTAAGACCCGTAAATGCCTGCGCTGTAATTTTGATCCGAAAGTGACCTGCACCCCCGGCGGCACCCGCATGACCAGCATGCAAGTGACTCTCATCGTCGATGGCGAGCTGAGTTGGTTGTAGTTGCCTTTGCAAGCTAGCCTGAAATGCAGCAATGCGTTCTTGATTGGTCATCATGCTTCATCCGTCTCCATATGACGACTTAACCATAGGCCTTGGGCAATGATGAAGAGAATTAGCAAACCAACACCGCCAAAGAGTTTGAAGTTCACCCACACATCCTCAGAGAAGGTATAGGCAACATAAAGATTCAGAACACCCATGAAGAAGAAAAATGCCGCCCAGGCATGATTGAGCTTAATCCAAATTGAACGCGGACTGCCGGGTTTCAAGGTTACTTGCTTTCCCATCAGACTCTCAATCCAATTTTTCTTAAAGAACTGGGCGCTAAAGAAGAGCACTGCTGCAAATAACCAATATAAGACGGTGGGCTTCCACTGGATAAAGGTTTTATCTTTTAAGAGTATGGTGAGACCACCAAAGACAACAATGAGCACTAAGCTCGCCCACTGCATGCCCTCAATTTTTTGCCGACGCAGATAAAGCCACACGATTTGGGCAATAGTTGCAATGATCGCCACGATGGTTGCTACATAGATATCGGCAAGCTTGAATGCAGCAAAAAAGAGAATGACCGGGAATAGGTCAAAGAGAAATTTTTTCATGAGGATTGCTTGAGGGTGGCGTTTTGACTTGGCTCAAAGCGCAATGACGCAGAATTAATGCAATAGCGCAGTCCAGTAGGCTCTGGACCGTCTTCAAAGACGTGTCCAAGATGGGCATCGCAGTTTGAGCAACGGACCTCGGTTCGGATCATGCCGTGGGTCAAATCCCGATGCTCGCTGATGACTTGAAGATTGGCGGGACTGTGATAACTTGGCCAACCACAACCCGCATCAAATTTGGAGTTTGATACAAATAATGGGGTGCCACAGCAGACACAACGGTAGAGGCCATTTTCCCAATGATCCCAGTAGCGACCCGAGAAGGGTGGTTCGGTTGCCGCCTGGCGCGTCACCCGATACTCAATTTCCGATAATTCTTGACGGTATTGCTCATCACTTTTGGTCATAGATTAGATTGTAAAGAAGGATTAAGAGGAACAGCTAAGGATGATATCCTCAAGTTCTTTCGGGGGAGGGGCTGAGTAAGCCTCATGTTCAGGCTGTTCTGCAAACGGATTTTCAAGGATCTGGAGGAGTTTTTGAACTTCTGAAAAATCATCCTGCTGGGCGAGTTCAATGGCGCGCTGTGCCAAGTAAGTACGCAAAACAAATTTCGGATTAGTATTGAGAATCATATTCTGGCGAATGAGATCAGACTGCTGTTCAATTTTCAATCGATCCAAATAGGATTGCATCCAAGCATCAAAGGCTTGTCGGTCAATGAAGTGATCTCGCAATGGATTAGATTGATCATCGGCTTGCGATTGGACCTGAGCAAAAAGACGGAACGTTGTTGTGAAATCCACTCGATTCTGATGCATCAGTTGTAATAAGTTCTCAATCAATACGAAATCATTGGCATGCTCATCCATTAAACCCAGCTTTGCTCGAAAGCGCCGTAACCAAGCCTCACGGTATTGAGTCGGAAATTGCTCGAGGGCGGTTTGTAATTTCTGCTGAGCCTCTTGGGTTGAATACCTCTTCTCCAATAAAGGCAACATGCCGCCTGCCAAACATGCCATATTCCAATGCATAATTTGTGGTTGGCGATGATAGGCATACCTTCCTTGCGAATCACTGTGGTTGCAGATGTGATCCATTTGAAAGCGATCCATCATTCCAAAGGGGCCGTAATCGATGGTAAGACCTAAAACACTAATGTTGTCACTATTGAGAACCCCATGGCAAAAGCCCAAGGATTGCCAATGTGCCACCAGCTCAGCAGTGCGACGACTAATCGCTGAGAATAATGAAAGATAAGGATCATCACCATCTCTGCACTCTTGGTAATGGCTATCGAGAAGATATTCGGCCAATTGCTGGAGATGCTTGGTTTGGCGCGCAGCCGCATAGTGCTCAAAATGACCTACGCGCAGAAAGCTGGGGGCTAAGCGCGTACAGACCGCTGCAGTTTCCAGGATCTCACGAACCACTGGCTTTTTGGATCCTGTCACGGCCAGCGCTCGACTAGTTGGTACGCCAAGAGCATGCATGGCCTCACTAGCCAAAAACTCACGGATGGATGAACGCAATACAGCTCGTCCATCCCCCATGCGCGAATAGCGGGTGATCCCCGAACCTTTTAATTGAATCTCATAAGGCCCAATGTCGCCCAAAAGAATGGCGCGACCATCGCCCAGTTGCCCAGCCCAGACACCAAATTGGTGACCGCTGTACGCTGTGGCGATTGGGTTAGAAAAAGCATGTTCTTTGGTAGCTAATGTATTACCACTTAAGACATCCAACCAAAGTGGGTCGGCAGGAAGACCAGACTCATTAAGGGCAATACCGAGCTCTTGTCCGAGCAAAGATGAGAATCCGACCCAATAGGGCTCTGGTAGGGGTGTTGGTGTAATCGATTGGCAGGTATCGTCACCCTGAAGGGGAAAAGCCATTGCTACACCGAGTAATTGGCCCAAGCGGAGCCAATTAAATTTCCGGTAATTACATCGTGCGCAATCACGCCCTTGGCATCAAAGCGCCGCTCCACCATCTCATAGTTACCGTCGTTACGAACTCGCAATACTGTGCTTGAACGCGTACCGTAATGTTCGGTCCGAATAAAAGCCGAGGAAAGCGCTTTCTCCCATTCCAAACTAACACCGGTGCTTGGAAGTTCACGTTCTGGGGCCTGATGGTCATCGGCTAATACATGGAGATAGGCATCGGCATTTTTTAAGCCGCCAGCATCCATGGCTAGAGTTTGAGCAAACGCAGCAATCCGGTGATTCACTTTGGGCCATGGAGTATCGAGCATGGCATTCGATAGCCCATAGACGCCTGGAGTTAGTGGCTGACTTGGAAATGTTTTGCGCGGGCGCACGGATTTGCCCATCAACACGCGATTACTCACCCAGTGCATTTGAGCGTCACTTGGATCGCTCAGATCGGCCATCAGTAGATTAAAACCGTTGTACTGATCAAAGCGCTTGCTATGCTTTTCAATGAAGTGCTCCGGTTTATCTGGGTTCGTAAGATATAAAAAGGGTAGCTCACCTCGGGTTCTCGCATCGGGTTTTTTCTCACTGGGTGAGCGCACGTTCGTAAGTGCAGAAAAACGCCCCTGCCGATTGAGCCCTAACCAGGTGCCTGGACTACCAATCACATCAGCATGATCTCGACCGGCCAATACATCTGGATGCTCAGGCCACCAAGCAATGCCAGTGGTATTGCGCTCGTAGAACTCATCCCGATTGGCAGCTACCACCAATGGGTATTTTGGGTGCGATTTCCAGGCAAATAAAATGAGGCACATATCAATACTATGCCTGATTAAATCTCAACTAGGGAATAGGGTAGTGTTCCAAGCTCCAGACTGGGGCCGCTAGCGTCACCAAGGTGAAGTTTGCCGCTTTGCGCAAGTTCTGATTTGCATTCAATTTGAAGATCTATCCAATCAGGGTTATTCGAATTAGGCGCTGAGAGCACGACCATTCCGGCCGGCTGGCCTGGATCCTCTTCATGAAAAATCTCGGTTGCTGGCGGGCAGGACTCAGAAGGAATTTGTGCTTTAGCCAAATAGAGGCGACGCTTAATCGCCCCTCGATATTGGCTGCGAGCAACGACTTCTTGGCCTGGGTAGCACCCTTTCTTGAAATCGACCCCACCCACGGATTCCAGGTTCACCATTTGAGGAACAAATTGGTCCTGCGTAGCCGCCACAATTCGGGGAATGCCACTGGCTACTTCTGCTGCATTCCACTCGCTTGAATTGAGTTGGGCGTCGACTGTCATTTGGGAGGCAAACACAATCCGCTTTGTAGGATTTGTGTCAGCGGGGGATTGCATCGCTAAGGCAATTGCATCGGCCGGAAGGCGAGGGAGAAGCCCTTCAATAGTCTCAAGAGAGCCATATACGAGCCAATCATCACTGACGTCACGAATCACGACCTTGGAACGCAAAACGAACATGCTCAGTCGTTTTGCAAATGCCGCAGCAAGATCGCGTGAGACAAATAAAGCATATTGAGTTACTGCTTGGGATGAATGCAAACTAATCCATGCAGAGGCGAGTAAGCGACCCTTTGCCGTGCAATATCCAGTCAATCGGACGGCTGAACTTCCATGAGCAACTCCTCCGGTGGGGGTGGCAGCTAACCCAAGCACTGAATTCGTTAATTGACCTTGCAAAAAAGTACTTGCATCGGATCCTTCGACCAGAATCAGGCCCCAGTCTGGTAAGCGGCAAGTTGTGGGTGGGTTCATAGCGATACTTGATCAATAACGGTCATTTACTTCCTTAGCCTTTTATCATAGTGCTATGTGCAAAAACTTTCTAAGTCATCAATTCCTTATTGCTTGCCATGGCTCTGAGTAAACGATTAGTGGGTCTTGGGTTTCTATCGCTCATCGGTATTACCTGCCTGTATTACCTTGCTTTATTCACATGGGGGGTGGTGCCACCCAAATCTGCTTTGTCCAGCCAGGCCAAGGTAGAAGATGCTGTCGTGCGGTTTAAGGTGTTACCGAAGTCGGGGGTCTCAAAGATCGCAAGCCAGTTGCAAGAGCAGGGAATTGAGGTGCCTGTTTTGGTCTTCCAAATCGGTGCTCGATCGCTTGGTGTTGCTTCATCATTAAAGCCAGGCACTTATGAGTTTCCGGCCAATGCAAGCTTGGGCAGCATACTGCTGCAAATGGCTCGGGGCGATCGAGTTCGGGAGGTTGTGAAGCTTATTCCTGGCATGACCATATGGCAGGTTCGGGCAGCAATTGATGCGCACCCAGCACTAACTCATCAAACGAATTCGCTCAGTGATGCTCAGCTCGCTAAGCTCTTAGGGCTAACGCAGCCGAGTGCAGAAGGATGGTTATTTCCAGACACCTATGTATTTGATCCCGATGATTTGGATTCGAGTATTTATCAACGTGCGTATGTAGGTATGCAAAAGCAATTAGCGAATGCATGGGATCTTTATCTGCAAGGCCAGCCTAATGATCAGGTCTTAAAGAGCCCATATCAATTACTGATCCTTGCCTCGATTATTGAGAAGGAAACTGGCCAAGCGTCTGAGCGTGGATTAATTTCTGGGGTATTTCATAATCGGCTCAGAAAGGGCATGATGTTGCAAACCGATCCAACAGTCATCTATGGAATCGGCCCACGATTTGATGGCAATATCCGAAAAACCGATTTACGCCGCGATACTCCCTACAATACCTATATGCGCTATGGCTTACCTCCAACCCCGATTGCAATACCCTCCAAAGAATCGCTAATTGCCGCTGCGCAACCCGCTCCCACCAATGCACTGTATTTTGTTGCCAAGGGCAATGGCAGTAGTCATTTTTCTCCATCCTTGAAAGAGCATGAGGCTGCGGTTGATCGCTATCAGCGCTTGCCTGCCCAATCGTCGACCAAGTCGGTAAAGTAACCAATGGATATCAATCGTCCCGGTTTTTTTATTAGCTTCGAGGGCATCGATGGTGCTGGGAAGAGTACTCACCTTGAAGCCTTTGCCAAGCATTTAGGGCAGCGCTATCCCAATCATGAGGTTGTGCTTACTCGTGAGCCAGGCGGCACCCCTTTGGGCGAAAAACTCAGACAACTTTTATTGCAAGAGCCGATGCATATTGAGACTGAAGCCTTGCTCATGTTTGCCGCTAGACGTGAGCACCTAGCTCAGGTTATTGAGCCCGCCTTACAGGCTGGCAAGATTGTGATCTCGGACCGGTTTACCGATGCCAGCTTTGCGTATCAGGGGGGTGGAAGGGGTTTAAGTCTCGATACCTTAAATACACTTGAGACTCTGGTGCAGGGGAGGGGGGCTGAATTGATACAGCCGGACCTCACGCTCTTATTTGACCTACCTGGCGAGATTGCGGAGCAGCGTCGCTCGAAGGCGAGAACCCCCGATAAGTTTGAACGCTTAGATCTGCATTTTTTTGAGAACGTTCGCAATGAGTACTTGCGACGTGCTAAGGCCGATCCCGGCCGCTTTATGGTGATTGATGCACGGCAATCGCAAGAGCTGATCTGGAAGCAATTATCAGAAATTCAGTTGAATTACTGATGCAAATTACTGATTTATATGAATAATTTCATGATAGGTTTTTTCTAAAATCCATGCCAATAGAAAATATTCATCATGAATCAGTGAAGCTATTGCCATGGTTTGATGCGCTTGGTAAAGCATTCAATTTGGAGGCAACCACCCAGGCAATTTTGTTTCATGGGCAGCCGGGCATAGGTAAATTTGATTTTGCCCGCTGGCTTTCTAAGGCAATGCTGTGTGAGGCTGATTTGTTCTCAACAGGGCATAAGCCTTGCAATTCTTGCGAGGCATGCCGTTGGTTTGATACTGGAAATCATCCAGACTTTATTGCTTTACTACCGCAAAGCTTAAAAGGGCGCTTGGTCCAAGCTGAACTGGAAGGAAGCCCAAAAATCGACCCTGCGGCCTCTGAGAACCAAGACAATAGCGATGGAAAGAAAGAGAGTGCTTTCATCAAAATTGACGAGGTGAGAGGGGCGCTTGGGGGCATCAATATTGGTTCGCACCGGGGTGGCAAACGCATCATTTTAATTTATCCCTTAGAAAGTTTGCGAGAGGATGCATCCAACACCTTGCTCAAATCATTGGAGGAGCCAAATCCCGACACAATTTTTATTCTGGTGAGCGACCGCATTGATCGAGTGCTACCAACCATACGGTCACGTTGCCAACTGATTGCCTTACCAAAACCAAGTCGGGATGTGGCGCTTGAGTGGTTGCAATCGGAACTGAAATTATTGTTGACTGATACGGTTCGAACCGAGGAATTAGAAGCTACGATCGATGAGCAGGCGGGTGCACCGCTAAGTGCAAGGGATCAGATTCTGGCAAGGCATCTCGGCGACGATAAGGATGGCATTGGTCTTGCCATCCATGCCACGAGAGTGTTGTTAGAGGCTTTAAGCAAAGGGCCCCAGATTGCTTACTTGGAATGCGCAGAGAAGGTTCAAAAAGCCCCGTATTCCGAATTGTTAATGTGCATGCAACGCTGGCTGTTTGATTTGCAATTATCTCGCCAGTTAGGGGAGGTGCGCTACTACCGCCGGCATGCCCAACTCATCGGGCAACTAGCGTCCCAACTGCAATTGGCAAAAGCTCAGCGATTGTGGTCAACCCTAACGCTCGCTCGTCGTCACGAGAATCACCCCTTGTCCACACGGGTTCAAATGGAATCGATGCTCTTGCAATATCAACAGCTCTTTGCAGACTAAAATTAGCTGTTATGTTTATTGATTCGCACTGCCATCTCGATTTCCCAGAGTACCAAGATCGTCTTCCCGAGGTTTTGGGGAACATGACGCGCGCCAAAGTGAGTCATGCGCTTTGCATCTCCGTTGATATACCAGATTTTCCGAAGGTAAAGAAACTCGCCCACACTTACCCAAATTTATTTGCCTCGGTTGGTGTTCATCCGGATTACGAGGAAACCCCCGAGCCAACACTTGAGTTTTTGGTCGAGGAAGCCAAAGACGATAAAGTCATTGCGATTGGTGAAACCGGGCTCGATTACTTCCGAATGGGAGATCGATCGTATGACTCCATGGAGTGGCAACGCGAACGCTTTCGGACCCATATTCGCGCTGCCTTATTGGCCAAAAAGCCTTTGATTATTCATACGCGTTCGGCTTCTGAAGATACCTTACGGATCATGCGAGAGGAGGGCGCTGATGCAATTGGTGGTGTGATGCATTGCTTCACAGAGTCTTATGAAGTGGCCAAGGCGGCAATTGAACTTGGGTTTTACATCTCTTTTTCTGGAATCGTGACCTTTAAGAATGCCAAGGATCTTCAGGCTACCTGCAAGGCCTTACCATTGGATCGATTGCTCATTGAGACCGATTCACCATATTTAGCTCCCGTACCACACCGTGGCCAAACCAACGAGCCGGCCTGGGTGGCACATGTAGCCAGCTATATTGCGCAATTGCGTGACGAATCCGTTGAAGAAATAGCCAAGCAAACTACAAATAATTTTTTTCAATGTTTTCAATTAAATAGAAGTTATTTATGATGTTACGTCGCATTTTTACTATTCTTGCCGCCCTGAGCCTTTTCTCTGGTTTCGCCATCGCTCAATCCCAAGAACAGGCCGATCAAATGGCTCGCGCCGTGCAATTTGACGACCTTGCGCAAGTGAAGAGGCTCCTACAAGACGGCGTAAGTCCTAATTTACTCGTTCGCGGCGGCAATCCGATCTCGGTTTATGCGGTGCGAGAGAACTCGCGCACAACCCTCGATTACCTTCTCACTTTGAAGAATCTGGATGTAGACCAACCAAATCTCTCTGGTGAAAACGTCCTGATGATGGCATCGCTGTATGGTTTCTTACCAGAGGTCAAGACCCTCATTGATAAGCGGGCCGCCACGATTAATAAATCGGGTTGGACACCGCTGCATTACGCTTGTACCAACGGTCATTTGCAAGTTGCGGAGTTCCTCTTGGATAAGGGTGCTCAGGCGAACGCCTTATCGGATAGCGATACAACACCTCTGATGATGGCTGTCCGCTCTGGCAATATTCAATTAGTGAGGCTATTGCTTGATCGTGGCGCTGATTTGCAAATCCGGAATCATCAAGGCTTTAGTGCCATTGATGTTGCAGATTTATTCAATCAAGAAGAGATATCCAGGGGTTTGCGATCGCGCTGGGAAAAGCTCTATAAAACCAAATATGAAGGGGGTCCAAAGCCTGTAGCCGTTGATTCCCAGCCCAAGGGCTAAATATCATATTTGCGTATAATCATTATTATGTCAAATAACATATAACATTCAATGGCGATGTCATCCCTTCCAAACTTCTTTACTCTGGCGCGGCAAGTTGGTGAAAGCTTCCCAGACCAGCTAACCGTAGTCTTTATGACCGCGATCGGTATGCTAGTTGCTCATGCACTACTGATTCTATTAATTGGCAAGATTTACCAAGTGCTGATTGATTGGGCGGATAAGCGCAATATCTTTTGGCTGTCGATCCCGTTCTATATGATTGCTGTTGGCCTGGTGTTGACGACCCATTTAGTTGATATTGTGGTGTGGTCCTACGCACTGATTGCTCTCAAGATTTTTGAGATCGATACGAACGCTTTTTACTTTGCTGGCGAGATGTACACCACGGTTGGGTATGGAAGCTTTCCATTACCGGATAACTGGAAAATACTACCGATCGTTGTTGCCTTTAGCGGCATATTTGCTGCCTCGATGTCTGGTGCGGTGCTCTTTAATATGATTGGCCAGATTATTCGCAAGAAAACGGTCAAATAATCGTTTACTTAGGCAAGTCTGCAATTGGGTCGACTTGCTTGAGAAATAGTTCAAAGGTTCGACCCTTTTCATTCTCAAGGCGCACCCTACCCGGTATCCAGCCAAAATCTTTCACTAACCATATGTCATTTCTGCGCTTGTGATCCATTTCCTTGACAGGTAAACGCTTGTAATGCCGCAGGACCGTGGGTCCCAAAGTCGATACTGCATCGGATAATTCTTCACCTTGGCTTTGAAAACGCCAAGTTTCAACTGTATCGAGATTGGCAATCGGAATTTCTCGCACCGTTCCTTTTTCATCAATCTGATCATTCCCTGCAAGCAAAGAGGCCAACTGCATCATGAGGCTAAAGCGATCCTGAGTCCCCGGTGGAATGTCTTTTAATTGATCCGGCTTTTGGGAGAAGAATAACTTCCCTCCCCCCTTATCATCGCGATCAAATCGGGTAAATCGTGCAGGCCGGCTCCCAAGGTTCTCCACATAAAAATCAGGGGCTAAACCGTATGCGTCAATTTTTCCTCGGGATTCAAAGATAAATGGCCCAACAAATGCATAGGGAATATTGATAAACAATCGATACCCAAGCTTAGGATCGAATTGCCACTCAATTGAAGCCGTTTGCAAGTATTGGCCATCGAGATAGGCATCATAGTAATAAACACCAGGATCGGGAACCCGAAAAGCTTGGCCCTCTTGCTCTATTTGCCCTGTGCCGTTACCTCCACCAGATTCAATGACTGCACCATCGCCAACTGCGTTTGAGCTTTGATCCCGCACGCTTGGCTCAGGTGCGGCCGGTTTACTTAACTGAACTTTTTTAACAGGCTCGACACGCAGCTCGGCGACGGTCACATCTTCTAATGGAGCCGCCTTAGAGAATAAAAAACTGGGAAACCCAACAAATATGTAAAGATGGACCAATACCGATATGGTGATTGCAAACAGCACAATCGTACGCGGTTTGAGTAGGCGCAAACCATTCATAGAAAAACTCAGAGAGCGATTGCTACTAGCAATCAATTAGACCCAAAATGGGTCTTGCAAGATGCGACTATCCTTCGGCAGATTAGCAGCCAGAAAATCCATCTGATCAGCCAAAATATTCCTGCCCTTCAAAATCATATCTTCGTACAAACTAGGCGTATAAGGAGCGTAAAGAAGACTCATTCCCGCTTTCTCAGGCGTACGATTACCTTTACGCTGATTGCAGGGACGGCATGAGACAACCAGATTCATCCAGGAGTAACCACCGCCTTTGCTGTTGGGAACAATATGCTCTGCTTCGGCATCGTGCTCTGAGATTCGACAACCACAATAAGCGCATAGGCCGCGATCACGCCGGTAGAGCTTACGTTTTGTGATGGCTGGAACTACATCAAATAAATTTATTTTTGCAGAGCCTTTGACAGCAATGATGGAGTGCAGCTCAATAATCGATTGTTGGCCAGTTAAACGAGAGATACCACCACGCATGATGGCGATGGGATCGCCTAGCGTCCATGAAACGCTGTCATCTGCATAATGTCGGGTTGCATCCTCAGCATCTATCCAGCACTGGGGGATACCGCCCGCATCTAACTTCAAAATGCTGAGCACCACTCCTCCTCTCTGCCATGGTATCGAGCGCCACAGCACGCCTATCTTTTAATATTAGTCTAAGTTTCCTATAAAAAGATGGCGTTTTTCAAGCCCCTAGAGGATTTATGCTTAATCGAGCGATTAAAGGTGGATCCTAATCAAATCGCTTGCATACCCATTCTTTGCGTCCCCATTCCCCTGGGTGCTCAGCGAATACCAACCAAACAATCCATTCCAATAGTTTTTTCATGACCCTCTCCTAGTTTCGAGAGATCATTGTGGTTCACTAAAGGCTCATAAAATGAGCTTTACGGTAACTATCCAAGAATATCTTCAAATCATTGATTTCAATCATGAATTTATGAGACAAATGCTGTTGTAATAAGAGTGTATTCACTTAAATGTCGCTACAATCAAGAGATAACTATAAGTCGCTGCATGTTCAAATTTATATCTTCGCAACCAGTTCACGATCCGGTTCATTCACAGAATCCGGCGACCGAGGTGAAGACCACGACCTGCTATATGTGCGCTTGCCGCTGTGGCATCCGGGCTCATTTGCGGGATGGCGAACTGGTTTATATCGATGGCAATCCCAACCATCCGCTGAACCAAGGGGTCATTTGTGCCAAGGGTGCATCTGGAATCATGAAGCAGAAGTCCCCTGCTCGGATCACCAAGCCACTCTTACGTAAGCCAGGCTCAGAGCGTGGCCAATCGGAGTTTGAAGAAATCTCTTGGGAACGAGCCTTTAGTATTTTGGAAGATCGTTTACGAGGTATCCGAGAAACCGATCCCAAAAAATTTGCACTGTTTACTGGACGCGATCAAATGCAAGCTCTTACAGGCTTATTTGCTCGTCAATTTGGCACCCCTAACTATGCAGCCCACGGAGGTTTTTGTTCGGTCAATATGGCCGCGGGCATGATTTACACCATTGGGGGTAGTTTTTGGGAGTTTGGCGGCCCCGATTTAGAGCAAGCCAAATTATTTGTGATGATCGGAACTGCAGAGGATCATCACAGTAATCCGATGAAGATCGCGTTGTCGAAGTTTAAACGCAATGGTGGGCGATTCATCTCGATTAATCCTGTGCGTACCGGATATTCTGCGATCGCCGATGAGTGGATTCCAATTAAACCAGGTACCGATGGCGCGCTATTTATGGCGTTGATGCATGAGTTGATTGTAGCCAATCAAGTCGATCATCCATTCTTAAAACGGTATACCAACTCATCGCAGTTGGTTTGTCTTGATGCGGGTCCTGAAGAAGGATTATTTTTATTTGATCCTGAGTCGGATCCAATTAATACCGACATTCCTCATAACAAATACATTTGGGACATCAAAAGCAATGCTGCAAAAGCCTGTTTTGCAAATGATGTCGACCCTGCCCTATCAGGCGAGTATGTCATGGGTCCCGGCCCCCATCAGGGCAAGCGGGTTGCGCCTGCATTTGAATTATTGCGCCGGCAAGTAAAGTCTTGCACGCCCGAGTGGGCCGAGAAGATTACTTCCATTCCAGCCTCGCGTATCCGCTTACTAGCCAAAGAAATGGCGCACACGGCATTTAAGCAATCCTTTGAGCTACCTATTGCTTGGACTGATACGTTTGGGCAGCACCATACATCAGTAACTGGACGTCCCGTTGCATTTCATGCGATGCGCGGCCTATCTGCCCACTCGAATGGTTTTCAAACGACACGTGCCTTAGCTGTATTAATGACTCTGCTGGGCACCATCGATCGTCCAGGCGGCTTTCGTCATAAAGCCCCCTATCCCCGTCAGATTCCTCCGAACATCAAACCACCCTCTTCGGAAAATGACATTCAGGTGAATACGCCGTTAGCGAAAGCGCCGCTTGGTTGGCCAACTCGCCCAGAGGATTTGGCACTTGATCAGGATGGCAAGCCTCTTCGAATCGACAAGGCCTACACCTGGGAGCACCCTTTAGCTGCTCATGGATTAATGCATAACGTCATTACCAATGCTGTCAAAGGCGATCCCTATTCGATTGATACCTTGATGATTTTCATGGCTAATATGTCATGGAACTCCACCATGAACACCATGGAAGTTAGACAGCATCTCAATGCCAAAGATGAAAATGGACAGTTCAAGATTCCATTTCTTGTGATTTGTGATGCATTCCAATCCGAGATGGTGGCCTTTGCTGATCTCGTGCTTCCTGACACGACCTATCTTGAGCGCCACGATGCAATGAGTATGTTGGATCGCCCTATCTCTGAATTTGACGGGCCATGCGATTCAGTACGTATCCCAGTTTTGCCGCCGACCGGACAATGCAAACCTTTTCAAGATGTCTTAATTGAGCTTGCCTCCCGCTTAAAGTTCCCTGCGTTCACAACCGCGGATGGACAAAGAAAGTTCAAGGATTATCCCGACTTCATTACCAACTTCCAGACGGCACCCGATTCCGGTATTGGGTTCTTAATGGGTTGGCGCGGCAAGGATGGTGATAAAAGTATTCGTGGTGAACCGAATCCCAACCAATGGGAGCGCTACCAAGAAAATAATTGTGTTTTTCACTACAGCATGCCCCCCGAACATCAATACATGCGTAACTGGAACCAAGGCTATTTAGACTTTGCCAAAGCCAACGCCTTACGCCAAAAGAACGATCCGATTATTTTGGCGGTGTATTCAGATATTGTTCAACAGTTTCGACTGGCTGCCAAAGGCCAACGCCCCGGTCGCGTACCGCCGGATCACCTCAAAGAACGGATCATCCAATTTTTTGATCCGCTGCCCTTTTGGTATCCACCTTTAGAGGATGCGGTTACTAATTTAGACGAGTACTCCATCAACGCCATTACACAACGGCCGATGGCGATGTATCACTCGTGGGACTCACAAAATGCCTGGTTACGACAAATCCACAGTCATAACTTCCTGTTTATTAATGCAGCTACGGCCATTGATCATGGTATTGAGGACGGTGCTTGGATTTGGGTGGAATCCCAATGGGGCAAAGTACGCTGCATGGCCCGTCATACCCAGGCTGTTGAAATGGGGACTGTTTGGACTTGGAATGCCATTGGTAAAGCAGAATCCGCATGGCATCTTGATCCTAATGCGGATGAGTCTAAGAAGGGCTTCCTACTTAATCATTTAATTACCGAAGAGCTGCCCATGGGCACACGCGAGGGCAGCTTCCGTGTCAGCAATTCAGATCCGATTACTGGTCAAGCGGGATGGTACGATGTGCGCGTCAAGATATCCCCTGCTGGATCAAGTGAAAATCTAGATACTTGGCCAGCGGCACAAGCCAAAGAAGTTCCTGGCATGCTCAAACTATCATCGTACGAAATTAAGAAGCCGAATGAGTAAACAGTTAGCACTCGTAATTGATTTAAATGTGTGCGTGGGCTGCCATGCATGCGTTACCTCATGCAAAGAATGGAATACGCAGGGATCAGCTGGCCCGATGACCGATCAAGATCCTTACGGCGCTCATCCCAGCGGCACCTTTTTTAATCGGGTCCAAACGTTTGAGGCTGGTGTATTTCCAAAAATGGAGACCGTGCATTTCCCGAAATCCTGTTTACATTGTGAGGATCCACCATGCGTGCCCGTTTGCCCAACCGGAGCTAGCTATAAGCGCAAAGAAGATGGCATTGTGCTGGTTGATTATGACAAGTGCATCGGTTGTAAGTATTGTGCTTGGGCTTGCCCGTATGGAGCTCGTGAGCTCGATGAGGACCGGCAGGTGATGACTAAATGCACCTTATGTGTCGATCGTATCTATAGCGAGACCCTACCAGAGTCAGAGCGCCAGCCAGCCTGTGTGCTGGCCTGCCCAACCAGTGCACGAATCTTTGGTGATGTACATGATCCAAAGTCGGATGCCAGCAAAGCGATTGCTGAACGTGGTGGGTATGGACTAATGCCCGAGTGGCAGACCCAACCAGCCAATCACTACTTGCCCCGCTCGATTACTGAAACCATTGCGGCTGTAAAGGCAGAAAACTAATGCATCCCGCTTTCTCACTCATCTTCTTTACCGGTATGGCCGGTATGGCTCAGGGTATGGTGATGAGTCTTCTCGTTTTGCATCTAGCAGGTGATCCATTACCCAGTCACTTCATGAACTACCTGGCTTTTCCAATCGTGCTATTGCTATTGGCTGGTGGATTACTAGCCTCATTTTTTCATCTGGGGCACCCAGAGCGTGCATGGCGCGCCATTTTGATGTGGAGAACTTCCTGGCTCTCGCGCGAGGTGTTAGTTTTGCCAAGTTTCATCGCCCTCACAGTTCTAGCCTATATTTACTCCTGGCAAATGGGTGCGATTCCCAATTGGCTGTGGTTGTTACTCGGTATTTTTGCAGTTCTTCTGTGGGTGTGCACTGCCATGATTTACCAATGCATTCGGTTTATTCAAGAGTGGGCCCATCCGATGACCATGGTTAATTTCATTGCACTTGGGTTTGCTTCAGGATGGTTTTTGCTAATGACCCTATTTACCATTTGGTCAGCATGGCTACCTGAACAAGCTATCGTCACCTCTCAAAACATTGCTGGTGTGACTGGTTTTACAGGATTCTTATTGTTGCTATCACTCACTCTGAAACTTTGGATCTGGAAACGAAATCGCAGCCTTAAGCCAAAATCAACCTTGCAGTCGGCGACTGGAATCCAGCAAGGCCCCGTTCGACAAATTTCGATGGGGATGATGGGTGGTAGTTTTAATACGCGTGAGTTCTTTCATCAGCAATCCAATTTCTTTGTTGCCAATGTTCGCAAGCTGGCATTTTTTGGGGCTTATCTGCTTCCTGTCACCCTACTGGTATTTGCGGCAAGTCAAGCTAGCTTAAATTTAATTATCGTAGCGTTTTTAGTGCATCTGCTTGGTCTAATTGCAGAGCGCTGGCTATTTTTTGCTGAATCCAACCACCCACAAAATCTGTATTACCAGCGTATTGCTTAAGTCCCTAGTTCGCTGAAGTACTCGTAATGCTGGGTATTTAGGGTTGAGACTCGCCACTCAATCGACTCGTCTTGCATTCCAATCGCTAGACGACGAATCACAATTACGGGGTCACCAACCTTTAAGTGAAGCCATTCAGCATCTTGTTTACTTGCTGCACCGGCTCGTAATCGCTCACTGGTTCGCGCAACCACTTGTCCATATTGGGCCTGATACAACTGATAAATACTGCCCTGACGATGCTGAAAAGCACTTCGAGTCAAGGTTGGAAATCGCTCTTTGCTGAGCGTAAGTCGATCGACGATGACACATTGGCCATCAAGTGAGAGGCGATTGACAATCCGCCATACTGGCGAACCCTCTTTTAGTTGAAGCTTTTTTGCTTCTTCGCTATTTGCGCTTGCACTTTGGAACGAGACTAATTCAACCGTTGGATATTTTTTGTGGTCAGCGTCATGCTTAATCACATGAAAGAAGTAATACAACAAGCGCTGTTCGTCATGCTCGGCAATAAAGGTGCCCTTCCCTTGCCGTCGAATCACAATACCTTCTGATACAAGCTCATCCACTGCTTTGCGGAGCGTGCCAATTGATACCTTCAGCTCTTTTGCCAACTCCTTTTCAGCAGGCAGGGCCTCGCCCATAAAGTAACGACCACGGACGATATCGCCCGTGATCTTCTGTTTTACTTCTTGATACGCAGTAATTGCTTTCATACCAATCCGGGCCAGTCAGACGTCTGAATGGCCCATGAGACAAATTAGGCCGATTCGTATAAGCGAGTGAGAACAAACTCGCGATGACCCAAAATCTCAGCAGCGGTTAGCTCGCCATTCGCAGTTCGCAAGAGGCAATCTAATAATTTCTCTCCGGCGGTATCCATGTTTTCCTCGCGGCGCAAGATTCCAGAAACATCGACATCAATGTGCTCAGACATCGTACGCACTGTTTTTGGATTCGCGCATAGCTTAATCACTGGAAGAATGGGGTTACCAATCACATTGCCCTGTCCGGTTGGGAAAAAATGGGCTGCATACCCGGCGGCCGCACATAAGGTCACCATCTCAGCAGCTGCTGATGAGGAATCCATAAAGTACAAACCTTTACCAGTTGGGGTTTCGGCTTTATCCAATACGCCATCAATCATGCACTTTTTACCAATCTTTTGAATATTACCTAGTGCTTTTTCTTCAATAGTTGTTAGGCCACCGGCAATATTTCCTTTGGTTGGTTGTGAGTCAGAAAGATCACTGGTTTTGTGACGCTCAATCACATCTTGGTAACGATCAAAGACTTGTTTGAACTTCGCTTTGATTTCAGGGGTACGGCAACGCGCTTCTACTAGATGCTCACCGCCGGTTAATTCAGTGGTTTCACCAAACACCAAAGTAGAGCCAATGTCATAGAGCTTGTCGAAGGCATTGCCAACGGTCGGATTGGCACCGCAACCTGAGGTGGTGTCGGATTCACCGCATTTGGTAGAGACCCAGAGCTCAGACAAGGGTGCAGAGACACGCTGTAACTTCGATGCGTGCTTCATCATCTTGTAGGCAGCTTTGCTTGCAGCAGCAATGGTCGCTGTATCACCATTGCCTTCAATCCAGAATCCTTCAACAGGCTTACCTGATTTCTTGATCCCCTCAACCACAGTATTGGTCCACTGGGGCTCAATTCCAATCACTACAACTGCAGCTACATTAGGATTGCAGCCAGTACCGATCAGAGTGCGGAAATGGAGTTCCAGATCAGCACCAAACTGCAAACGCCCGTAAGGATGTGGGATTGCCATGGTGCCTTTGATATTGTTTGCTACCGCCTCGCAGGCCGCATTCGACAAATCATCAAGGGGCAAAATAATTACGTGATTACGAATACCCATGCGTCCATTTTCACGACGATATCCCATAAAGGTCGCTTTTTTCAAATCAATCATTTGTTCTTCTCTCAATCAAAAATTAGTTAATCAGTTGGCCAATCGATTACCAACGCTTTGTCTTGACGTTTTGAACGTGCAAATGTTCGCCCTTTTTAATGGGGGCAACTACTTTGCCAATGTCAATTCCGTACTTAATCACGGTATCACCGACCTTCAAATCTTTTAATGAGATCTTGTGACCAATTGGAATATCGCTCTCGGATTTAATATTGAGCGTGGTATCACCATCCATCACCCAACCTGTTAGGTCATTACCGGCTTTCACGCCCTCCACGACTACGACACCCACCACATCTCCGGGTTCATGTACGACAAAGTGAATCATGCTTTCTCTCCTTTAAAGATTGATTTATTAATTATTCCAACCGCTTTGAATACCATTCTGAATTTCTTGCAATACCGCTTCATTGACTACGACCCCTGAGTTCATTGCTTTCTGGCGAACTGTAAAGCGACGCTGTCCAGGCAGGCGCACTCCGGCATCGCTTGCAAATGTATTAATTAAATCGAGCATTCGGTTTCGGTAAATACCTTTTCCAGGCAAACCAGGGTCAATCGTAATGATGAGTTGGCCTAATCGTGGCTTATTACCCTTCATTGAAAAGAAGCTATCAGCTTCATAGGAGTACTGACTTCCCGACAAACCAACTGCAAGTAGTTCGATGATGAGTGCCAATAACGCACCTTTATCACCACCGAGCGGAACCATTAAACCCTTAAGACCTTCATTCGGATCGGTGGTGGGCTGGCCGTCAGCAGTTAGAGCCCAACCCAATGGAATTGACTCCCCTTTTTTGGATGCCACTAATAATTTGCCTCGCGCCACTGCAGAGAGTGACATATCAATGACCAAAGGATCCTTGCCCTGAACTGGAAAGGCAGCAGCCAGTGGATTGGTTCCGAAGACCGCTTTGGTGCCGCCAGCCATCGGCATTGCCGCAGGGGTGTTACCGAGCAAAATCGAGATGTATCCAGCTCTAGCTGCGGCTTCTGTATAGTGACCCGCGACACCAAAATGATGGGTGTTCTTAATTGCCACCAAGCCAACGCCATGGCGATGTGCAAGATTGACTGAAAGATCTGTTGCGTACTTCAGCGCAGGAAATGCAAGACCATCTTGACCGTCAACCAATGCTGCCGCAGATTTATAGGGATGCGTCTTAATGACTGCTTGAGTATTAATTCGCTGATGTTTAGCATGCCCCGAATACTGTGCAACCCGTGCTAGGCCATGAGAGGCTAATCCATCAATCTCTGCTAAGGCTAAAAATAAGGCGGTATCTGCTGCTGCCTCATGTTTAACTCCAGCGGCACATAAGCCCTGATAAGCAAGTTGTACTAGCTCCTGAAATGAATGACTCACGTATTCTTCTCCAAAAATAGATTCACTTCTTGGGCAATCATGGTACTCACCCGATCATTACTCTCTTCAGTGACGCCCGCTACATGTGGCGTCAGAATTAAATTCGGCACACCCATAAAATGACTCAGATCCTTTGCGGGCTCAAGCGCAAATACGTCCAGCGCAGCACCACCAAGCTTGCCTGATTTCAAAGACTGTGCGAGCGCTAGCTCATCCACAATGCCGCCACGAGCTGTATTAATTAGATAAGCACCTTCTTGAATCTGGTTGAGCAAATTCTGATTGAATAGACGCTTAGTCTCAGGGAGTAATGGCAGATGCAGGCTAACAATTTGGCTGTTTGCAAGCACTTCCGATAGCGAGCGCATTACAACATCCCCACCCTTTATGGCAATAGAGGATTCTTTAATGACGGGATCGTAGGCAATGCAGCGCATTCCCAGCGCGAGTGCTTTTTCAGCAACGACACGACCAATACTCCCAAATCCGACGATGCCAATTGCTTTACCAGCTATTTCGTGGCATTTGGAGTAAGTCGGTCTGGGCCATTTTCCTGCGAGAGTTTCTAACGTGGCCTCGCGATACGAGCGCATGAGTGCCATCGCAGTACCAAGCACATACTCGGCTACCGACTCAGCATTCGCACCGGTGGCCGGGATCACCCGAATGCCTCGCTCTGCACAGGCAATCAAATCAATATTCTCAAGACCAACGCCCAAGCGACCAACCACCTTCAACTGCTTGGCCCCATCAACCAATTCCTTAGAAACTTTGGTTAGATTTCGCACAATCCAGGCATCGGCGCTGGCCAAGGAATCAGCCATTTGTGTTGGGTCTGGGTAGGCATCCGGCTGATAAATAACCGTATGCTGAGCCTTAAGGGTTTCTAGGGCTTGACTGGTAATAAACTCCGAGATGAAAATATTCGACATATCCATATCATATAGATGACTTAGATCTCTTGCAAGAGGCGGTTGTTCAAATATGTGATTAAATGGATCAAAAGATAGATAACCAAGGAGATCAATATGTATAAAACCGTGCTTAGTCGAATGAAGTTTGCCTTGGGTCTTGTGGCGGCCAGTTCGATCGCCTTCACAAGCCCCTCGCTTCAAGCTCAAAGCTGGCCTGATAAGCCTGTAAAGCTTGTGATTCCCTTTGCTGCTGGTGGTACCACCGATATTTTGGGTCGTTTGTTGGCCCAGCAATTAAGCACCGAGTGGAAACAAAACGTGATTGTGGAGAACAAAGGCGGTGCGGGAGGCAATATCGCTGCGGATTTAGTAGCTAAGTCCCCTGCCGATGGATACACCATCATGCTGGCTTCAGGCAGTATGTTGACCGTAAATCCCTACCTTTATAAGAAGTTGCCAATCGATTACGACAAGGATTTCAAGGTTGTAACCAATGTCGCAAGCGGCCCAATGCTTCTATCGGTGAACCCAAAGGTGCCTGCGAAGAACGTTAAGGAATTAATTGCATTGGCCAAAACCAAGAACCTCAACTTTGGTTCTGCAGGTATTGGTAGCCAAGTGCATATGGCGGGTGAAAACTTTACCTATGCTGCTGGCATCAATGCCACCCACGTTCCTTACAAGGGTGAATCTGCAGCATTAAACGACTTGGTTGCTGGTCAAATTGATTTTATGGTGGGTAACTTAACTGCTGCGACTGGCTTTGCAAAATCGGGGCAGATTCGTCCTCTGGGCGTTACCAGTGCGAAACGCGTTCCACAATTACCAGACGTACCTACCATTGCAGAGACAATTCCTGGTTTTGAAAACACGGGTTGGTTTGGTTTGGTGGTCCCTTCTGGCACACCCAACGCGATTGTCGACAAAATTTATCGCTCAACTCTAGAAGCCTTTAAGAACCCTGAGTTCAAGGCACGCGTTGAAGGTGCTGGCTTAACCCCGGTTCTTAATACACCACAAGAATTCGCAGCTCAGATTAAAAAAGAAGGTGCAAACTGGGAAAAGATTGTGAAGGCTCGCAATTTAAGTCAATAACAATAAAACCCTTCATATCTCTTAAGCCCAGTTGATCTGGGCTTTTTTATGCCTCGACCAAAATCGTTTCACCTGGTTTGACCATACTGAATATCACGGGTTTTTTATCAATTCTTAATTGATCCCCATCCATTTGCACAGCGGTGTAGTAGGAAGTCTCCAGATCACCCTCCTCGGGATAATCCTCTCGGTAGTGGGCTCCTCGAGAGTTCTCACGAACCAAGGCAGCCTCCACCACTGTTTTACTAACCAGCAATAAGTTACGTAGATTCATCCAATCCTGCCAGGTCAGATTGAATGCTGGGTTGGTATCACCCACCCCCATGGTTTGCAACATCGCATCAAGTCGATCCAAGCGCTCACGTGCTGCCACCAAATCATTTTGATTACGTAAGATGCCTACTTGATCCCACATGCAATCGGCTAACTCGTCACGAATGAACTCAATATCGCCTTGGGCTTGCGTGAGCGGTTTGCGATGCATCGCAATACTTTGCTCAATCGATTCTTGATTGGGCTCTAAGAATTCTCGATTGGATACATAGTGCGCCATCGTGTCTCCGGCAATCCCGCCAAACACCGTGGAGTTTGCAACCCCATTACCGCCCAATCGATTGGCACCATGTACACCACCGGTATCCTCACCAGCAGCAAATAAGCCGGGTAAATCGGTACTGGTATCGGCATGAAATACTACGCCACCCATCATGTAGTGAGCGGTGGGAACCACTTCAACCAGTCCGCCCGCTAAATCAAAGCCCGAGTCGGCACACCGTTCAACCATTCCTTTAAATAATTTACGTACATTCTCGGGTCCCAGATGATGCATCTGAATATAAACCCCACCATTTGGACTGACTCGACCAGCACGCATCTCGGAGTAAATTGAGCGCGAGACAATATCACGCGTAGCACGCTCGTTGCGCGGATCGTAGTTACCCATGAAGCGCTCTTTATTACCGTTCAGTAGGTAACCCCCTGCTCCCCGTAAACCCTCCTCCAGAACCGTTCCGGTCATGCGGGTATCGGGGCCGGCAAGCATTCCGGTCGGATGAAACTGCACCATCTCCATATCACGCAAGGTCAATCCTGCTCGAAGGGCCATGGCCAATCCATCGCAGCTTTTATCACCCGATGGTGTATGGTATTTGTACATTGTGGGGCCGCCACCCGTTCCTAATAAGACTGCCTTAGCACGCACCATCACAAATTGACCAGTGCGCATATTGAGCATCAATACACCCGCGATTGCTTTGCCGTCGGTGCTTTTAATTAATTCGATCGCACGATGTTCCTCTAAACGATGAATTCCACGAGCCCAAACTTGCTCGGCTAAGCGATTAATGATTTCGATACCGGTGAGATCGCCCTTATGAACCGTGCGATCGAAGGTTTGCCCAGCAAATGCTTTTTGATGAATCGTGCCATCAGGGTTGCGATCAAAGAAGCAACCCAACTCATTCTCGAGCTCATGAATTCGTTCAACCGATTTCGTCACCAAGGTCCAAGCCAGCTCTTGGTCAGATAGCCACTTGCCGCCTTCAATGGTATCCATAAAGTGGCGCTCAACCGAATCGCCTTCAGCCAGCGCAACGTTATAGCCGCCTTGAACCATGCGGGTGCAACCGCATTTACCCAAAAGACCCTTTACTGCAATCGTAATATGCAGGTTGGGATTGGCTTGGTGTGCATGCAGTGCCGCAAAGAGACCCGCCCCGCCGGAACCGAGAACCAAGATATCGGTTTGAATGGTTTCAATCGATGGCATACCGACCTTCTCTTTCTTTAGACAATGCCTAAGCTTTTAAGTACCGCCTCTTTGTTGCTTGCAACATCCGATTTCACTTCTTGATAGATGCTGCCCCCGTGGCTGTCCATCGCCACCAACAGAGGACCAAATTGATTAATCTTGAACTTCCAGAGCGATTCAGGGTTTAGATCATCGAGATCCACATCCTCAATCTGGTCAATCCAGGTAGTCTCAAGAGCCGCAGTGCCGCCAATAATGGCAAGATAGACTCCACCAAACTGCTCAAATGCCTTAGCGGACGATTCCCGTAAGCCACCTTTGCCAACAATCATCCGAACACCATACTCCCGCATAAGAGGTTCAGTAAACCGCTCCATCCGATCCGATGTGGTCGTACCAATGCAAATCGGTTGATAACCTGCTGGGAACTGAGTACTAACAGGCACTTTACGAACATTAGGTGCCGTATGAATCACCGCATGCCCTTGAAGATCAAATTTGGTTTTTCGTCCCCGATCAAATAAATGAATTTGGGTTGCATCGCGGATACCAAATAAGGTCTGTTGTAAGGTGACGGTGTCATTAATTCTCAACTTGCGGATATCGCTTTCACTGACTGGTGTTGCTAGGTTGTAGTGCGCCATGATCGTCCTTAAAAGCCGTATTCAATACCGTGTGATCCAATCGATGCCCGCGCACGTCGCGCCGAATGGCATTGCATATTGACTGCAACGGGGTTCATGGTGATATGCGTGGCAGCCAATTCCACATGCACTGCAAACGCCGTGCCATCACCCCCCAACCCCTGGGGACCAATTCCGAGTTGATTGACTGCGGCGCTTAGTTCCTTCTCCAACTTGGCGCCTTCAGCATCGCTGCAGATACTACCAAGCGGGCGGGTGGCAGCGCGCTTAGCAAGTGCGACGCATTGGTCAGACGTACCACCGATACCTACTCCAACGATGGTCGGGGGGCAGGTTTTGCCGCCAGCATTGACAACGCTCTCAATCACAAATGCTTTAACCCCTAAGATTCCTTCCGCTGGAATGGCCATCTTCAGAAACGAATTATTCTCCGAGCCACTGCCTTTGGGGATCATTTCAATCTCAATCACGCCAGGCTTGTCCATAAAATCAATATGAATCGCTGGCATGTCAATACCAGTTGAGGTGTGATTATTTTTTCGGGTGATGGGGTGCACAACGGATGAGCGTAAGGGGTATTCGGTTGTGGCTCGCTCACAGCCCTTTCGAATCGCCTGCTTCAGCTGGACTCCATCCAATTGAACATCTCGACCAATCCAAACGTTATAAATTGGTAATCCCGTATCCTGACAAAGCAGGTTATCTTCACGTTCTGCCACGGCAATATTCGTCACCATTGTCCCCAATACGACTTGCGCGCGAGCATCGCGCTCTTTGCGTTTGAGATCGTTAATCCCCTCTTTAATATCATCAGGTAATAATTTCAGGGCCCGGATGTAAAGCTCTTTGCATGCATCTTCAACGTATTGCAGATTCAGTTCCATAAATGATTCGCCTTAGCGAGAAAGAATTAAAAATAAAGCTCCGCAAATTAAGGAACCAATCAAGGTCACCTGAACCCAGGCTTTGCGTAGGCCCTTCCAGATCCCAAATTCGATCACCAATAAACGGGTCCCACCAATCAGATGAAGTGCTAACAAGGTAACCAATCCCCACTCACCAAACTTAACCATGGGGTGATCAGTAAATTGCAGATAACGCCCGAGCTCCGCTTCACCATATAAAGAGCGCGAGAGGAGGAAAAAATGCAGTGGCAAAAAGCACGCTAGCAAGAGTCCGGAGACACGATGCAAGTAGTAAGCAAAGTAAGACCAATGCGCCTTCGTTCGAAAGTCGAGTCGACGCCCTACCTGGCTCATGGCGCACCCCACACCACGCCGATGACTGCGGCTGTTCCTAAGATTAGGATGAATGCTGCAAGTAAGAGGGGAAGCGCTCGAATCAGAAACGCGCTTCGGATGTTCTCGCGCAGAATATTCGCTAAGCCAATGGGGGCATGAACAAAGCAGGTCAAAACAAAGATCTCATAGAAAAGAGCAAAGGCAAGATTACCTCGCGTACGCGCCAAGATCTCTGCAGCACTTAGGCCATCCTGAATGGCGTAATAGATGATCACGAGATGGATTGCGACACACAGTGTAAGCACCATTGCGCTGATGCGTTGGTAGTACCAAAGTTTGGCTTGAAGAATCGCGCTGCTGGTCATTACAGTTTGCCCCACTTGCTACCTCTAACCGCTGCACGACCGACGATCTTCTTCAAACCTGCAATACCAGCGGTTGGCTCAATCTGCTTAGGGCAACGTTCTGAGCAGGTGCCTTGCGTATGGCATGAATGGCAGCCTGCATCTCCAGCGACCGCGCGCAAACGATCCAATTGCTGGGTATCACGCTCATCGTTCACAAGTGTCCAGGCACGATTTAGGGCGGCCGGACCTAAATAACTGTCTCGAGCTGAAACCACTTCACAGGAGGCGTAGCAGACCCCACAACCAATGCACTCAATACCAGCATTAGCCAGTTGACGTTCTTCAGAATCTGGTTTGACTTGCGCAAAATCATCAAATCGGGTTTTATCACCTTTAAAGTAACCCACCGCCTTACTCATCTTGTCAAAGAACTCGCGCATATCGGTGGCTAGGTCTTTGATGATGGGTAGATTATCGAGAGGCGCAATCTCAAGGGTATTTTGATCCGCAATTTTCGCCACATGGGTCCGGCAGGTCCAACGCGCTTTACCATTCACGGTCATCGCACAGGAGCCACACATTCCTACACGGCAGGCAAAGCGATAGCTTAGAGTTGGATCAATTTTGCGTTGGATGTAGGTCACCACATCGAGTACTGTTTGATTCGCGGCGCGCGGCACATCGTACTCCACAAACTCACCGTCATCGGTGCCCCGCCAGACTTTTACTTTGAGGATGCTTGGATTCATATTGCCATTATAGGGATAGACAATAAAAAATAAATCGAATAGTATTTTAATTCAGATAAAAAAATACTTTACAATCGAGTTCATGTCCAGTATTCGGGTTCTCAAAAACTTCATTGCCATTACGCGTCACAGTAGCGTGGCTGCCGCAGCCCGTGAGATTGGCTTAACCCCTGCCGCAGCTGGACAGCAGCTCGCCCAGTTGGAGGCTGAATTAGGGGTCACACTGTTTGATCGCAATAAACGCTCATTGATCCTTAATAATCAAGGCCGCGCTCTGATCGAACCCATCCAAGATATTCTCTCCCGCTATGAATCCCTCGGAAGTCAGTTTCGGACTGGGCTCTCTGGCTCGCTCACCGTGGGCGCCTTAGTGTCAAGCCTGATGGGCCAGTTTGGCAAAACATTGGATCATTTGAAAGATGAGTATCCAAGCCTTGAATTAAAAATTAGCACCGGCCTCTCGAATGATTTTCTGCAACAGGTGATTGATGGCATGCTCGATGCAGCCATCGTGACCGAATCCCCATACGCATTACCCAAAAGTGTTCGCTGGACCTTGCTGTATGAAGAGCCCATGATATTGATTTATCCCAAAGGCAGGGATCCATCACATCTCCCCTTCATTCGATTTGAACCCAAAACCTGGACTGGTGAACTTGTTGATCGGTTTATCCGAGCCAATGGCTTAGAGATCCGTAATAGCATGGTGGTCAATTCAGTAGAGGCGATTATTGAATTGGTTCGCCAAGGCTTTGGCTATGCCGTGGTGCCAAAACTTGCGAATGTCGAGTGGGACAAAGACAAACGCATCGTGATTGCAAATCCGCCTCGTAAAACGATTTATCGCCGGGTAGGTCTGCTAGAGCGCAAGAATCATGCCCGCACCAAAATCACCAAGGCTATCGAAGAGCAGTTTAGAACCGGAGCTAACACGAGTCATTAGTTAGTCGAGATAACTGGCAAAGTGAAGCACCCGGTCCAGATACAAGGGATACTCGGTAATGCCGTGATCGCTACCCTCAATGACTTCATGGTTCGCATTGGGGTAAAAGTCGACCATCTCATGCCAATCAAGCAACTCATCACCGGTTGCAGCAACCAGTAAATAGCGTTCGGGATGCGTTATCTTTTCCACCTGTTGTAGACGCAACTGCTCGGCATACTCCGCGCGCCAATCAAAAGGCTCATCACTGTCATAAGCAGTCAGTTGTCCAACGTAGGGCGCCAACTCCCGAGCGGCTCGCACTGCTGGATTTAGTAACACAGCACGCGCATTAGGAAATTGCTCGGCCAAATGCGTTGCATAGAAGCCACCAAGCGATGAGCCAATAAAACTAATTCGCTTGGGATTTGCCGCTTCAATTTTCGCCTTAATCATGGCGATCGCCTCTGCGGGCGATGGGGGCAGTTGAGGACAATACCAATCAATGGATTTGCCTTTTTCAACTAAAGATGCAACCGCATCCCTGGTTAATTGAGCCTTGGAGGAGTTCGGGGATGACCGAAATCCATGCAAATAGACGATCAGCAGATCAGGATGATCGGGCATGGCGTCTTAGTTTGCTTTTTGTCCAATCTCAAAGTTCGCTAGGGTCTCGAGCGCCTTGACCATGGCCGAGTGATCCCAGGCCTTGCCGCCGTGAGCGGCGCAGGAGTTAAACAACTCTTGGGCAGTTGCCGTATTGGGCAATGACACACCGAGTGCTTTGGCGCTGCTCAGAGCTAAATTTAAATCCTTTTGGTGCAACTCAATCCGAAAGCCTGGATTGAAGGTGCGATTGACCATGCGCTCACCGTGTACTTCCAAGATCTTTGAGCTTGCAAAGCCACCCATCAAGGCTTGACGAACCTTGGCAGGATCGGCGCCTGCTTTAGCAGCAAATACGAGAGCCTCACCAACCGCCTCAATATTGAGAGCCACGATGATTTGATTGGCCACTTTTGCGGTTTGCCCTGCTCCGTTGCCACCCACGAGGTTGATGTTTTTACCCATTAATTCAAAGAGCGGTTTGACTTGATTAAATACCGCTTCGTCTCCTCCAACCATAATTGAGAGCGTGGCGTTTTGTGCGCCAACTTGACCACCCGATACTGGGGCATCGACATAGTCGCACCCAAGAGCATTGAGTTTTTTAGCAAACTCTTTGGTCGCAATTGGCGAGATGGAGCTCATGTCCACCACAATCTTGCCTTTGCTAATTCCAGATGCAATACCATTCTCACCAAACAGAACTTTTTCAACATCGGGCGTATCAGGAACCATCGTGAAGATGATGTCGGCATGCTGAGCAACCTCTGCGGGCGACTTGCAAGCAATCCCTCCTGCCTTTACAAGCTCTTCAGGCACTTGGCTACGGGTAGCTAGATAAACTGTGTGACCACCTTTGATTAAGTGACCGGCCATTGGAGAACCCATAATGCCTAATCCAACAAAACCCAATTTCTTTGCACTCATAGCAATCCCTTTGAAGAAAAATAACGAACTAAATAGATTTTTAGGAAACCGACTTCAACCAACCTAAGCCAGCTTCAGTGGTGCTGGCAGGCTTATATTCGCAGCCGATCCAACCTTGATAACCTAGTTGATCAATGAACTTGAACAAATAGGCGTAATTAATTTCACCAGTTCCGGGCTCATTGCGACCGGGGTTATCCGCTAACTGCAGATGCGCAATTCGATTGAAGTACTTCTTCATAGAGTTTGCCAACTCCCCTTCCATGCGTTGGGCATGGTAAATGTCGTATTGCAAGAAAGCGTTGTCCGCACCTATCTCATCTAAGATCGCAATGCCTTGAGCGGTGGTGGACAAGAAGAAGCCAGGGATATCAAATGTATTGATCGGTTCAATCAGTAACTTGAGCTGATGCTTTTTCAACTCTGCTGCTGCGTATCGCAGATTACTCACAAACGTTGCATGCAAAGTCTTATGATCGACGCCGTCTGGCGCTTTACCAGCTAAACAATTGAGCTGACCGACACCGAGGGCCTTGGCGTACTCAATTGCCTTGGCAACACCAGACTTAAACTCATCGACCCGATCGGGCAAGCATGCAATGCCTCGTTCACCCGCTTCCCAATTACCAGCAGGCAAATTATGCAATACCAGCTTGAGTTGATTACGATCTAATGCTGATTTGATTTCACTCGCAGCAAAGGGGTAAGGAAAGAGGAACTCGACTGCCTGAAAACCACAAGCGGCTGCACGATCAAAGCGCTCCATAAAGGGCACTTCATTAAACAACATGGTTAGATTTGCAGCAAACTTTGGCATTCCAGTTCCTCTGAGTGAGTTTAAAAAAGACTTATTCTAAAAGACCGGCTGTTACCAAGCCTTCAGTACCGGCTGGGTGACGGCAATCAATATCTTCAAACTCGTTGACATTATTGATCTCGGTACCCATTGCAATATTGGTGACCTTCTCCAAAATGATTTCAACGACTACGGGAACCCGATACTCTTTAGCCATCTTCTGCGCCTCGATCAAAGCCTCCTGAATCTTGCCTGGATGGGTAACGCGCAAGGTTTTGCAACCCAAGCCTTCAACCACCTTACCGTGATCCACGCCATAGCCCTTCAGGTTCTCATCGTGGACGTTAATGTTGTCAAACGCGAGTTGGACACAGTAATCCATATCAAAGCCACGTTGTGCCTGACGGATGAGACCCAGGTAGCTGTTGTTTACTAAAACCATAACGAGCGGCAACTTAAACTGGGCACCAACGGCCAATTCTTCAATCAGGAACTGGAAGTCATAATCACCTGCAAGACCAACGACGGTACGAGTTGGATCAGCAGCCAACACGCCGAGTGCAGCAGGTACTGTCCAACCTAAGGGGCCTGCTTGACCACAGTTAATCCATTGACGCGCGCCATAGACATGCAAGAACTGGCCGCCGGCGATTTGTGAAAGACCAATGGTTGATACATAAACCGTATCGCGTTTGAAGGCTTGGTTCATCTCTTGATAAACACGCTGTGGCTTGATCGGCACATTATCAAAGTTCGTTTTACGTAGCATGAGGCGCTTGCGTTCTTGGCAACGTGAGACCCAATCGCTGTAATTGTTGAGCTTGCCTTTTGCCTTCCACTCTTTGGCTACTTCAACGAAGAGTTCGAGTGCAGCTTTGGCGTCAGACACAATACCGTAGTCAGGATTAAATACGCGACCAATCTGAGTTGGCTCAATATCCACGTGCACAAACTTACGGCCTTTGGTATAGACCTCTAGCGAGCCAGTGTGGCGATTGGCCCAACGATTACCGATACCCAATACAAAGTCGCTGGCCAACATCGTGGCATTGCCATAACGATGCGAGGTTTGTAAGCCCACCATGCCAGCCATCAAAGGATGATCATCTGGAATCGCACCCCAGCCCATCAAAGTTGGGATCACTGGAACACCGGTGATCTCGGCAAACTCCACTAATAGATCTGCAGCATCCGCATTAATGATTCCGCCGCCAGCCACGATTAATGGCTTCTCGGCTGACATCAACATCTCCATGGCCTTTTCAATTTGCTTCTTATTGGCAAATGGTTTGTAAACCGGCAATGGCTCGTAGGTATCGATATCAAACTCGATCTCGGCTAACTGCACATCGATGGGTAAATCAATCAGAACAGGTCCAGGACGTCCTGAGCGCATCACATGAAACGCCTGCTGAAATACGCGAGGTACCAAACCAGGCTCGCGTACGGTTACGGCCATTTTGGTCACTGGCTTGGCAATACTCTCGATATCAACCGCCTGGAAATCTTCTTTATAGAGACGGGCACGTGGAGCTTGGCCAGTAATACACAGAATTGGAATCGAGTCTGCGCTTGCTGAATACAAGCCAGTAATCATGTCGGTACCAGCGGGGCCAGACGTGCCAATGCAAACACCGATATTGCCAGCCTTGGCACGGGTGTAGCCTTCAGCCATGTGGGAAGCGCCCTCAACGTGGCGCGCCAGAATATGGGTGATGGATTGACGCTCGCGTAATTGTGCGTACAGGGGATTAATCGCAGCGCCAGGAACGCCAAATGCGGTGGTGATGCCCTCTTTTTCCATTACCAAAACAGCTGCCATTGCGGCTTTCATGAGTGCCATTGTTGCCTCCTTTTGAATAAGATGAATGAATCATCCTTAAATTGAGGTATTCTGAGAAGTGTGATACCTTAATATCATCTATTCTAATTTGGAATATATTAGTTTTATCTTATTTAAATCAATATCTTATGGATCGAATTCAAGGCATTTCCTTATTCATACGAGTGGTCGAAACGGGATCATTTAGCAAAGCTGCGAGCAGTTTGGGAATAACTCAACCCACCGCCACCAAGCATGTCGCCGCCCTTGAAAAGCGTCTAGGATCCCTTCTGCTCCATCGCAGTACCCGCGGGGTAACGCCCACTGAAATTGGCAAGATCTATTACGAGAAGTGCAAGACGATTATTCATGAAGTTGAAGATGCCGAGAACCTAGCTGGACTCTTGCAATCCGAGGTACAGGGCAAACTCAATATCAGTAGCTCAGTAGCCTTTGGTCGACGTGTACTAACGCCATTGGTACTGGAGTTTATGAGGGATCATCCGCAGTTACAGGTAAGCCTCAACTTGGATGATCGCTACATTAATTTGGTCGAGGAAGGCGTCGATCTTGCGATTCGGATGGGGCGTCTATCCGATTCCAGTTTGGGCGCACGCTTTTTGGGTCTGAATCCCTGGGTTCTGGTCGCCACCCCTGAATACCTCATGCAGGCTGGTACGCCATCTATACCCAGTGACTTAAGTCGTCATACCGCACTCATTTACAGTTCGGTTCAGGGAGACCATCGTTGGCAATTTACCGGTCGCGACGGCTCCAACAAGTCCATTCAGGTGCAAGGCCCCCTCTACACCAATAATCTCTCAGCACTTCTATCTGCAACCAGGCAGCATCTCGGAATTGCAGCCCTTCCCTGGTACGTAGCTTATACATCGGTTCAAAGCCGACACCTCAAGCCCTTATTAGAAGATTGGACGATGCCTGTCCAAGAAATTCATGCGGTCTATAGCTCACCACGACTGCTAACCAGCAAGGTTAGTAAATTAATCGATTGGCTCGCGGGTCAATTTAAGGGAAACTGGTGGGCCAGAGAAATCGGGTCATAATCAATTGGTATTTCATTAACTATTCATCAAAATCATGAACTCATCCTTATTTATCTCAAAAAATCTTGTAATCCTCGCTTTTGGCGTTGGTCTCTCCTCTGTCAGTCTGGCGCAAACCAAGCCCGCAATGGTTGACCCCAACAAAGCGCCCATCGCGGCTGCCGGGATTGATGAGGTCTATCAACTAGTTGATGCGGTAGTGACTAAGGTCGATAGTAAGACGCGCACCGTAACCCTAAAAGATAAGGATGGCACAGTCACTAATTTTGTTGCAGGGCCTGAGATTAAGAACTTCCCTCAAATTAAGGTGGGTGATCGTCTTACCGTCACGCATGAGTTGGCAGTTGTGATTGAATTGGCCAAGGTCAACAACCAAGGCATTCGCAGTGAAGTGCAAACCACTAGCCAAACCTCTGCTCCGCTGGGGAGCAAGCCTGCCTCAGTTATTTCCAACACCACCACGATTGTTGCCACCGTCATTGGTATTGATCGCCAGAAGATGACGATTTCGGTCAAGGGTCCCAAAGGTAAGCCCGATACCTACCGTATCAAGAATGCAGCTTTATTGAAGGATATTGCGGTCAACGATGAGGTCAAGATTGTTTTATACGATGCAATGGCTGCATCCTTTACGGCCCCTACTGCTGCTGCGAACCAGAAAAAATAAGAGCGTCTAATTAAAATAAAGTATTCATCAAGGAGTAATCATGGCAGAACGGCTTGGTGCGCATTCATTGGTGGATGCCTTTAAAGCGCAGGGTGTGAATTCAATTTTTACGCTTTCGGGTAATCACATCATGCCCATTTTTGATGCAGTGATTGATCAACCCATTAAATTAATTCATACGCGCCATGAAGCGGCAACGGTTCATATGGCTGATGCGTATGCTCGCTTGAGTGGCAAAGTCGGTATTGCAATGGTCACTGGAGGCCCGGGTCATGCCAATGCGGTTTCTGCCCTATATACAGCAGCGATGGCCGAAGCCCCAGTAGTGCTCTTATCGGGTCATGCTCCTTTAAATCAATTAGGCAAAGGCGCCTTTCAAGAAATGTCCCAAGCCGATATTGCGGCGCCATTATGCAAAGCATCATGGACCTGTGCAGGCCCACAATATTTAGCAGCAGATTTTGAGTTAGCCTGTGCGATTGCCCAATCGGGTCGACCAGGCCCCGTGCATCTAAGCCTGCCATCCGATGCCCTTGAGAATCCCTTGACCGCTGCATCTGCAACGCCAAGTCCTACTGCACCCAAACTAGCATCAAACCCTCCCCTAAATTCGGAGAAAGCACAGTCGATCGTCACCCAGTTACGTACTGCTCACAAGCCGGTAGTTTTGGTTGGTCCGCGTGGTTGCTACCAATACGCTAAAGAACTACAGCAATTAAGTGAAGCGCTTGGTGTGCCAGTGATTGCAACCGAGAGTCCGCGCGGCGTTGGTGATCCGAGCTTAGGTGCTTTTGCCGAGGTCCTTGCGCAAAGCGATTGTGTTTTATTGTTAGAGAAACGCTTGGACTTCACACTCAAGTTTGGTAACTCGCCAACCTTTAAAGCCGATGCGCGCTTTATGCAAATTGACTCTGAGGCCGCTGAACTTCAGCGCTCTCAGAATACACTTGGCTCCAGGCTAGAGTTGGCTGTACAAGCTGATTTACTGCCTTCCATTGAGACCTTATTGCAAACTGCCAAGAGTATTCAGGCTAAAGCTCACGATGCTAGTTGGTTGCCATGGGTCAATGAGGCAATTGCCTATCGTCCCAATACCTGGTCGGCCGCCACATCCAAGACCCCCAACCATGCGCATCCCGGCAGAGCAATGCTTGCTTTACAAGCCATTCTTGACTCCCATCCAGACTCGGTATTGGTGGTTGATGGGGGTGAAATTGGCCAATGGGCGCAGGCTTGCCTGCATGCCCCAAACCGCGTGATTAATGGTGTTGCTGGTTCGATTGGTGCAGCACTGCCATTTGCGACTGCAGCTGCGTACACCAAGCCAGGCGTGCCAGTTGTTGCCGTGATGGGGGATGGCACCTTTGGCTTTCATTCATCGGAGCTTGATACCGCCGTTCGCTATCAACTGCCATTTATTGGTGTGGTGGGCAATGATGCCTGCTGGAATGCCGAGTATCAGATTCAGATTCGGGAATATGGTCAAGAACGGGCCAAGGGGTGTGAGCTTTTACCCTCCCGCTACGATCAAGTCGCAGAGGCGTTTGGTGGCGCTGGAGAACTAGTCACCGATGCAGTTGATGTCTTACCCGCTGCGCAGCGCTTACAAGCCAAAGGTTTGCCAGCGATCTTGAACATCTTGATCGAGGGCTTACCTGCGCCAAATCTTAAACGTAGTTAGTTCGGGTCATCCGCTGTTGCCCATCAGACGTTTATCCACTATGAACCTGATGTATCGCCCGCGTTTTATTCAAACAGTGGTTAGCATTTTGGTAGCATGCTGCCTCTTGGTGGCGTGTGCCAATACCAGCCGTCCTGGGGTTGTAGGCGTGCAACGCTCGCAGTTCATGATGATCTCCGCAGCGCAAATCGATCGGATGTCGGCCATTAGTTTTGAGCAACAGGCCAAGGCGGCGCAGAAGAAAAAGATACTCATTACCAGTGGCCCTGAATATGAGCGCCTTAAGACCATTGCCAATCGCTTGATTCCGCAGACAGCGGTATTTCGTGATGACACTCGTGGCTGGAATTGGGGCTTGCAATTAATTGATTCGCCAATTGTGAATGCCACTTGCGCACCTGGAGGTCGCATTACTTTTTATACCGGGATTATTAATAAACTCAACTTAACCGATGATGAGATTGCTGCGATCATGGGTCATGAGATTGCTCATGCGGTTCGGGAGCATGGACGTGAGCAGGTCTCGCAAGCACTTGCTCAAAACATCATTAGTAATGTTGCGCTTGCCGCAGCAGGTGCAGGTTCGGCTCAATCGATTGATGCGGCCAATCAAATCATGCAGTACGTATTGGTATTACCAAACTCGCGGCAGAATGAACGTGAAGCCGATGCGATTGGCTTAGAGCTGGCGGCACGAGGCGGCTATGATCCGCGGGCTGCCATTACATTGTGGCAAAAGATGAGTAAAGAGAGTCAGGGTAAGAACCCACCTGAGTTTTTATCGACCCACCCTTCCAATGAGAATCGCATCAAGGAGCTATCTACATTGATTCCGAAGGTTATGCCTTTGTATGAGGCAGCAAAGCGGGATGACTTAGCCAAATAAAAACGGCCCCAAAATATGAGGCCGTAGTTTTTAAGACAATTTGTTTACTTCTTGAGATTAAGCTCTGCGCCCAATTTGCTGTAGAGCTCAAACTGCTCGCGGGCAAATTTCTCAGTCTCTTGGGGTGACCGAATCGCTGGAATTGCACCAACCGTATCGTTACCGCGCAACCAAGCTGGATCTTTAGCAACTTCCTTCAAAACGGCTTGCCATTTGTTCACAACCTCAGCAGGCAACCCTGGGGGTCCATATAAACCACTCCATCCCATCACCTGTTCTAAGGATGGGATACCCGATTCCTTAGCGGTTGGTACATCTGGAAACTCTTTTAAACGATTGGAAGTAGAGGTCACCAAGGCGCGCATGGCGCCGCCTTTAATTTGTCCAACCATCGTTGTTAAGTTATTGCAAAGAAAATTAACTTCACCACCCAATAAGGCTGCGCTAGCTTGGCCACCACCCTTATAGGGAATCATCATCGCCGCACTGGATGGCAAACCAACGTCGCGCAACATAACCTCTACAGCCAAATGTTGTGTGGTGCCAGGGCCGGCAGTAGCGTAATTTAATTTTCCTGGGTTCGCTTTTATCCCATCAATTAATTCCTTAATTGTTTTGTATGGAGAATCTGGCTTAACAACGCATACCACGGGATTAAAATCCAACAAGGAAATCATCGTAAAGTCATTCCACTTATAAGGAGTGTTGCTATCTAGTGCCGGAGTAATTGCTTGAGATCCACCGCGCGATATTAACAATGTATAGCCATCAGGAGGCGAGGTTCGGACCTTCTGTGATCCAATGGTTCCCGATGCACCGGCAACGTTTTGCACAATGACAGGCTGACCAATTAATTTATTCGCAACTGCCGCTAGATTTCGTCCAGAAAAATCACTATCGCCGCCTACACCATATGGCGCAATCAAAGTGATGGTTTTATTGGGATAGTTTTGCGCAAGCACTGGGCTAACGCCAAGCGCACTAGCGACCAATCCCGCAAGAATCGATTTGCCGATGAGGCGTTTACTAGACTTCAACATAGTAGGTCTCCTCCACAATGGGATGTTTTTATAGGTACAACAACCCATACTACAAGTCGATTTTTGGGAAACCAATCAGGGTTACAACTAGGTTTTTGCTCTTTTGGGGTCCTAAATGCTCAATTCCACCGAGAGTTTGGTGCCCGGCACAATAATGCCGCCCCGATCCCCTGGGATGGTATTGCCCCAACGGGATGCAAAGTAATCAGGTAAGGGTCGTCCAGATGGTGGGGCAATCCAGAGTCTTAGCAAATGACGATGGCGCTCCGGTTCGGGCCAGTTCTCGAAGTCATTCCTAGAGTGCAGAATTTGATGGTTGTGCAAGAGCTGAATATCTCCGGGCTCGAATGCCATCTGCAGAGGAAATCCAGGTTCTTGCAAGATCGCATCAATCAAGTCCATGACCTCCACTTGCTCCTTAGTTAAGCGCGGAGCATTGGGAAAGCGGCGTTGCGCTTCCTCAATATAGTGGCGCAGATAAACGCACGATAGTTCACCGTGATACCAATTAAAGATTGGAATCTCAAACCACGGGTCACGGCCTTCAGGAACCTCGCCGCGGCGATCGGTAGGATATGGAGTAAACATCGCCGGGATGAGATCAGGGCGACGCTTAACGAGTACGTTATAAATAGCCATTGAGCTGGCGATAAATGACTCACCGCCCTGTTTCGCCTTTTGCAGGCACAACAGACCCACAATGTCCGCAGAGTCAGTGTGGTAGTCCAGCTTCTTATTGGTTTGGTAAAAACGCGCACCCGCCTCCACTTTAGCGCCTTGATCGCGCACGTGACCCAAGAGATGGCCTTTGCCATTGGAGCTGCGCAAGCTCCCCATGTGGCGACCGATCCCCATGTAAATGGTAGCCGCCTTCTCAATCGACCAGTTTGCGATTGGCAAACCGCGCAGCATCACGAATCCGCGACCATGCAAGAGCTCTTGTAATTGCCCCTGAATAAATGGTTCTAGATTGTGAAGGGGGAAACTCTCAGGTGTAATATTTTCCAGCGCAAGTCCGGTGCTAGCAAAGTGCTCTGCCGCGCGCTCGAGTTCGGCAACTTGTTCCGGTGTCCAGTGCACGATCCAATCCGATCTCTGAGCAAGGTCAGACCCTCGCCATGCGCAAGGTCCATCAATTGCTTTTGGAATGCTACCCACTGCATTAATTGATTGACTTGCACTCATTACGACCCCCATTGAAATGATTACGGTATGAATTCACTGAAATTAGTCTATTACAAAAATAGCCTAAATTTAAGCAAAAATGGGGCTAATCAGATCAATTAGTTTGGATATTCATTTGCTTCATATGCAAATCAACTAGATGAGTCTAGATGACTGCGGGGTAATACTAACTCACGACTTTGATTCGTCTTGTTTCGTTTTGCTCAGTATTGACTGCAAAAGAGGTGCAGGTTTAGCGCTTGATTTTGACTTTGTTTGCTTGTTTTGCAAATCGGCCTTGCTGGCATTTTTCAGGCGCAGTGCGATCTGCAGACCTTGACGTTTTGCTAAATCGGTTTTCTTGAGGGTCATGATGAAAAAACCCGTCTAGTTCAAACTAGACGGGCCTTTACCAATTCATGAATTACTTCTTAGGTGCAGTTACTTCAATCGCGATGATTTCGGTAACGGTTGCTTCAACTTGCGTACCCACTTTTACGCCTTTGAGCACTTTTGGATCCTTCACTTTCAGATCCAATGTACGGGTAGCACCACGCAGAGTGATGGTACCTTTCTTTTCATCTACAGCGGTTACATCAGCAACCACAGTCACTTGACGCTCGATCGCAGCAGCAGGTTTATCACCCAACTTCGCACGCGCTGCTTTTTCGGTTTCAATGCGCTCGCGGATTTCAACTTTGCTTGGCTTCTTAATATCCGCTACCAAGATCTCAACATGAGTCAGAGTGACGATATCGCCTACTTTGATTTGATTAAAGTTTTTGACCTCATCGCCTAAGACGGTTTTAAATTCATTACCGTTGGGACCAACAATTACTACTTGACGGGTCTTTGGATCAACCGATTTGAACTTGCCTTGGAACTGAACACCTTCAGCTACTTTTAAGACGCCTGGGGCAGTTTCAACAGCAACTACCGCCTGTGGTTTATTTTGTGCCATGACAGCGGATGTGCCCATCATTAATACGGCTGCGCTTACAAGTGCAATTTTCTTCATGAAATTCCTCTATGGTTAATTGACAAAAATACCTCAAACGAGAATATTGTTGTAATGATAGTGGTTTTCATGACCGAGAAATGAAAAAACCACCCGAAGGTGGCTTTTGGAATCTGGCGGAGCGGACGGGACTCGAACCCGCGACCCTCGGCGTGACAGGCCGATATTCTAACCAACTGAACTACCGCTCCAGATACTGCATCATGCGCGTCACTGCATGACTGGCGTCCCCAGGGGGATTCGAACCCCCGTACTCACCGTGAAAGGGTGATGTCCTAGGCCTCTAGACGATGGGGACCTTGGACTACTTGTTTTGTTGGTGGAGATAAGCGGGATCGAACCGCTGACCTCTTGCATGCCATGCAAGCGCTCTCCCAGCTGAGCTATACCCCCTTATATTGGTGCACTTTCAAAACAATCCAAGATTTTAGCCTATTTTTGAGAGACGCTCGACGACTTCGTCTTTACCCATCACCGCAATCACTGCATCAAGCGCTGGTGTTTGAGTGGTGGCAAATAGCGCATACCGAATGGGCATTGCCAAGGCGGGCATCTTAAGTTGAAACTGGGCAAGCGTCGCTTTCAGTTGGGCGGCAACCTCTTCCTTGGTTTTGGGATTTGATGCTGTTAGTCGCTCTCTAAAATCTGCGATGGCTGGAATCACAGCATTTGGGATATTTTGAGCAATTTGTTCGCTATTTAGATTGGGTCGGCCCTGATAGAAAAGCTTGGCACCTTCGACGATCTCTAGCAAGGTGTTCGCACGGTCTTTAAGTAGGTTGACCACCGACTCAAAATCTGGACCCCGTGAGAGATCAATCCCCTGCTGTTGAATAAGCGGCGTACATAACTGCGCAAGGCGTTTTGCCTCACCCTGCTGAATATAGTGATGATTGAGCCAGAGTAATTTCTCAGGATTATGTTGTGCGGGTGAGCGCCCCAAGTGCTCCAAATCAAACCATTTCACAAATTGCTCTTGCGTAAAGATTTCGGCATCACCGTGCGACCAGCCTAAGCGCGCGAGATAGTTCAGGACGGCTTCAGGTAGATAGCCCATTTTTTGATAATCGCGCACGCTCAGGGCGCCATTGCGCTTACTCATCTTCTCACCACTTTCATCCAAGACCGTTGGTAAGTGCGCATAGACCGGCGGCGTGCCACCAAGCGCCTTCATGATGTTAATTTGCCGCGGGGTATTGTTGACATGATCATCACCCCGAATCACATGGGTAATCTCCATATCGAGATCATCGACCACCACGCAGAAGTTATAGGTAGGAGTGCCATCAGGACGAGCGATGATGAGATCATCTAGCTCATCATTACTAATTTCAATCACCCCTTTAACCGCATCTTTCCAAATGACAGAGCCGCCAATTGGGTTTTTGAAACGAATCACGGGCAAAGCGTCTTTGGGGGGTTCAGGCAACGTCTTACCAGGTTCGGGGCGCCAAAAGCCGTTATACCGCGGCTTTTCTTTATTGGCCATTTGCTGATCACGCAAACGATTGAGCTCATCTTCGCTCATATAACAGTAGTATGCCGAGCCATCCGCTAGCATTTGCTTGAGGACTTCGCGATAGCGATCCATACGTTGCATTTGATAGACCGGGCCCTCATCGGGATCCAAGCCCAGCCAATGCATACCCTCTAAGATCACCTCAACGGCCTCCAAAGAGGAACGCTCTTGATCGGTATCTTCAATCCGCAAGATAAAGTCCCCGCCCTTGCTTCTAGCAAAGGCCCAGGGGTACAAGGCACTACGCAGATTACCTAAATGAATAAAGCCAGTTGGGCTTGGAGCAAAACGGGTTCGAATACGCATGGGCAGTATTATCTCAGGTCAGAACTGCTTAGGATATTTTTCGGATGAATCAGCTTTTGGTCTTTGTGTGTGACGGCGCCCCCGTGCGGGGTGAGTTTGTCTCGATTGGTAGTGCATGGCAGAACATCTTGGCCCTGCGCAATGACCCACCGGCGGTGCAAAAGGTGATGGGCGAGTTTATTGCAGCAGCCACGCTCTTAACGGCTAGCATCAAGCTCGATGGCACTTTAATTATTCAAGCCCAGAGTAAGGGGCCAATTCAGCTCTTGGTGGTTGAATGCACATCCCACCTTGAGATTCGGGCGAGTGTCACTCTCAATCCGGATTTTGGTCAAATTCCTGACAATGCCACTCTCGCTGAATTACTCGACGCAGAGGGCTCTGGACGCTTGGCGATTACTCTCGATCCAGTTGATCGCAAGCCTTCTCAAACACCTTATCAAGGAATCGTGGCATTAAAGCGCCCCTCTAGCACCCACCCCGGTTTCGATGAGCCGATTGAAACGGTCAGTGAGGCCATCATGCAATACATGCAACGCTCTGAACAAATTGATACGCGCATCTGGCTTGCCTCAAGCTCACAATCCTTGGGCGGTTTTTTATTACAGCGCATGCCTGATGCTGGCGGCGCTTCTCAGTATGACCCCAAGATGATGGCTGAGGGTTGGGAGCGCATTCAGATGCTGAGCAATACGATTACCAATGAAGAGCTATTAGAAGTTACGCCTGAGACCTTATTGCGTCGCTTGTTTCTCGAGGAATCGGAGCGCTTTGGTGTGCGCAGCTTTCCGACGCGCCTCATTCGGTTTGTCTGCCGCTGCTCGCGTGAGCGGGTTGCGGATGTGATTCGGATGTTAGGTCAAGACGAGGTCGACAGCATTTTGGCCGAACTCGGCGCTGTTGAGACCCGCTGCGACTTCTGTGGCATGCAATATCGTTTTGATGCGGTCGATTGCAAACAAGCGTTTGCCAGTGCGACGCTCAGTGATGCCGTACGACCGGCCTCCAAAGGGCATTAATTATTGCTTGGGTGTTGCGGGTACCGGGGTAGCATTGGGGCTTGGAGGCACACCGTCTTTAGGAACGATTTGTACAAAATACTCGCCCTCTTTGAGCATCCCATGCTCTGATCGGGCCCGCTCCTCAATCGCGCGTGTACCCTCTTTTAGATCCTTCACATCGCCAGCCAATTTATTGTTCCGAATTTCTAAGGCTTTATTTTTCTGGATTTGCGCATCGAGCTGACGCTCTAGCTCATAGGCCTTGAGCCATCCGCCCTGACCAAACCAGAGCGGATACTGAATCACGATCAGCAACCCTAACATCGAGTAGATAATCAGGCGCATTGCGCAAGCAGGCTTACTTTAGATTGTGCAAGTTGTAGAACGCAGCCTTACCAGGGTAGCTCGCTACATCACCCAAATCCTCTTCAATCCGCAGGAGCTGGTTGTACTTAGCAATCCGATCGGAGCGAGACAGGGAACCGGTTTTAATTTGGCCGGCATTGGTACCTACTGCAATATCGGCAATTGTGCTGTCTTCGGTCTCACCGGAGCGATGAGAAATCACCGCGGTGTAATTAGCGCGTTTGGCCATCTCAATCGCCGCAAAGGTTTCAGTGAGAGTGCCAATTTGATTAATCTTAATCAGAATCGAGTTTGCAATTCCTTTGTCGATCCCCTCTTTGAGAATGCGAGTGTTGGTAACAAAGAGATCATCCCCAACCAATTGGATGGTTTGGCCAAGCTTTTGGGTGAGGGTTGCCCAGCCATCCCAATCGCTTTCATGCATTCCGTCTTCAATCGACACGATCGGGAACTGATTAGCTAGATTACCAAGGTAATCGGCAAACTCAGTAGAACTTAGTTGTAAGCCCTCGCCGGATAAATGGTACTTACCATCTTTATAGAACTCACTCGCTGCACAATCTAAGGCTAGCAATACATCGTCACCGGCGTGATAGCCCGCTTTCTCAATGGCACTCAGAATGGTTTCTAAGCACTCTTGGTTGCTCTTGAAGTTAGGTGCAAAGCCGCCTTCATCGCCTACCGAGGTTGGCATATTTTTGTCGTGCAATATTTTCTTGAGCGCATGAAAGACCTCGGCACCACAGCGTAGCGCCTCCCGAAAGCTGTCGACACCCACGGGCATGATCATGAACTCTTGAATATCCAAACTATTGTTGGCGTGGGCACCACCATTGACGATGTTCATCATGGGTACAGGCAATTGCATGGCGCCTGAGCCACCAAAATAGCGATAAAGTGGCAAGCCAGCCTCTTCAGCGGCAGCACGCGCTACGGCCATGGATACTGCTAAAGTGGCATTTGCCCCAAGACCGGCTTTATTGTGGGTACCATCAAGATCATTGAGGGTATGATCCAAAAAGGCCTGCTCACTGGCATCCAAACCCAATACGGTTTCAGCAATTTTGGTATTGATGTTCTCAACCGCTTTCAATACACCCTTGCCCAGATAGCGATTGGCATCACCATCGCGTAACTCAATCGCCTCACGCGAACCGGTCGATGCTCCAGATGGAACGGCAGCGCGCGCCATGACACCCGACTCTAGTAAAACGTCGCACTCAACGGTGGGATTACCACGCGAGTCCAGGATCTCGCGACCAATAATGTCAACAATTGCGCTCATGCTCTCTCCTAAATATTTATTCGGTGATGAAGGTCGATGATTAGCTAGGGTCAACCCACAAATCGGTCTTCTAAATACATATTGCTTTGTTTCACAACACGATCCAACTGTTGCAGTGTTGCTAATAGCTCTTTTAAGTAATTGAGCGGCACTGCATTGGGACCATCCGATAATGCCTTGGCTGGATCCGGATGGGTCTCCATAAATAGACCGCTGATACCAACGGCTACCGCTGCACGTGCTAGCACTGGCACAAACTCCCGCTGTCCACCACTACTGCTGCCTTGACCACCGGGCAATTGCACCGAATGAGTTGCATCAAATACAACGGGAGCTTGCGTAGCGCGCATGATGGCTAGGCTACGCATATCCGAGACTAAGTTGTTATAGCCAAAGCTGGCGCCACGTTCACACACCATAAACTGATCGGGTAGGTTTTTCTCACGCGCAGCAGCACGTGCCTTATCGACCACATTACCCATCTCATAGGGGGACAGGAATTGCCCCTTCTTGATATTGACCGGTTTACCACTTTGAGCAACAGCAGCAATGAAGTCTGTCTGGCGACAGAGAAACGCTGGGGTTTGCAAGACATCAACTACGGAGGCTACTGCGCTCACATCGCTGATTTCATGTACGTCGGTGAGGACTGGTACCCCAATTTGCTTCTTAACCTTTTCTAAGATCGCTAAGCCCTTTTCCATTCCCAGTCCCCGAAACGAGGATCCTGAGGAACGATTGGCTTTATCGAAGGAAGACTTGTAGATAAAGGGAATATTAAGATCTGCACAAATTGCTTTGATCTGACCGGCCGTGTCAATGGAAAACTGTTCCGACTCAATCACGCAAGGGCCCGCGATCAAGAAGAACGGTTTGTTTAAACCAATCTCAAAGCCACACAAATGATTCAACATAAGGATCCAATTACGCGGCGACTGCCGTTTTAGCAGTCTGACGCGCGAGGGCTGCGCGAATGTACGCCAAGAACAAGGGGTGCCCGGCTCTTGGGGTTGAGGTGAACTCAGGGTGGAACTGCACACCGAAGAACCATGGATGCATCGATTTAGGCAACTCCATCATCTCTGGCAAATCCTCATTGGGGGTACGCGCAGAAATAATCAAGCCGGCTTTCTCAAGCTTTGGGGCATAGATGTTATTGACTTCATAGCGATGGCGGTGACGTTCATTCACCTCAGAACCATAAATGCTATGAGCGAGGGTATTGGGCTTCACCGGGCATTTTTGTGAACCTAGGCGCATCGTGCCACCCATATCGGAGTCCGCTGCACGTTTTTCAATCTTGCCCTCACGATCGAGCCACTCGGTAATGAGTGCCACAACTGGATTGGGGGTCTCTGGGTCAAACTCGGTGCTGTTGGCTGCTTCGATCTTGGCAACATGCCGTGCGAACTCAATCACAGCAAGCTGCATTCCTAAACAAATACCTAAATAGGGCACGACGTTCTCACGCGCATACTGAATGGCTTTGATTTTTCCTTCGGTGCCGCGCTTACCAAATCCACCCGGTACCAAAATGGCATCGAGATCATAAAGGCACTCTAGATTCCCCTGCTCTAAGCGCTCGGAGTCAATGTACCGAATATTAATTTTGGTGTGATTATGAATACCAGCATGGCGCAGCGCTTCAATCAATGATTTATACGACTCGGTGAGGTCCACATATTTGCCCACCATGCCAATCGTGACCTCATACTGAGGATGCTCAAGCTCATACACCAGGGAATCCCACATCGAGAGATCGGCAGGCTTAGCTTGAATATTGAGCTCCTTGCATAAGAGCTCATCCATCCCCTGCTCATGCAGCATCTTCGGAATCTTATAAATCGTATCGACATCCCACACTGAAATGACCGCTTCTTCACGTACATTCGAGAACAAAGAGATCTTGGCACGCTCGTCATCGGGGATCTCGCGATCGGCGCGGCACAGTAAGACAGTGGGCAATATACCGATCTCGCGGAGCTTTTGCACCGAGTGCTGCGTGGGTTTGGTCTTCAACTCCCCTGCACTCTGAATCCAAGGCACTAGGGTGAGATGCACGAATGCGCAATCGCCTTTGGGGAGGCGCAAACTCATTTGACGTGCCGCTTCTAAGAACGGTAAGGACTCGATATCACCGACGGTACCGCCAATCTCGCAAATCGCAATATCGGCATGGCCATCGTGACTCGCTTTGGCACCCTTTTCCACAAAGGCCTGAATCTCATTGGTAATGTGGGGAATCACTTGAACGGTCTTACCGAGATACTCGCCACGGCGCTCTTTCCGAATCACCGACTCATAAATTTGGCCGGTGGTGAAGTTATTGCTCTTGCGCATCTTGGCGCTCACAAAGCGTTCGTAATGACCCAAATCGAGATCGGTCTCAGCGCCGTCTTCGGTCACGAATACCTCTCCGTGCTGAAACGGACTCATCGTTCCAGGATCGACGTTAATGTAGGGGTCTAATTTTAGGAGGGTGACTTTCAGGCCGCGTGATTCAAGAATCGCGGCAAGCGAGGCGGCTGCAATTCCTTTTCCGAGAGAAGAAACTACACCACCAGTGACAAAAACGTATTTGGTCATCGCTTAACGTCTATTGGTAATACGCAATTATAACGATAGCTGGAGCAGATTGAAAAAAAGAGACTTCGGACTTGCCCTAAGTAAAATTGGAAATGCGCTTATTTTTCGCCATCCTCATCACCCTTCTATCCCTGTTTTACCTCCTGCCGGTGGCCATTGCGTTCTACCGCAAACGCGCCAATACCGGGGCTATTTTTGCCCTGAACCTCTTTTTAGGGTGGTCCTTGATTGGCTGGGTGATTGCCCTGGTTTGGGCACTGAAGGACGAAGAGATCCTGTAAATATCAGGCGGATTAGAGGTATTTTCACTAGATCCACTGTCAGTAAAGTTTTACAATATAGCCTGTTCTTTTGGCCCACTTCTGATCAGGAATCTTATGTTAGACGCATACCAATCCCATGTAGCCGAACGTGCCGCGCAAGGCATCCCCGCCCTCCCATTAACCAAGGATCAAACCGCAGAATTGGTCAAAATGCTGCAAAACCCTCCCAAGGGTTTAGAGGCACAACTCCTTGATTTAATTACCTATCGTGTACCTGCTGGCGTGGATGAAGCCGCCAAGGTGAAGGCTGAGTTTTTGGATGCGCTTGCCAAAGGGAAGCTGCAATCGTCCGTTATCTCCCGAGTCAAAGCAACTGAGCTCTTGGGCACCATGCTTGGGGGCTACAACATCAAGCCATTGGTTGAATTGCTTGAGGACAAGGAGTGTGGCGCTGCAGCGACCGAAGCCCTCAAGAAAACCTTGCTCATGTTTGATTACTTTAATGATGTCAATGAGTTAGCCGAGAAAGGTAACGCAAATGCTAAGGCTGTGATTCAGAGTTGGGCCAATGCCGAGTGGTTTACCAGCCGCCCCGCCGTCCCCGAGTCGATGACCCTGACGGTTTTCAAGGTAACCGGTGAGACCAATACCGATGACCTCTCCCCAGCCCCCGATGCGTGGAGCCGTCCAGATATTCCGCTCCATGCGACCGTCATGCTCAAGAACCCCCGTCCAGGTATTGAACCTGATGAGGCTGGAGTGCGCGGCCCCATGAAACAAATTGAGGCGCTCAAGCAAAAAGGTCATCAAATTGCCTATGTGGGCGATGTCGTTGGCACTGGGTCGTCTCGTAAGTCAGCCACCAACTCCGTTCTGTGGTGGACCGGTCAAGACATTCCATTTGTACCCAATAAGCGCTATGGTGGTGTTTGCTTAGGCGGCAAAATTGCACCGATCTTCTTTAACACCATGGAAGATGCTGGCGCCCTCCCCATTGAGCTCGATGTCAATCAAATGAATACGGGTGATGTGATTGAACTGCGCCCCTATGAAGGCAAGGTTTACAAAGATGGCAAGGTGATTGCCGAGTTCACATTGAAGTCGCCAGTAATCCTCGATGAGGTTCGCGCTGGTGGTCGTATTCCACTCATCATTGGTCGTGGCTTAACGGCCAAGGCGCGTGCCTCCTTAGGCTTACCCGCATCAACCGAGTTCCGAGTACCGATTAGCCCACCTGATAACAAGAAGGGCTTTAGCTTGGCACAGAAGATGGTCGGTCGTGCCTGCGGCCTACCCGAAGGCCAAGGCGTTCGTCCAGGAACCTATTGTGAGCCCCATATGACCACCGTTGGTTCGCAAGACACCACGGGTCCAATGACCCGCGATGAACTAAAAGACCTCGCTTGCTTGGGGTTCTCAGCAGACTTAGTGATGCAGTCGTTCTGCCACACCTCGGCCTATCCAAAGCCAGTGGACATTCGTACCCATCATGAACTGCCATCGTTCATGACCAATCGCGGTGGCGTCTCATTGCGCCCGGGCGATGGTGTGATCCATAGTTGGTTAAACCGCCTGTTGTTGCCCGATACGTGTGGCACCGGTGGCGATAGCCACACTCGCTTCCCAATTGGCATCTCTTTCCCTGCCGGGTCGGGTCTCGTCGCATTCGCGGCTGCCACCGGTGTCATGCCTCTGGATATGCCCGAGTCCGTCCTAGTTCGCTTTAAAGGTCAAATGCAACCTGGGATCACCTTACGCGACTTGGTCAATGCGATTCCTCTCTTTGCGATTAAGCGTGGCTTACTCACCGTTGAGAAAAAAGGGAAGAAGAATGTGTTCTCAGGTCGTATTCTCGAGATTGAAGGCTTACCTGATCTCAAGGTCGAGCAGGCTTTTGAACTATCCGATGCATCAGCCGAGCGTTCTGCCGGTGGTTGCACCGTGCATCTCAATAAAGAGCCCATTATCGAATACATGCGCTCCAACATTACGCTCATGAAATGGATGATTGCGAATGGCTACGAAGATAAGCGCACCCTCGCACGCCGTATCAAAGCGATGGAGAGTTGGATTGCAAATCCACAATTACTCAAAGCCGATGAGAATGCGGATTACGCCGAGATTATTGAGATCGATCTAAACGAGATCAAAGAGCCAATCTTGGCTTGCCCCAATGATCCAGATGATGTGAAGTACCTCTCTGAGGTTCAGGGTGACAAAATTGATGAAGTGTTTATTGGTTCGTGCATGACTAATATTGGACACTTCCGTGCAGCTGGCAAAATCCTCGAAGGCAAAACCGATATCCCAACCCGCCTCTGGGTAGCACCGCCCACCAAGATGGATGCCATGATCCTCACCGAGGAAGGCTACTATGGCATTCTGGGTCGCACCGGTGCGCGCATGGAGTCCCCCGGTTGCTCGTTATGCATGGGTAATCAAGCTCAAATCCGCAAAGGCGCTACGGCGGTTTCCACTTCAACACGTAACTTCCCCAATCGTTTAGGGATTGATACGCGGGTGTATCTAGCTTCCGCTGAACTTGCTGCAGTTGCCGCCCTTTTGGGCCGCATACCTACTATGGCCGAATACTTGGAGCAGTTCCAAGCGGTCAATGCCAAAGCCAATGATGTGTATCGTTACATGAACTTTGACAAGATCAAAGACTTTAGTGAGGTTGCGGATACCGTCAACGTTTAAGCGGGTCCGTAAACAAAATAGCCCAGGGGTTTTAGCCTTGGGCTTTTTTATTTCAGTTCTTACTCTTCGGTGATTCAAATATCAATGCAAGACGACCGGCTTCGCTTGCTTTTTGCGTTTGTGAAGCAGCCAAGCGCTATGGATTCTGGTCACGACCATGATTGGCCAGAGTAATGCGCATAGCAGGACCCAAAACGTGCGAGTCTCAAATAGACTGTCATCCGTGCCCTTTGCCTGGTGAGGTCCCTCACTATACAGGTGACGCTGTGCATAGGTGAGAAAGCCAAAGCATGCACCAAAGAGGATAAACAGGGTAATAAAAGTTGTATCGGTCATCATTAAAACCCCAGATTAGGTATGTAAAGTAAATATTACATATAAATCTGTAAAAGAAAAAGGTTTATTTAGATGGCTAGAGCTTCCTCTTGATGAGCATTCACTGTCCGTAAGCCCTGTACCCAAGGCTTGGTTGGAAGTCCCGTCGTTGTTTCAATCATTTTGGCGCGTTGCACAATAGGGTCCCAATCCGTCTTGATCATGGGGCCTTTAAAAGCAATGGCGACCGCATTGCAATCGTGCGATTCTGGGAAGATGAGTACCCTGCCCTTAAACGCTTTGCAGATATTGTTGAGATTAATGTCAAAGCTTTTATGCTGTGAGAACAAATTAACGGTCATCACTCCAACTACTTTTAAGCTTTGGTAGCAGGCTTGGTAAAACTCGAGTGAGCTCAATACCGGCCCTTTGGCTTGTGCATCGTACAGGTCCACTTGCAAGACATCAGACTGTTGTTGATAGCGTGTGTTCTTCACATACGCGAATGCATCATCTTCAACAATCGTTAAGTTGGGGTCTGTGGGTAGATCAAACATGGTCTTAGCCGCAATGATCACCGCTGGATTAATTTCCACGATGGTGTTGTGTACACCAGGACAATGTTCGAGGGTGAACTTTGCTAAGGATCCAGTACCAAGACCCAATTGAGTGACTTGCATCCGGGGATGACTTTGTAAAAATAGAAGCCACGCCATCATTTGCTGGGAGTACTCGAGATAGATTTCGTTCGGATCCCGAATGCGCATCGCGCCTTGAATCCAAGGCGTACCTAAATGCAGATATCGAATACCACCAGACTCGGAGAATGTAACCGGGGGAAACGATGTTTTGTTGCTTGCCACCTAGTTCACCCAAACGCGGGCATTACGGAACATGCGAAGCCACGGGCTTGCCCCATCCGCGAGCTGATGCCATTCTTTGGGATACCAACTCATTTGCACATTTCTGAACACTCGCTCGGGGTGCGGCATCATCACTGTGAAGCGACCATCGGTAGTCGTTACACCCGTGAGTCCATGAGGCGAGCCATTGGGATTAAATGGATAGCGCTGCGTTGACTTGCCGTAGTGATCAACAAAGCGCATGGCTGCTAAGTGATTGGATTCAATCTGTTGATCATTGCCTTGGTGTTTAAAGTTCGCATAGCCTTCACCATGTGCTACCGCAATGGGTAAATGACTTCCAGCCATGCCTTTGAAGAATAGCGATGGAGAATCTAACACTTCCACCATCACCAAACGCGCTTCGTATTGCTCTGATTGATTGCGAGTGAACTTCGGCCAGGCATCTGCCCCTGGAATGAGTTTCGATAAATTACTCATCATCTGACAGCCATTGCAAACGCCTAATGCAAAACTGTCCGAGCGGTTGAAAAATGCCCTGAACTGATCACTGAGCATTTGGTTAAAGAGAATGGTCTTAGCCCATCCTTCACCGGCGCCGAGTACATCGCCGTAACTGAATCCACCGCAGGCAACTAGGCCTTGAAACTCGTTAAGGTGTGTACGGCCCGCAAGCAAATCGCTCATATGAACATCGTGCGTAGCAAAACCAGCAAGATCCATTGCATAGGCCATCTCCAGATGCGAGTTCACGCCCTGCTCGCGCAAGATGGCGATCTTTGGACGAATGGCATTTTGGAGGTATGGCGCACTGATGTTCTCGTTGGGATCAAACGTGAGCTTCGGGCTCATGCCCGGGTCCTTGGCGTCATCCAAGGCGTTGAACTCACTATCAACGCACTCGGGGTTATCGCGTAGACGTGCAATTTGATAGCTGGTGTTTTGCCAAAGTTTTTGCAAGGTCATGCGGCTCTCTGAGTAAACGCATTTTGCATCACGCCAGATCTCTAAAGTGTCATTCGGATTGGGTTTACCGATCACATGACTAAAGGCACTAATGCCCTGTTCTCGCAAGATAGCAAAGACCGGATCGCGCTGCGAACGCTCAATCTGAATCACCACCCCAAGCTCTTCATTAAAGAGCGCCCGAATGGTTTGTTCATGGCGGCGACCGCTGACTTGGCTCGCCCAATTCTTCGCATCGCCGTAATCCTGTTCGGTGCGCGCATCAATACAGAGTAAATCAACGTTGATGGAAATACCGCAGTGACTGGCAAAGGCCATCTCCGCGACACAGGCGAGTAGGCCTCCATCGGATCGGTCGTGATAGGCCAAGACCATTTGCTTGGCACGCAGTTGCGTAATCGCGCTGGCAAAACCTTTGAGGACCTCAGGTTTATCAACGGATGGTGCTTCGCTATCGGTTTGATCAAATACTTGGGTGAGAATGCTGCCCGCCATGCGATTTTGGTTACATCCCAGATCAATCAGAATGAGTTCGGTATCCGCGATCTCGGTGTTCAGTTGTGGTGTCAGTGTTTTGCGAACATCATTTACTGGGGCGAAGGCCGAGATGATGAGCGACACGGGAGCAATCACTTGCTTGGCTTGATTCTGATCCTGCCAGGAGGTAGCCATTGATAAAGAATCCTTCCCGACTGGGATCGAGATCCCCAGTGCAGGACAGAGCTCCATACCGACCGCTTCTACTGAGGCGAAGAGTTTGGCATCCTCGCCCGCCTGACCACAAGCAGCCATCCAGTTCGCCGAGAGCTTAATGTCTTCAATGCCTTGGACATCCGCTGCCAGAATATTCGTGATGGCTTCACCCACTGCTATCTTGGCCGCCGCGGGCGCATTAAAGAGAGCTACGGGGGTGCGCTCACCCATACTCATCGCTTCTCCACGATAGCCCTCATAGTCCATGGTGGTGACCGCGCAATCAGCCACCGGCACTTGCCATGGACCCACAAATGGGTCCCGCGAGTTCAAGCCTCCTACGGTGCGATCCCCGATCGTGATTAAGAATGATTTACTGGCTACCGTTGGTTGTTGTAATACCGCCTCAATCGCCACTTTGAGATCAATCTCATTGCAATTGATGGGGGCAAACTGCTCGTGCGTACTTTCTACATCACGGTGCATTTTAGGAGGCTTACCTAGGAGCACCTCCATGGGCATATCAATTGGATAGCGTTGATCTGGATTGGTACTTTGCTGCTGATCGTGCAATTGCAGCTGCCGATCTTGGGTGGTATGCCCAACGACCGCATAGGGACAGCGCTCCCGTTCACAGATGGAGGCAAAACCTTCGAGATCCTTAGCGTGGATGGCAATGACATACCGCTCTTGCGACTCATTGCACCAGATCTCGGCAGGACTCATGCCGCTCTCTTCTAACGGAATCTTGCGAAGCTCAAATTGCGCACCGAGCTTGGCACTATCAGCAAGCTCAGGGAAGGCGTTCGATAATCCACCTGCACCCACATCGTGGATTGACACAATCGGATTGTTCTCTCCTAGGGAGCGGCATTGATTAATCACCTCTTGCGCACGACGCTCAATTTCTGGGTTACCGCGTTGAACGGAATCAAAGTCAAGGTCGGCGGTGTTGGTACCTGTTGCCATCGAGCTTGCTGTGCCACCACCCATGCCAATGCGCATCCCGGGACCTCCCAACTGAATGAGCAGATCGCCATCCAGAATCGTTTTCTTATGGGTATGGATATCTTCAATCGCGCCAATGCCACCGGCGATCATGATGGGCTTGTGGTATCCGCGGTGCTTACCTGCAATGGTTTGCTCAAAGACCCTGAAATACCCGCCCAAATTAGGGCGACCAAACTCGTTATTGAAAGCAGCGCCACCCAGTGGGCCATCGATCATGATTTGTAAGGGGGTCGCGATGCGCTCTGGTTTGCCATAAGGCTTTTGCTCCCAGGGCAAGTTCGTGCCAGGGATATGCAAGTTCGATACTGAAAACCCAGTAAGTCCTGCTTTGGGTTTACCACCAATGCCGGTTGCGCCCTCATCGCGGATCTCGCCACCCGATCCAGTTGCCGCCCCCTGAAAAGGCGCAATCGCAGTGGGATGGTTGTGGGTCTCAACCTTCATTAAGGTATGCACCAGAGTTCGCTTGGTGTGGTATTGCCCGGCGGGGCCTCTGGAACTCCATACATCCGCTTCGCACCCTTCCATAATGGCCGAGTTATCTGAGTAAGCCACTACTGTCCCTTTGGGTTGTAAGCGGTGCGTATTCCGAATCATGGCAAAGAGCGAGTGTTCCTGCTCCTTTCCATCGATTGTCCAACTCGCATTAAAGATTTTATGGCGGCAGTGTTCACTGTTCGCTTGTGCAAACATGATTAACTCAACATCGCTAGGATTACGACCTAAGCGTTTGAAGTTCTCTTCAAGATACGTGATCTCATCAGTAGAGAGAGCCAACCCCAAAGCGTGGTTTGCATCATCAAGCGCCTTTTGACCCAAGCCAATCACATCAATACGGGTGAATGGACGATCAGGTAAGGTTTGATAGAGGGCGTTCGCCTCATCTGACGAGGTAATGATGACTTCGGTCATGCGATCAAACAGACTAGCTTGAAGAATACGTTCTTGTTCTGGGCTTAGGGTGCGTTTAGTACTCCATTGATAAGCGATGCCCCGCTCAATTCGCAGGACTTTTAATCCGCACTGATGGGCGATATCCGTCGCCTTACTTGCCCACGGAGAGACCGTGCCAAAGCGTGGAATCACGATCGCACGATTCGGCGCTGCTTTTGCTTCGAACGGTTCACCATACTGCAGCAGTGCATTTAAGGTCGCTAGCTCATCGCTTGTCAACTCATTGGTGGACCAAACAAAATGCAGATACTGAGCATGAATCGACTGAATCTCAATCCCCTCCTGATGGAGGTAACTCAGAAGCCGTTGTTGACGGAATACAGAGAGGGCGTCAGCCCCGGGCAGACAACGGAAAAAGGACATGTCTTAATTATAAGAGCCCTGCGATCCCAACCATGGTTTTAGACCAGACGACCACCTTGCAGGGTTAATTGACGGCTACAGCGGTTTGCGAGTTGGGGGTCATGGGTCACCAGAATTAAGGTGGAGCCATTCTCACGGTTGAGCTCAAAAAGGAGTTCAATGACTTTGGAGCCGCTTGCCTCGTCCAAACTTCCGGTAGGCTCATCGGCAAACAGAATAGATGGCTCACTCACAAATGCACGGGCTAAGGCCACGCGTTGCTGCTCACCACCCGATAAGGTTTTAGGGTAATGCATCAAGCGTTGCGATAAACCGACGCGTGCGAGGCAATCGCTTGCGAGCTTGCGCGCTTCGGTCAGAGTCGTTCCGCGAATCTCCAAAGGTAGCATGACGTTCTCAAGGGCATTGAGATGCGGTACTAGCTGAAAGGACTGAAACACAAAGCCCACGAACTGACCCCTGAGCTTTGCCCGACCGTCTTCATCCAATCGACCAAGATCCTGTTGCATAAGCTCAATCGAGCCGCTCGTGGGTAGATCTAGGCCAGCCATCAATCCCAACAGTGTGCTCTTACCAGATCCCGATGCTCCCACGATGGCAACCGACTCTCCTGATCGAATCGTGAAATTAATGTCTTGCAAAATGGCAAGCAGCCCATCACTGGTCTGAACCGTTTTACCCACACCTTTGGCCTGCAAGACTGGGGCAGATTCATGCACAATAGTCAATGTGAATCCTTTGTTTAAACAATTTGTTGTTGGATTGGCCTCCATCTTACTCGTCAGTGCCGCACCCGTGCAGGCACAAACTGCTAAGACCCCAAGCGCGACTCCACAACTCCTCGTTCTGGGCGATAGCCTTTCTGCAGAGTACGGACTGCCACGCGGCAGCGGTTGGGTGGGATTGCTCCAAAATCAATTACGTAAGGATGGCAGTATTTGGCAAGTTGCCAATGCCAGCATTAGCGGTGAGACCACCGCAGGTGGCTTAAGTCGTCTGCCAGATCTCTTAAAACGCATCAAGCCTCGTTTAGTGATTATTGAACTGGGCGCCAACGATGCCCTGCGAGGACTCTCACTCGCGGCTACCCAGAAAAACCTCAAAGAGATGATCGTGATGAGTAAGAAAAGTGGCGCTGAGGTCTTGCTCCTAGGGATGCAAATCCCTCCCAACTATGGTCAGGAATATACCAAGCAGTTTGCCCGACTCTTTGTGACCCTATCGCAGTCGGAGCAAGTTCCTCTGCTGCCATTTTTTCTGGAGGGTGTCGCTACCCGGCCTGAGTTATTTCAGGCGGATCGGATTCATCCAAATGAACAGGCACAACCAATCCTGTTTAATAATGTCTGGAAGGCTCTCGAACCATACCGAGAGCTTCTTAAAACCAATTGATTATTACTTCAGAGGATTGATAATTTTCACATCCGCCAAGATGCGCATGTGATTGAGGAAGGCTGCAAACTCAGCTTGGGCTGCTAGTGCTTCCATTTGTTGTGCTTGTGCGACTCTCATTTTGGGGTCTGCGGCTGGTGGTTGACGCACTTGATCAATACGATACAGAGTAATTCCGCCATCCGAGCCCTGGGCAGATACCACCACCGGTAGTTTGGCTGGATCAACCGCCATTACGGCATCCAATTGTGGGCCAATCAGATCGATTGGCTTATTGCGCGAGACCCATACTGGCTTACCAAAACCATTGGTGTCATTGGGATTCTTTTGCAGGGCCTCAAAGCGCGTACCCGCTGCTTCGGCGGCTAGTTTTTGAGCAGCCTTCAGACTGTACTGGCGGCGCACTTCAGCGCTCACTTCTTTATAAGGCAGAACCTTGGCAGGGTAGAAGGTCACCACCCGCGCTGACACAAAGGTGCCAGGGGCAATTTGTACTGCTTCGATGTTGCGTTTGTTCTTGAGCGCTTCATCATTAAATAGCGCTTGCACCACACGTCGGTCATTCATGGGGTGATCTTTGGAGAGGCTCGCTTGACCATTACGCCCCACCCCTTTGGCCGACTGAATGGAGAGCTTTAATTTATCCGCTGCTGGTTTAAGACTGTCTGCTTGATCATAGGTGATGTTTGCAAACTGATCGGCCTTGTCATTAAATACCTTAGCATCCTCTTTAGGATCGGCTTTGAGAACCAAGAACTCCACATCGATGGTCTCTGGGGCCTCGAACAGTTTGGTATTTGCCTCGTAGTACTCTTGCAACTGGGCATCGGTCGGGGTCACCTTGTTTACAAACTCATTGGCTGTGAAGCGCAAGGACTGAACCTGGCGTTCGGTCTCATACATGGTTGAGATCATGCTCGCTAATTTTGGATTGGGTAATTCGGTACGCGCCACTGCGGTAACCAGTTGCTGAATCATGAGATCAAAGCGCTGGGCGTTCTCAAATTGATCAACGGTCATCCCCACATTGGCTAAGAGCTGACGATAGCGTGCCGAGTCAAAACTGCCATCTGGTTTATACATGGCCTTAATCTCGGGGATCTGAGCTAAGCTTTGGCTGAGATAGGCATTGCTAATGCTGAGCTTGAGGTCGCGTACGGCAAATGCCAAGAGGCGCTGCTGGATCAACTCATCCAAAACCGCTTGACGGAACGGCAGACTCTGAGCAATCTGAGCGGTCCCACCAAAGCGCTCGGCTTGACGCTTGGCGTTGTTATCCACCTCTTGGGTGGTAATCGGTTTGCCATCAATCTTGACGAGATCGGTATCTTTGTCAAAGAAATCCGTATAGCTCGAGATGCCAAAGAGCGCAAATGACGGAACAATAAAAAGAAGCAGGATGATCTGCGCTAGTTTTTGGTGTTTACGTACGGAATCGAACATGGATTAGAGGAAATGGTGGGTGCTAACGGGATCGAACCGCTGACATTCTGCGTGTAAGGCAGACGCTCTACCAGCTGAGCTAAGCACCCTTAAAACTGACAACCGAGATTGTAACTTAATGTTTGATGACGTCTCCACTTGCAGGGCTGCTGGTTTGCTTCGCAGCCTCAGCAGCCTTTTTGGCCAACTCCTCAGGGCTGGGATCAGGTAGGGGTTCAGCCTTGCGCTCGAGGGCAAGCTCTAAGACCTTATCAATCCAGCGAACTGGAATAATCTCGATCGCATTCTTCACATTATCCGGAATATCAATTAAATCCTTAACGTTCTCTTCCGGAATCAAGACCAACTTAATCCCACCGCGGTGTGCCGCGAGAAGCTTTTCTTTCAGGCCGCCAATCGGGAGTACCTCACCTCGTAAGGTGATCTCACCGGTCATGGCAATGTCTGAACGCACGGGGATTCCGGTAAATACTGAAACCAGTGCAGTTGTGATTGCTATACCTGCCGATGGACCATCTTTGGGGGTGGCGCCCTCTGGGAAGTGAATATGAATGTCTTTCTTCTCGAAGGCCTCATCGACAATACCGAGCCCCTTGGCGCGCGAGCGCACCACTGTTCTGGCAGCCTCGACGGATTCTTTCATCACATCACCAATGGAGCCAGTGCGCGTAATTGTGCCCTTACCTGGCATCAGCGCTGCTTCAATGGTGAGCAAATCACCGCCGACCTCAGTCCATGCCAGACCCGTAACCTGCCCAACTTGGTTCTCCTTCGCGGCGGAGCCAAAGTCAAACATGCGCACCGATAGGAATTTCTCGAGATTGTCAGCATCGACTTTAATCGGTGCGCTCTCTTTTTTGAGGAGCAGCATCTTCACGGTCTTGCGACAGATTTTGCTAATCTCGCGCTCGAGTGCACGAACCCCTGCCTCACGCGTGTAATACCGAATGATGTTACGAATCGCGCTCTCATCAATGGTGAGTTCACCGTCTTTCAAGCCATTGTTCTTGATTTGCTTTGGAATGAGGTAGTTCTTCGCAATGCTAAGTTTCTCATCCTCGGTATAACCGGCTAAGCGGATCACTTCCATTCGGTCTAGCAGAGGACCTGGGATGTTGAGCGAGTTCGCAGTTGCCACAAACATCACGTCCGAGAGATCAAAGTCCACTTCAACATAGTGATCTTGGAAGGTATGGTTTTGTTCTGGGTCCAAGACCTCAAGCAAGGCGCTAGCGGGATCACCACGGAAGTCCATTCCCATCTTGTCAACTTCATCAAGTAGGAACAATGGATTACGAACACCCACTTTGGTGAGACTACTCAGAATCTTGCCTGGCATTGAACCAATATAGGTACGACGATGCCCCCGAATCTCGGACTCATCCCGGACCCCACCCAAGGCCATGCGCACGAACTTACGGTTCGTGGCGCGTGCAACCGATTGCCCAAGCGAGGTCTTACCCACTCCGGGCGGTCCAACCAAACACAAAATGGGTGCTTTGACGCGATCTACCCGTTGTTGAACCGCAAGGTACTCCAAAATACGCTCTTTAACCTTATCCAGACCATAGTGGTCTTCGTTCAATACTTTCTCGGCATTGCTGAGGTCATTATTGATCTTGCTCTTCTTGCGCCAGGGCAAGTTCACCAAGGTATCGATGAAGTTACGGATCACCGTCGCCTCAGCCGACATTGGTGACATGAGTTTTAATTTCTTGAGCTCAGACTCGGCCTTTTTCAAGGCCTCCTTGGGCATGCGTGCCGCTTTAATGCGCTTCTCCAGCTCTTCGAGATCAGCACCCTCTTCGCCCTCACCCAGTTCTTTCTGAATGGCTTTAACCTGCTCATTGAGATAGTACTCACGCTGACTCTTTTCCATCTGGCGCTTCACGCGACCACGAATCCGCTTCTCGACTTGCAAGATATCAATTTCGCTCTCAAGATCCGTTAAGAGACTTTCTAAGCGTTGCATGACTCCGTTCATTTCCAGTAAGCGCTGCTTTTGCTCCAGCTTCACCGGCAGGTGTGCGCAAATGGTATCGGCTAAGCGGCTAGGATCATCGATACCAGCAAGCGATGCCAAGATCTCTTGGGGGATTTTTTTATTGAGTTTGACGTACTGATCAAACTGAGCCATGATCGCACGGCGCAGCGCTTCGGTCTCATGCGCATCGACCACCTCAATCTCTTTGGGAGTCGCTTCGCAACTGAAGTAGCCCAGGCTATCTTCAATCTGACTCACTTCAGCCCGTTGCGAGCCTTCGACCAGGACCTTCACTGTACCGTCAGGGAGTTTGAGCATTTGCAAGATGCTGGCAATGCAGCCCACTTCATAAAGGTCTTCAACTGAGGGCTCATCTTTGGCTGCGGCTTTCTGTGCCACCAGTAAGACACTCTTGCCGGTTTCCATCGCGGCCTCGAGGGCTTTAATGGATTTGGGGCGACCCACAAACAATGGGATCACCATATGGGGAAAGACCACCACGTCCCTTAAGGGCAACAAAGGTAACTGGATGGGTTCAGAAGGAAGTAATAATTGTCCTGGCATTGCATTGTTCTCCAGTTAGATCTACGGCTAGCATACTACCTATATGGGGAGTTCATCGAGAAACTCAATACCAATCATACAAAAAAGATCAAAAATACCCTAAACTAGGGTTCATTTTGCAAAAAAGGGGCTGATTTCAGGGGGTTTTGTGACAAAGGCCTAAGCCTTTTTGCTTAGGGATGACTCTACGTCATCACCACCCTGCTTGTACACAACCAAAGGCTTGGCGCCAGATTGCACGGTGCTATCGTCAATCACGACTTTTTGGACATTCTTCATCGATGGAAGTTCGTACATGACATCCATCAGCACCCCTTCGAGCAGAGATCGCAGGCCTCGGGCACCGGTTTTACGAGCAATCGCCTTTTTGGCAATCGCACTTAAGGCCTCTGGGCGAACCTCCAACTCCACGCCCTCCATCCCAAGTAAGGCTTGGTATTGCTTCACCAGTGCATTTTTGGGTTCGGTCAAGATCGCGACCAAAGCGGTCTCATCAAGCTCCGCCAAGGTTGCGAGAACTGGTAAGCGTCCGATCAACTCCGGAATCAAGCCAAATTTGATGAGATCCTCGGGCTCCACTTCCGCTAACAGCTGGCCGATACCCCGGCTGTCTTTGGCAGCGACCTCTGCCCCAAAACCAATCCCGGTCTTTTGCGTACGTTGCTGAATCACTTTCTCTAAGCCATCAAAGGCACCGCCACAAATAAAGAGGATGTTAGTGGTATCCACTTGCAAGAAATCTTGATTGGGGTGTTTACGTCCACCTTGGGGAGGTACTGAGGCCATCGTGCCTTCAATCAACTTGAGGAGCGCTTGTTGCACACCTTCACCTGAGACATCGCGAGTAATCGATGGGTTATCCGATTTACGCGAGATCTTATCGATCTCATCGATATACACAATGCCGCGTTCGGCCTTCTCAATGTTGTAGTCGCAGTTTTGCAAGAGTTTCTGAATGATGTTCTCGACATCCTCGCCTACGTATCCGGCCTCGGTCAATGTGGTGGCGTCGGCCATCACAAACGGCACATCCAGCATGCGGGCCAGGGTCTGTGCTAACAAGGTTTTACCGGAACCCGTGGGGCCAATTAATAGAATATTGCTCTTGGCCAGCTCCACACCATCGACTAGTGGCTTGTTATTGCCAGCTTGCGCCGCAGTTTTCTTAGCATCTTTGGGCGCCTCTGCTTTATCGCCCTCTCCCTTTTTCACTTTCGGTGCAGGCAGGTGCAATAAGCGCTTGTAATGGTTGTAAACAGCGACTGCTAGTGTTTTTTTGGCGAGATCCTGACCGATCACATACTGATCAAGGTTTAAGCGAATCTCTTGCGGAGATGGGAGCGCATCGCCTTTGTTGGCTAGCGGCTCTTTGGCAATTTCTTCTTGAATTATATCGGTGCATAGATCGATGCACTCATCACAAATAAACACCGATGGCCCGGCAATTAGTTTTTTGACCTCATGCTGGCTTTTGCCACAGAAGGAACAGTACAGCGTTTTATCCGTGGTGGTGGTTTCGCTCATCGCTTGTTCTACGTATTAGCTACCGCGTTGATCAATCACTTTATCAACCAAGCCATAATCACGCGCTTGCTCGGCTGACATGAAATTATCGCGATCGGTATCTTTGGCGATGGTCTCAATCGTTTGACCAGTGCGTTGCGACAAAATTGTGTTCAAGCGTTCGCGCAAATACAAGATCTCGCGGGCTTGGATCTCAATATCAGAGGCTTGACCGCGGGCACCACCTAATGGCTGATGAATCATCACACGTGCATTGGGCAAGGCATAGCGCTTGCCCTTTTCACCAGCGGCCAGCAAGAAGGCGCCCATGCTGGCAGCCATTCCCATGCACAAGGTACTCACATGCGGCTTAATAAATTGCATAGTGTCATAGATTGCCAAACCAGCAGACACCGATCCACCCGGGGAGTTGATATAGAGCGAGATCTCCTTATCGGGGTTCTCACTCTCCAAAAATAGCAATTGCGCAATCACCAAGTTGGCGGTTTGATCATTAACCTCACCCACCAGAAACACCACCCGCTCTTTTAATAAACGTGAGTAGATATCGTAGGCACGCTCTCCTCGTCCGGAGGTCTCTACCACCATCGGGACTAAACCAAGGGCTTGGGTCTCAAGTGCGCTCATGCTCATTGACTTTCTAGATTGATCATTGGCTATTAGATTAACTCATTTTGCTGAGCTCTTCGAAACTAACCGATTGATCGGTTACCTTCGCGAGGCCGCAAATATGTTTCACGACGTTCTCCTCAAGAACCACGGCTTCCACCTCCTTAAGGCGGCTTGGATCGCTGTAATACCAACGAACCACCTCTTTGGGATCCTCATAGGTCGCAGCGGTCTCTTCGATCGACGCTTTAATTTGATCCGGGGTCGCAGTTAAGCTGTGAAGCTTAACAAGATCCGACAGAATCAATCCGAGCCGTACGCGCTTGTCAGCCTGCTCAGCAAACATCTCGGCAGGAATCGGTGCATCCTTTGCATTGGGGATGCCGCGTTGCATGAGATCTTGGCGAGCACCTTCAACTAAACGCTCTTGCTCGCTAGTAATTAATGATTTAGGCACATCGAGTTGGCATTGCTTGATTAACTCGTCCATGACCTGGTTCTTAAGGAGAGCCTCGGTGCGACGCTTGACCTCGCGCTCCATATTGGCCTTGATCTCGCTGCGCATCTTCTCGACGCCCCCTTCGGTAATCCCCAGGGATTTAGCAAACTCCTCATCCGCTGGAGGCAAATGAGGCCAGGCGACATCCTTCATCGTAATCGTGAACTGAGCGGTTTTACCTGCCACCTCTTTACCGTGGTAGTCGGCTGGGAAACTTAAGGGGAAGGTTTTGCTCTCGCCCTTTTTAAGACCTAATGCGGCGGCCTCAAACTCTGGCAACATCTGACCGGCACCGATTACGAACTTAAAGTCATCGGCTTTGCCGCCTGCAAACTCGACGCCATCAATCGTGCCAACAAAATCCAGAGTCACTTGATCATCTTTTTGAGCGCTGGTATCAGAACCACCATCACCGTGGTCGCCGGCTTCACCGCGGGAGTGATAATGCACGCGTTGTTTGCGAAGAACATCGAGCGCCCGATCGATTTCGGGATCGTTCACATCGGTGGTGTAGCGGGTTAACTCGGAGCCACTGAAGTCACCAATCTTCACTTCAGGCAAGACCTCAAAAAAGGCATCAAACACAACTTCATCGGCGCCAATCTCACTTTTAGGTTCCAAGCGGGGTTGGCTGGCTAATTTGATTCCTTCTTTTTTGCTGACCTCATAAAAGAGTTGCGACGCTTTGTCATACTGAACCTCGAAATCCACTTGCAGGCCGTATTGCTGCTCCACCATTTTCTTGGGCACCTTGCCTGGACGAAAGCCCGGCATCTTCATGGATTTACCAATCTTATTTAAACGGGCCTCGCGTGCTTGGTTCACATCAGCACGATTAAATTGGAGAGTAATTTTGCGATCTAAGCTACCTAAGTTTTCGATTTGCACTGCAGCCTCTTTAATGAAGGTTAGATGTGAAGACTAAGCCAAGCAGCCGTGTGGTGCGAGGAGGGGGACTCGAACCCCCACACCATTTCTGGCGTCAGGACCTAAACCTGGTGCGTCTACCAATTTCGCCATCCTCGCATTTCAGCGATGCAGACACGAACCGGCTCAGAATTCACGTAAAAGGTAGATTCTACAATGCCTTATAGAGGAGAGCCACGGCGTGGACTGCAATTCCCTCACCCCGACCCAGATGGCCCAAGGATTCATTGGTTTTGGCTTTCAAATTGATATGGCTGTCGGTCACCTTCAAGTCGCTTGCAATATTGCGCACCATCTCCGGAATATATGAGGCTAATTTTGGTTTTTGACAGATCACAGTGGCATCGACATTACCAACCTGATAGCCCATGGCTTGGATCTCTTGCAAGGCTGCCCGCAGTAGCACTCGGCTATCCATGTCTTTGAAGCGCGCATCGTCATCGGGGAACATTTGCCCAATGTCATGCAAACCAGCAGCACCTAAAAGTGCATCGGTAATCGCGTGTAGCAATGCATCAGCATCCGAGTGTCCAAGTAGACCTTTTTCATAGGGAATGTGAACTCCCCCAAGAATTAATTTGCGAACAGGTACCAAGGCATGAATGTCATACCCCTGTCCGATCCGAAATGGAATGCTGGTCATCATGGCAGTATTTTACCGACGCTCACTGAGTACCAGCTCCATCAACTCCCAATCGGCAGGATGGGTTACCTTGAAGTTCCGGGTAGCACCCTCGACCAAAAGAGGTTGCCCACCTAAGCGCTCAATCGCGCTCGCTTCATCGGTAATATTGGCCCCAGCTTCAATGGCTTGACTTAATGCATCATGGAGCACTTTGAGAGGAAACATCTGTGGGGTTTGTGCTTGCCACAGACGCGAGCGATCAATCGTGGTTTTGGCACGCATCGCATCATGCGTGGTCTCTTTCATCGTATCGGCAACCGGCATCGCCAAGAGGCCGCCGGATTGCAATGCCTGATGGTGGTTCTCAGCCTGTTCTTGGGCTTTTACTAAGGTAATTAGTCGGGCAATCAATTCAGGGGTGATTCCTGGGCGGGCTGCATCGTGCACCAATACCCAATCGTGGGGATCAACCCCCAAATCAAGCATCGCCGCAAGCGTATTTAAGACCGTTTGCTGCCGCGTGGGACCACCCGTTTCCAGAAACTCAAAGCGTTTGACTGGATTGGGGTAGCGTGACTTGAGATCATGGATCAAAGGATTGGAGCCAGGACTCATGCCGATCCAGACGGAGTTCACTTCAGGGCAGGCAAAGAAAGCATCCAAGGCATAGAGCAACATGGGCTTACCCGCCAAATGCCGAAACTGTTTAGGTTGATCGCCACCCAAGCGCACGCCCATGCCCGCGGAGGGTAAAACGGCATGGCAAGGTTTATTTAGGGTTGCCATGACAGGGTCAGAATGGGATGCATACCTGATTCTATAATGCTTCTAGATGTCGGATGCTGTCAATCCAGCGGCAGCGCCAAGGCCTGCTGCTTTACTTACACCCCCTATTCCCGTGCTACGGGCGGGGCAGCGCTTTACCTTCGATTCCATCGTTGGCTCTGCCGATGCGGCGCTCCTGGCACAAATGGCGAGCGCCTATCGCGCTAATTACAGCCAATTTGTAGTGCTATGCGCCAATGCGACCGATGCGCAACGATTATTGGAGGAGATCCCTAGCTTTGCCCCCCAATTGCGCATTCGCTTACTGCCAGATTGGGAGATCCTTCCCTACGATCATTTCTCGCCGCATCAAGATTTAATCTCTGAGCGCTTGGCCACCCTCCATGAAATGCAAAACGGCACGTGCGATCTGATCCTCATGCCGGTGACCACTGCATTGCAGCGCCTTGCCCCACCAGCATTTTTATCCGCTCATACTTTTTTCTTTCGCCAAGGTGAGCGCTTAAATGAAGAGGCGCTCCGTTTGCAATTGCAACAGGCGGGTTACGATCCGGTTAGTGCAGTGATGCGCCCTGGCGAGTACAGCATTCGCGGTGGCTTAATTGATTTGTTCCCGATGGGCTCATCCCTACCCTATCGCCTTGATCTCTTTGGCGATGAGATTGAACATATCCGTGCTTTTGATCCGGATACACAACGCAGCTTGTATCCAGTGAAAGAAATTCGCTTACTGCCGGGCCATGAGTTTCCCTTTGATGAGGCCTCACGCACAGCCTTTCGAGGGCGCTGGCGGGAGTATTTTGAGGGAGACCCAACGCGCTGTTCAATCTACAAGGATGTGAGTACCGGAATTCCGACGGCGGGGATTGAGTCTTACTTACCGCTGTTTTTTGACGAGACCGCTACCATCTATGATTACTTTGTACGCAGCGACAAGGTCGATCGCTCTGAGGATATCTGCCTTGGCTATATCGGTGATATTGAAACCAGTATCACGCAGTTCTGGAAAGATACCGAGCAACGCTATGCTTTTCTAAAGCACGATCTCGAGCGTCCTGTACTAAAGCCTCAGGATTTGTTCTTGAGCTTAGAGCAGTTTTATACGATTGCGAAGTCCTATCCGCGCTTTGTGCTCCAAACGCAAGCCGCATTGGATTCAACGACGGAACCTGTCTTTACCCAATTACCAGATGTCGCCATTCATCGACGCGATGCCGATCCCCTCAAGCGCTTGCGGCAATTAGTTTCTCAAAATGAATGGCGCATCCTAATTTGTGCAGAGAGTGCAGGACGACTCGAGTCAATTCGGCAACTCATTGAAGAGAGTAATTTAGGGTCTTCTAAAGATGCAGCGTTTGCTTTACACCCACAGGGTGTAAACACCATCGCTGATTTTGTAAAAGGTGATGAGCGCTTTGGGTGTTGCGTATCTCCCCTCTTTAATGGCTTTGTTTGGCAACCCCAGCAATTACTCATCATTACGGAGGCTGAGCTCTTCACGCAAACGGCGCGTCAGCGTCGGGGTAAGGAAACCAGCAATACCGATCCCGATACCCTCTTTAGGGATTTATCCGAGCTCAAGGTCGGCGACCCTGTGGTTCATGTTGAACATGGCATTGGTCGTTACCAGGGCTTGGTATTACTCAATATGGCGGGTCCTAAAGAAGCACCCGCCTTCGAGGAATTTTTGCACCTCATTTACGCGCACGATGCAACCTTGTATGTGCCAGTCCAGCAACTGCATCAGGTCACGCGCTATGCGGGGGCCGATCCGGATTCAGCGCCCTTACATCAATTGGGCTCTGGTCAGTGGGATAAAGCCAAGCGCAAGGCTGCTCAGCAAATACGAGATACGGCAGCAGAGCTTCTCAATCTCTATGCCGCACGAGCAATCCGCAAAGGTCATGCCTTCGAGTTCTCGGCACATGACTATGCCGCGTTTGCAGAGAGCTTTGGTTTTGAGGAGACCCCCGATCAAGCCAATGCAATTGCAGCAGTCATTGGCGATATGACCAGTGGTAAGCCGATGGATCGCTTGGTTTGTGGCGATGTGGGCTTTGGTAAAACCGAGGTGGCACTCCGCGCTAGTTTTGTGGCGGTGATGGGTGGCAAACAAGTGGCCATCCTAGCACCCACCACCCTACTAGCCGAGCAACACGCCTCTACCTGGAAAGATCGCTTTGCCGCCTGGCCCGTTCGGATTGTGGAGCTCTCGCGTTTTAAGACCGCGAAAGAAATTAATGCGGCATTGGCTGCGATTGCTGCGGGTGAGGCCGATATTGTGATTGGTACGCATAAGTTGCTATCCAAAGAAACGCAATTTGCTCGCCTTGGTTTGGTGATCGTTGATGAAGAACATCGTTTTGGTGTGCGTCAGAAAGATGCCTTGAAGGCACTGCGTGCTGAGGTGGATATCCTCACACTCACTGCCACCCCAATACCGCGCACTTTGGGCATGGCGCTCGAGGGCTTGCGTGAGTTCTCAGTCATTGCCACTGCTCCTCAGAAACGTCTAGCTATTAAGACCTTTGTGCGACGTGAGAGCGATGGCGTGATTCGGGAAGCGGTCCTTCGCGAGATCAAGCGCGGTGGTCAGGTGTACTTCTTACACAACGAGGTGGAGACCATCCAGAATCGCAAGCAAGCCTTGCAGATGCTCTTGCCCGAAGCCCGAATTACCGTGGCACATGGTCAAATGCACGAACGCGAGCTCGAGGCCGTAATGCGGGATTTTGTCACTCAGCGCAGCAATGTCTTACTGTGCACCACCATTATTGAGACCGGCATCGACGTACCAACCGCGAATACCATCATCATGCATCGCGCCGATAAATTTGGTTTGGCGCAGCTCCACCAATTGCGCGGCCGTGTGGGTCGCTCGCATCACCAAGCGTATGCCTACCTCTTAGTGCCCGATCCGGATGCGCTCACGAAGCAAGCCCATTTACGCCTAGATGCGATTGTGGCGATGGAGGAACTCGGTTCTGGTTTTTATCTCGCCATGCACGATCTAGAGATACGAGGGGCTGGTGAGGTCTTGGGTGATAAGCAATCGGGTGAGATTCATGAGATTGGGTTTCAGCTGTATACCGAGATGCTCAATCGTGCCGTCAAGTCCTTGCGCAGTGGCAAGGAGCCCGATCTCCTCTCACCCATGCAAGCGGTGACTGATGTCAATTTAGGGGCGCCTGCTCTGTTACCCGCTGATTACTGTCCGGATGTGCATGAGCGCCTATCACTCTACAAACGCTTTGCCAGCTGCGAAGCCTTTGATGAGTTGACTCAATTACGTGAAGAACTCGTTGATCGCTTTGGTAACTTGCCCGATCCCGCCAAAGCGTTTTATGAAACCCATCGCCTGCGCCTTGAAATGGTGCTCTATGGCATCCAGAAAATGGATGCAAGTCCCAATGGCATTCAGGTAACGTTTATTACACACCCCCCATTGGATCCCGTGAAATTGATTCGTTTGGTTCAATCCAACCCTCAAGTGCAACTCAATGGTCAAGATCGCATTAAATACTTACCTGCTAAGGGATCCGCGTTTGATCAGCTTGAGCAGCGCATCGAAGCGATTCGCCAGCTCATGAAACTCTTAAGCACCGCTCTGGTGGCTTCGGCACATCCTCTACCAACTCCTGCGCTCTCATGGATCGCTTAGGCATAATTGATTCATGATGTCTTCATCATCCCATCCATTCCCTAGTTTGCAGATCTTAGGATCAAAAGCGGCCGATCCCCAATTGATCTCGGGTCTAGAGCGTGCCATGCAAACCTTGGGGATCGGTTTTCAGAATACTGCTGGGCGATTCTTGTTAGCACGTGAGATTGAAGCATTTGAGCGCAATGGTCTACGCCAGTATTGCGCAGAACGTGTTTGCGATCTCGCCATTCTGCCAGCCGGTTTTGATTCCAAGGCAATGAAGGTCTTAGCCATGGACATGGACTCAACCTTAATCAATATTGAGTGCGTTGATGAAATTGCTGACTTTACTGGCAAGAAAGCAGCGGTCGCAGAAATTACTGCAGCTACGATGCGCGGTGAGATCCCAAACTTTGCAGAGAGCTTGCGTCGCCGTGTTGCCCTGTTAGAGGGTACGCCCATTACCGCATTGCATTCGGTCTATGAGGAACGCTTGCAACTCAATCCCGGGGCAGAGCTCTTAATCAGTGGAGCACATGAGCGTGATATGCACACCCTACTGGTTTCGGGTGGCTTCACATTCTTTACAGAACGCATGCAAGAACGCCTAGCTTTGTGCGAGACCCACTCCAATCAATTAGAGATTGTGAATGATCGGCTCACTGGTAAGGTCTTGGGCGATATTGTGGATGGTGTTGCCAAGAATCGATTCGTGGAAGCCGCATGTGGACGCTTTGATCTTGATAAGCGCGCAGCAATTGTGATTGGTGATGGTGCGAATGATCTACTCATGATGGCCGACTGCGGTTTAAGTGTCGCCTATCGCGCCAAGGCGATTGTTAAAGAAAAAGCCGACGTCGCTTTAGACAACGTCGGCTTGGATGCAGTCCTCGAACTGCTCTAAGGCTTAGAGTCGCTCAAATACCGCGGCAATGCCTTGACCACCACCAATACACATGGTGACTAAGCAGTATTTACCATTGGTGCGATGTAATTCATAAATGGCTTTAGTGGCAATCGCAGCGCCGGTGCAACCCACTGGATGGCCAAGAGCAACTGCACCACCGTTCACATTGGTCTTGGCTGGATCCAAGCCCAACCCTTTGGTCACCGCAATCGCTTGAGCAGCAAAGGCCTCATTAGATTCAATCACATCCATCTTGTCAAGCGTTAATCCAGCACGCTGCAAGGCAATCTTGGTTGCGGGGATTGGGCCCTCACCCATGATGTGATTTGGTACTCCTGCAACCGCATAAGAGACCAAACGCGCAATCGGTTTTTGTCCAGCTTTGGCAGCCACATCAGCCGCTGCTAAAACCATGAAGGCAGCACCATCGTTCACACCCGATGCATTTCCTGCGGTCACTGTGCCACCCTCTTTTTTGAAGGCGGGCTTCATTTTTCCTAAGGTCTCCATGGTGGTATCCGGTTTGCAATGCTCATCGGTATCAAACACCACATCGCCCTTTCGGGTTTTTAATGTAATCGGTACGATTTGGGATTTAAAGCGGCCTTCTTTGATCGCAGCAGCAGCACGGCGATGCGACTCCACTGCAAAGGCATCTTGATCTTCGCGCGTGATCTTCCATTTCTCAGCCAAGTTCTCTGCCGTGATGCCCATGTGGCCAACACCAAAGGGGTCGGTGAGTACAGCAACCATGAGGTCAATCATCTTCGTATCACCCATGCGCGCTCCATTACGCATCGCTGTGGCTCCGTACATCGCGCGCGACATCACTTCCACACCGCCGCCCACACCATAGTCATAGTCGTTGAGCATGATGCCCTGCGCGGTAGTCACAATTGCTTGTAATCCAGAACTGCACAGACGATTAACGGCCATGGCAACGGAGTCCATCGGCAGTCCCGCTTGAATCGCCGCCACACGAGCCACATAGGCATAGCGTGAATCGGTTGGCATGGTATTGCCGACCGTTACGTAGTTAATCTTGGTAGGATCCGCGCCAGATCGGGCAACCGCCTCTTTCATCACCACGCCAGCCAACTCCGATGGCTCCATGCCACTGAGACTGCCACCATAACTTCCAATTGCAGAACGCGCTGCACTTAAAACCACGACATCACGACTCATCATTTTTCCCCTCTTTGCAAATTAGCCAATTAACCGATACTTTCAATTATCTACCCAAGTATTACTCATTCATTACGAATTATCTAGACTTCTACAATCAGATCATGTCCTTGAGTTTCTAGGACCGTAGCCCTCACGAACTCCCCAACCCGGTAGCGCTTGGAAGGCTTACTGGGTGGCAAGATTTTTACAATCCCATCAATTTCTGGGGCATCGGCGGCACTCCGACCGATTCCGCCCTCAGGGGTTACATGGTCAACTAATACCCGAATGCGTTGGTCGACTAATCGACGTAAGCGCCGGCTCGATTGTTCCTCGGCAAGGGCCATGAAGCGGGAGCGTCGCTCCTCACGAAGGGACTCAGGCACGGGGTGGTCGAGCGCATTCGCAGTAGCGCCTTCTACCGGTGAATAGGCAAAGCACCCGGCTCGATCGATTTGCGCCTCTTCCATAAATTGCAGTAAGGCTGAAAACTCATCTTCGGTTTCGCCAGGAAATCCGGCAATAAACGTACTACGAATCACAAGATCTGGGCAAATCGCTCGCCATGCAGCAATACGATCGAGATTTTTTTCTCCGCTCGCAGGTCGCTTCATGCGCTTGAGGACGTCCGGGTGTGCATGCTGAAACGGAATATCCAAATACGGCAAGAGCCCAAATCCCTCATCCTTGAATTTCGCCATGATCGGCAAAATCTGATCCACATGGGGATAGGGATAGACATAGTGCATGCGCACCCAGGCTTGATGCCTTAGCGCAAGTTCATGCAGTGCAAGTGCCAAATCGTACAAGCGTGTCTTGATCGGCTTACCATCCCAAAAGCCGGTGCGGTACTGAATATCAACGCCATAGGCACTGGTATCCTGCGAAACCACCAAGAGCTCTTTGACTCCTGACTCAAAAAGTTTTTGGGCTTCTTGCAATACATCGCCGATGGGGCGTGAGACTAGATCACCTCGCATACTGGGAATAATGCAAAAGCTACACCGATGATTACAACCCTCTGAGATTTTGAGATAGGCGTAATGCTTTGGCGTCAGTTTGATACCCGCTGGGGGCACGAGATCCATAAACGGATCATGCGGTTTAGGTAAATGAGTGTGCACGGCTTGCAAGACTTCCGCGGTTGCGTGTGGCCCCGTCACCGCGAGCACTTTAGGATGAATGCTGGTGATGAGATCACTGCCATCGGCATTTTTCTTGGCACCTAGGCAACCGGTCACGATCACCTTGCCGTTTTCAGTGAGCGCTTCACCGATCGCCGATAAACTTTCCTCGACAGCCGAATCAATAAAGCCGCAGGTGTTCACAATGACGAGATCGGCTCCTGCATAGTCTTTTGCGGTCTCATACCCCTCAGCACTTAATTGGGTCAAGATCAGTTCAGAATCCACCAATGCCTTGGGGCACCCCAATGAAACAAATCCTACTTTTGCAACCACGAATAATGCCCGATCTTGAAATAATGAAATGAGAGTCTCTAAGCCCTGCGCTTAAGAGTTGGAATTCGATGTGTCGGATTTGCCCTTGAATGGGAAGCCTGTAAAGAGTTGGTTTGAGCCTTGCATTTGTTCCTGCATTTTTAGGAATAAGTCCTTGCTCTGATCCATATAGCTGGTCATCAGATTTTGCATAAAGGGGTTTTGCAAGTTCATCATTTGGGTCCAGGCTTCCGTGCCACCACCGGTCATTGACTTGGATTGCTCCGATAACTTTTGCTGCATATCCATGAAAGATTGCATGGTGCGCTCCAAATGGCTACCCATTAAACCTTGCATCGAGTGACCATAAAAACGGATCATTTGCTGGAGCATCTGAGTCGTGAAAATCGGCACCCCGCAGGCCTCTTCTTCAAGGATGATCTGCAAAAGAATGCTGCGGGTCAGATCCTCATCGGTTTTGGCATCCAGAACCTTAAAACTCTCGGACGCCATCACCAACTGTTTAATGTCAGCGAGGGTTACATAGGTACTGGTCTGGGTATCGTAGAGACGCCGATTGGGATACTTTTTAATCAGGCGTTCGTCGCCAACCCGTTTTGTTCGTGTAGCCATGGTTATTCCCTTGCTCGTTGTTGCAATGCAGAATTTCCCTTTAGTTTAGCCTGTATGGATCCCCCCATTGACTGAGAAGTCGGCACCGGTTGAGAAGGCGCCATCATCAGAGGCAATCCAGGCGCAGATTGAGGCAATCTCATCGGGGGTTCCCAGGCGCTTGACTGGGATAGTACCGACAATCTTTTCAAGCACGTCCTCACGGATCGCTTTGACCATATCGGTCGCGATATAGCCTGGGGAGACGGTATTCACGGTCACGCCCTTGCTGGCAACCTCTTGGGCGAGCGCCATGGTAAAGCCATGCAAGCCTGCCTTGGCAGTGGAATAGTTGGTTTGACCAAACTGACCTTTTTGACCGTTGACCGAGGAGATATTAATAATCCGGCCCCAGCCGTTATCGATCATGCCATCAATCACTTGTTTGGTGACATTAAAAAGTGAGTTCAGGTTCGTATCGATCACAGCCTTCCAATCCTCGGGGGTCATCTTCCGAAACACGCTATCCCGGGTGATGCCGGCGTTGTTTACTAAGACATCAACGCGACCGACCTCAGCTCTCACCTTCTCAAAGGCCGCTTTGGTACTCTCCCAATCGGATACATTACCCTCAGACGCAATGAACTCATAACCTAGGGCCTTTTGCTCACCAATCCAGCGATCCTTACGGGGGGAGTTTGGGCCACAGCCGGCGATCACCTTAAAGCCACCTTTGGATAGGCGCTGGCAAATCGCCGTGCCAATTCCGCCCATACCACCCGTTACATATGCAATCCGTTGTGCCATCATCTTCTCCTTGTATTCAGATCAATCGATTAAACCTTTTGCGCCTTTTCTTTGACGTAGGTGCCAGGTGCTGCAACCAATTTTTTGTACTTGCCATGCCCATAATTTTTCGGTGCAGGAATCTGTTTACCACCATATTGAGCGAGCCATTCGGTAAAGTCGGGCCACCAACTACCCGGCACTTCCTTGGCGCCTTTGAGCCAAGCATCCGCGGTTTTTGGTAAATCAGAATTAGTCCAATAATTGCGTTTTTTCTTATGCGGAGGATTAATTACACCCGCAATATGACCCGAGGCTCCCATCACAAACCGAATCGGCCCCTTCAAAATTTGAGTACTCTGATAACCGGAGTGCCACGGCACGATATGATCATCGCGGGATGCGTAGATGTAAGCAGGGACCTTGATCTTACTTAGATCAATCTTCTCTCCACAGACCTTGAGCTTGCCCGGTTTGGCTAGATCATTTTGCAAGTAAGTATGGCGTAGATACCAGCAATACATCGGGCCAGGTAAATTGGTGGAGTCCCCATTCCAGTAGAGCAAATCAAATGGCGGTGGTGAGTTGCCCTTGAGATAGTTATCGACCACGTAGTTCCACACCAACTCGTTAGGCCGCAAGAACGAGAAGGTATTCGCTAACTCCAAACCGGATAAGAGGCCATAGCGCCCTTCGGCGCCGCCGATGGATTTCTCCCGCAGGTTAACCAAGGACTCATCGATGAAGACATCCAGGATTCCCGTGTCCGTGAAATCCAATAAGGTGGTGAGCAGTGTCAAGCTTTCGATGGCATCCTGTTTGCGTGCAGCCAGCACTGCGAGTGCGGTGCTCACTAAGGTGCCGCCCACACAGAAGCCCAAGATATTGATTTTGTCTTGCTGACTGATTTCCTGTGTAACCCGAATTGCTTCGAGCACGCCAGTACCCACATAGTCTTCCCAGGTGATGCGATTCATGCTGGTGTCTGGATTTTTCCAGGAGACCAAGAACACCGTATGCCCTTGGCTCACCATATACCGCACCACGGAGTTGTCGGGTTGCAAATCCAGAATGTAGTATTTATTAATGCACGGTGGAACCATTAAGAATGGTCGTTCATAGACCTGGTCGGTCAGTGGCTTGTACTGAATTAGTTCAAATAGCGCGTTCCGAAATACCACCGCGCCTTCGGTCTGCGCCAAATTTTTACCGACCTCAAAACCACTCTCATCGGTTTGGCTCACTTTTCCTTTGCCAAGATCGCCCAATAAGTTGAGGATGCCTTTTTGAATCGATTGGCCCTGGGTCTTCAGGATGGTCTCCAGTGCCTCTGGATTCGTTGCTAAGAAGTTCGCGGGCGATAAGGCATCGATCATTTGATTGGTGGCAAACTCAATGCGCTGTCGGGTTTTGGTATCGGTCTGCACCGCTTGCACGAGCTCATTGAGATAACGTGCATTCAATAAATAGGTGGAGACCAGTGCTTTGCTCCAAGGGTTTTGCCAAGCTTCACCCATAAAGCGTCGGTCTTTAAGCTCCAAGGCATTGGGATCTTTGCCCAATTTACCCAGGTCTTCCAGATACTTCGTTTGAATTTCAGAGAGCTTATCCGGGGGAATCATGGCCATGTATTGCGGAGCCAAGCTTGGTGAATTACCCAAATTCATGATGATGGTGATTTTCTTAAAAGTGTCAATCAAACTAAACAGTACGTCTCTATTCTCAGGTGATTATGACGCTAGGGTTATAAGCACTAACCCTAGCATTTATCAGGATTGCTGGGCAAGGATCCGGCAATTACCCTGATTGCTAGAGCTTCGGATTGAACCAAATCAAGCTGGCAAAGCGTCCCGTGGGGGTTTCACGGCGGTAGGAATAAAAAAGCTCAGGGTCACTGAAAGTGCATAAATCGCCGCCATAGATCGCGCCAATACCCAAAGCTTGTAGTCGGGATTTGGCGATTCGTGGCAGATCGGCCCAATACTTCTCAGAACAGGATGTGCGGTTGGGAATAAAACATGCATCGTCGAGTGGATACTTAAATTGCACTGCTGACTTCATAAACGCAGCACGCACTTCAGCGCCCACTTCGTAATGCGCGGCCGAGATACTCGGACCAATCCATGCAAGTACATCGGATGCAGTACTTGAGGACTCCTTCAGAAGTTTGACTACCGTATTTTCCAGAACGCCGGCACATAGTCCACGCCAACCAGCATGCGCTGCAGCGACTGCTGTTCCTGATCGATTGGTGAAGAGCACTGGCATGCAGTCGGCTGCCAAGATGCTCAACACGGTTTGCGGATCGGTCGTCACACTTGCATCGGCTTCAATGATGGAGTCGCCGATGCCCTCGTGAATACCTTTTGCTAAGACCACATCGGTACCATGCACTTGCTTAATCCAAAATGGTGCTTGCGGTAATAAAGCGTTGAGCAAGGCCCGATTTTGTTGCACGATTTTTAGATCCTCGCCAGCAAATGCCCCTAAATTGAATAGATCGTATGGCGCTTGACTAAAGCCACTTTGCCGTGTGGTTGTAAAGGCATGCACATTGGCAGGTGCCGACCAATCGGGTCTGAGAATACGAAGCGGGCTCATGAGGAAGGCTCATGAAATGGTTTGGGAAGATCGGCAAGATCCATATGCACTTGTGCGTGCAGCTCCAAGAGATCATCTGGAATTTCTGCAAACCATTGCATCGGTTCGTGTGTGTTGGGATGTACGAACTCTAACGCGAAGGCATGGAGGGCTTGGCGCTTTAAGAACAATTGACTCGCAGCCGCTGGGATTCGTTTGCGATACACCGGATCACCCAATAATGGATAAGACAAGGACTCAAGATGAACACGAATTTGATGGGTTCGACCGGTCTCTAAGCGACACTCCAACAATGAGACCTTACTCTGTTGGTAGGTACCGAGGGCCAAGCGCTTGTAATGGGTGCGCGCTGCTTTGGCATTGGCCACTTTAGAATCCGCAGGCACTACGGCAATCTTGAGTCGATCGCGTGGGTCACGTGCTAAGGCAGCATTGATCGTACCGTGTAATGGGGTATCACCCCACACCCAGGCCAGATAGCGCCGCTCAACCAAATGATCTTGCAAGAGTCGCACCAAGGCGGTTTGGGCCAATGCCGTTCGGGCCACCACAAAGAGTCCTGAGGTGTCTTTATCGAGTCGATGCACAATCCCGGCACGTGGCAACTGAGCGAGCTCGGGGTAGTGAAACAGTAGGCCGTTAAGAACGGTTCCGGTCCAATTACCAGCCGCCGGATGCATCACCATCCCAGCCGCTTTATTAAAGACTAATAGATGATCGTCTTCATAGATGCAATTGAGGGGAATATCTTCTGGCTCAAATGCATGTTGCTCTGGCATCTCTTGCGGAAAGACCCGAATCGCTTCACCGCCCCGCAGAATCTGGCGAGACTTGACAACCTTGCCGTCGACCAGGACCGCCCCCTGATTGGCCCATGCCTGTATCCGATTGCGCGAGTAGTCGGTTAAAAAATGGGCTAAGACTTTATCCAAACGCTCACCCGCCCATGCATCTGGGATCTCAAGCGCAATGAAATCCTCATCATCGATATAATCAGAGGGATTCGGATCAGGAGTTTGCGGCAATGCCACGCTGGAAGGACCTTATTGTGTTATCAATTCCCCCTATGGGGCACCATCGTGCTAGTTTAAGGCTTGTTGTTCTTGCTTCGCTAGTTTCTTCTGTCATGCTTCTCACGTCATGCGCCAATACCAGCACTGATGAAACTTTGGGGTGGTCCGAGGCAAAGTTGTATACCGAGGCGCGCGACAAAATGAATGAGAGTGATTTTGATAAGTGCGGTCAGTACTTTGAGAAACTCGAGGCACGCTTTCCATTTGGTCCCTACTCCCAACAAGCGCAAATTAATTCTGCGTATTGCTTTTGGAAAGCCCAAGAGCCTGCTCAAGCTCTAGTACAAATCGATCGCTTTATTAAATTGCATCAAGGCAATCCTAATTTAGATTACGCGTATTACCTCAAGGGCCTCATCACCTTTAATGACGATTTAGGCTTTATGGGAAAGTTCACGGGGCAAGATCTAAGTGAACGTGATCCCAAGGCAGCCAAAGAGGCCTTTGAATCCTTCAAGGTAGTGGTTGAGCGCTTTCCTAATAGTAAATATGCTCCTGACTCGCTCGATCGCATGCGCTACATCGTCAACTCCTTAGCCGAGGCTGATGTGATTGTAGCGCGCTATTACTATGATCGCGGAGCCTACCTGGCTGCTGCCAACCGTGCGCAGCTCGTGATTCGAGATTACGATCGTGCGCCAGCGGTCGAGGAGGCGCTCTACATTTTGGTTCAGTCCTATCAAGCCTTAGGTATGTATGACTTAAGTTCTGATGCCATGCGGGTCTTTAAGCTTAATTTCCCTGATAGCCAGATCTTTAAGACCGGCAAACGCGTTCAGAAAGAACGCCAGTGGTGGCAGTTCTGGGTCACTAAATAATTTCAACAGGTACCCGAGGCGCAATCGCGCACACCAGTTCGTAACCAATCGTTTGGGCATGCCCTGCCACATCATCGACGGGTAGGTTTTTGCCCCATAGTTCTACTTTGGTACCGACGGTTGCCCATGGCGCATGCGTAAGATCAATCGTCAACATATCCATAGAGACCTGACCTGCAATCGGGCAAATTCGGGATTGACTGGGATCGTTCCCATAAACCCAGACCGGGGTGCCATCTTTTGCATGACGGGGATAGCCATCCGCATAGCCACACGCGATCACTCCAATTCGCATGGGTTGAGTTACCCGATATCGGGATCCATAGCCCACGGCGTCGCCGGGTTCTAAGTCTTGAATCGCAATGATGGAGCTTGATAAGGTCATCACCGCTTGCAAATTGGCGTGGGCAATATCTGCAAACTGACCCGATGGAGAAATCCCATGCAACATAATCCCTGGACGGACCCAATCGCCTAAGGCATTGCGATGCCATAAAACTGCTGCTGAGTTCGCAAGCGAGGTCTCACCCGCCAAGCCATCAATCGTCTTGGTAAAGCACTCCATTTGGGCGCCCACCGACGGCTCGCGATCGACGTAATCGGCGTTCGCAAAATGGGTCATGTGGTTCATGCGGTGCCCAGCGGCATGGAGCCGATGGTAGGCTAATCGATACGCCTCGGGTCGAAATCCAAGACGATTCATTCCAGAGTTGAGTTTGAGAAAGATGGTGACGGGATGGGCTTGCTTTTCAAGCCAAGTCACTTGATTGGGGCTGTGGACCACCACATCGCAATCCAACTCGATCACCGACGGGATATCACTTTCCTGAAAGAGGCCTTCGAGCAGCAAAATGCGCTTGGTCCAACCCTGAGCTCGCAACCAACGGGCGTCATCCAAATCCAAGATTGCAAAGCCATCGGTCTGCGAGAGTCCTGCCAACGCCGCCCTTAGACTATGACCATAGGCGCGAGCTTTAACCACAGACCATATGCGAGAATTACCAACCAGTTCCCTAACCCGCCTTAAATTGTGGCCTAATGCAGCAGAGTTAATTGTTGCCAGAATTGGGCGCTCCAGAAATCTCCCCTTTCATGCTTTAATCTAGTAAATGAAGCAATTGTACGAATGAAACCAGGTTTTTACACCATTATGGCGGCGCAATTTTTTTCGTCGCTCGCCGATAACGCCCTGCTAATTGCGGCCATTGCCCTCTTAGCCCAGCTCGCTGCCCCAGCGTGGATGACTCCGCTTCTCAAACTTTTCTTTGTGCTCTCGTATGTGTTGTTGGCCGCCTTTGTTGCGGCCTTTGCTGATTCCAGGCCCAAAGGGCAAGTGATGTTCATCACCAACACCATCAAAATTATTGGGTGTGCCGCCATGCTCTTGGGCGCCCATCCATTGGCTTCGTACGCCATCGTGGGTCTTGGAGCAGCTGCCTACTCACCAGCGAAATATGGCATCTTGACCGAACTACTTCCCCCTGAAAAGTTGGTGGCGGCAAACGGCTGGATCGAAGGCCTAACCGTGGGCTCCATCATTGCTGGCACGGTATTGGGTGGCGTGTTAATTAGCAGCAAGGTATCTACCACGCTCATGAGTTTTGACTTGCCGATGGTTACGACCGGGGTGGATAGTCCTGCGGAGTCCGCCATCTCAATCATTATGTTTATTTACTTGATTGCGGCACTCTTTAATCTGCGCATTCCGGATACCGGGGCACGCTACCCTGAGCAGCGCCTAGACCCCATTCAATTGACCAAGGATTTCTTTGTCGGTTTTCATATTTTGTGGCGTGATCGCTTGGGCCAAATCTCTTTAGCAGTCACCACCCTATTCTGGGGCGCAGGCGCAACCTTGCAGTTCATTGTGCTGAAGTGGGCTGAGACCGCGCTGAATATGAACCTCTCACAAGGGGCCATCTTGCAAGCGATTTCAGCCATTGGCGTCGCCGGCGGTGCAGTTTGGGCGGCATCGCGCATTCCATTAAAGTCTGCTTTAAATGTTCTACCGTATGGCGTCGTGATGGGCCTACTGGTATGCATCATGGCGATCTACCATATTGAATACATTCCATCGATCGTGCTCTTTAAGATTGGTGTCTTAGAAGTTAACTTTAATCTCCTACCTGCCTATGTCCTACTGATCACCGTAGGCTGGTTGGCAGGTTACTTCGTTGTTCCCATGAACGCCCTTTTGCAACACCGTGGCCACGTCTTACTGTCTGCGGGCCACTCCATTGCGGTTCAGAACTTCAATGAGAACCTCTCGGTGCTCATGATGCTGATGCTGTATGCGCTCCTAATTTGGCTGGATGTGCCTGTTCCGATTGTGATTACGGGATTTGGCTTAGCAGTTGCACTCACCATGTGGCTGGTGATTAAGAAACATCAAGCCAATCAAGCCGAGTATGACTCACTGCATCTGATTGGTGAAGCCAAGCACTAATTAGAGGGATTGCAATACGGAGCGAGCTAGCAATAGGTCTTGCCAGAGTAAGGCTTTATCTTTTGGCCGGCTTAGGCAGTGCGCCAGATCAAAGCTTGCAATCAAGGGGATATCTTGACCGACAATCTCAAGCACGACGTCGCGCAGCTGGCTTAGCGGCTCTTGCTCACCACTTAACGCCTGCGCTGCTGGCTCACCAAAGGCAAAGGCGACGCATGGTAGCTGCGTATTCGGTGCTTGCGTATTGCTTAGAGAGCGCCATTCCCATTCTTTGGGTAAGAGCCCGAGAGCCAAAATGATGTTCTGAAATAAGCGCTCTTGATCACCACCGGGTGCTTGACCATAAAACAACCAATACACCTTGGGCTCTTGGTTGGAGATAACTTGATGGGCTTCTGCGCTTGGAGTGACGCTGGGCGCTAAGTCTTGTGCAGCAGAACGCAAGGACCACTCGGTAATACCCATCTCTTTCAAGTAGCGTAAGCGATCATCAATGTGCATAAGGTTTTACTGAGCAGTCGATATTTTTTACCATCACAATCGCGTCTTCGCGAATTCCAGAGGAAGATTCTACTGGGTAATACGCTTTGCGCCGTGCTAACTTCTCATACCCCGCCCTCTCATATAGAGCGATCGCCGCCTCATTGCTTGGACGAACCTCAAGCAAGATGCGCGGGATTGATAAATTTGATGCAATCGCTTGGATAGCTCCCATGAGGCGCATCCCCACGCCCTGACCGCGTAGATCGGTATCCACCGTAATGTTCAGCAGGTGCAGATCATCGACCGCTGGGAGCAAAATGCAGTAGGCCCATATTCGTTTACTGGGATCGCTCACCTCACGCAGGCAATACGCCCAATGGCCCGCTTCGATCGAATCACTAAAGTTTTTGCGCGACCATGGGTGCTGATGCGAAATTGCTTCCATTGCCATGACCGCATCCAGATCGGATTCGGTCATCAGCTCCAGAACTAGCTCAGCCAAGCAAATGACCGGTTGGGGTGCGGCTTGCTGCATCGTGACGTTCTTGGGTAGTGAGAGCAACTTTATTACGAATATAGAGGGGTTCAAGCTGTTCAACCGGAATCGTTTGGCCGGCCTGATAACGCAATTGCGCGAGACCCAAGATACCAAGTGCGTTGGGTACTAACTGCGCATCACTCTGTCGATCCACAAAATGATTCTTGAAATCATCGGCATACTCGGCAAGGGCATTCCCAGCTATCAAATCCTGATTGTTATCCTCAATCGCCTCTGGAACCGTCAGTTGGATTGGGCTGATCGGTTTAGCTTGTGAGGTATCTTGCTGATAGCGAGCCCAATACACTTCGCCCATGCGGGCATCCAGAGCAATGGTGAATGTCGTGTATTGAGGGATTTGATGGTGTTGTACAAACTGCGATGCCATGGCATCAAGACTGGTCACTGGGATCACTGGCAATTGCCCGCCTACAGATAGTCCTTGGGCAACCGCAACCGAGAGGCGCACTCCTGTGAATGCGCCGGGCCCGACTCCCACCGCGAGCGCATCAAGATCTTTAAAACCCGCACCAACCTGTTGAAGTAGCTCACTGCACCATGGCAAGAGATATTGACTGGCTTTTGATCCGAGTAGCTCATGCCGATGCACAATCGGCTTGTCATCAAAACACAAGGCCACCGAACACCACGAGGTCGAAGTGTCGATGGCCAAGATGCGCATGCCTAGCGTCCTAAATTTAGAATTCTTCGTACAGCGGCAGGGTTAAGAACTCTACGAAATGATCATTGGCAACTAAGTCCTCAAAGATCTTGGCAGACCGGTCAAACTGTCCAACGGCACCTGAATCCTTGACCTTTTTTAACTCTTCACTAATTAGTTGGCGAACCAACTCAAGGGTTACTTTGCGACCGTCATCGAGAACCCCTTTGGGTGACCGAATCCACTGCCATACTTGCGAGCGGCTAATCTCAGCGGTAGCGGCGTCTTCCATCAAATTATGGATGGGTACGCACCCATTACCAGCCAGCCATGCACCCATGTAATGAATACCCACGTTAATGTTGTAACGCAATCCCGCTTCTGTGATGGGTCCTTCTGGAGCAAAGTTGAGTAGGTCCGCAGCGGTGACTTGAACATCCTCGCGTTGACGATCAAATTGATTGGGCTTATCACCCAATACTGCTTTGAACTCATTCATACACAGCTCAACCAAGCCTGGATGGGCAACCCAACTACCATCGTAGCCATCGGTTGCCTCGCGACGTTTATCGGTCGACACGGCTGCGAGCGCGATGGCATTCTTCTCAGGATCGTTCTTAATTGGGATGAAGGCGCTCATACCGCCCATTGCTGGCGCACCGCGCTTATGGCAGGTCTTTAATAAAAAGAGTGCATAGGAGCGCATAAAAGGTGAGGTCATGGTCACCTTCACACGATCGGCCAAGCAGAAGTTTTTATCGAGCTTGAATTTCTTAATCGCGGAGAAGATGTAATCCCAGCGACCGGCGTTTAATCCCGAACTATGATCGCGCAACTCATAGAGGATCTCGTCCATCTCAAAAGTTGCGTTAATGGTCTCTACCAATACTGTCGCTTTGATGCTGCCGTGCTTCATGCCCAGCTCTTTCTCAGCCATAGTGAAAATATCATTCCACAAACGCGCTTCAAGATGGCTTTCGATCTTAGGCAAATAGAAAAATGGGCCCAAGCCTCTCGCTTCTAAATACTTGCCGCTATTAAAAGTAAAGATAGCAAAGTCAAAAATGCCACCTGATACGCGCTGACCATCAACCAAGACATGTTTCTCATCAAGATGCCAACCGCGAGGACGAACAATTAGCGTTGCAGTTTTCTCATTGAGCTTATATTCCTTACCAAAGAGATTAAGCTCGATATCGCGGCGCGCAGCTTTCTTTAAATTAACGTGTCCTTGGACGATGTTTTCCCAGTAGGGACTATTGGAATCCTCAAAGTCCGCCATGTATGAATCGGCACCAGAGTTCAGCGCATTAATCACCATCTTGGCGTCAACGGGACCAGTAAGCTCTACGCGGCGAGTTTCCAGTGCTTTGGGTACTGGAGCAATTTTCCAATCGCCCTCACGAATCGATTTCGTTTCTGGCAAGAAATCCAGCTTTTGGCCAGCGTCTAATTTTTTTGCTAGCTCAACCCGTTTCTTGAGGAGTTCCTGACGGCGTGGCTCGAAGGCACGATGCAATTTAGCAACAAATTCCAGGGCTTCAGGGGAAACAACGGTTGCGAAATCCGGATTGAGTTTAGCTTTGAGCTCAATGCCACTGGATTCGATGGTTGGGGCGCCAGACATGAATACTCCTAATCGGTTTTAAGGATTAAATGACAAATTAATAACTATTATGCCTGATTTGTTGCACTGCACACAAATTGGGGCTTATGCCAATGCAGCAATCACATCGGGTGGCGCTTGAACTAACTCAATCAAGACCCCCTCTCCTGAAAACATAAATTCTTCATTGGCTTTGGGATGAACAAAAATAATGTCATGGCCAGCCGCTCCTTTGCGGATACCGCCAGGGGCAAAGCGCAGTCCTTGTTGCGTTAACCACTCCACTGCTTTTGGTAAATCATCGACCCACAGGCCAATATGATTGAGAGGCGTTTGATGCACTGCTGGCTTTTTCTCGATATCAAATGGTTGCATCAAATCAATTTCAACTTCGTGGGGGCCATGACCGATGGCACAAATATCCTCATCGACGTTCTCGCGCTCAGATACGAAGGTGTCTTTGTATTGCAGTCCAAAGAGATCCACCCACAAGGCTTTCAGTTTTTGCTTGTCAGTGCCACCAATGGCAATTTGCTGAACGCCCAGAATTTTGAATGGTCGACTCATGGTGATTACTTCGCAAACTGAATAATGATTTGATCAACTGCTAGACTCGATCCTTCACTAGCGCAGATATCTGCCACGATGCCATCTTGTGCGGCAAACAAGGTGTTTTCCATTTTCATGGCCTCAATCACAACGAGCTTTTGACCCGCGGTGACCTTCTCCCCTTTAGCCACATGCAACTTCGTTAAGAGACCAGGCATGGGCGATAGCAATAACTTTGAAGTGTCAGGAGGCGCCTTGTATGGCATACGGCGTTGCAACTCTGCCCCAAAGGGACTTAAGACCACGCAGTCAAAATGCACACCGTCTTGCATCAACACATAGCCCAAACCTGGACGCTCCACTTGCGCGCATGCCATGGGTCCATCGTTTAAGCGATATGCCAAGCGAATCGAGCCCGGTTGCCAATCACTCTCTAGAAAATAATCCGTGATTGTGTGCTTGCCCTGATTGGCTTTGACGGATATTTGGTAACCGTGATCACGCTGCTCAATCTTGGTGTTGTAGGAGCTCTCACCATGCATCACGACAAACTCTTGGGTGATCTTCATTTCGTGGCCCAAGAGCTGCCCTTCAAGCAATTTGGCGCGCTCCAAATAGCGACGGTGCACAAAACTTGCGAGGGCTGGTAAACGACTAGGGTCACTCGGCTCGACCGATCCTTTTAAAAAGCCCTTGGGGAACTCCTCAGCAATGAATCCAGTATTGAACTGTCCCGAGAGAAAGCGTGGGTGTTGTAATAAAGCCGATTGGAATTGAATGTTTGAATGAATCCCCCGAATCACAAACTCATTGAGCGCCCCGCGCATTTTGCTCATGGCCTCCTCGCGGTTGGCACCATGTGTAATGAGTTTTGCAATCATGGAGTCGTAATACATTGGGATCTCACCACCCTCATACACACCCGTATCCACTCGGACCCCATCTTTGGATGCCGGAGGCTGATACTTCACCAAGCGACCGGTCGATGGCAAGAAGTTACGTAATGGGTCCTCGGCATTGATGCGGCACTCCATGGCCCAGCCTTTACGTGGGATTTGGTTTTGGGTAAAGGCTAACTTCTCGCCTGCAGCCACCCGAATCATTTGCTCCACGAGATCCAGTCCTGTGATGCATTCGGTGACCGGATGCTCAACCTGCAAGCGGGTGTTCATTTCTAAGAAGTAGAACGATTTATCCTTGCCAACCACAAACTCCACAGTACCTGCTGATTGGTAGTGAACGGCTTTAGCTAATGCCACTGCTTGTTCGCCCATGGCTTTACGGGTGGCGTCATCCAAAAATGGGGATGGTGCCTCTTCAATCACTTTTTGATGGCGGCGCTGGATTGAGCACTCACGCTCCCACAAATACACCACATTTCCATGCGCATCGCCCAATACCTGGATCTCAATATGCCGAGGTTCTTCCACAAACTTCTCAATGAAAACACGATCATCTCCGAAACTATTGAATGCTTCATTCTTGCAAGCCACAAAGCCTTCGGCGGTTTCTTGATCGTTATACGCAACGCGCAGACCCTTACCGCCCCCGCCGGCAGAGGCTTTGATCATCACGGGGTAACCAATACCCTGCGCAATTTTTACCGCAGCCTGTGGGTCATCAATGGCTGCATTGTGACCAGGTATGGTATTGACCTTTGCCTCCAAGGCGAGTTTCTTGGAGGCAATCTTGTCGCCCATCGCAGCAATCGATTGGTATTTGGGACCAATGAAAACAATGCCCTCTTCCTCAACCCGTTTGGCAAACTCTTCGTTCTCAGATAAAAACCCGTAACCTGGATGCACTGCTTGCGCACCGGTTTCTTTACATGCCGCAATGATGCGATCTATTTGCAGGTAGGACTCGCGCGATGGTGGCGGTCCAATGCAAACAGCCTCATCGGCAATGCGCACATGACGGGCCTCAGCATCTGCCTCGGAGTACACCGCAACGGTTTGTATCCCAAGCCGCTTAGCGGTTAGCATCACTCGGCAGGCAATTTCACCGCGGTTTGCAATTAAGATTTTCTTAAACATAGTGATTCGTCAGTCGATTAAATTAAAGAGGGATGTTGCCGTGCTTTCGGGGAGGATTTTGCAAATCCTTGTCTTGCAACATCGCGAGTGATCGTGCGATGCGCTTGCGTGATTCATGGGGCATGATCACATCATCAATATAGCCGCGCCGTCCTGCCACAAAGGGGTTTGCAAACTTCGTTTTGTACTCCGCTTCACGCTCGGCAATCTTTTGCGAATCACTTTTTTCTTCGCGGAAAATAATTTCAACAGCGCCCTTCGGTCCCATCACCGCAATTTCTGCCGAGGGCCAGGCAAAGTTCACATCACCTCTTAAATGCTTGGATGCCATCACATCGTAGGCGCCGCCATAGGCTTTGCGGGTAATTAAGGTGACCTTTGGAACCGTGCAATCGGCGTAGGCATAGAGCAACTTGGCACCGTGCTTAATAATGCCGCCGTACTCTTGAGCGGTGCCTGGCATAAAGCCTGGCACATCAACCAAGGTCACCACTGGGATATTGAAGGCATCACAAAAGCGCACAAACCGCGCGGCTTTAATCGATGATTTGATATCCAGACACCCTGCGAGTACCAGCGGTTGATTGGCAACAATACCCGCGGTCTGACCGCCAATGCGGGCAAAGCCAATGATGATGTTCTTCGCATAGTCGGGCTGCAACTCAAAGAAGTCTTCATCATCCACAATCTTATGAATCAGCTCTTTCATGTCATACGGCTGATTGGGATTAAGGGGCACCAATGTATCGAGCGAGTAATCAGGCTCATCCGACCAAACGAGACCGCCCAGAAATGGGGCCTTTTCTTTATTCGAGAGCGGTAGATAACTGTAGAAACGGCGCAGCATCATGATCGCCTCAACATCGTTATTAAATGCCAAGTCACAGACTCCGGATACAGTGGAATGGGTGTTCGCACCACCCAAATCTTCTGCGGTGACATCTTCGTGGGTCACGGTCTTTACCACCTCAGGTCCAGTGACGAACATGTACGAGGTGTCTTTCACCATGAAGATGAAATCCGTCAATGCGGGTGAGTACACGGCCCCACCTGCGCAAGGACCCATAATCAAAGAGATTTGCGGGATCACACCCGATGCAGATACGTTCCGCTGGAAGATCTCCGCATAACCGCCGAGCGAGGCGACCCCCTCCTGAATCCGCGCACCACCCGAGTCATTCAGTCCAATCACGGGTGCACCCACTTTCATGGCCTGATCCATAATCTTGCAGATTTTCTCGGCATGGGCTTCGGATAAAGAGCCGCCCAAAACTGTGAAGTCTTGCGAGAATACGAACACCAAGCGGCCATTAATCATGCCGTAACCAGTGACAACGCCATCGCTCGGTACAGTTTGATCGGCCATCCCAAAATCCGTGCAGCGATGCTCCACAAACATATCCCACTCCTCAAAGGAGTCTTCGTCAAGCAACAACTCGATCCGCTCGCGTGCGGTGAGTTTGCCTTTGGCGTGCTGAGCAGCAATGCGTTTTTGACCGCCACCGAGACGTGCTAACTCGCGCTTGGATTCCAATTGAGAAATAATGTCTTGCATAGAAACTCCTATTGAATATCGGGTGTTTGCATCGCGTCGAGCAAGCGACGCGCTGCCACAGAGGGTGCGATCGTGCCCGCATTCACGGCGGCACTGAGTTCGGGTAATAACTGCTGTACGCCGGGATGGTTCTTAAAATTACTTTTGAGCGCGCTATCGATGCGCTCCCACATCCAAGCCGTGGCTTGCTGACGACGGCGCGCCTGCAGATGACCATTCTTCGTTTCGAGGGACCGAAAGCGTGTGATCTCATCCCATAACTGCGCTACGCCCTGATTGAGTAAAGCGCTCATTTGCATCACCACGGGATGCCATTGCTCCGCATGATGAGCGGCGTGGTCTGGGTTCCCCTGAAATCCCATTAAGCGCAAGGAGCTGGTAATAAATGCTTGGGCACGGGTTGCCGCATTGGGATCGAGATCGGCTTTATTGATCACGATGAGATCGGCGATCTCCATCACCCCCTTTTTAATCGCTTGCAGATCGTCGCCGGCATTGGGGAGTTGTAACAACATGAAGAGATCGGTCATGCCAGCCACCGCAATCTCGCTTTGCCCTACCCCAACGGTCTCCACGATCACCACGTCATGACCCGCAGCTTCCGCTAAGAGCATCACCTCACGAGTGCGCTCAGCAACACCACCTAAGGTTCCAGAGGATGGGCTTGGACGAATAAAGGCATTCTCATTGACGGAGAGAAGTTCCATGCGGGTCTTATCCCCCAAGATCGATCCGCCGGACAAACTTGAGGATGGATCAATCGCAAGAACAGCGACCCGATGGCCTTTTGAAATTAAGTAAAGACCTAAGTTCTCGATGAGGGTGGATTTACCTACCCCAGGCACTCCTGAGATTCCAAGACGAAAGGATTGCCCGGTATGCGGCAAGATCGTGTTGAGTAATTGATCGGCGCGAGTGCGATGATCGAGTCGCGTTGACTCCAACAAAGTAATGGCTTTGGCCAGAGCTCGGCGTTGCTCCGCACAGGGCTTGCCGAGCAAGGCTGCCACTAACTGCTCATCGCTTGGGGCATTGGGCATAAAGAGGACTTAACGCAGGTTATTCCGAATTTGCTCGAGTACGTCTTTCGCGGACGCGGGGATCGGCGTACCGGGTCCATAGATGCCCTTGACACCCGCCTCATATAGAAACTCGTAATCCTGACGTGGAATGACACCACCCACAAACACAATGATGTCATCGGCACCTTGTTTTTTGAGTTCCGCCACAATTGCTGGGACTAAGGTTTTATGACCCGCTGCTAAGGTAGAAATACCCAACGCATGCACATCGTTTTCAATCGCTTGGCGCGCGCACTCTTCAGGCGTTTGGAACAAAGGTCCCATATCGACATCAAAGCCCAGATCGGCATAAGCAGTGGCTACCACTTTGGCACCCCGATCATGCCCATCCTGGCCAAGCTTCGCGATCATGACCCGCGGACGGCGTCCATGTTCTTTGGCAAACTCAGCGATCTCCACTTTGAGTTTTTCCCATCCTTCGGCTGAATCGTATGCAGCTGCGTACACTCCGGTCACCTTTTGTGTATCGGCACGGTGGCGCCCATAGACTTTCTCCAAAGCATCCGACACCTCGCCCACCGTTGCGCGTAAACGAATTGCTTTGATCGCTAAATCCAATAAATTACCTGTGTTGTTCTCGGCTGCTGTTGTCAGATCCGCCAAGGCTTGATCGACCTGCGCTTGATTGCGTTTGGCCTTGATGTCCTTTAAGCGAGCGATTTGGTTATTGCGAACCATATCGTTATCGATGACTAAGACATCAACTAAGCTCTCCTCGTGCAGTTTGTATTTATTGACACCGACAATCACATCCGACCCAGAGTCGATCTTGGCTTGCTTTTGGGCAGCAGCTGCTTCGATCTTTAACTTAGCCCAACCACTTTCCACAGCTTTGGTCATGCCACCCATCTGATCGACTTCCAGAATAATTTCCCAGGCGGCATCGGCCATCTCTTGGGTGAGTCTCTCCATCATGAACGATCCTGCCCAAGGATCAACCACGCTCGTGATGTGGGTCTCTTCTTGCAAAATTAATTGGGTATTGCGCGCAATTCGGGAGGACATCTCCGAGGGCAAGGCAATTGCCTCATCAAATGAGTTGGTGTGCAGCGATTGCGTACCGCCAAAGACCGCAGCCATGGCTTCGATGGTAGTACGCACCACATTGTTATAGGGATCTTGCTCGGTGAGCGACCAGCCAGAGGTTTGGCAGTGGGTGCGCAACATAGATGACTTTGGATTCTTGGGATTGAACTCTTTCATGATGCGCCACCACAGCATTCGTGCTGCGCGCAATTTGGCGACCTCGAGATAGAAGTTCATACCAATGGCAAAGAAGAACGAGAGACGCCCAGCAAACTCATCTACATCGAGACCCTTGGCCAAAGCAGTCTTGACGTACTCCTTGCCATCAGCCAGTGTGAATGCCAGCTCGAGGGCTTGATTCGCTCCAGCTTCTTGCATGTGATAACCCGAGATCGAGATCGAGTTGAACTTGGGCATATTCTTTGCGGTGTACTCAATGATGTCACCGACGATACGCATCGAGGGTCCGGGTGGGTAGATATAGGTATTACGCACCATGAACTCTTTGAGAATGTCATTCTGAATCGTGCCGCTCAATTGCTCTTGCTTCACACCTTGCTCTTCACCCGCCACGATATAACCTGCCAAGACCGGTAAAACCGCGCCGTTCATGGTCATCGATACGGAGACTTTGTCCAAGGGGATGCCATCAAACAGGATCTTCATGTCTTCTACTGAGTCGATCGCGACCCCTGCTTTACCCACATCACCCACCACTCGCGGGTGATCCGAGTCGTAGCCCCGGTGGGTTGCCAGGTCAAATGCCACCGAGACCCCTTGGCCACCGCCCTCGAGGGCTTTGCGATAGAAGCGATTGGACTCTTCGGCCGTTGAGAATCCCGCGTATTGACGAATCGTCCATGGGCGCACTGCGTACATCGTCGCTTGTGGCCCACGCAGATAAGGTTCAAATCCGGGAAGCGAGTTCACATAAGGCAAGCCATGAAGATCATGTTGGGTATAGAGCGCCTTGAGGTGAATTCCGTCGGGGGTATCCCAGCCTAAGGCGTCCGGGTTGCCGTTGGGCGCTGATTTACTCGCTGCCTTTTGCCATTGCTCAAGAGATTGATCTGCTGCAGTTGGCCACTGCCCGCTGGGTTGTGATGCGTTCTTCGTCATAAGCGCCCCATATGTGCATGAATGTGCATTGATATTTTTATTATTTTCCTTGACTTTTATGGTTTTGTCCATAGAATTGGATACATAATTATAAATTCATAAATGTATTTTAATGAATTGAAATCATGAATAAACAATGACTTACAGAGATCATGAGTAAATTACTTTCAACTCGCCCACTCTATGAAGAGGTGGCAGATCAGCTGCGTAGCCGCATATTTGCTCATGAACTAGCCCCTGGCGCTTGGATCGATGAACAAAGCCTTGCCAAAGAGTTTGGGATTAGCCGCACCCCCATGCGCGAGGCCATTAAGGTATTGGCTGCTGAGGGCCTCATCACCATGAAACTGCGCCGTGGCGCTTATGTCACCGAAGTCAATCGTGGCGATCTGGAGCAAATTTTTACGGTTCTCTCCTTACTTGAGGGAGAAGCCGCCAAAGAAGCTGCTACCAAAGCAAAAGAAAGTGATCTCAATGCCTTAGATGATCTGCACCTACGCCTTGAGAAGGCGGCGGCTGATCGCAACCTCGATTTATTCTTCGAGATCAATGTGCGCTTTCATGAGCGCATTATCTCGATTGCCGCAAATCCCTGGATGACCAGCGTGATTGATGATCTACGTAAGGTTCTAAAACTACAACGCAAGGACTCTTTATCACGCTCAGGGCGTCTGCAGCAGTCCTTAAGTGAACACCGTGAGATCTTAAAAGCGCTCCTCAAGCGCGATCCAATAGCTGCCAAAGAGGCGATGCGCACTCACCTCGCCCATGGTTTGGAAGCTGCTAAATAAAAAGCCTCCAGGTTTTAAGTGGAGGCCTTTGCGATCAAACGATGATCTATTTTTTTACGATGAGATCGCTCGATAGAGATGCGATATAAGCAGCCATATCTTTTAAGTCTTTGTCGCTATATTGCTTCACTTGCGATTGCATGACGGCATTGTTGCGACCCACTAAAGAATTACCATCCGCTTGGTAGGACTTCAGTGCGTAATACAGATAATCTTCGTATTGACCGGCAATTTTTGGATAGGCTGGAGCAACTGGGGCTTTAAGGCCAGCGCCATGGCAGGCTGCGCAATTGTTTTTCTCAACCAGTTCTTTACCCTTGGCAACATTACCAGCGTGAGCAAACCCAATCGAGGCACTTAACAAGGATAGGATCAGAGCGGATTTCATCATGTTCTCGATTCCAATTACTTTAAGGGGTTACGGGGAGAGGTTGGCGTTTGTGTCGAGTAGTAGGCGGCCAAGTCAGCCATATCTTGATCGTTCAAGCTTCCGGCAATCGCGCGCATGGTTGGATGCTTGCGCTCACCCGATTTGTAAGCTTTTAGCGAGGCAACAATATAGTCCGCATTCTGACCACCAAGCTTGGGAACTCGGTAGACCTGAGGCCAATCGGCACGGTAGTCATTGATGGCATGGCAACCCACGCAGATCCAAACTTTGGCTTCGCCTGCTTTCGCAGAACCTTTAACCTCTTGAGCATGGGCAGTGATTGAAAACATTCCGGCGAATACCGCGGCGCCGAGGAAAGTAACGATAGCTTTATTCATATGCGTGATCGTGTTGCAAAATGGTTGATATTTTGTAGGCTGAAGTATAGCGGACAGCGAATATTGTCAGGTAATTTTGTCATATCCCTATACTCTAAGCGTTTGTCGGATGATTTCGTATTGAACCCCGTTCCTTGAAGGATTTTCATGAGTGTGATTTCTCAAAAACTGAGCGACCTAGGAATTACCCTAGTGAGTCCTGGTGCACCAGCAGCCGCCTACGTCATGGCGGTAACCACCGGTCATCAGGTATTTTTATCGGGCCATATTGCCAAACGGGATGGCAAGCCATGGGTTGGCAAATTGGGTTTTGATATGGATACCGCCACTGGTCAGATGGCGGCACGCAGCATCGCGATTGATTTACTCTCAACCCTAAATGCTCACCTCGGTTCGCTCGATCGAGTGCGTCGGGTGGTGAAGGTCATGGGTCTCGTCAACTCCACCCCCGAGTTCACCGAGCAGCATTTGGTCATGAATGGCTGTTCCGAACTTATCGTCGAGGTATTTGGTGAGCTTGGTAAACATGCCCGCAGCGCCTTTGGGGTCGCACAAATCCCCTTGGGGGCTTGTGTCGAAATTGAAATGATCGTCGAGATCTAAGCTAGCAAATCAGTACTGTGACCCTGCCCGTCAATCAGCAGACTACGCACCCTTTTGCCTGGAAATAGTCGTCGCACGGCTTGACAATAGCGCTCGAGCTGAATCTGATATTGAGAATAAAGAGGGTCGGTTTTTTCGGGGATGCTGAGTTTGTAATCCAAGACCACAAGCTCGTTTTCAAACTCAACCAAGCGATCAATCCGCAAGCACCGCTCTTCATAGACAATATCAAGCTCATTCCAAGCATTGCAATAGATTTTGGGGTCAAAGAATGAAAGTAACTCGGGGCTGTTAGAAACGGAGTGGGCGCGTTCGATCGTTCGCTGGGCGCCGGCTTCATCCATGCCCATTCGCTTTACAAGCAACTGAGCATCAGGAATGGCTTGCACCACTCGGTATTGGGCAGACGTGACCCGTTCAAGGAGTGCATGAAACCATTCGCCCTCTTGCATGCGCCGCTGCTCATCCACACTGTATGTCTTGGGTCCGGGTGCTGGGTTTGGTTGACCTTGCCAGGTCAATACCAAATCAGGGTATTCAAATGGTGCGTCACTGTGTGGTGATTGGGGTTGGCTTGAATCAAGGGAGTCACCCTGCACCTCGTCAAGATCGGTAAAGACTGGAACTTGGCCTTCGCAAGCGCGCTCATACCAACTGTCAGGCACTAAACCACTCTGCTCGCGATTGCGGGTGCTTTCCACCCCACTTAACCAAAGTCCCTGCTTGGCGCGGGTGAGTGCTACATAGAAAAGGTTCCAGTTCTCATGCAAGGCAATATCTTTCTCTTGTGCCAGTAAATCTTCACGCGCTTTAGATAGGCTGAGCTTGGTGAACATCGACAGATGATCTGGCGCTTGCCGATCGGGGTCCCAATCGAGCAATATCCCACGACCTGGGTTGGTGATCGCTGTATGGTTGCAATCCAGAATAATCACAAATGGAGCCTCGAGTCCTTTTGCGCCATGAATAGTCATTAAGCGGATGCGTTGTTGACGGTGCGTGATTGAGTGGCTGTCTAGATCAAAATCCCCGTCCTCCAGCTGATCGCTCTCATCCTCCAAGGGAACCTCACCGCGCATCTCACCCTCATCGGGTGTCTCATCTTGATCACCACGCCGCATCTGCTTGAGTTGAGTGATAAATCGTCCTAAGCTGGGGTAACGCCCACCATCGAGATTGAGGGCGAGCTCCAGAAAAGCATCTAAATTGGCTAAGACCTGGTCCCGGTCACCTGCTTGGCACGCGCTGGCGTATTTGCAGCGAATATCGCCCGAGAAATACACGTGATCAAGGAGATCATGCACTGGCAAGTGTTTCGCCAACTCCATCCAGGCTATGAGTTGCTTAGCAATACCTAAAAAGACCTCGGCATAGGGATGATCATCGGCATGCGTTAGTGCTTCCCACCAATTGCGATAACCGCGATTACTTTGCACCAACTCAGAAAGTGTTTGCATCTGCCCTTCACTCAGACCATACAAGGGGCTACGCAAGACCTGCGCCAGCGCAAGATCATGATTGGGATTACTCAGAATGGTCAGTAAGGCGATCAGGTCATCGACCTCAAGGGTCTCGAGTAAGCCGCCCAAGCGGGGACTCTCAAAGAGAAGATTGGCATGCCGCAATGCTTCCTCATACTCAGGTAGGTATTGACGACGTTTGACGAGAACTAAGAAATCACCCAGACGCGCTGGTCGCCACACTTTATGACGCTGCTGATGATTGCTTGGGTCAATCATTTCATCAAGCACCAAACGAGTTCGTAGTACCTCGTGGATTAACTGCGCTAGACGCTGTCCTTCCAACAGCCGTTGCTGTTTGGCGCCCGTATCGCGGGTATCAGTGAATGGCATGACCAAGGCGTTCTCGCGGGCAATGGTCTGTGGCTCATCAATGATCGGGATTAATGGCAGACGATAAGCCTCGCCTTGGGCGAAATTTGAATGGCTGGGTATATCGGGAGCGGTCCAGAGAGTTGCCTGTACCTGAAATGGATAGGTGCTGGGGACTCGATTGGTCGTGAAGATGCAGTTCACTGCCGCCACAATCACGGGTGCATTGCGCCGTGTGGTGTTCTGTTGTTCAAGGTGAGCCTGATCGTGTGCTTGCAAGAAGCGGGTTGCCGCTCCAAATAAACGGGGGTCGGCACGACGAAAGCGATAAATGGATTGCTTGGGGTCTCCGACAATAAATACCTTAGGCTTATCTTGATCATCACCGTAGGCTGCAAGCCAGGCGCGCAGAATTTGCCACTGCAAAGGATTGGTATCCTGAAACTCATCAATCAGTATATGGCGATAGCGTGCATCCAGACGTGCTTGCCAATACGCTGCCACACGTGGATCCGAAATTAGTTGTGCCACACCAAGTTCTAGATCATCAAAGTCGCGGACTCGCATGCGCTCTTTGGTGCGCTCAATATGTTTGAGCATGGCTGCACCGATGGCAAACCAGGCTTGATTAAGTGCAAGCGCCTGCTGCTGCGCTTGCCATTCAATCCACTGCTCACATGCCATCGCCCAGGATTGCCGAGTGGCAATGAATCGATTGGGATCCTGGTTCTGCGCCTCCAAATACGATTGAATCGCTTTCGAGGCACTGTCGTTGTCCTTGCGATAGCTTGGGAGCTCATCACGCGTCATAAAAACGGGGATCAGTAAACCAATTGCTGTATCGAATTGTTTTTCCTTTAAGGCCTCAAGTGCTGCGCCCAACTCTGCAAGACCCTGCTGATCACGCACGCCGCCATGAGACAAGACCTCATACAACATGGAGAGCTCTTGCAACGCTGTACTCTCCTGGAGTTTGATGAGTAAGGGATTGGGTTGAGAAAGCGTGTTACAGCATCTGCGCAAGGCCTCGGTGATGGGTTCACCACGAGCTTCGCAGGCTTTCTTGAAAAATACCCACGCACCCTTTTGCTGCACTAGCCCATTGGCTCCCAATAAAAACTGATGGGCTTGTGCTGACCCCAGTTGCTCAATCAAATACTCATAATCTGGCAAAACTTCGGCAGGCATCGACGCCCACCAATCCTCTAAGCACTCCTGTTGTAAGCGTTTAGCGTCCTCGCGTAGAGTAAATCCGGACTGAGCCCCCATCGATACCGGCGCTCCAGCCAGCAAGCGTCCGAACCAGCCATGAAAGGTATCAATGGAAACGGTATGGGGATTCGATAACAGGCGATCATAGAGTGTACGTGCGGACTGAAGATGCGCTTGTGCTGTTTTGTGATCGAGTCCTCGCTCCACCAGCGCATGCATAAGCTCGGTGTCACTCATCGTGGTCCAGGATTGCAACAGTTGATACAGACGTTCACGCATTTCTTGCGCGGCCTTGCGTGTAAAGGTGAGGGCCAAGATGGATTGCGGCGACTCCCCGGCAAGCAAAATGCGGACTAAGCGTGCAACCAATAACCAGGTTTTCCCGCTACCAGCGCATGCGGAGACCACCACCGAGCGCTGTGGGTCACAGACGATTGCGATATTGAGTGTTTGCATGCTGCTCACCACATCCCTTTGCGGCAAATACCGCGTGCATCGCAATAACGACAGGTGCTCTCGGGTGCAAAGGCCTGCATGGTGCCTCCAGACCAAATGCTCCCCAGATCATTTTGCAACTGCGCATCAAGCTGCTCCATCGCAAGTGGGATCTCTGAGATGCCAACAGAACGTTGGTCTGCATTTTTTTTCTTGAGGTTCATCTTCAGAGAAACCCAATCCAATTGATCAAGCGGACCTTGTGGGGATAACGCTTTGGCATACAGCAGTAACTGGGGGTCATCCATGAGTTGCGTACCACGTTCCATCACCTTCTCACGGCTTTGATGCTTATAGTCCAGAATCCCCAGTGATGAGGTATTGGGCTTTATATCAATCCGGTCAGCGTACCCCTCAATCCGAATCTGATGGGATTGCCCATACTCGTCTGAGAAATTGAACTCAAAGCCAAGTTTGCGTTCGGCATCATGAAAGCGCCAACCCTGTGACTCCCGATCTAGCTGCCATTCCACAAAACTAGGGATTTGTTTTTGCCAATCGCGTAAATGCCCTAAGACCCGCTGATCACCCGCTAGCAATCGACTAAAGCCTCGTTCAGAAGCGCTCATCAGGTGCGTGATCATCCACGCTTTACGAAACTCCAAATCATCTTCGATCTGGGCATCGCGAGCCTCGGTACTTTTGAGTTCCTGGAAAAAATTACGCAGTATCTGGTGCAGGGTTTGACCAATCACCGATGCATCGAGCTCGTCATCAAGGTCCTTGCGTTTACGAAGACCCAAGAGACTCCGCACATAGTACTGGTAGGGGCAGGCCCGCAGTGCCCGATACGCGCTCGGGCTCATGCGCGTTGGCATGGGTAACCCATCGAGTCGGGTTGCGTGAGCCATGGTCATCGGCCTTCCTAAAGCAGATCGTGCAAAGCGATTGGACTCACGGGTTGCGAGTTGCGGTTGATGTTCTTGTAAGCGCACGATCCATGGAGATGCACGCAGGGGCTCACCACTAGCGCCCTCGCTTTGCCACAAAAGATCAATGTGGGCGTAGGAAGCAAAGAGTTGTGAAAGATCCCGCGCCTGTTGACGGTATTGCCGAGCAATATCACTGCCGCCCAGGGTCTGACTCAGACTCTCTGAGAAAAATAGTGGGGTCTCGCCATAACTCGGCAGTTGACGCTCATCGCAGCCAACCATCACCACGGCATCAAAGCGACGCAATCGGGTCGCACTCAGTGGCAAGATGGTCACGCGTGCAGAGGCATCACCTCCCTGCTCGCGGTACACCTCTTCCTCCATTCGGGTCTTTAAAAAGATAATCCATTCGGCTAGGGGCATACATAGTGTTGGAAGCTGACCCTGCTCTAAGCCGAGTTTGTCGAGCATCGCAAGCAACTGCAGGCCAGCGGCGTCTTGCTCGAATTGCTGACGCATTCCAAAGTGGGACAAATCATCATGCAGTTGTGCAAGGGCTTTTGCACACGGCAAATTTTGCATCTCACGATTCTGCCAAATACTTACCCGCTCTCGAATGGATTGCAGTAGACGATGCAAACGTGGATCAAACTCAGGGCTTGCTCCCGCCTCGATTGCCAAATAGAAGCTAACCCACGAAGCTCTTGCTTGCTTGAGCAATAACATGCTCTCAAGCTCACTGATTAGCAATGCAATCTCGTCCGGGCTGACGTTCAGTAATCCACTGATATCCAAAAATGGGTTTTTGAGGAACTCCAGTAAGGTAATGGCGCTTGGCCCCTGCGGTGGACAACGTAACAACTCAAGCCAGGCGTGGAGCGCTGCGGCTGCACGGGTGGTTGAGAGTTTCCAGCCCGTTTCGTCTTCGATGGATAAACCAGGACCAAGACGTGCCAATAGAGCACGAGTACGGCGAGCCAATAAACGGTCTTGTGCCACGAGAGCAATCTGAGTGTGCCCTGCATGAAGATGCCCTTCAATGCAATGCGTTGCCTCCCAAGCCAGGTCTTCAAACCGTTTTGCGCTCAGACAGGTGATCTGTTTTTGATTCAGCGCAGCCCGATTGATTTGCAGATGCTCATTGTGTGATGCATCGATCTCCATGGTCTCGGGCCAAAGGCCGACCTCAGTCCAATCTATGACAAATCGGTGCACGGGGATGAACGCCTCACAATGATCAAGAAACGTCTGATGAGCGCGTGCTTGCGCGTCATTCTCTTCAATGGTCTCAATCCAGATGATTGGTCGGCGCGTCTCTGGGTTGATTTGCCATTGCTGCAGATGCGACGCCAGTGCGAGATGCTGCGTGATGATGGGATCACGCACGGAGCTGAGATAACGCCAGAATGCCAAAAGAACTGCAGACTCTTTGCTTACAAGCTCTTGAGCCAAGCGTGGATAGGCGTCGGCAATGGCTTGGCTTAGCTTGATTTGTACATGCTCGATCCCTTGTTCGAGCCCTAAATGATCCATGTTCCAAGCTAATTGCGGCATGACACTTTGCGATAGAAGATCACAAGCGCTGACAATCGCATTGGCCAAGCTCCAGGCACCCCCTTCCCCGTCAGCAGCAAACCAGGCACGTAGATTGGAGTTGGTCTCAATCGAAGCGTAGGTTTGCAAAACCCGTTCCGTATTTGACTGTGGCTGCGGTAGACGCAATCCATCCGGAGCCAGTGCGAGCCAATCAGCCAAGCTATGTACCTCGGGTAATAGCAAGGTATTTGAGGAACGAGTGTTCTCCAACGCCAAGCGCAAACTAAGATTGGGTCCAGCTGTGGGCAAAATCACCAAGGGGCGCGCATCGCTTGCCGCTGCAATTGCCCAAACTTGCAAAGCGATTTGCGTTAACGCATCTTGGTTCGGAGTGATCGAATACGTTTGCATAACACCGGGTTCACTGAAGGCTTGGGCAAGGTTTTGGCATGAATCGTGGCTTATTGATAATATAGGGTTTGGAGTGACCGTTTGATGAGTTATTCCATCCACTTAAACCATAAGGAATTTTCATGAGTGCCGGCATTAAACACGTTAGTGATGCATCGTTTGAACAAGATGTTCTCAAGTCTGACAAACCCGTTCTCCTCGACTTTTGGGCCGAGTGGTGTGGTCCTTGCAAGATGATTGGGCCCATTTTGGAAGAACTCTCAACTGAATACGGTGATCGCATCCAAATTGCCAAGATGAACGTGGACGAGAACCAAGGGGTTCCAGCCCAGTTCAATATTCGGGGGATTCCAACGCTTATTTTGTTTAAAAATGGCACGGTCGCAGCTCAAAAAGTGGGTGCGCTCGCCAAATCCCAACTCACGGCATTCATCGATAGCAATCTGTAATTGAATTCGTTTTAGTATGGCTGGAGTCAGGCTCACGATTCAAGCTAGACCCAGCCCAGCGATGATGGGTAACAAAAATTACGGGTTTTGCCAATTTTTAGTGTAGTATCTAGTTTCAATAACGGTCTTACTTAGGCCCTCCCCCAACTTAATCCCAATTTCAAACGACTAATTCACCGTAACGTTTTTCTCCGTTGATCGTTTTTCACGCCTAATCGGCACCCTCCACGTTCATCTTATTTTTTCTTTTCTAGTTTTATCCTAAGCACACATCATGCAATTAACCGAACTCAAAGTACTCCACGTCTCCCAACTCCTCGAAATGGCAGCAAGCCTCGAGATTGAAAATACGCAACGGATGCGCAAACAAGAACTGATGTTTGCCATTCTGAAGAAGCGGGCCAAGGCCGGCGAGCAAGTCTTTGGCGATGGCGTCTTAGAGGTATTGCCCGATGGCTTTGGATTCTTGCGCTCCCCCGAGTCGTCTTATATGGCATCTCCCGATGATATTTACATCTCCCCTGCGCAGATCCGTCGTTTTAACTTGCACACTGGTGACAGCATTGAAGGCGAAGTGCGCACCCCTAAAGAGGGTGAGCGTTACTTTGCTTTAGTGAAGGTTGACAAGATCAATGGCATGGCGCCTGAGGATCTTAAAAATCGCATCATGTTTGAGAACCTCACGCCGCTTCACCCCAATCGCAATATCGCACTCGAGCGCGATATCAAGGCTGAAGAGAATCTCACCGGTCGCATTATCGATATGATCTCGCCAATTGGTTTTGGTCAGCGTGGCCTGATCGTGGCATCTCCCAAGTCTGGTAAGACCGTGATGATGCAGCATGTGGCTCATGCGATCTCTCAAAATTATCCGGATGCGATCTTGATTGTTCTACTCGTCGATGAGCGTCCTGAAGAAGTAACTGAGATGCAGCGCTCGGTCCGTGGCGAGGTCGTTGCCTCCACCTTTGATGAGCCAGCCGTTCGTCACGTTCAGGTTGCTGAAATGGTGATTGAGAAAGCCAAGCGTCTGGTGGAAATGAAAAAAGACGTCATTATTTTGTTGGACTCCATTACTCGTCTAGCCCGCGCGTACAACACGGTAGTTCCCTCCTCAGGCAAAGTGCTCTCCGGTGGTGTTGACGCCAACGCCTTACAACGCCCTAAGCGTTTCTTTGGTGCCGCTCGTAATATCGAAGAAGGTGGATCGCTCACGATTTTGGCCACTGCACTGATTGAAACCGGTAGCCGTATGGACGATTTGATCTATGAAGAGTTCAAGGGCACTGGCAATATGGAAGTTCATTTAGAGCGTCGCTTAGCCGAGCGCCGTGTCTACCCCGCTATTAACCTCAATAAGTCAGGTACCCGTCGCGAGGAACTCCTTGTCAAGCCCGAAAACCTCCAGAAAATCTGGGTCTTACGTAAGCTTCTGGCCGATATGGATGAGATTGAGGCCATGAACTTCATCGTTGACAAGCTCAAGTCCACCAAGAATAACGCTGAGTTCTTTGAGCTCATGCGCCGAGGCGGCTAGCCATTGGAGCTTAAGCATTGATTTTGTGGCATAATCTTACTTTTGCTGCATTAAACCCTGGGCAAGTATTGTGGGATCACGCGTGACGCACAACGGCTACCCGTACCAAGGATATTGATTATGAAACAAGGCATTCACCCCGATTATCGCGAAGTTGTGTTCGTAGACGTTTCCAACAACTTCAGCTTCAAGACCCGGTCCACCATCATCACCAAAGAGACGATTAAGTGGGAAGACGGTCAAGAGTATCCCCTAGCAAAGATTGAGACCTCCTCAGAGTCCCATCCTTTCTTTACAGGCACCCAGAAAATTATTGACACCGCTGGTCGTGTTGAGAAGTTCCGTCAAAAGTTTGGTGGCAAAGCGGCTGCTAAGGCAACGGGTGATGGCGCTGCGAAGACTGCTGAGAAGCGTGCCGCTGCTGCAGAAGCTAAAAAAGCAGAGCCTGCTGCAAAGAAAGTGGCTAGCAAGAAAGCCAAGTAATCACCGCAGGTGGTTTGTATTACCGAAGGCAGCACACGCTGCCTTTGTTATTTCTGGGAATATGGATCAAGGTAGTATTCAGGGATACGATGAACTAGTATGGTCAAACTGACTGCCGCTGCCACAGCATCCATTCCTCGGATTGTGATCTTTGCCCTCACAATCGTCTACGGCTTGGCTGGACTCTTTGGTCGTGATCCCTGGAAAAATGAAGACTCGATTGGGTTTGGTGTGATGTGGCATCTGCATACCAGCTCTTGGCAGGATTGGCTAATCCCATCACTCTCTGGACGTGAGCAATCCATGGGGGCACCATTGCCCTACTGGTTGGGTGCAAGCTCGATGGATTTGTTTGGCTCATGGATTGGTGATAGTAATGCCGCGCGTCTTTACTCGGCACTGTGCTTCTTTGCGACCGCAATTGCCATTTGGTATGCCTGTTATTTATTGGGGCGTCGCAAAGAAGTGCAACCCATGAGTTTTGCACTGGGTGGCCAGCCCAATACCCGTGATTACGGGATGACCTTGGCCGATGGGGCGCTACTCATTTTCTTGGCATGCGTGGGTTTGGCCCAGCGCACCCACGAGACCACGCCGATGATGGCGCAACTCATGGGTTTATCGATTGTGATGTATGGCACAATCCGTGGCCTTGATAAACCCTGGCAAGGCGGCGCATGGACCGGTCTCGGATTAGTCATTCTGGGTCTCTCCAGTAATTGGGCGTTGACCGGATTGATTGCAATAGCAACCGCACTGGCTGTTTTCTTCTGTCAAGTGAAACTGCGGTTTCGGTGGACACTGAGTTCGCTGGTGATTGCCATTGTGGGGATTGGTATTTGGCCACTCTTATGGCAACTCTTTGCAGTCTCCCCTGCCGCACAAGAATCAGCTCTCCAAGCGTGGGCACAAACACCTCCAATGCATCGCTACATTGCTTGGAACTCCTTGCAATTTATGGGAGTGAACTTTTGGGCATACGCATGGCCGGTCTGGCCCCTGGCATTAGTGGCCCTCGTTCATTGGGTGCGTCATGAGGATACCGGTACGTGGCGTGCACCCCATTTATGCATTCCCTTGGGCTTACTGCTAGCTGGTCTTCTCTATGTATTGTTTCGGGTGGATGCCAATGAACATGATTTGATCATCCTCATCCCACCAATGGCCATCTTGGCTGCCTTTAGCCTTCCCATTTTGCGACGTAGCGTCATTAGTTTTATTGACTGGTTTGCAATGTTGAGCTTTACGATCATTGCGATCGCCATTTGGCTGATTTGGTTTGCAAAGACCACAGGCTTTCCTGCCAGCACTGCCGATAATGTGGCGCGTTATGTTCCGGGTTTTGAGGTTCAGTTTAGTTGGATCACACTCCTCATCGCGCTTGGCATTACCGGTCTTTGGCTTTGGGTCGTGCAGTGGCGTACCTCACGTGCTCCCAAGGTAATATGGCGTTGCTTAATTATTTCGGCATCGGGCACGACTCTCATGTGGGTATTGCTCATGACCTTATGGTTACCCACCATCAACTATGCCAAGACCTATCGTTTTGTCGCAGAGCGTCTTGTACAAGCTGCGCCAGCCAATGCTACTTGCATCGATACCAGCAATTTAGGGGCAGCACAATTAGCATCGTTTAGTTACTTCACGCGCTTACCACTAGCCGATAATCTTACCTGCCCTTATGTTCTAACCCACAATGCCAGTACAGCAACCGCATTCTCCGCGCTACATGACAAGAAGCTCAAACTGCTCTGGGAAGATCGACGCGCTGCCGATCGCGATGAGCGTTTGCGCTTATACGAAGTAATCCCTGAGTAAGACCACGCATGACATTTTTTCGGGTCTCGCGCTTACGAGAGGATGTTCCTGAACTCCTGAAATTAGCGGGTCCATTATTGGTGGGCCAGTTAGCAGTGATTGCCTTTGGTGTATTGGACACCGCCATGACGGCACGCTACTCGTCTGAGGATTTAGCAGCTCTGGCGATGGCCTCAGCAATCTACATCAGTATTTATGTTGGGCTCACAGGAGTCATTGCCGCTCTTACCCCCATTGCCGGGCAATTATTTGGAGCTAAACGGTATAGCGAGATCGGCGAAGAAGTTCGTCAAGCCGGTTGGCTTGCTGTTGGTTTAACCGTGGTGGGTACGCTAATCCTTTTAAATGCCGATCTCTTACTTGGAATCTCACAGGTTGAGCACGATCTAGAGAGCAAGGCACGCCTCTATTTGGAGATCTTGGCTCTTGGTTTACCGGCTAGTATGGGCATGCGAGTTTTGATGTCCTTTCATAATGCGGTCTCGAGGCCCGGCATTATTACGATTGTGCAATTAGTGGGCTTAGGTCTCAAGTTTCCGCTCAATGCCTTATTTATTTATGGTGGCTTTGGCATCGCCGCAATGGGCGGCCCAGGCTGCGCAGTCGCTACGGTAATCATTAACTGGCTATGGTTTTTTGCCACTCTCATCATTGTGCTATCGGGTCGATTTTATCAACCGTTTGAACTCTTTGCACAATTTAGTTGGCCCAACTGGCATCGGATCTGGACTCTTTTACGCTTAGGAGCGCCAATTGGCCTCAGTTACTTTATCGAGGTGACCTCGTTTACCTTCATGTCTCTGTTCATCGCGCGCTTTGGTACCACAACGCTTGCAGGCCATCAAATTGTTGCTAATCTGGGTACGGTAATTTATATGGTGCCGCTAGCACTTTCGATTGCAACCATGACCTTGGTCTCCCAGTCGATTGGCGCAGGTCGACAGCAACGCGCTGAAGAGATTGGTTGGTCGTCAGTGATCTTCACCAGTAGTCTATGCATTGTGATTGGACTATTTGTGTGGGTGTTTCGGTTCCATTTGCTTGATCTCTATGATCCGACACCGGATGTCAAATTATTGGCTGCACCGCTCTTTTTATTTATTTGCTTTTATCAATTAGTTGACTCAGTGCAAGTGGTTGCGGCATTTATCTTGCGCGCATATCGCATCTCGTTTTTGCCGATGTTGGTCTATGCAGGCTCACTGTGGTGTGTGGGTCTAGGAGGCGGCTACCTACTCGGCTTTAATGTATTGGGCAGTACACCCCAGATTTTGCAGGGGGTGAATGGGTTTTGGATTGCTAATAGCGTAAGCTTGGCCATTGCCGCCGCATTACTACTGTGGATTTTTAGAAAGACTGCAGCACACTATAAAAAGACTAACCCGCCAGTGACGGTGTAAGATCATTTTGTTTTGACTAATAGCATACCTAGCTCTTTGTAGAGCTTGATGGCTTTCTCCGTTGGAATTAATTTCTTAACGCGAGCATCCTTGGTGCAGGATATGTTCTCAATCAACTTCTTTTCAATCAAGGATTTGAGGGCAGCATGGGATGTTGCCGGCGAGGCAATCGACTTCATCTGAATCACATCTGACACAGTGAGCTTGTGTCCCTCATGAAACGCGCTAGCAATCATGCGTAAGATAATGCACTCGCGGTGAGTGACCTTGTACTTGGCATGTATTTTGTCCCGACTACTTGCGAACTCAAAGTAATTGGCTAAGACGTCCATAATCTTGTCCCCACAAGTAATCGTTGTAATGGAAGACTTTCTTTATTTCCTGGTCTCAGTTTAATCGCTTTCGAGCTAATTACTCAATAGCTTTAACCCCCCCCTGAGATTATTTGTCAAGAGGTGAGAGTCCGCATTCCCCATGATGTATATATTTTTTATAAAGTTATATAGTTTATAAATATATGCTTGATAAATTATTTCCACGCTCTGACCACTTTTCGATTAAAGCGATCGATCGCAACAATAAATTGGTAATTGTTGAGGATAAAGAATTAGGGTTAGAGATACAGCTCAGCTGGGGCAATAAAGAATTAAAAAGTGCCGAGATTGTGGGTCAGTATGAAGTGCGTTTTCTTTATAAAGACGGAAGCGAGCGCATTGTCCAGATTCTTAGTTGAGCAAACCACTAACTACTGAATCTTTTTAAATTCGCCAATGGGTTTAAATCCAGGCACTTGATTGCCCTTGGTGTACATGCACTGTTGATACGCGGTGTTATATTGGGTTTGAGCCTGCGATTCTTTACTGGCGGCGCCCATGGCTCCTACAGCAGCCCCACCAACCATGCCAATCGCTGCACCAGTTCCGACGTTAGTACTGCTTCCACCTTGATATAGGGCTCCGGCCGCGGCACCAATGGCTGCGCCCGTGGCAGCACTGATAGCTCCCTCTTTTAAGGCTGCAGTATTGCCATCCTTAACGGATTGGGCTGCGAATGCACGGCACTCCTCATCATCCTTTTTGAACTCCTCAAAGGATTTTCCCTCACGCGGCATGATGGTGATGGTTGGGCCAGTGGGTGCGGATACGCAGGCAGTGAGTACGGTGATACCAATACTACTAATGAGAATTGTTTTACAGGCCTGAAGTCGCATGAAGTGCTCCGGTTGATCTCTCTAACTATTTAACGCTTCTGGAGTGGGTTTGGTAGACATCATTCTGCCTTTGCGCCAGATTGTTTAACAATTTTGCGCCATTTATTGGATTCCAGTTGGATATAACGGGCTAGATCCTCTGGACTACCCGGGTTTGGCTCGAGTCCACCGCTCATCAATCGTGCTCTCACCTCTGGCTTAGCTAGGGTCTGCTGGGTCAATTGATTCAACCGCATCTGAGTATCGCGAGGTAATTTGGCTGGGCCCATCAGAGAGAACCAGGATATTGCCTCAAACCCTTTGAGCCCTTGCTCGTTGAGTGTTGGGATCTCCGGGGCGGATGGAGAACGCTTGAGTGTGGTGACTCCTAGCGCAACCACTTCATTGGCTTTAATTAAGGGTAATGCGGATGCTAAATTATCAAAGAGCATCGAGATGCGGCCACTCACGAGATCAGGCAAAGATTGCGCTCTGCCCTTATACGGAATATGCCGAATCTCTACACCTGCCATCTCCTTAAAGAGCTCCCCGGACATATGAATCGAGGTGCCCGTTCCCGATGATCCAAACGTCAGCTCATTCGGTTTTGTTTTGGCTAGAGCAATCAGTTCTTTGAGTGACTGCACCCCAAGTTGCTTACTCACAATTAGTACGTTTGGGGTGCTCGCCAAGAAACTAATTGGGGTGAAATCAGCCACAGGGTCATAGGAGAGCCTTTCATAAAGGGCGCCATTAATCGCATGAATCCCCACCGTACCAATTAGCAAGGTATAGCCATCGGGCGCACTCTTAGCGACCAGATCAGCTCCAATATTACCGCCATGACCAGGGCGATTCTCGACAACGATAGGAACGTTTAGGGATTTTTGCCAATCCTCTGCCAGAACCCTTGCCAGGGTATCGGGTGCGCCACCTGGGGGAAAGCTCACAACGATGCGAATGGTCTCGCGTGGCCAGACGCGTTCCGCTTGCGCCGACGCAAGCAGGCCAAATGCAAGTGTACAAATGAGAATGAATCGTTTCAAAGCAGATTACTTAGCAAGCCACTGACGCAGCTGCACAATACCGTCATAGTGCAAGGGGTTATCCGCACAAGCACCTAAACCACAAATTGATAAGGTCGAGATTACATTACCCACTAATAATAGGATGAACCACAAACAGATAAATTGAGCAAACCAATGACGGCTGCGAGTGCCCCGATCCGGAATGATTAACAGAATTGCGATCCCGATCAGCAAGGAGACAAATCCAACAAAAGCCCAAGTATAAAAATGCAGACGAAAGAAGGTATCACCATAACCCAGGTCATCTGGGGCAACATGCAAGAGCACTTGGCGCAAAGAAACTGATAAGCCTAAGATCGCAAACAGAATGGCAAATCCGTAGTGCGCGGGCTGCGCACCCGAACGGATATTGAGCAAGAACATCAGCCCAATTAAGGTAAAGCCCATGCGCTGCAAGATGCAAAGTGGGCATGGCAGATCATGATTGATGAACTGATCGAGGAACGCTAGTGTGAGCACCAAATTGATGACCATGAGGAGAACCATGTTCCCTAAGCCACTGAGCGATGGTAAGGTGAGCTTACTCATAAACTGACATTGAGTTTATCGGAGGCATGATGCAAGAACCATGCTACCGTGATCACGGCGCTAGTGAATGCGAGCAGCAATCCAAGCACGCGCTTCTCAAACCAAATGAAGATGGCGGCTAGCAATGCGATTGCAAAAGGTAGATACATGTACATGCTGTCCATTTTAATAGACGGATGTGCACAAACAGAAAATGGTTTTGTGTTTAGAATGCCATGATGAATTCTTCTGCACCCCAAACCAATCGCTCCTTACCGCTCGCCGGTGTTAAGGTTCTTGATGTTAGTCAAGTGATGGCGGGCCCCTACTGCTGCATGTTGCTCGCCGATATGGGTGCCGATGTCATCAAGGTCGAGCCGCCAGGTTCGGGTGACCAAACCCGGGGTGCCATGGGTTTCAAGATGAAAGGCCCCGATAGCATGGGCTTTTTGAACATGAATCGTAATAAACGCAGTATCGCGATTAATCTGAAATCCGATGCTGGCAAAGAGATTTTGTTTGAGTTGGCCAAAGATGCCGATATCCTGGTCGAGAACTACCGCCCTGGGGTCATGAAACGCCTTGGCGTTAGTTACGAGGTGATGCGCAAGATTAATCCGGCGCTCGTGTATGTCAGCATCTCGGGTTTTGGTCAAAGTGGTCCATGGGCAGAGCGTCCTGGTTTTGATTTAATGGCTCAGGCGATGTCAGGAGTAATGAGTGTGACCGGGCATGGCGATGGCAAACCCGTGAAAGCCGGTGTTCCGGTTGCCGATATTGGCTGCGCCCTCTTTGCGGTCTATGCCGCCCTGTCAGGGTATATTGGTGCCAAGAACACAGGTCAGGGTCAATACATTGACGCATCCTTGTTTGATTCAGCACTGGCGTTCTCGATTTGGGATACCTCCGAATACTGGGGCACCGGTCAACCACCCGTTGCGCTGGGCACAGCAAACCGTATGACTGCACCCTATCAGGCTGTGAAAGCAAAAGATGGTTACTTCGTAATGGGCGCCACCAATAACAAACTTTGGCAAAAACTCTGTGAGATCTTGGTTCGCCCGGATCTCTTACAAAACCCGGATTACCAAACCATCGCTGGTCGACTCGGTCATCGCGAAGCATTAATCGCTGAACTTGAGAAGTCTTTTGCTAACAGGGATGCAAGCGAGTGGATTGATCTCATGTTGGCCGAGGGGATTCCGGCTGGTCCCATCTTGGATTATCCGCAGGCATTTGAGAGCGAGCATGGCAAGCATCGACAAATGAAGATTGAGATCGATCATCCACTCGAGGGTAAAGTTCCGAACATTGGTTTTGCGGTCAAGATGCAAGGCACCCCGCAGCAAGTTCGGCGGCATCCACCGTTATTGGGTGAGCACACCCAAGAGGTTTTGGAGCAAGCTGGATTTACCTCGGCTCAAATTGAATCACTGCGCGCACAGGGTGCATTTGCTGCATGAGTGATGCAATGAACGCTCGGGTGTATTGCGAGATCAAGGACTCGATCGCGCATCTCTTTTTTGATCATCCCCAAGCGCGCAATGCGATGACGCAGGCGATGTATGAGCAATTACGCACGATTTGTTTAGAGCTTGCTCAAAATCCTTCCGTGCGCGTCGCCATCTTGCGAGGGATTGGTGGTAAGTCTTTTGTCTCGGGTAGTGATATTGCCCAGTTTCAATCCTTTCAGGGTGGTGCCGATGGGGTTCATTACGAAGGCATGATTGATCACTACTTAGGGCCCCTCCAACAACTACCCATGCCAACAATTGCAGTGGTCGACGGACTCGCGGTTGGTGGCGGCCTGGCGATTGCGGCCTTATGTGATTTTCGGCTAGCGACCCCAACTGCAAAATTTGGGGTTCCAATTGCGCGCACCCTTGGTAACACCCTCTCGCCAAGTAATATCGCTTGGCTAACCGCTCATCTCGGGGTTGCGATTGTCAAGCGCATGCTCTTACTTGCTGAGTTGGTTTCGGCACAAGAGCTTCTTGCACACGGGTTTGTCTACCAAACCGGTGAATCAGACGATCTTGATCGGATGAGTATGGATTTGGCCAAGCAATTAGCTGTCTTGGCACCAATCACTCAAAAGGCATCTAAACTCATCATGGCGCGCGTGATCGGACATGCATTACCAAATTGCGATGATTTAATTACCGAGGTGTACGGTAGCGCAGACTTCAAAGAGGGTGTGACGGCATTTTTAAGTGGTCGCCCCCCAAATTGGCAAGGGAAGTAAGGAGGTCAAATGCCCGAGATTGTGCGTAATGTGTTTGGTGAGCCACTCGTGCCTTGTTCGTTTGATCCACTCACTGGTTTCTTTCGGGATGGTTGTTGCAAGACCAATGACGAGGATGTTGGCTTGCATTTAGTGTGCGCAATCATGACCGATGAATTTCTGGAGTTTAGCCATCAGCGCGGCAATGATCTCATCACCCCCAGACCAGAATGGAACTTTCCGGGGCTTAAAGCGGGTGATCAATGGTGTTTGTGTATTACCCGCTGGCAAGAGGCTTTAGCCAATGGCTGTGCACCACTCCTTAAGCTTGAGAGTACCCACATCAATGCACTAGATCATGTGGATTTTGATACGCTCAAATTATTTGCGCTCGAGAATCAGTCAGAGCTCTAGAGCCTTACACAATTTTGGTATGGAGAACCGGTAGGCCTTCTACATGGCCTTCCAAGACATCGCCGCGTTGGACCGCAGCAACTCCTGCAGGGGTTCCTGAGAAGATCAAATCACCCGGCATTAGTGTAAAGAGCGTGGATAGGTAAGCAATGGTCTCTGGCACATTCCAGATCATCATGGCGAGATCACCGTCTTGCTTCACTTGACCGTTCACCGTCAGGTAAATACGGCCCCTGGATAAATGACCGCATTGGCTTACTGGCACCAAGGCCGAGCATGGCGCAGACTGATCAAATGCCTTTCCGGTATCCCAAGGACGTCCCATTTTTTTAGCTTCGCCTTGCAAATCTCGACGGGTCATGTCAAGCCCCAGACCGTAGCCCCACACATGATCTAAGGCTTGGTCTACTGTAATGTTAGATCCGCCCTTGCCTAAAGCAACCACCATTTCTAACTCGTGGTGGACATCTTTCGATAAGGCGGGATATGCCATCGCTTGTCCGTCGGTCACAATTGCTGTCGCGGGTTTCATGAAAAAGAATGGTGGCTCGCGGTCGGGGTCATGTCCCATCTCGCGAGCATGATCGGCGTAATTACGGCCAACGCAGTAGATGCGATTCACGGGGAAGCGCTTGCTATCTCCGACAACGGGTAAGGATGGAATAACTGGGGCTGGAATAACGAATGATGTGCTCATGAATCGTCCTAATCAGGTTTTATACAGTCTTCTGAAATCGCAAGGTCTGGATTTTTTTGTCCAAGATAAACAGCAATGATTCTAACGGACTGATTACCCAGGGGCTTACCGAAGTGGCACCAGTTGATGGCCTCCACAAACGATGTGCCGGATCGCACAATCTTTTTGCCCTTGCTACCGTAATCAAGCTCTAGGTCGCCGCTGGCGATATAGGCAAAGAGTGGTACGGCATGACGATGTAATGTGGTTTGCTGACCTGGGGGTATCTCAATCTCAAAGACCTGAATCTTGGGTGTTCCAGTGGGGTAACGAAAGTCTTGATCAATAATGGTCTTTGCGCTTTCCATCGGAATCGGTTTAACACGAATCGTGCCGGTGGATTTTGATGGTTCTTCGCCGGCCAATGCGCTAGTTTGGATTAATAGCGCAGTCGCGAGCAGAATGCTAATTCGATTAAGCATAGGCACACTCATGATAGTAACTGTTTAAGCTCTTCTAAGAATAACTCTTCCCCATGATTAATTTTTTTGTGCCACTGCTCACCTGCCTGATCATCTGCAGCATCACTAATAAATTTGTACGAGCGCCAAGGGATTTGATACTGATGGGCGATCGCTGCAATGGCAAATAGCTCCATATCGACGACATCGACCTTTTGCTCAATCAGCCAAGGATCCGTGCTAGTAACAAAACTATCCCCGGTGCCACAGGTGTATTTGCCCGACTGAGATAGATACTCGGCGGGTTTGGTGCAAAACGGGGTGATGCCACGCGGTGCCAGGGGCTGGGCATTCATATCGCGCTGAATCACACGTCCGATCGTCACTAACTCACTGAGCTTGGGATTCAATCCCCCGGCGGTTCCGAAGTTGATGATCAAACTCGGTTGATAATGAATAATCGCGCTTTGAGTAACCGTAGCTGCATTGATTTTGCCAATTCCGGTGTACGCCACTGCAATGTTTTTGGGAATGGTAATTGCCTCGAGTTCATTTTTGAGCGCAACTACCAGTAAGATGGATTGTTTAATCGTCATGATTGGATTCTAAACGGATGAAGCTTGAAGACTACTTGCCTGGCATTTTGGACTTTCCAAAGCCTGGGATCGTATTTCGGGACATTGGCCCCCTACTGGCCAATGCGGATGCCTTTGCTCATGCCGTTCAATCGCTGGGTAAGCTAAGCACCGAGTACTCCTTTGACTATATTTTGGGTATTGAGTCCCGCGGCTTTATTTTTGCATCCGCGCTTGCCACTCATCTTCATAAAGGGTTCGTGATGGTCCGTAAGCCCAACAAATTACCGCCCGATATCCATCAAGAGTCCTATGGCTTGGAGTACGGTTCAGATACTCTTGAGATCAGTCAACGTATTTTGCAGCCTGGCGCATCTGTGCTGATTGTTGATGACGTCTTGGCGACTGGTGGCACCATTGCCGCAGCTGCACGCCTTGTTCAGAAAACCGGGGCACAAGTTGCTGCAGCGGTCTGCGTTCTTGAGATTGCTGGTTTGAGTGGTTCTCAGGTTTTAAACCAAGCAGGGATTGCTAATCGGTGTGTGATCACTCTGTAATTAGAGCTTGACCCCTTTTTTGATGAGCAGCTCATCAACCCATGGGGTCGCATAGGTCCCGGATTCAATCGTTTTGAGGATCTCTTGTTCTTGTTTGATCTTTTCTTGCCCGAGGCGCGCCGCTTCTGCAGCAAGCGCTGGGGGAATAGCGATGACACCGTCGCGATCGCCCAACATGATGTCTCCAGGGTTCACGATCATCCCGCCAATGGAGACCGGTACATTGATTGCCCCTGGTCCATCTTTCATGGGGCCTCGTAAACTAATACCACGAGCCCAACATGGGAAGGCCATCTCTTCGAGCGCATCGACATCGCGCACTGCACCATCAACCACGATACCCACTACACCCCGACTTTTGGCAACCCGCGTCAAGATCTCACCAATGACCGCGCAACCGGTATCACCCTCAGCGTCAATCACCATCACATCCCCTGGGCGCACCATTTGTAATGCTTTGTGAACCATGAGGTTATCTGCAGTGTGTACTTTGATGGTGAAGGCATTACCGCAAACCGACATTGGTGCGCGATGAACCGGCAGAATATCTTTGGCAACTAGTGTGCGTCCCAACATATCGCTTATTACGGTGGATGGCATACCGCGCAGCGCATGAATGCCTAGGTCTGCGGGCTCTTTTCTGGGAAATATTTGGATAGGATTCATCATAGTGTAGCTTCATTGTATTGCCGTTTTGCATCATTTCAAATCCAGTATGATGGATACATTCTACTTTTTGGAGATGCTATGGCTTCCCTGATTCGAATCCTTACTACTCTATTGATTGCCGTTGGTTTTGCTGCCCCCACCATGGCACAAAGTGACCTTGGTAATTGGCCAACGCAACGTCCCATCAAGATGATTGCCGTCTTTCCTCCGGGTGGCTCTGTGGATCAAGTGGCCCGCATACTGGCCCCCGTCTTACAAGCAGAACTCAAACAGAATATTGTGGTTGAAAACATTGGTGGCGCCTCGGGGGTCATTGGTACAACCGCCGTAGCACGAGCACCGGCAGACGGCTATACCTTTGGTCTAGTGTTTGATACCCATGGTGTTAATCCATCCCTTAAAGACAATTTGCCGTATGACACGCTTCGGGATTTAGTGACTGTCAATCTGGTTGGGACCTCACCCATGGTTTTGGCTGCCAGTAAGAAGTCTGGAATTACAAGCATGAAACAGCTCATGGCTGAATCGAAGGCGAAGAAGCCATTTACGTATGGATCCATTGGTATTGGTAGCTTGGGGCATTTGGCGATTGCCGACTTTGCCAAGAAAACCGGGGTTGATTGGGTGCATGCCCCCTATCGCGGTGGCGGCCCAATGGTGCAAGATGGGCTTGCTGGCCAAATCCCTCTGGTGGTTGGCAGTATGTTCCTTATCAAGCCACATGCCGATAACGGTGGATTAATTCCGTTGGCGGTAACAACAGCAAAGCGGACTGCCGATATGCCAAACGTTCCCACCTTAGCTGAAAGTGGCTATCCAGGATTTGAGGCTCCAGCCTGGTGGGCAGTGATTGCTCCGGCAAAAACACCGCCAGCCATTGTGAATGCGATGTATAAGGCAGTCGATAAAGCGCTCAAAACTCCAGCGGTTGCCGAGAAGCTAAAAACTCAAGGAATCCAAATTCTTAGTCTGAATCCCGACTCTGCAAACGCTTTTGTAACAAAACAAATTGGAGTCTGGGGTAAGTTTGTGATCCAAAACAATATTAAGGAATAACGCGTTTAGTGTGCGTACTCGAGGATGGCTTGCGCAAACACCTCGGGTGCTTGCGCCCCTGAAATCAGATGGCGTTGATTAAAGATCACTGCCGGTACTGAGCTAATCCCCAGTTGGCCATATTGCTGCTCGATGTCTCGCACTGCCTGAGTAAATTCATCACTCGCGATCACAGCTTGCGCCCGAGAGACTGGTAGGTTTGCGCGTACTACTGCGTCTAGTAGATGTTGGGGCTCATCCATACTGACCGCCAAGGTAAAGTAGGTATGAAACAGAGCTTTCTTTAACCGCAATTGCGCGGCTGCATCAAATTCTTCGCTCGCCCAATGCAAGAGGCGATGGCCATTGAAGGTGTTATAGACTCGTTTGCGTCCTTCTGGATGAAAGGTAAATCCGATGTCTGCAGCACGTTGATAAATTCGTTCTTGATTGATCTTAACTTGCGAAATTGGGTTACCGTATTTTTCTGAAAGATACTCAAATACATCCCGTCCGCCCAGGGGCATCTGCGGGTTTAATTCAAAGGGCTGAGTATGAATCTCTACGGATACTTGATCGGACACTTGGTCGACTGCCCGCTCTAGGGCAGTTAGACCAATTGCACACCATGGACAGGCGATATCCGATACAAAGTCAATACGGACTGATTTCAATTATTCCCAACCGCCACCTAAGATGGCATGTTTTTTATATTCCACCCGGGACTCTTCCCAGGCCTTACCAATCATACGCAATGTTTTGAGGATTACAGCGATAGTATCTGGGCTTGATCCAGCGGTGTGTCCAATGGAACTTCCAGCTAAGGTTGGTTTAATGGTATTGGTTGTCATTGTCTTCTCCTAAGGGTTTATACCTAATAGTATACCCTAAATCTTGCTGCATTGCACAAGAGACAAAAAGAGAAAAATGCTTAAGAAACAGGACTTAAGGGAAGGTTAAAGAGCAGATTCTGGGGCTTAAGCTTAATCTGCGACTGATCGTTCATCGCCAGACCCAAATACACAGGCTTGCCACGAACCTGGCTAAGCACTGGGCTCGTGTCCTTAAATTCCAGCCTAAAGAGGCAAATTAAGCGGTTGAGAACGGACTCATCGAGACTTTGCTCTTGGTATAGCCCATTGAGAATCTCGGTCGCAGCGGCATCCAAGCCAACATGCCATACCCATTTAGAGTCAGAGATCTCCTTCATCGGGGTAATTGTTGTATCGATCCCCAAAAAATGCTTGATCCATTTTTCAAGAAGACGCGCTAAGGCGGGTAATGCCGGTTGATCAAAATTGAGCTGAACTGCAAAGTCATAGAGCTCGTCACGGCCCCAATAGGCTTTGGCATTATCAGGGTGCAACACATCTAAATCGATGGTGCGCGCCGCTAACGATTGACTCTTCAGAAGATCAACAATATTGCCAAAGTCCGAAGCCTGTGCATTTCGCTCAATGGTCTCATGATCAGCCGCCATCAACACACCACTCTCCAAAATACTGACCTTTTGGGTGCGAAAGAAGAACTCTGCCATTCTTAGCTCATAAGGGTCTGGGTCCTCACCTAATATATGCCGAAGGAAAATTTGGGTGAGCTGACTCACAAATAAAGGTGGTACGTCCACACCCTTTCCTTGGAACAAACTCATATAAAAATGCTCGAGGGAACTTGCGGCCAACAACTTACTCCGATACCGAAACCAAATCTCATAGTTAGCCTGCACGTCGGTATCGGCGATTTTCTGAATCTCGGTTTGGCTAATTTCTTCGCGGGGCGAATTCAATAGGCGCTGATGAATAGCGCGCTCCTGGGTGCAAGACTGGGGAATTAGACTCAGCTCGGGGCGCGCAAGATAGGTTCTAAGAAAATCATCGGTCACCACGAGATGGCGATCCGCATTCACTTTCAATGTATCAAAACCGCTGGTGGACCAATAATTAGGCATCGCTCTTAGGGCTGTGAGTGCATCATTAATAAGGTGATTCCGGCATTACCCTCTTTGAACAATTTGAAGTGCTTCTTGAGTCCAGGGCGTCGTTTGATGACGTCCCGGTACAAATCAGATTGATGCCTGAGATCTTCACCGTGATAATACTCGCTCACGCGGTCGGCAAAATAATTGTGCTCCAGGGCTTCACGAACCTTTTTACGAATATTCCCACCTTTGCCGCTTGAGCCATACCCATGAATCACCACCAAGGCCCGAATTTGCGCCTCGCTAGCAGCCCGAATGTAATGCGTTAGTTGGTCAAGAGCCTCATCGCTCGTGGGGCTATCCAGCTCTAGGTTAATGACATCCGTATCGGAGTGTGCAAGCGGTGCAATCGCGGTATTACAAAATGGGCACTCGCCAGTGACGGGACGGGCGTTCCCACAAACTGAACATTCATAGGAATAATTCATGGTTACTTGACAGCTTTGTAGACGCCCATCTCTTCTAGCAGCTCATGAATCAGATCCAGCCGCAAACGAGGACTCTCCTGCTCTAGGAAAAATTGCTTCTGACCGGGGCTTAATTGCAAGAGCTCGCACCAACGATTGGCAACCCAGCCGCATTCGTTAAAGCGATAGGGTTTACTGAAGGGTAGCTCTTTCCCAAGAGCTGCACCCTGCTCTTTAAAAGACTGAATCACCTTACCCAATACCGTGGAGGCAATTTTTAGATCCTCTGGGACCTCCATGAAGGAATCGTCTTCGATGAAATCAACCTCGGAGACAATCAAGCCATTGCGCTTGGTTTCGCTAGTTTTGACACGAAAACGTTGCTCCCCCTGGCATTGAATCATGAATAGACTAGGTTGTACCGGGTCAAATTCTTTAATCCGGGCAAAGGTTCCCACCGGATTGAAGCCAACCTCTTGACCCGGCATGCGCACCTCATTCCCACTGTTTAGAGTGACCACACCAAAGCCGGAACCTTCACGCACGCACTGTTTGACCATATCGAGATAACGTACTTCAAAGATTTTGAGGAGCATGACGCCATCGGGAAATAAAGTGGTTCCCAATGGAAATAGCGGAATGGTTTGGGTATGGGTATGAATCGACATTAGATTAGGTGGCTAGGTATGACTAGCGTAGACATTGGTAAATATAAATCATTGGAAATTTGTCATTATGGGTGGTGCGCGCCTCTGAAATTCGGGCAACGGATTTTCCATTCTTTTTGCACTCTTTACTTGCTAGCTCTTGCGCCTCGATCTCTTTAGCACCTTTCACTGCCTGCACCCCAATCATGCCGTCGGAACGTTGAACTACACGAAAGCCACTCTCTGGGGTTCCGCAAGCAGAGAGGCCCAAAGCTATGATCAAAATTCCGTGAATCCAACGTGTATTCATGCGTATAACTATACTGCTGTTTAGTCAATCAATGAGGAGACAGCCATGAATCGTGATGCTTTTGAAAAGGGATTAAAAACCCGTCGTGAGGTGCTCGGCGCCGAGTATGTGGATCAATCGATTCGCAATGCCGATGCGTTTAACTTACCGCTCCAAGAGTTAGTGACCGAATACTGCTGGAATGAAATCTGGAATCGGCCTGGCCTCGATCGGAAAACCCGCAGTATTGTTAATTTAGCGATGCTCACCGCACTCAATCGCCCCCACGAACTCAAACTGCATGTGAAGGGGGCAATCAATAATGGCTTAAGCAAGGATGAGATTGCCGAGATATTTTTGCAATCAGCAATTTATTGCGGCGTGCCTGCAGCGATTGATAGTTTTCGTACTGCCAAGGACGTTTTTAAAGAAATGGGCCTTTAAGAATTAATATACGCTTCAAGTTGTGCAATCGTAGCAGCCTGCTCTGCAAGTGCAGCTTTGAGCAAATCCCCAATCGATAACATACCAATTAAGCGGCTACCATCTAATACCGGCAGATGGCGGATGCGTTTTTCCGTCACGAGCTCCATGCAGTAATCCAAGCTGTCCTCAGGCTTGACCGTAATTAGTTTGGTGCTCATCACATCTCGCACCAAGGTATTTTGTGAGCTTTTGCCCTGCAGGACTAATTTTCGGGCGTAATCGCGCTCAGTAAAAATTCCGACGAGGTTGCCAAACTCAATCACTAGAAGTGAGCCTATGTCTTTCTCTAGCATGAGTTTTAGGGCATCAAACACATGCACATTTGGAGTAATAGTTTCGATTCGGTGATTTTTTCCTGCGAGCAACTGACTAACGGTTTTCATCTTGATGCACCTTCTTCATCGATTAAGATTTTGATTGTGAATAGGCTTTTTGCTTCCTCCTATTAGGGTTTTCATGTAAAACCATCATGAGCACTGATTTACTGTTTGTCTATGGGACCTTGATGCGCCCTTTTGACCATCCCAATGCCATGCAATTTCATAAGGGGGCCGAGTATTTGGGTGCGGCGCAGATGCCTGGTCTGCTCTATCGAATATCCTGGTATCCTGGCGCCACGGATCGGCCCAGCGAATCAATCCAGTTTTTAGATCGTTGGGTTCATGGGGAATTATGGCGCCTAAATGACATGCAATTACTGGATGCGATTGATCAGTATGAAGAGTGTTCCCCCAACGACCCTAGCCCTCATGAATATAAGCGCGTGTTGCGCCACATCCAGCTCATTGGAGCATCTGAATGGCAGATCGCCTGGGTTTATCTCTATCAACGGGATCCGCAGGATTTAGGGCGCATTGAAGATGGTCGATTTAAAGATTGATACGCAAGCCTTGACGATCCCCATCGCCTTTGATTTAATGATTTAGGAGGAAATTACTTGAAACTTCATCAGCCAACCAAGCTCTATCTCGTACCCCTAACAGCATTACTACTAGCCGCTTGTGCTGGTGCCGATGTGCGTCCGATTGTGGATATGAAAGGTGTCAATGAGGCACGCTATGAGAAAGATCTCGCTGAATGCCAAAACTATGCCAAAGAAGCAAATGGCATGGGTGGGACGGCTGCCAAAGGTGCGGGCGCAGGCGCGGTTGTCGGTGGCTTATTAGGGTTGGTTACTGGTGGCAATACCACGGGAATTGTTCAGGCTGCTGGAGCTGGTGCGGTGATCGGGGCTGCGGGTGGAGCCTATCAAGGGAACGAATCGCAAGAGGCCATCGTCAAAAAATGCCTCGTGGGACGCGGCTACAAGGTTCTCAATTGATCTAATTTTTGCATCATGAAGAAGCGCTTCATTAACCCTTTATTGTGCGTAGTGCTACTTCTATCAAGCCCCTTATTGCAGGCAAGTTGGTTTGACCGTAACGATGATCCAGTCGATTTAATTATGAATCAAAAGGATTGCATCTATATGAAGACCTACCGCGGCAAACTGGTTAAGGGTGACTTCATTCGACCCGACCGTTGGACGGGCTCTAAATTTAGTATTGGTGAGCCGACCATTATTGCAAGCTTAAAACGGATTGACAGTAAGACCGCACTCTTTACCAATGTTAATAATATTGGTGATGGCAAAGGAGTAAAGGTTTACGTATTAAAGACCGATCAGTATGTGCAGGCAAGCTTGCAAGATGGATACCCCATCATGCAATGTGAGTTACAAAAATAATTAGAGCTTGAGGTCGGGGTTGGCGGAAGTAATTTCTTCTTGACCACACAAACGCATTGACCAGTTAGCAAAACGCCTAGAATTAATACGTTTCATGCCGAGCGATACCACATTCGAATGGCGGGGATCTCGCTGGATAACCTCCCATAGCAATTCCACATCCTTAGGCTTGCCCTCCAATATCTGACCAAAGCGACCATTGTCAAAGGATAAAACGCCCGTGATGTTTAAGCTCTTATTGCGACGCGATGCCTTATCAACTAACTGCATCAATGCCAGAATGCCAAACTCTTCGGTCGCATCGCTCACATAAGACAAACTGACCAAATCGAGTTCGGTATAGTTCTCTTCAGGAAAGTATTTAGTGGCTGGTTTTGGCACAGTAAGTTCATCTTAGTGTAATTCTAATTTTTAGCAAGTATTTGTGGCGGTGTCTATCGATGCACTGCAATATGCTCAGGACTTTTCCTCTTCCCTCTTTTTTTGATCCTTCTCGCGTTCTCTCTTGAGATCGCGCAATTGCCACCATGCAAAGAGCAGTACCCCGCCAAATACGAGGATGACCTCAATCAAAATAATCGGTCCAAAATTATCCATGGCACAACCTTATTTCATCACTCATTCTGAAGCAGTAAGGCTTTAATCGAGTACAAATTTTTGTATTCCAATACTGCCTCGCTCATGGATTGAATACTCGCACAGATTTGGGCGCGTTGCTCTGGGTTTTGCCAAAACACCATCAACGGGCAAACCTCAACCTTCACAAGAAATAGACTGGCTCGTCCCTGAGAAGCAGTGATTGGCATGGTGGTTTGGGTCTCTAGGCGGTAATACAAATCCTCAACCCTTGTTGGGATGGCATTTGATTTTCGGGATGGATGCTGACTTAGCTCGGGACTATTGCTAATCGTCCAGACATGGCGACGAAAAGATCCTTGCTGGGGATCACTCATGACATGGGCGATCTTTGGGCTAGCCTGTACCAGGCGCTCTCCATCCGCTACCGGATGATGAATTTGTGCGAGGGCCATACCAAGCCGTTTAGTAGGTACCCAACTACTGGGAAAGCAAAAGCAGATGGCCGTGAGGATATCGTTTTCTAAGAGAGCTACATCTTCATTGAGGCACAAAGCTAAATCCTCAATCTTCCGAATAGTTCTGGCTTCTGGCAAATTGAGAGCGTGTGCCGCTTTGGTAATCAGTTCCCGCGTTTGCTCGGCGTCCTGCTGGGCACATAACTCTGACCCAAGAAGAGCAAGCTCATGGTTCTTAGCTTCTAAATAACGAGGGTCCGGATGAGCATCAATTAATGAGCCCGCATACCGACTCATCTTTGGCGAGGTGGTATAGGGCACCTCAACTACGAAGGCAGGATGGTTAGCGGATGCGCTCAATTTTGATGCGATGAATGCTAAACAATGAGCCGATGATGGCGTTCAGAATGGCGATAAAGATACTGGCAAAGAAGGCAGTCCAAAATCCGGAGAGGACAAAGCCATTCACCACCTGAGCGACTAGCATGAGTACCAAGGCATTAATCACTAATAAGAAGAATCCAAGACTAAGAATGGTAAGCGGTAAGGTAAACAGGATCAATAAGGGGCGAACGATGGCATTGGCAAGGCCCAAGACCAGAGCAGAAATAATCAAAGCTCCAGAATCGTTAAATTGCAAGCCATCAAATACATAGGTCGCCGCCCATAGGGATAAGGACGTTATTGCCCAGGTCAGCATGAATAAGGTCATGGTTTTCTCTTTATAGGAATGATTAGAATCGAGTATAAGGATAAACATGGTCTTACCAGATAAGTCACAAAAGCGCCCTCTCTCGAATAAAAAATTATTACTCACGAAGTGGACGGCAATTAAGCCCCAACATCGAGAGAAACATTTTCTGGTGAGCCGGGTGCATGATCCGCTATTGCCGAACGACCAAACAATTCCAAAAAACTATGTCGAGCTCGAGGCAGTTTTAACCAAGCGGCGCTATCTTCTGATCTGGACAGAACTAAAGGATTTATCGCGTTGGCTACAGGGATGGCAATAAAAACTCTAATTCTGGACACCAATATCGTGCTTGATCTCCTGGTATTTCAAGATCCACGAGCCAATTGGATTCGGGATGGGACTGCTCAGGGGCAGTTTGAGCTTATTTACAGCTCCGAAACGCTCCTTGAGCTCACCGATGTCATCGCCCGTCCACAATTTGCTCAAAGTTCATACGATCAATCAACTGTGCTGAGTTCTTGGACTCAGATGGCGATTCATAAACCCACGCCACCCCGCTGTTCATTTCGTTGCGATGATCCAGATGACCAAGCCTTCATTGATTTGGCTTACCACTACCGTCCCAGTCAGTTACTCAGCAAGGATCGAAAAATTTTACAGATGCAACGCATCTTAAGTTCACATGGTGTACAGATCCTTACATATGCCGATTTCTATTGAGCATTAATTGTTACATTGCAATAAGTCTGCAAAAACATTGGCTTATACCGATTTGCTTCAATCAATTATTGATAAATAAATTTCATGATTACTTTGCTTGACAGTGCTTCGTACCAATCCTAAGATGAAGTCGTGGTGTCGCAGTCATTGTGTGACCCGCCTGGTAGCAGTACCAGTCTTAGTGGGTACATTCCTGTGCCCCTCTCAATACGGGACAGCAAACTCCCGTAGCGACGATAACCACTCAGAAGAGTGGTACGGCCCGGCGGCATACCCGTCGGGCTTTTTGTTAAGGGCAGCTTAGTTTTAGTGTTGCGGCGCGCTGATTCGCGTTCTCTGCCATCATTTCAAAGCGCTTACTCATTTGGTTCTTAATAAAGTATTCAACAATAAAATTTGGCACGATGGAATCGAGCTCGACATTTGCTCGAAACTGGAGGCGGCTTGCATTTCCTTCAGGCTCGATTCGCCACGTTCCTTGATACAACTTAGCGTCACCACTAATTTGTTCAAAGTCGATGATTTGATCTGAAAGCTCCTTGTACTGCACGGTGGAGCGTAACTCAATGGGGATTAAGAGAATTCGGTCCTCCACCACTCGCTCTACGATCACTTGGTTTCCGCTTCTTCTCAGAATCTTTGATTCTTTAATTCCGGGTATCGATTTCGCGCCCTCATAGTCCTTGAGGTATAGCAAAGCCTGACATGGACTCAAGGTAACTTTGTAATTGGCAATGATCTGAAATCGATCCCCCTTGGGGTAGACCTGAAGATTGAGATCATAAGGATTGGATGAGGCCCATACCAAAGAATAAGATGCCCAAAGCAAAACACTGCAAAGCGAACGAAACAACATCAATAATGCGAATTAATTAAATGGGATCGTGATTAATCCCTCACGGGGGTTCATGGGTTGCACTGAATTGTCCTCTAAAGACTTCGCCTCTGCTTCACCTCGGGTGTCGCTTTGATAGCTGGGACCCACAATGATGCCTTGCGGTGCGGTCTCTGGTGGCAATGGCTTAGGTTTACCCATGACACCTTGTTGGGGCACTAAGGGTTGCTCATTGATGGCCTTCAGTTCATTGGGCTGGAGCGGTGATACCTGCGCAAGTGCTAGGTTAGCGGTCGCGGCTGATATCAGAAAACTGGAGAGAGAAATAGAAATACGCATCCCTGTATTAAACCACTCTTTGGGCTCGCCTAAAATGATTGATCCAATCAATTAGGATTCACTTTGTATGTCAGCTACCCGAGACCAAATCGCCGCCTTCTTGAAGAAAGATTTTCCGCAAACCAAGTGTCAGATCAAGGAAGTGGGTGATCGTACAGCATTGGTTATCCATCCGGTGGGTCAGGATGAGCTACGCCCAGGTGGGACGGTTTCAGGTCCAACCATGATGGCACTTGCTGATGTTGCAGTCTATGTGGCGATTCTTGGTGAGATCGGTATCGTGCCACTCACCGTCACTACTAGCTTGAATATTAATTTCTTACGACGGCCAAAGCCCAGCCCTGAAATCCGTGCTCAGTCTCGACTGCTGAAGCTGGGCAAGAGCCTAGTGGTTGGAGAGGTCTTCATTTACTCAGGAACTGACCCCGATCCAATCGCCCATGCCACGGCGACCTACTCGATACCCCCGCAATCCTGAACTTATTCTTTGCGTTTGAAGATGCCAATCACAGTGGCCAAGATCTTTGGTGAAAGTGACAAGGCAAACAGGATATCCACAATAAAGAACCATGATCCACGGCTTAGCTCAATGATCGCGAGGATCACAAAGATCGCCATCATCACGCGGCGCAGTGTATCGCTTGGAAAATAGCCCATGGTTCTTCCTTTTGTTAAATGAGTTCTCAGTTTAGAGGATCTGGGCAACATCCCCAAAGGCTAAACGTGGACCTCGTGGATAGATCCCGCTCGGATTTGCAATACCAATATTCATCAAGAAATTTGCGTGATAGCGACCATCTGGAAAGAATGCTTGGTTTACTTTAGTAGGATCAAACCCTGACATCGGCCCACAATCCCAACCCAAACTACGTGCAGCTAATAGTAAGTAAGCGCCCTGTAAGGAGCTATTCCGTAAAGCAGCCACTTCGGTCGCTGCTGGCTTTCCTTCAAAGAAGGGTTTGGCGTCCATGGCCGGATATAGACTTGGTAAGTGCTCATAAAATTGCGTGTCGTAAGCAATAATCACGGTGACCGATGCGCTTTTCACTTGTGCAACGTTTCCTGGGCTCAACGCAGGCAATAAGCGCTCTTTTGCTGCTTCACTGCGCACAAAGACATAGCGTGCAGGCTGTGCATTAAACGCGGTCGGCCCCCACTTCATCAGCTCATACAACTGGCTAATTTGTTCGTCACTGATGGGGTGTGATTCAAAGGCATGTACGGTTCTTGCTTGAGTAAAGAGTTGCTCTTGGATGTTGGTTGGTATTGGATTGGTCATTTTGTCGAGTGCTCGCTCAAAGGATCTAAAATAAAGAATTCTGATCATAATCTAAGCACCCATCATGAGTTCATCGAAGCCCTTGACCGCTACCCTCATCCCCGGAGACGGAATTGGCCCTGAGATCGTCGAGTCGACCATCCAGATCTTTGAAACCCTAGGCAGCCCATTTGCCTGGGACGTTCAGCAAGCCGGGGTTGCAGGTGTTGAGGCACTGGGTGATCCCTTGCCCGCTCAAACTCTGGAAAGTATTCGTCAGAATCATCTGGCCTTAAAGGGGCCTCTCACCACGCCTGTTGGTGGCGGCTTTCGTTCCTCCAATGTTCGCTTGCGTGAGGAGTTTGAGTTGTATGCCAATGTGCGCCCTGCGAAAACGATGATCCCTGGTCGCTATGAAGACATCGATATCGTGTTGATTCGGGAGAACTTGGGTGGTTTCTATGTAGCCCATGAGTACTTAATTCCGGTGGGTGACAATCCCAAAGCCGTAGCCGTCTCAACCGGCATGAACACCTATGAAGGTAGTAAACGAATTGCGCGCTTTGCCTTTGAGTATGCCCTCAAGAATGGTCGCAAGAAGATTACCGTTGTACATAAAGCCAATATTCTGAAGCTTCTCACTGGCGTCTTTTTGGATGCCGCACGGGATGTATCGAAAGAGTATGAAGGTCGGGTTGAGATCGAAGACATGATTGTGGATGCCTGCGCCATGCAGCTGGTCATGAATCCCTGGCGTTTTGACATGCTGCTATGTACCAATCTCTTTGGCGACATTTTGTCGGATCAGATTGCAGGCTTGGTTGGTGGTCTTGGAATGGCACCGGGGGGAAATATTGGTACCAACACTGCGATTTTTGAGGCTGTGCACGGCTCGGCTCCCGATATTGCTGGCAAAGGGATTGCTAATCCGATCTCCATTCTGTTGGCATCGGCCATGATGCTCGATCATGTGGGTAAACAGGATTTAGCAACGCGTTTACGCACTGCCATTATCGATACACTCAATGTTGACCAGATCCGCACTGGGGATCTTAAAGGTACAGCAAGTACCAAGCAGTTCACAGACGCCGTCTGTAAACGCTTGGTCTAAATTGATTTAAGTACTACGAATCAAGCCACAAGCAAGTCTAGGGCCTGAGTTACCCGCGGGTTGTGATTTGTAGTCATCCGGATCGCGATGGATCACGACTGAGCGGCCAACGATTCCGGCAGGACCAGTGTTCACTGTAATACCATGAACTTTCGCTGAGTAATTTGCGTTGCCATTGGCATCAGCCTTGAGATTTGGCAAATCACCAGAATGGCTGTGTGAGCTTCCGGGAGATCCATGGGCCTTTCCATCGGGATTAAAGTGCCCCGCAGCACTCATCGCATCTGGCGCAGAACAATCACCCTTCTCATGGACATGAAAACCATGTTCGGAGTTTGGCTTGAGTCCACTAACCCGAGCGGTCACCATGACATCGCTACCTTGCCATACAAATTGCACATCACCTTTCACACTGGAGCCCGATCGCGACTCTAAGTTCGCGCTTGCTTTTTGTCCTGAGCCCCCACCCATGGGGTTACATCCGGCAACGAGACCAGCAACGGATAGTGCGGCCAAGATTTTTATGGTGTTCATGATCGTCTCCTTATGGTGTCGATTATTCACTCTACGCCTTAATGAGGGTGAAGGCTAGGCGACTTAGGGTTTTAGCTAAGTAAATACCTAACAAACTAGGCTATTTAGCTGATTTTTTCTTACGACATGCATCAGAGCAGTACAACACACTCTCCCAGTTTTTGGCCCAAGACTTACGCCAGGTCATGGTGCGGCCGCATACCACACAAGGCTTACTGGGTAAATAGCTTTTATTGCCTTTAAAAGATTGATTCACGGCTTCGTAGTACTTACTTTTTTAACCCAATTCAACACTTGCGGAGCAGCTTCCTCTGGGGTTGTGGCGTGGTCAGCGCTAACCACCACATAGGTATTATTGGGGTTTGGTGGCACACGATCAAATGCATAGGCAGATCCTGATGGATACAGAGGGTCTAAACGCCCGATGACCCACATAAAAGGCGTGCTTTTCTTGAACTGTTCAGCGGTTAAGGTCATATTGCCAAGGCCATTGGGATTAAAGTAACTCCAAAATACATCGGCCCGAATTTTAAAATCTCTCTGTCGACCTTGATTCAGATCTGTAAATGAAATTAGAGTGTCTGGTTTCCCATCAGCAATTGCCTTTTTGGCGCGGTCGAGGTCTGATCCAGTCATGCCACGCTCGTACATCAAACTTGGGGAGTGTCCTGGAGCCAACGCAATGATTGCATCGGCATCACCAATATAGGCTTGATATGCCATAGCAGCGTTAGCACCAAAACTCTGCCCGCCAATAAAAACTAGCCGAAAGCCTTTATTTCGATACCCTTTAACACTTCCTGCTAATTGATTGAGGGCACTCTCGTAGGTTTCATCGTAATTACGGTTCCGTGACCATGGCATTTCGCGGAGCTCGACCTCGCATACTGTACTTACTTGCTTGGCTAATTCCTTGAGATAGGGAGATTGCGGGCCGCCCCACTTGCCATGCATCAAAACAAACATGCAATCTTTAGTTGCAGCCTGAACAAAGCTTGTAAAGCAAAAAAGAATTGAGACTAAAGCGAAACGACAGATAAGAGGAAGTTGCATTGAATTCTTCCCTTTAGTGATTGGCGGAGACGAGAGGATTCGAACCTCCGATCCGTGTTTTAGCACAGATGCTCCCTTAGCAGGGGAGTGCCTTCGACCAGCTCGGCCACGTCTCCGTATTACTTCAATATCGCTAGTTTACTTCTGATCCAATTCAAAGGCTTTATGAAGGGCTCTGACTGCGAGTTCCATGTATTTCTCATCAATCACGACTGAGATCTTAATCTCACTAGTTGAGATCATCAAAATATTGATGCCCTCTTCCGATAAAGTTCTAAACATCTTACTGGCTACACCAACGTGGGAGCGCATTCCAACACCCACTACGGATACTTTCGATACCTTGGGGTCGCCAATAATATCTTTCGCATCAATATGCGCTTGCACACTCTTTTTCAGCAGATCGAGGGCTTTTTGATAATCAGCGCGTGGTACGGTGAATGTGAAATCGGTCTTACCTTCAACCGATTGATTCTGAATAATCATGTCCACATCAATATTGGCTTCAGCAATGGGGCCCAAGATTTGATAGGCGATGCCAGGACGATCTGGTACATCAATCACAGTGATCTTGGCCTCATCGCGTGCAAATGCGATTCCTGAGATTACAGCGGCTTCCATGGTGGTGTCCTCTTCAAAGGTAATTAAAGTACCCGACTTCATTTCTTGATCAAGCGGAATTAGCGGATCGGTTAGTGATGACAACACACGGGTCTTCACTTTGTACTTACCAGCAAATTCCACTGAGCGTATTTGCAAGACCTTAGAGCCAAGGCTTGCCATTTCCAGCATCTCTTCAAAGGTAATCTGATCGAGGCGACGTGCGTCCTCACAAACGCGGGGGTCGGTGGTGTAAACGCCATCCACATCGGTATAGATTAAGCACTCATCAGCCTTGAGGGCTGCGGCCACAGCAACTGCAGAAGTATCTGAACCACCACGACCTAGGGTGGTCACGTTACCCTGTGGATCAACCCCTTGGAATCCGGTGATCACGACTGCCCTGCCGGCATCTAAATCTTTTTTGATCTTGGCATCATCAATGCCCATGATCCGTGCCTTGGTGTAGGCCGAATCGGTATGCACCGTGACCTGCCAACCTGAGTAACTAATCGCATCAATTCCTTGTTCTTGGAGGGCGATAGCAAGCAGACCGGAGCTGACCTGCTCACCGGTTGCGGCAATTTGATCGAGTTCTCTAGGGTTTGGGGATGTGCTTAATTCTTTTGCAAGCCCTAACAGGCGATTAGTCTCGCCCGACATGGCCGATGGCACCACCACTACTTGGTGACCTGCGCGCATCCACTTCGCAACCCGTTTGGCCACATTTTGTATGCGCTCGATGGATCCCATCGAAGTGCCACCGTACTTATGAACAATTAAAGACATATTCGTTTTACTGAATTGCAAAACTGATGATTTTACAGGGTTTTGTTTTTCTTAATCCAAATAGGACCACTCGGGCCAAACGCGCGGGCCCTTGGTCGTTAAGTGAGTAATGCTCACCCCGAGGCCCTCAGCGGCAATGAGGGTGCCATCGATAAATAAAAGTGGGATTTGGCGTTGCCAAGGTGGCACCCCGGCTTCTTGATATAGATTTTTAAGACTTTTACTGGGGGTATTGGGCTTGATCTTCAAACGCTCGCCTCCAGCGCGAGGTCTACTCTCAATCGATTTGGCCTGTTGGCAGTATTCCCATGAAAGACCTGCTTGATTGGAGCGTTCGGGGATTGGCACAAAAATCCATTGGCCGCGCTTGGAAGTTTGCGCAGATTCAATTCGCAAGGCATTGCGCCACGCTCGGATGGCATGACGATCATGCAACCACTCTAATTTCGCACCAGCACGCAAGGACTGGAGATCACGCCACCAGGATTGCAAACGCTCTGTCGAGGGCATGGATAGTTGGTTGCGTTTGAGCCAATAGCGCATCACATTGGTAGCGCGAGCAGGATCTTGGCAGTAGAGCGCTATCAATGGCGCAATAGTGAGTTGATTGCGATTGATCCAGGTACGCGCATCGTGCTGTGCAAGCTGATCCATCAAAACTTGCGACTGAGCAAGCCATTGCGCACTGCGCGCTAGGTTTGCAATTGCCCCACCCTGAATCTGCTCTAACTCTGGCAGAATTTTTTTACGGATGGCGTTGCGGCGATAGCGCGTGTTTTGATTACTGGGATCCTCCACCCAAGACAGCTTGTGTTGCTTGGCATAGGTCTTTAATTGGGTACGGTCTTGCTCCAATAGAGGTCGCCATACGTGGACGGTTCTACCATTAGGGGTTTGCAGTTCTTTATGGGCAGGCATTCCAGCAAGGCCTGCAGGGCCAGCGCCTCGCAAAAGTTGCAAGAGCACGGTCTCGGCTTGATCGTGCTGATGATGCGCAAACAATAAATGATCAAGTTCATATTGATCACACAGCCCAAGCAATGCCTCATAGCGCGCTTGGCGTGCATGGGCCTCAATGTTCGCAGTGATTGGCAAATGCAGTAGTCGGAAGTCAAAGGCAATCTTGTAGCGTTTTGCTTGACGCTCACAGAACAGCAACCACTCATCTGCCTGAGCTTGGAGCCCATGATGCACATGAAGCGCATACACCACATCGTTGGGATAGGCCTTACTGACAGCATCAAGCAACACCACGGAATCGAGGCCCCCACTGAAGGCCACACCAATTCGTTTAGCTTGCGTCTTTGACTTTGACTTCTTTGAACTGGCCATAGCTCATGAACCGTTGATGACGGCGCTCGAGCAGTTCTTTCTCAGACAGGTCTTCGACCTCCGAGAGAGCGCGTGCAAGTGCTTTATTCATATTGGCCATCATGGCTTCGTAATCTCGATGCGCAGCACCCACGGGTTCTGGCACGATCGTATCAATCAATTTAAGATCTTTCAGACGTTGTGCAGTGAGCGCCAATTGCTCGGCTGCATCGGGAGCCTTCTCGGCGGTCTTCCATAAGATCGAAGCACATCCTTCGGGTGAGATCACGGAATACGTTGAGTATTGCAACATCATGACGACATCGCCCATGGCAATAGCCAGTGCGCCGCCCGAACCGCCCTCACCAATGATGGTGGTAATGATGGGCACTTTCAGTTCAGCTTGAGTATACAGATTGTGACCAATGGCTTCGGATTGGTTACGCTCCTCGGCATCAATTCCTGGAAATGCACCGGGGGTATCAACGAAGGTAAAGACCGGTAAGCCAAACTTCTCAGCAAGACGCATCAGTCGCATGGCCTTGCGATAGCCTTCAGGCCGACTCATTCCAAAATTACGCATCGCGCGCTCTTTGGTATCTCGACCCTTTTGATGACCAATCACCATGCAGGGTTTGCCATTGAAGCGCGCAAGGCCGCCAATAATCGATTGATCATCGGCAAAAACCCGATCGCCGTGCAACTCATGAAAGTCAGTGAACAAAGCTTGGATGTAATCAAGCGTATAGGGGCGCTGTGGATGACGCGCCACCTGAGAGACCTGCCAAGGCGTTAAGCCCTCATAGATCTCTTTGGTGAGCTGTTGGCTTTTTTCTGAGAGCGCCTTGAGCTCGCTTGAGATATCCACCGAGGACTCGTCTTGTACATAGCGGAGTTCTTCGATTTTGGTCTCAAGCTCAGCTACCGCTTGCTCAAAGTCTAGGAAGGTGGTCTTCATGGCCTAATTTTATGTGCTTTTTGGGTTTACCCCAAAATTAGTACTCCACGGGAATGGGGTCAATGCTGCGCCACATATACCAAGTGGCCACAGTCCGCCATGGCGCCCAATTGGCCGCCACCTCGCGGGCCTCATGACGGGTTACGGGCTCGCCACTAAAATAATTGATCGAGATCGCCCGAATGAGCCCTATATCGTCGAGCGGCAGTACATTGGGACGCATCAAATTAAAGATCAGAAACATCTCAGCGGTCCAGCGCCCAATCCCCCGAATCGCACTCAACTCCTTAATCAGCTCCTCATCGTCCATTTTGGGCCAACGCTCGGTTTGCAAGCGTCCATGATGAAAGTGATCGGCGAGGTCGCGGATGTACTCCACCTTGCGCATGGATAGGCCGGAAGCGCGTAAGGCGTCATGTTTAGTATCGAGCACGCGTTTCGGCGTTACCTCGTGACTCAGAGTCTCCAAGGTTCGGTTCCACACCGATTGTGCAGCAGCCACTGAAATTTGCTGCCCAACGATCGAGCGCGCTAGGGTTGTGAATGCATCGCCACGACTTCCCAGCATTCCATCGCCATACTTGGGAATCAGTTTGCGCAAGATCCGATCTTGCTTCATGAGCTCAGCACAGGCGTCTTGCCAATAACTTGGCTTTTTGGTTCGTGGTTTTGGCATTAGGCGCGTCGCCAGATGGTTTGGCCACCAGGCTTATCTTCCAAAATGACACCCTCGTCTAGTAATTGCTGACGAATCGCGTCAGCACTGGCAAAGTTCTTGGCCTGCTTGGCCGCCTGGCGTGCCGCAATCTGCTCCTCAATCTGCTCTGGGCTCAAGCCGGCTTTAGGCGTGCCACTTTGCAAGAACTGTTGCGGTGACTGATAAAGAAGCCCGATCGTGTTACCTAAGTGATGAAGGGTATTGAGAAGCACGTGCTTGCGTTCCGTATCCTGCGTCTTATGACTCTCGGTCACTAACTCGAATAACACCGCCAAGGCCTCAGGGGTATTGAAGTCATCGTTCATGGCTTGCACAAAGCGGTCATTCCAGGTAGGGTCGACCTTATTGCTTTGACTAGCTGGTAGTTCGCTAAGCGCGGTATACAAACGGGTTAGTCCGGTGCGCGCTTCTTCAAGCTGATGATCAGAATAATTAATGGGGCTACGGTAATGAGCCTTAAGCATAAAGAAGCGCACTACCTCAGGGTCAAACTGCGCCAGTACATCTTTGATTAAGAAAAAATTGCCCAAGGATTTTGACATCTTCTCGTGGTTGACGCGGATATGGCCGTTGTGCATCCAGTAACGCACAAAGGGTTGATCAATGGCACCCGATCCATACAGCGCGCCTTCGCTTTGCGCAATCTCGTTCTCATGGTGAGGAAACTGCAAATCCGCCCCACCGCCATGAATATCAAAATGCTGTCCTAGTAACTCGCAGGACATCGCCGAACACTCAATATGCCAACCAGGACGTCCCTCTCCCCATGGAGAAGCCCAGCGAGTGTCAGCGGGCTCTTCGACCTTGGCGGATTTCCAGAGCACAAAATCAAGGGGGTCACGCTTACCCCCGCTAATGGCGACCCGTTCACCAGCCTGGAGTTCGTCAATCGATTTGCCAGATAACTTGCCATAGCTGGGGAATTGCCGTACCGCATAGTTCACATCGCCATCATCGCCTTGATAAGCCATCTCACGCTCAATTAGACGACCAATTAATCCTTGCATCTGGGCAATGTAGTGAGTAGCCCGCGGCTCATGATCGGGTGATAGGAGATTGAGGGTTTTAGCATCCGCATGCATCGCGTCAATGAAACGCTGAGTGAGTGCTGCAATCGGTTCTTGGTTCTCAAGCGCTCGGGTAATGATCTTGTCATCAATATCGGTGATGTTACGAACGTAGTTCACCTCATAGCCGCTGGCTCGCAACCAGCGTACTACCATGTCAAACACAATCATCACCCGCGCGTGCCCCAAATGGCAATAGTCGTACACGGTCATGCCGCACACATACATTTTTACCTTACCGGGCTCAATGGGTTTAAAGGCCTCTTTGGTTCTCGATAGCGTGTTGTAAATCGACAGCATGATCAGTAGTTGGGGATGACGGGGCTTGAAAGGTATTGAGTGAGCGGCACACGAATTTGTTAGACTGATGAGTATATCGAATGATGCGCCTTCTTAGTGATCTTCTTGCCATGACAGCCAATGCCCCAATCTCCAGAAAATTAAGCAAGATCCCACCATGTTGGCTAATGCTATTGAGCCTCATGGCAATGGGTACGAGTGTTGCGCAGCCCTCTTCCACAAGCAGCAATCCCCAACCCTACCTTGGTGGCTATGGTCCAACCGATCCACCGCGCATGAGCACCAACCCCAATCCAGAAACAGGCAATAACCAACTTTCAGAATCCATCGCGGTGCCGTTTCTGTCCTTTTTGATTATTGAGCCCGATCCGGTCATGAAAAATGCGATTCCCACGCATATCGAGAAACTGATCAAGGAACGCAAATATCCGGACGCCATCAAAGCGATTGATGCGGCTTTGGTGAAAACGCCGCGCAATGTGCAACTACGATTTATCAAGGCGCGCCTACAAGTGGAATTGCGTGATGTCAATGCAGCACGCGCAACCTGGATCGAGATTACCCAGCAGTTTCCGGAGTTACCAGAGCCCTATAACAATCTAGCTGCATTGGCAGCCAATCAAGGGCAATGGATTGAGGCCCGCGATTATTTAGAGCTCGCCCTCAAACTAAGGCCTGACTATGTGCTGGCCCAGGGCAATCTTGCAGAGGTGTACTTGCGCCTAGCCGATCGCTATTACTCCAGTGCGAGTAAACTTCAACCCAGCCAACGTGAGTATGGGCAGCGGGCCCGGGCCATCAAGGAGATCTTGAACCCTCCGCCACCCAAACCCAGTAGCCAACCTAATCCCTCGATTTCTAAACCATAAGAGAGTTATTTATGCCAAGCGTTCTTCTAAAAACCAATCACGGTGATATCACCCTTGAGCTCGATGCTGCCAAGGCACCAAAATCCGTTGCTAACTTTTTGGCCTATGTAAAGAGTGGCCATTACGATGGCACGATTTTTCATCGGGTGATTGATAACTTCATGATTCAGGGTGGCGGTATGGCAGCGGGCATGAAGCAGAAGTCGACGCTCGATCAAATTGAGAACGAGGCAAATAATGGCTTAAAGAATGAACGCGGCACGATTGCGATGGCACGTACTAGCGATCCACATTCAGCCACCGCTCAGTTTTTTATTAACGTTAATGACAATGATTTTCTTAATCACACTGCTCCCACTCCACAGGGTTGGGGCTATGCCGTGTTTGGAAAAGTAAGTAATGGCATGGATGTGGTTGATAAGATTAAGAAGGTTAAGACTGGCAATGCTGGGTACCACCAGGATGTTCCGACTGAAGATGTGGTGATTGAGCAAGCATCGGTCATTGCCGACTAATACTTTGATCTAAGCATGCAAGAGCACGCCAGCGCCCTGCTGATCTCCGATCTTCATCTTACCCCGTCGATGCCCTTAACGGCTCAGCGTTTCTTTGACTTTATTGAAAAAGAAACGAACGATGTCGAGTCGGTATTTATTTTGGGTGATCTCTTTGAATACTGGGTGGGCGATGATGCTGGCGCACGTTCGCCATTTCAGCAAGAGGTCCTGCGAGCGCTCTTTGCTTTATCCAGCAAGACCAAAACCTATTACATTCATGGCAACCGTGACTTTTTAATCGGCCAAGACTTTCTCAAGAAATCTGGGATGCAGCTGCTGCCCGATCCGTCCAAGGTCATGATCGCTGGGGATGAATGGGTCATTAGTCATGGTGATGCGCTGTGCACCAATGATCTTGGCTATCAGGTGTTTCGTAAATGGGTACGCAAGCCCTGGCTCCAAAAATTATTTTTGCGACTCCCCCTGGAGTGGCGACGTGGGATTGCCCGTACCTTGCGCAGCAATAGCACGGCAAAGTATGAGCGCGCAGCGCGATATACCCCGGATGTCGCTCGCTATAAGGGCGATGTCACCTTGGTGGCCTGTGCCAACCTGATGGGAGCCTACGGCTCCGAGCGTCTGATTCATGGGCATACCCATTTACCGGCACGGCACCATGAAAGTATGGGTAATAAAGAATGGCAACGCTATGTACTCTCTGACTGGGATCTAGATCATCCGGAGACCGTGTTACCAAAAGCAAGCGCCTTGCGCATTGACCTCAATGGTGTGCGCTACATTGATTTGGTGAAATCTACGTAGCTGTTCTTGAGTACTTGCTAAGAATATTTGCCATTTGGGCAAAGATCCTCGGGTTGGCGGCCATAATCTCACCGCTTTCCATAAAGCCTTCTTCGCCACGGTAGTTTCCAACAAGGCCACCAGCCTCGGTGACAATCAGGGCCCCTGCTGCCATATCCCAGGGCTTGAGTTCACTCTCAAAGAATCCGTCATAGCGGCCCGCTGCTACATAGACAAGATCCAGGGAGGCTGCACCAGGACGTCGCAGACCCGCGCATTGGCGAGTCATGTCAGCGAAGATTTTCAAGTAGAGATCCACGTCTTGATCGTGTCGATACGGAAATCCTGTACCGAGTAATGCATTCTCTAATTTGGTTTGCTCGGCCACTCGCAAGCGGCGGCGATCCACATAGGCGCCACTGCCCTTGGTAGCAGTGAACAGCTCATCCCGATTGGGGTCGTAGACTACGCCTTGGGTCACAACGCCATTCACCGAAAGAGCGATCGATACCGCGTATTGCGGAAATCCATGAATAAAGTTGGTGGTGCCATCTAAGGGATCAATGATCCAAATGTGATCGGAGCCATTCGTGGCTTCGCCCGTTTCCTCGGCCAAAAAACCATGGCTTGGATAGGCTTCGCTGAGGGTCTCGATAATCGCCTCTTCGGCGGCTTTGTCCACTTCGGTTACATAATCATTATGTTGCTTGCGATCAATTTGCAAACGCTCTAAATTGAGTGATGCACGATTGATAATCGTTGCGGCACGGCGAGCGGCTTTCACAGCCACGTTTAACATGGGGTGCATAATAAGTGGACAAATTAAATAAGAACAAACTAGTCGACAAGGTCTCTAGCGCAATAACGACATTCTAAACGAATTCATTCATGGCTCAGACTCCCTTTACTCAATACAGCGACCAGGTCCGCTGGATCATGGTCGAAACCAGTCATGCGGGCAATATTGGTTCAGCGGCGCGTGCCCTCAAAACCATGGGGTTTGATACGCTGCATCTGGTACGGCCCCGCGAACCGGCCATGCATACCCACCCCGATGCGATGGCATTAGCCAGTGGTGCCAGTGATGTATTGGCTCAGTCCAATACTCACGACATGCTCTCTTCCAGTATTCAAGGGTGTGCCGTGGTACTGGGCTTAACCAGTCGCGATCGAGAGTTTGGTCCACCCCCACTATCTTGGGCAGATGGTCTTCATTTGCTCACCGATGCATTGCAATCGAACCGCTCGGTTGCATTGGTATTTGGTCCTGAGCGGACTGGGCTTGAGAATGAAGATCTTGCCTATTGCACCCACCGGGTCTTCTTGCCCGCCAATCCTGCATATCCCTCATTAAATCTGGCCCAGGCTATGATGGTCTGTGCATTTGGGTTGCGCCAAGCCCTTCTCCAAGATCCATCGCCATCGGTTGCGAATGAGGAGCTCTCAGAACTTGCTGATCCTGCGGCTGTTGCTGCCATGCTCGACCATTGGCAAGCAGGCTTAGAGGCGATTGGCTATTTGGATCCTAAAAATCCCAAGAAGCTCATGCCGCGTCTGCAAGCGCTGTTTGCCAGAACTCGCTTACGCAAAGAGGAGATTGATCTCTTACGCGGCATTGCCAAACAAATGCTCCTGAGAAAATAAGGCGCACGGATTACACTATCCTTATGTTGAGTTCTCTATTTGAAGATGTAGACGCGATTATTGCGCGGGATCCTGCTGCACGGCACCGGCTGGAGGTAATCACCTGCTACCCCGGTTTACATGCGATTTGGCTACATCGTCTCAATCATGCCCTATGGAATCTCGGTCTTAAATGGCCCGCCCGTTTTCTGGCATCGCTGGCACGTTTTCTGACCAATATTGAGATTCATCCAGGTGCACACATCGGCCGTCGGGTATTTTTAGATCATGGCCTTGGCATTGTGATTGGCGAGACCGCAGAGATTGGCGATGACACCACAATCTATCAAGGGGTGACTTTGGGTGGTACCTCGCTCTACAAGGGTGTCAAACGTCACCCCACGCTTGGTAAAGGCGTGGTCGTGAGTGCGGGAGCCAAGGTGTTAGGTGGATTTACTGTGGGCGATGGTGCTCGGATTGGATCGAATGCAGTGGTTCTCAAAGAGATACCTGCGGGTGCAACAGCAGTGGGTGTGCCAGCTCGGATCTTGCATCCCGATCTTCCGAAGGAGGCTAGCGATGCCAGCAAAGCAAGTTTCTCGGCATATGGCATTACACCGAATGCAGATGACCCTGTTTCGTTAGCATTGAAGAGTTTGATTGATGCCACCATCGAACAAGAACACAAGATCAAAGCCCTTGAAGAGGCCTTGGCGAAGTTGGGTGGTAAGGCCAGCGACACGCAAGCGCATGAAGAAACGCAGCGCGAGCTCGACGCCATCAAAAATCTTCTCAAAGAATAAGGCGCTACTTTGGGTGTAAGCCCATTAGTGCAGGGTTCGTGGACCTTGGTCGCGTTGCCCTGTGCCCGATAAATCGAGATCATCCAGATCATCATCATCGGCTAGGTCCATCCCAAAGCCGTCTTCATTTTGCGGATGTTGATTGGCAATCTCATCGTCAGTCGCCTGACGAACGTCTTCAACCTGCAACCAGAAGCGCAGTGCCATTCCAGCAAGCGGATGATTACCATCGAGCACGACTTGTTTATCAGCGAGGTCGGTCACGGTATAGATTAAGGTATCCGATTCTTGATCGTCCTCATCATCCACCTCATCGGCTTCGGCAGCTTCAATCTCTTCGGCACTTTGTTCCTCAGGTACGCCTTCAAATTGCATACCAATCTCCAATGGCTCGGGGAAGCGCTCGCGCGGTTCTATTTTGAGAAGATTGGGGTCGTATTCTCCGAATGCATCTTGAGGTTCGAGTTGAACCGTGGTCTCAAAGCCAATATCTTTGCCATCCAATAAACTCTCAATCTTTGGGAAGGTTCCTGCGTATCCCCCGTGCAGATAAACCATCGGGGTATCGGGTTCTTCGATAATATTGTTTTGAGCATCGCTAAGTTTGTAACGAAGAGATACGATGGTATTTTTTTCAATCTTCATAGCGATGTATTTCCTTAATGAGGCTATTTTACTTGACTAAGACTCGCGCTCGCTACCAACCCCCCAAAGCCCCAGCCACACTACCGCTTGATCTGCCGTGGCCACTTTTGGGCAATCTGAGTCCCCAAATATTTATGCAGAAGTATTGGCATAAATGTCCACTCCTGGTCCGCCAAGCCATACCCGCTTTTGCACTGAGCAAGAATGCTGGCTTTCCAATGTTAAGTCCAATCTCTGATAAAGCCCTATTTGGATATGCATGCGATGGTCTGAGCGAGGGGCGTCTAGTGAAAGCTAAACCATGGCGTCTGCAACACGGTCCGTTTCGGAAAAAAGAGATCCCCGCGAGCAGCGCTCGAGATTGGACGCTATTGATCCAAGGAATTGAAGCACGGCACCCAGCTGCCGCCCATGTTTTATCCTGGTTTCGGTTTATTCCCGACGCACGCCTAGATGACCTAATGATCAGCATCGCGGGTATTGGGGGTGGTGTGGGTCCCCATGTCGACTCCTACGATGTATTTTTAATCCAGATGGAAGGTCGACGCCGCTGGAAAATTTCTGGGCAGGCCGATCTAAGCTTGCGCCCTGATTTACCACTCAAGATCCTTGCACGCTTTAAGCCTGAACAGGAATGGGTATTAGAGCCTGGTGATTTACTGTATCTACCACCCCATATTGCCCACGAGGGAGTGGCGCTCGATGCGGGCTGTCAAACCTGGTCGGTGGGGTTTCGGTCACCCTCCTACCGTGAGCTCATTAGTGAAGGTTTATGGCGTCTTGCTGAATCCCTAGAGTCCGACCCTGCACTCGCAGCGATGTATGCAGATCCGAAACAGAAAGCCTCCTCTGATCCTGCGCGTCTGCCCTCACAACTCGAAGATGAAATCCGCCAACGAATTCAGACTATCTCTTTCGATCAGAACCCTGCGTTCATTGATGGGATTACCGCTTACTTGAGTGAACCGAAACCCCATGCAATCTTTACCCCACCCGACCCAGTCTTGAGTCCCCGCGCAGTTCGAGCCTGTCTGCAGAAAATGGCCTTGGTACCCCATCCCCAAACCCGATTATTGATCCGTGGTGAGACCGTTTTTTGCAATGGGGATGCGGTGACTGAAGGGCAGGATCGGGCCACTGTCAAAGCCTGGCAAACACTAGCGCAGCAGCACTTCCTCACCCAAGGGCGAATACAAAAAGCCAGCAAATATAAGGATTTATCAAGGGTGCATTCGGAAAAGACCGATCGGGGGCTGGATCTCCCACCTTTAACAAAAGACAACTCACTGTACGAAGCCTATTGCGTTGGTTGGCTATCACTTGAGCAGGTGCCCATTTTGCCGGATGGCGTTGAACAAATAATGTAGTGATTGCTATAATCATCAATGGATCTGAGTCGTATTGCATCCGTAATATGTGCTCAAGGTCTTACAACAATTACCGGTAATTGATGTAAATCGTCTTAAATTTAAAGGAAATAAATCAATGAAGAAGTCACTCCTCTTGGCCGCGATGTTGGCCGTTGCTTTATCTGCTTGCGGTAAGAAAGAAGAAGCTAAACCAGCTGCTGCTCCAGCCGCTCCTGCTGCTGATGCTAAACCAGCTGACGGTGCTGCTCCTGCTGCTGCTCCTGCTGCTCCTGCTGCTCCTGCTGCTCCTGCGGCTCCTGCTGCACCAGCCGCTCCAGCCAAGAAGTAATTCTGAAGCTGTATGAAGAAAGGCGCTCATTGAGCGCCTTTTTTCTTTGGTAGTGTGCCGAGATTATTTAATGAGCTGTCGGTCAAGCGTGGTCAGTAACTGATTACCAGTGGCGGTGTTCTCGGGCTTGCCTTCGGAGTCTTGCACCAAAATGACGACTTGATTATCGCCTCGCACTTGAACCACGACCCGATAGAGCTTGGCCTTCTTATCTGAATCATTACTCGAGCCAAAGGTACGACTAAACCAACTGCGGCTCTCTCCTAGATCTTTTGGATTCACGTAGCGAACAAAGTAAATACCGCGTGAACGATCACGGTCTTCAACCGTAAAGTTAGAACGATCCAAGGCAAGACCTACATCGCGCCAAGCACGATCAAAGCTGGAGGTCATTTCGATGCGGGTGGTAGAGCCCTCTTCCACTAACTTCGCTCTCGGTGTTTTGGGTGCCATGGCAGTTGCCGCGACTTGAGCCTTTGCTTGCTCTTGGGTCATGCCAAGACGTTCCATCAAACGGGTCAAGAAAACGGCTTCCAGCTCAGGGTCGGTTGGACGAACAGTCCACTGGGTAGTAATCATCGCCCCAGAGCTGTCTTTTACTGGGGTCTCGATGGCCCCTTTGTGAGTAATGTAGATCTCGGTGACATCAGGTTTTTGCACCTCAAGACGAGTGCGGAATTTATCGCGCTCCCCAGAATCATAGGCAGAGTCCAACACACGCCCTAAGGTTCTTCGAATAATGTCCTGCGGAATCTTGGCCCGATTTTCAGCCCAGTCGGTTTCCATAATCCCAGTCGATGGTGAATCAATCACTAGTAAGAAACCATTCTCTTGCCAAAAATCTTTTACTTGAGGGTAAAGATCGGTTGCTGACTTATCAACCACCAACCAACGCCGATCACCGTCACGCTCAATCTTCATCCCAGGGATACCGGTCAGCACGTTCGAACGCATTTGGGAGGACTTTTTGACCGCTTGGTTGTACTCCGACATGGTTGCCGTACCATCCTGAACGACATAGCGGCGATCTGCTTGAGCCGTAATTAAATCTGGAGGTAATGCTAGATTGGGACCGCGCACTTCGCCAGACTTTTTATAGTCCACCTTATCGCTAGCGGTCATGCTGCTGAAGCTACTACATGCAGTCAGGGCAATAGCCGCGCAAGCCAAGGATAAAGTATGAAGAACTGGGCGCATTCGATCCTTACGAAATTACAGCAAGCCGGCGTGGCCCAGCGCCTGACGCAGGGGCTCACGCAATGGCTCGCTAAGTGGCGTCAATGGTAACCGAATTCCGGCTGGAATCTTACCCATCTGATGCAAGGCCCATTTCACGGGTATGGGATTAGCCTCGATAAACATCATCTTGTGAACTGCCAACAATTGATACTGAATCTCGCGCGCGCGCTTCGCATCGCCTGCGATCGCCGCTTTGCAAAGTTCGCTCATTAAACGAGGTGCCACATTGGCGGTTACCGAAATATTGCCATGCCCACCCATCAGCATCAGGAATATGGCGGTTAGGTCGTCACCTGAATAGACCGCAAACTGGTTCAGCTGTTTATGTTTAAGCTCGGCCAGTAGGAGCGAGCCGCGCTCCAGATTACCGGTTGCATCTTTAATGCCAATCACGCCCGGCACCTGTGCCAACCGGACGGTAGTCTCATTAGCAAGATCGGCCACCGTGCGACCAGGAACGTTATACAAAATGACCGGCAGATCGACGTGCTCGGCGATCGTTTTAAAGTGGGCGTACATTCCCTCTTGTGTAGGCTTGTTGTAATACGGCACCACTTGCAGGCTAGCATCCGCACCCACCTTTTTAGCGTATTGCGTTAATTCAATCGCTTCTCGGGTTGAATTGCCGCCAGTTCCAGCAATGACCGCAATACGCCCTTTGATATGTTCAACGGTGATGCGGATTAACTCACAATGTTCTTCAACCGAGACCGTAGGTGACTCGCCGCTGGTACCAACGATCACAATCGCATCGGTGCCCTCGCTCACATGCCAATCGAGTAAGGAACGCAATGCGGGGTAATCAAGACTACCGTCTTCATGCATTGGGGTTGCAATTGCAACCATACTTCCGGTCATCATGGCTGATTTCATAAGGGCTTTATTGATTAAGCGACTGTCGTATTGAATTGTAACGGATGGCGTATTTTGGGCAGTCCCCGGCTAGCACATAGGCTTTGAACCATGGCTGGCTTAGGGATCTCACGATAGCCATCTTGATAAGCCATCACATGCAGATCATGTCGCTTGGCGAGATCCAATAACTCGCCATGCTGGAGTAAAAAGTTTGGATTGGAAGGCTTACCAAATTCTTCATTGCCAATTGCAAAGGTCTCGTAGAGCAAAATACCGCCCTCTTCCAAAAGATGCGGCAATTGATCCAAGTAAGGTCGATAGAGATAGTTGCTCACCACGATGGCATTCCATTTGCCAAACTCGGATTCGGGGAGTGGCCATACCTCCCCTTCCAGATCGATTGGCTGGGTCATTACAAAATCATGCTGAATGCGAGCCAAGGATTCTGCATCACGATCAACCGCGAACACCATGAAGCCACGATTGGCGAGGTAGATCGCATGACGTCCACCGCCACAGGCAAGATCGAGAACCTTGCCCCCAGGAACAATCAGGTCAGCGTATTGGGCAATCCAAGGAGAAGCGGTTTCTAGAGGGGCGTGCACGTGACTCGAAATTAATCAACGTCCAGACCCATGGCCTCACGCACATCCCGCATGGTTTCTTGGGCAACCTTACGCGCCTTGTCTGAACCATCCGCAATGATGGAGCGCAATAGGCTAGGATCGTCTAGATACTGCTGTGCTCGTTCAAACATGGGTTGCTGCTCTCGCAAAATGGCATCAATCACGGGTTGTTTACAGTCTAGGCAACCAATGCTCGCAGATTGACAGCCCTTCTGAGCCCAGTCTTTCGTCGTTTGGTCCGAATACACCTGATGAAACTGCCACAGAGGACAATGGGCTGGATTACCCGGATCGGTGCGTCGTACTCGGGCAGGATCGGTTGGCATGGTCCGCACTAACCGAATCACCTCCTCAGGCGCCTCCCGAATGGATATGGTGTTCGCATAGGACTTCGACATCTTTTGCCCATCGAGACCTGGCATGCGCGCTGCTTCAGTTAACAAAGCCTGGGGCTCGACCAAAATAATCTTGCGTGCCCCCTCGAGGTATCCGAACAAACGTTCACGATCGCCCATCGATAAACTTTGCGCCTCTTGCAAGAGTGCTTGTGCTTGCATGAGCGCCTCGTCTTCACCACGTTCCTGGTAGGCATTGCGCAACTCCAGGTAGAGCTTAGCGCGCTTACTACCTAATTTCTTAACCGCCTCAAGAGCCTTCTCCTCAAAGCCTGGCTCACGGCCATACAAATGGTTAAAACGCCGAGCGACTTCACGGGTCATCTCCACATGAGGAACTTGATCCTCGCCCACCGGAACGTAGAGTGCTCGATAGATCAAGATATCAGCTGCTTGCAGCAAGGGATAACCTAAAAAGCCATAGGTCTGTAAATCTTTTTCTTTGAGTTTTTCGATTTGGTCTTTATAGGTGGGCACCCGTTCTAACCAGCCCAAGGGTGTGCCCATCGCTAGGAGTAGAAATAACTCTGAATGCTCTGGGACCCGACTCTGAATAAATAATGTAGCTTGATTGGGATCCACTCCCGCCGCTAACCAATCGATCACCATCTCCCAGACCGACTCCTGAATCACCTCGGGGGTCTCATAGTGGGTTGTCAATGCGTGCCAATCAGCGACAAAGAAAAAACAGGGATACTCGGCCTGAAGGCGAACCCAATTTTTTAGGACGCCATGGTAGTGACCTAAATGCAAGGCGCCTGTGGGACGCATGCCGGATAAAACGCGTTCTGCAAACATAAAGAGGATTGTCGCTTATTTAATGAAAGGCCGACCAAATGGGCTTGAGGTGCTCTGGGAGATGAGGAAGATGCCCCAAATCAATATCGCTCTCCTGCGGATCATGAAAATCCGAACCACGCGAGGCCATAAAGCCATAACGCTCAGCAACCTTTGTATAGGTTTGGTATTGATCAGGGCTATGGCTACCGGTCACCACTTCAATCCCAGCACCCCCGAGATCCTTAAAGCGAGCATAAAGCTCATCCATTTGCATCGTATTTAGGCGATAGCGACCAGGGTGGGCAATCACTGCCTCGCCACCGGCACCTGTAATCCACTCAACCGCCTGATCCAAGCTTGCCCATCGATGCGAGACATAACCGGGCTTACCGGCGACTAGGTATTTTCTGAATACCTCATCCATGTCACGACAGACATTTTGCTCCACCAAAAAGCGTGCAAAGTGGGTACGGGCAATGAGTTCTGGGTTACCAGCAAACTTTAGGGCACCCTCATAACTATTTTCAATCCCAATTTGCTGAAGTTGGGCTGCCATTTGGCGGGCTCGTACTTCACGACCATCGCGTGTGGCACGCAAGCCCTCCTGCAAGATTGGATTGCTGGCGTCAAACCCTAATCCAACGATGTGGACGGTTTGCCCCATCCAACTAATCGAGATCTCGACCCCCGATAGATAATCCATGCCCAGATTGAGGGCGGCTTGGCGCGCACGCTCCTGACCACCTAGGACATCATGATCGGTCAATGACCACAGGTGCACGCCATTTTGATGGGCGCGTAAGGCCAGCTCCTCAGGCGTTAAGGTGCCGTCAGAAACCACCGAGTGACAATGCAAATCCGCATTAATAGGGGTTGGCATACTCATAACCCTATTTTAGGTCAGTTGCGCATTAATGAGACGCCGTGGCGCCTCAATGTACTCTCGGGATTGCATCTCGATTAAACGCGAGACCGTTCGGGCGAATTCACTGGCGACCTGCCCCTCGGTATAAAGCTGGTCAGGGGGCACCTCAGCGGACATGATTAACTTCACGCGATGATCGTAAAGTACATCAATCAGCCAAATAAAACGTCTGGCCTCATTGGTTAAACGAGGGGGCATATACGGCACCTCGGAGACCATGACCGTGTGAAAGGTATTGGCAATCTCCAGGTAATCATTTTGAGAGCGCGGGCCCACGCAGAGGGTTTGGAAATCAAACCAAACGACGCCTTCAGCTAAATGCAAAGCTCGGATCTCGCGAGACTCAATTTTAAGAACGCGGTTCGTAGCTTCCATTTGTTTACCAATGAGCTCATGAAAGTAATCCTCCATCTGCCGATGGGTTGTTTCATTTAGAGGCGTTAAGTAGGCCTGAATCCGCGTCATCTGAATTTGTCGGTAATCACTGCCTGCATCGACATTCAAGACATCGAGTTTTTGCTCCAAGAGCTCAATGGCTGGTAATAGTCGATCACGGTGCAAGCCATTGGGATAGAGCTGATCCGGTCGATAGTTGGAGGTCATGATGAACTGCACTCGATCAATGAACAACGCCTTTAAGAGACGATACATGATCATGGCATCAGCAATATCGTTAATATGAAACTCATCAAAACAAATTAAGCGATATCGATCGGAGATGCGTTTGGCTAACTCATCCAGAGGATCGGCCAATCCCGAAAGCTCATGGAGCTCACGGTGAACCTCGCGCATGAACTCATGAAAATGAATCCGGATTTTCTTTTGAACGGGTGATGCCTCGTAGAAGCAATCCATCAAAAAGGATTTGCCACGACCCACCCCACCCCACAGGTAAACCCCGCGCGGTAACTCAGGATGAAAGAGTTTTTTAGTCAGCGCGTTGCTCCGAATTTCTTTGTAAGCAACCCACTGATCCTCGCATTGCTGCAACCGAACAATGGCTTGCTCCTGCGCAGGATCTGGCTGATAACCGCGCGCTTTACACTCCTGATAGTAAAAGTCAGCGACTTTCAACTTACATATTGAGTGCGCGTTGATCCGTTGCTAAAGCTGCTTCGCGCATAACCTCCGATAAGCTGGGATGAGGGTGGCAAACACGAGCAATGTCTTCAGCAGCTGCTTTGAACTCCATCGCGAGAGCGGCTTCCGCAATCAAGTCTGACGCATTGGGGCCGATAATATGCACCCCTAGAACCTCATCGGTTTTAGCATCCGCCAGGATTTTGACGAAGCCATCCGCACGATCCATTCCGAGTGCGCGGCCATTTGCCATGAATGGGAACTGACCCGCCTTATAGGGACGCCCTTCGGCTTTGAGCTGTTGCTCGGTTTTACCAACCCAGGCAATTTCCGGGTCGGTGTAGATCACCCAAGGAATGCAGTTGTAATCAATGTGTGGTTTTTGACCAGCGAGTAACTCAGCAACAAGCACCCCTTCATCCTCCGCCTTATGAGCCAGCATTGGTCCACGCACCACATCACCAATTGCATAGACTCCGGGTGCTGAAGTAGCGCAGGTGTGATCATTAATCGGGATAAAGCCACGCTCATCGGTTTTAATCTGAATCGCTTCCAGATTAAGTCCTTCGGTATTGGGTACGCGACCGACTGAAACAATCAAGCGATCGCATTCCAGCTTTTGAGGTTTGCCTGTGCTGTCCTGATACGAGACCACCACACCCTTCTTGTCGGCTTTCACGCCATCAATCTTGACCCCCATATAAATATCAAGACCCTGCTTGGTGAAAATCTTTTTAGCTTCCTTCGCGATGCCTTCATCACAGGCACCCAAGAAGCTTGGCAAAGCTTCGAGTACCGTGACCTGTGAGCCAACGCGGCGCCAGACTGAGCCAAGCTCAAGGCCAATCACACCGGCACCAATCACGCCTAAACGCTTAGGGAGAGAGTCAAATTTAAGCGCACCCTCGTTATCGCAAACCAGTACGTTATCTACAGGGATATTTGGCAGGTGTCTGGCCTTTGAGCCAGTCGCAATAATGACGTTCTTAGCAGTGATAGTTCCGGCATCTTTACCGGTAATTTGGATTTGATAACCATCTGCTGTTTTACCTACAAAGGAGGCATGTCCTTTGATGCTAGTGACTTTGTTTTTACGAAACAGGAAACTAATACCACCGGTCATTTTGTTGACGATCTCATCCTTGCGCGCCAGCATCTTTTTGATATCAATGCTCACACTTCCCACTTGGATCCCGTGATTAGCCACATGATGACCAATCTTTTCAAACTCCTCGGAAGACGCCAACAGAGCTTTGGATGGGATGCAGCCCACGTTTAAACAGGTCCCGCCCAGGCGGGGCTCCCCTTTGGGATCTGCGTATGGGTTTGACTCTGCGCACGCTACCTTAAACCCCAATTGCGCAGCCCGAATCGCCGCGATGTAACCGCCGGGGCCAGCTCCAATCACTAGCACATCAAATACTTGGCTCATGGTTTACTCCTTACAGATCAAGTAGTAAACGAGCAGGATCTTCTAATAGCTCCTTCATTGCCACTAGACCAAGGACTGCCTCGCGACCATCGATAATCCGGTGGTCATACGACAGAGCTAAATAGTTAATCGGACGAATCACGATTTGTCCATCCTCAACGACAGCACGCTCCTTGGTTGCGTGGATCCCCAAAATAGCGGATTGGGGTGGATTAATAATGGGGGTCGAGAGCATCGATCCAAACACGCCGCCATTCGAGATAGAGAATGTTCCGCCGGTTAGCTCTTCAATACTTAATTTGCCCTCACGTGCTTTATTACCGTAATCCGCAATTTGCTTTTCAATCTCGGCCAAGGTCATTTGATCGACGTTACGCAAGATGGGTACCACCAGACCGCGTGGTGAGCTCACTGCAATACCAATATCAAAGTAACCGTGATAGACAATGTCGTTACCATCAACCGATGCGTTCAAGATTGGGTACCTCTTTAATGCATAGGTCGCTGCTTTCACGAAGAAAGACATGAACCCTAACTTGACACCATGGGTTTTTTCAAAGACATCCTTATAGCGAGAGCGCATTGCAATCACAGGGGCCATATTGACCTCATTGAAGGTGGTCAAGATGGCATTATTAGCTTGTGATTCTAGGAGGCGCTCGGCAATGCGAGCACGCAGACGGGTCATCGGCACCCGTTCTTCAGTACGATCCCCTAGTGAGACGCTTGACATGGGCAACGGTGCAGCGCTCGTTGCTGGTTTAGCACCGCCTGCAATTGCATTCTGAACATCACCTTTAGTGACACGACCATCGCGACCGGTACCGGCAACTTGATTAGACGTTAGATTATTTTCAGCCATGAGTTTGGCTGCAGAGGGAGCGGCAATCGAGCCTTTGTTTGAAGTAGAGGCTGGCGCTGGTGCTGCGGCTTTGGCTGGTGTAGGAGCTGCGGCAGTTGCTGCAGTTGCCTTGCCTTCGCTATCAATCTTGGCAATCACTTGATCGGCCACAACGGTTCCGCCATCAGCGACCAAAATCTCAGCCATCACACCCGCGGATGGGGCTGGCACTTCGAGTACCACCTTATCAGTTTCGATCTCGATCAAGATCTCGTCTTGGGCAACGGCTTCGCCCGGTTTTTTCTTCCACTGCAAGAGAGTTGCTTCAGCAACTGATTCGGAGAGTTGTGGAACCTTTACGTCAAATAAAGCCATGATATGTCCTATGAATAAGTTAGATTAAATCGCTGTTCTACGTGTACCACCTATTTGGTGGCCACAAATCCTTTAAGCTTGGCAAATGCTGCATTCAGTAATGCCTTTTGCTGACTCTGGTGCAAATGGGCATAACCAACAGCCGGCGAGGCCGATGCGGGTCGACCAGCATAACCAAGACGCATACCCTCGCCCATGTTCTCCAATAAATTGTGTTGCACGAAGAACCAGGCGCCCTGATTTTGGGGCTCGTCTTGACACCACACTAGTTCAGAGAGATTGGGGTAAGACTTGATGATGCTTGCGACCGCCTTGTGCGGGAACGGATACAGCTGCTCAATACGCACAATCGCTGTAGTATCAATTTTCTTATCGGCACGCTGCTTGACTAAATCGTAGTAGACCTTACCCGAGCACACGATCAAGCGCTCTACCTTTTTAGGATCGAGCGAATCGTCTTGCTCCGGAATCACCGTCTGAAACTCACCCTTAGTAAACTCAATCAGCGGTGACGCTGCATCTTTATGACGTAGCAAGGATTTGGGGGTCATGATGATGAGTGGCTTTCTAAATTGCCGAATCATCTGACGACGCAAGAGGTGGAAGATTTGCGATGCGGTCGTGGGTTGAACCACTTGCATATTGGTATCAGCGCACAACTGCATAAAGCGCTCCAGACGCGCTGAGGAGTGCTCTGGGCCCTGACCTTCGTAACCATGTGGCAACATCATCACCAAGCCGTTCACTCGACCCCATTTCACCTCACCAGAAGCAATGAACTGATCGATGACCACCTGGGCGCCATTCACAAAGTCACCAAACTGGGCTTCCCAAATCGTTAGTGTATTGGGCTCAGCCGCCGCATAACCGTATTCGAAGCCCAAAACCGCCTCTTCGGAGAGAATGGAATCAATGACCGTAAAAGGTGCTTGGTCCTTGCTGACATGTTGCAAGGGGATATAAGTGCCGATATCCCACTTCTCACGATTTTGATCATGTAATACAGAATGACGATGGCTAAAGGTACCGCGACCGCTATCCTCGCCCGATAAACGAATCGGGTAACCACTCGCGAGCAAAGAAGCAAAGGCCATTGCCTCCCCCATGCCCCAGTCCACATTGATTTCTCCGCGACCCATGGCGGCTCGGTCTGCGTAGACCTTTTGAACCAAAGGGTGTGCCTTGAAGTCCTCGGGAATGGTGGAGAGTTTTTCTGCTAAGCGTTTCCACTCAGTGAGTGGAATGGCGGTATCGGCTTGATCAGTCCACTTCTTGTTTAAAAACGGCGACCAATCAACCGCAAACTTTCCTTTGAAATTACTCAAGACTGGGTCAAGCGTTTGCTTACCGGCATCCATCGCGGTACGATAGGCTTTCACCATCTCGTCACCAGCCCCTGGGGCGATCACGCCTTGTGCTTCAAGCCGGTCTGCATACAACTTACGAGTTCCAGGATGCTTACCAATAATGCTATACATCAAGGGTTGGGTCATGGCTGGCGTATCTTGCTCGTTATGACCTAATTTACGGAAGCAAATAATATCGACCGCAACATCTTTCCTAAACTGGGTTCTGAACTCAAGAGCAAGTTGAGTCGCCAGTACCACTGCTTCCGGATCGTCACCATTGACATGCAATACCGGTGCGTCAATGGTTTTCATAATATCGGTGCAATACAGGCTCGAACGTAGATCACGAGGGTCGGATGTTGTAAAACCAATTTGGTTATTAATCACGATATGGACCGTGCCTCCCGTGGAATAACCGCGCACTTCCGATAGAGCTAAGGTCTCTTGCATCACACCCTGACCTGCAATCGCAGCGTCACCGTGAACCAAGACCGGCAATACTTGACTGCCAAGGAGATCGTTACGACGCTCCATCCGCGCACGGGCCGAACCCTCAACCACAGGGTTCACAATTTCTAAGTGGGATGGATTAAAGGCGAGCGATAGATGCACTGGACCGCCAGGGGTTGAGATATCGCTCGAGAATCCTTGGTGATATTTCACATCACCCGCTGGCAAATCCTCTGGGGCCGTGTGATCGAATTCAGCAAAGAGATCTTTTGGGGATTTGCCCAAGACGTTGACCAACACATTTAAGCGGCCACGATGAGCCATGCCAATCACAATCTCTTGCACACCTCGCTTACCTGCCCCTTGAATCAACTCATCCATGGAGGGAATAAAACTGTCACCACCCTCGAGTGAGAATCGCTTTTGACCCACATACTTTGCTTGCAGGTAACGCTCAAGACCCTCAGCGGCGGTTAAACGATCCAAGATCTGCCGCCGTTGCTCATTGGTGAACTTTGGCGTGGAACGAATCGACTCTAATTTCTCTTGCCACCATTTTTTGATTTTTTGGTCGGCAATGTACATAAACTCGGCACCCAAGGTACCGCAGTAGGTCTCGCGCAAGGCTTGCAGCAAATCGCGCAAGGTCATTTGGTTTTTACCAAAGAAGGTATTGCTGGTGTTGAAGACGATATCCATATCGCCATCGGTAAATCCATAGAACGATGGATTTAGTTCTGGAATATCTGGGCGTTCCGTGCGCTTTAGCGGATCTAAATTGGCCCAACGATTACCGACGTTACGATAAGCAGCTATGAGCTGCTGGACCGCCACGCGTTTGCGACCCATCTCAGAGTCAGCTGAGTCCTGAATCGTTTTGATGGGGCCTTGCTTCGCTCGTTCGGCAAATGACGCCACGATTGGGGCGTGGGCAATATCGCGCCCATTGGAACCATCAACAGCTGGAACCTGAACGACGTTATCAAAGTAATCGCGCCAATGCTGCGCTACGGATGTGGGATCTAATAAATACGATTCGTAGAGTTCTTCTACGTAGGGGGCATTACCCCCAAAGAGGTATGAAGAACCTCTGTAGGACTGCATCATGATGCTCACCTTTCATCGGGTAACCCGAAAAAAACTGTGGTTTTAACCATCCGCGACACGGCTTAACCGATTAGCAGAACGCAAAGCAAATGCCTTATGTACCATTAGGATAGCATGGGTTAAGGGAAAAAACACCCCAAGATCAATGAATTAGTGAAAGTCCTAGGGGATCCCTCACCGGGTAACCAAGCTATCCCTACCTCTTTATAGGAAATTTCCTACCCACATTTCATCCCTGCCTGACAGATCTCTATTCAATTGATTTTTATGCTCTTTCTATCCCAATTTACAAAAGGAGAAAGCATGAAACCGATTAATCTGAATCAGCCCTACTTGAGCACTCGACAGAGTGCCAAGGTTCTACAAGTATCACTGGGAACCGTTCAAAAAATGGTGGAGCTCGGCGAGTTAACTGCCTGGAAAACTCGGGGTGGACACCGCCGCATCCTGACCAGCTCACTCAATCAGCAGCTACGCCGCCGCAAAGTAGGCATGCAGCAACGTGCCAAACACCATCAGCATCTTGCCTTGGGGGTCTTTAAACGCCAAGAGAACCTCGATGAAATGCAAAAAGCGATGCGAGGATGGGCCCTCCCTTTTGAACTAATCCACTCCCTCGATAGCCTTGAGGGCCTGATGCAAGCCGTGTCGCATTACCCCGATGTGATTTATTTAGATTCGTTAATCCCGCCAATCGAGCAATTGCATTTAATCCACTATCTCAGTAAGAATATTCAGACACGTCGTATTCCCCTCTTGGTGGACGAAGCCTTTGTGCAACTTCATCCTGGTGTATTGGAAATGGCCAAAGAGAATGGGGTTCATTTAAAACCGCAAACGAGCGATACGGAAGCGCTCACCCATGAACTCAATACCCTACCTGAAAAGACGAATGTCATGACCTATAGTGCGAGTGGCGATAAGCAGCCTTATCAACAATTAGAGAAATTATTTATCGAAGCAGTCAATACCGTGTTTGAGTAAAGAAAAAGCCAGTTCACTGAACTGGCTTTTTAGTTAGTAAAGGAGAGCTAATTTACTTGATCGCAAATTTACTGCGATCTTTTCCGGCAATCCATTTCGGGGCCTTGCCGCGTCCGGTCCAGGTCTCTCCAGTTGCAGGATTCTTATACTTGGGAGCAACCTTACCGCGCTTCTTGCCAACCCGCTTTTTAGTAGCCGCTTTTTTGGCAGGACGACCGCGCTTACCGGCACCCGCAGCCTTGCGGCCAAATAAGTCGCTCGCAGTTAAGCCAAATTCATCAATGATCTTTTTGGCCTTAGCAATTCCTTCAGACTTTTCACGCTGCATCAAGGTCTGGATCTGGCTGTCTAATTTCTCACGCTGCGCAAGTAACTCTTTATACGATGACATATTAAATAATTCCCTTGAATATTAAAATAATGATGAGGGGTAATAAATAAAAAAATTTAGAAGGAATAAATCGTTTATTGATTAATCTTTTTTAATTATTCATTATTACTAACAAAGAATTATATCTGAATAAATGATTAATATGGTCTGGATTAATCACCCTAGAGTGAATAATCAATTCATAGTTTAAATGATTTATTTATTATATTAATCAGTTACTTATGATTATTAAGTACTAAAATATATAATAATTAATTGAATAATTAAATTAACTAATTTGATTTAATTAGCTTGGTTTTTAGCTCGGCGCAGCATAAAACTACCAGTGGATTTAGCGGTCAATTGGCCGGCTTCATTAAAAATACTGCCCTCACAGTAATTGACGGTACTGCCAACCTTTAAGACCCTGCCTTCCGCAATCAGCAGGCCTTTAGAGGGTCTCAAGAAACTCGTGGTCATATCAATGGTGATCACCCCGAGGATATGCTCGTGCGAGCTACGCGCAGCTGCGGCCATAGCAAAATCCAAGATAGTCATCACCACCCCGCCATGCGCCACATGAAAACTATTGAGAAGCTCGGGACGGAGGTTTAGGCGAATCCGGGAATGGCCATCTTTGGCAAACTCGGGCTCCACGCCCAAGACATCCAAGAATGGAATGGTTAAACCAAAATAATTCTGACTCATTATTTGGCAAACAAGCGATCAGGATGCGCCATGGCCTTAAACTCAATCGCATTGCCTGAGGGGTCTAAGAAAAACATGGTGGCCTGCTCACCCACTTCGCCCTTAAACCGAATATAGGGCTCAATCACAAACTCAATACCAGCCTTTTTTAATTTATCAGCCATCGCTTCCCATTCGGGCATGGATAGCACGATACCAAAATGACGAACGGGTACTTTTTTGCCATCAACATCGGAGTGGACATCATTTTTTGCTTCGCCATCGGCCAGGTGCGCCACGATTTGATGGCCAAATAAATTGAAATCAATCCATTCCTCCGAACTTCGCCCTTCAGGACAACCGAGTAAACCACCATAAAACGCGCGTGCGTCTTGTAAGTTATCGACTGGAAAGGCTAAATGAAATGGATGCATGGTCTATTCCTCTAATGCAGATGGTCGGGGCGAGAGGATTTGAACCTCCGACCACTTGCACCCCATGCAAGTACGCTACCAGGCTGCGCTACGCCCCGACGAAACGAATATTGTATCTCAGCGGCTTAAGACTTGAAGGACCTCTTGGAGCTCCTCGCGCAGACGTAACGTCGATTTACTCTCATCTAAGCGATTTTTTGCACCGCTGATCGTAAATCCCTCCTCGTACAATAATGTACGAATTTGACGGATCAAGACCACCTCATGATGCTGGTAATAGCGGCGATTACCACGGCGCTTTTGCGGTCGCAGTTGAACAAATTCTTGCTCCCAATAGCGCAATACATGGGGCTTTACCCCGCACAACTCCCCTACTTCGCCAATCGTGAAATACCGCTTGCTTGGGATTGGGGGAAGCAGCGAAACTGTGTTCGCTTTGGAATCAAGCTCTGTTTTGGTTCTGAGCATGGGACTCGACCGCGTCCTTTAGCTTCTGACTGGCATGAAAAGTGACAACACGTCGCGCTGCAATCGGGATCATCTCACCCGTCTTTGGGTTACGCCCAGGACGCGCAGTTTTATTGCGCAACTGAAAATTACCAAACCCTGAGATCTTGACCTCAACTCCAGATTCTAGAGTCTCACCGATTCGATTAAAAAAGGCATCAATCATGTCTTTTGCTTCGCGCTTATTCAGACCAACCTGATCAAATAAGGCTTCCGAGAGTTCGTTTTTGGTCACGGTTTGATTATTTGCAGTCATAGCGACACTCTTTTCTGATTCTAATAAATTGGTTTACTGACTAATATAGCAAATCTGAATTGGCACTAACGCAATCGCGCTTTGCACTGATTCTTTAAAGCATCCAATAAGGCGGTCATACAGGTCTCCACTTCTTTGTCTTGCAGTGTATCCTGATCATTCACTAGGGTGACTCGAAACGCAAGGCTTTTCTCATGAAGCGCCATCGAGCCGCTCTCTTTTTGAGGACGAAACTCATCAAAGAGCTCAATCGTGCGAACGAATGGTTGACGTTGTGCCATCATCACATCAAGCAAGGTCTGCGCTGGTACGGATTGGTCCACGACGACAGCCAGATCGCGTTGCACTGCAGGAAACTTACTAATCTCGCTTGGCGCTGGTAAACCTACATCACAAATCGCGTCCCAATTGAGAGAAAACAATACCGGGGCGGAGCTCAGCTCATAGGCTTGCTGTAGACCTGGATGTAACTCACCAATCCAACCAATCACATGATCGCCTAAATAAATGTGGGCGCTGCGGCCAGGATGTAAGGCGGGATGCGCCTGCTCTGCCGCTTTGGTCTGGAGCTGCAAAGGAGTTAGCACGCGCTGCAAATCGCCTTTGACATCAAAGAAATCCACTAAGCGATTGGGTGTCCCCCATTGTTCGGGGCTTGCATAACCATAGGCTAAGCCACCTACTTGTTTAGTTTGATCAAAGCCAGCCACGATACCAGGGGCCTCCATCTGACTGGCATCCCTAGCAAACACTCGACCGATCTCAAAAATACGAACCCGTCCAGCACCGCGATTGAGATTACTGCGTAAATTCTGTAACAGACCGCCCCATAAATTGCTGCGCATCACACCATACTGACTCGCAATTGGATTCAATACAGTAATGGAGTTGTGCTGCCCCATCTGCAGTTCAGTTTGGGGGTCAATGAATCCAAAGTTCAAGACCTCTTGATAGCCTTCGTGTGCCAAGCGGTGACGTAACGCATGCACGGGTCGTTGGCGCTCCTGCGGCGCACTCATCTTCAGCTCAGCTTTTGGTGGAGAATCGGGAATGTTCTCGAATCCATATAAACGGGCTACTTCTTCGATGAGATCCTCTTCGATATCCAGATCAAAGCGATAACTTGGAGCCTTTACTGTAAATACACTAGCCTCGCCCTGTCCTGAAACAGTGAACTCAAGACCCAAGCGCTTAAACACATCACCCACTTGCTCGCTGCTCAATGGAATGCCAATCACACGTTGCGCTCGCTCTAGGCGCATCGATACCGCTTTACGTTCTGGCAAATGCGTGATTTGATCATCGATCGGACCCAATTGACCACCACAGATCTCCACAATGAGCTGACTGAGGTAATCCAATGCAGAAATGGGTAATTGCGGATCAACCCCACGCTCAAAGCGATGGCCTGCATCGGTTGTAAAGTGATAGCGCCTTGCACGCCCCGCAATCGCTGCTGGCCACCAAAAGGCTGCCTCAACATAAATGTTCTGAGTTGCATCACTCACTGCGGTACGATCGCCGCCCATGATGCCAGCAAGGCTGATGGGGCCTGCTTGATCCGCAACCACGCCGACGCGCAATCCCTCGAGATGGGCGTCCACCGTTTGATCGTTGAGTAACTTCAACGACTCACCAGGCTTACCCCAGCGCACTTCAATCGGAGCCTTTAGTTGATCAAGGTCGAAGATATGATTAGGTTGACCAATCTCGAGCATCACATAATTAGAGATATCCACCAATGGTGAAATACTGCGCTGACCAGCGCTCGCCAGACGTTCTTTCATCCAGGCTGGGGTTGCTACTTTGACGTTCACTCCACGGATCACGCGTCCGGCAAACCGACCGCACAGATCTGAATCCATGATGCTGACCGACACACGATCATTGAGCGTTGATGCAAGCGGCTCTCGCTTTGGAACACAAAGAGCAGCGCCTGTAATCGCGGCAACTTCTCTTGCAATCCCGATGATGGATAAGCAATCGGCTTTATTGGGAGTTAATTTGATCGTAAAGAGTTGATCGTCAAGGTGCAAATAGGTTCGCAGATCTTGCCCGATCGGTGCATCACTGGGCAGCTCCAAAATCCCGGCATGGTCCTCGCCCAGACCCAACTCGCGCCCCGAACATAACATCCCATGACTTTCCACTCCGCGCAACTTACCAACCTTGATCTGAAATGGTTTTCCACCAACTTCACTCGGCGGTAACTCAGCCCCAACCAATGCACACGGAATTTTGATGCCAGCACGGGCATTCGGTGCGCCACACACAATTTGCAAGTTGGGATGATCGGGCCCTGCATTCACGCGGCATACCCGTAAGCGATCGGCATCGGGGTGCTGCTCTGCTGAAATAATTTCAGCAACCACGATCTTAGTGAATGGCGGTGCTAGTGAGCGTCTCTCCTCAACCTCAAGACCGGCCATGGTCAGAGCATGCGACAGTGCCTCACTATCAATGGGTGGATTAACGAACTGGCGTAACCAGGATTCAGAAAATTGCATGATGGGAACTAGGCTGGAAATTGCGCAAGAAAGCGCAGATCGTTATCAAAGAAAAGGCGTAGATCGTCGATACCATAACGTAACATGGTTAGACGCTCGAGCCCCGATCCAAAGGCAAAGCCCATATACCGCTCAGGATCGATGCCCATATTACGCAATACATTGGGATGAACTTGGCCTGCCCCCGAAATCTCCAACCATCGACCCGCTAATTTACCGCTCGCAAAGGCCATATCAATCTCAGCTGAGGGCTCAGTAAATGGAAAATACGATGGCCGAAAGCGTACTTGCAAGGCATCGGTCTCAAAAAAGGTCCGCAAGAAATCGGTGTAAACGCCTTTGAGATCAGCAAAGGAAACATCCTTCGCAATCCATAAACCCTCCACCTGATGGAACATGGGTGAATGCGTTGCATCGCTATCCACACGGTAGGTCCGGCCCGGCGCAATCACTTTGATTGGCGGCATATTGTCTTGACCATAACGCTTTACGTGCTCACTTGCATAACGCACTTGAATCGGACTGGTGTGCGTTCTGAGCAAAAGCGGTTTACCTTGCGCATCCTTGCCGTCAACATAAAAGGTGTCTTGCATAGAACGTGCAGGGTGATTCTCAGGGCTATTGAGGGCCGTGAAATTAAACCAATCGGTTTCAATCTCTGGGCCATCAGCGACATCAAAACCAATCGAATGAAAGATGGTTTCAACCCGCTCCCAGGTTCGCATCACAGGGTGCAGACTACCAAATGCCTGTCCACGACCTGGTAATGAGACATCAATCGCTTCGGCAGCAAGTCGAGCTTGTAATACTTGATCAGCTAAGGCTTGACGGCGCGCATTTAAGGCATCTTCGACGGCTGTTTTGGCCTGGTTGATCTCCGCGCCAGCGCTTTTGCGCTCTTCAGGCGACATTCCACCAAGCGCCTTTAAGCGCTCAGTTAAAAGTCCTGATTTACCGAGATACCGAGCTTTTGCATCCTCCAAAGCAGCGGGGTCGCTGGCTTTGGAGAAATCGCGTTTGGCATCCTCGACAAGTTGGTCGAGAGAAACCATGGCTGCAGGAACTTAAGCGTGTGCTACAGCAGATTTGACGCGTGTGACTAAGGCGGCAAATGCGTCCTTGTCAAACACGGCCATATCCGAGAGAACTTTACGATCGAGTTCGATCGACGCTTTCTTCATGCCATTCATGAATACGCTATAGGTCATATCGTGTTCACGCACAGCAGCGTTGATCCTGGCAATCCATAAAGCACGGAATACGCGCTTCTTGTTACGACGATCGCGATAGGCGTATTGCCCAGCGCGCATAACCGCTTCTTTAGCGATTCGGAATACGTTTTTACGACGTCCACGATAGCCAGTTGCGGCATCGGTGACTTTCTTATGACGGGCTCTCGCTGTAACCCCACGTTTTACTCTTGGCATTGTGCTCTCCTAAGATTTATGCGTAAGGCATCATGGCGCGAATCGACTTCACATCGGATTTCGCAACCGGAGCGGAACCCCGCAACTGACGCTTGTTCTTGGTGGTTTTCTTGGTGAGGATGTGACGCTTAAACGCCTGTCCTCGCTTGATTGATCCACTTGCGCGGACCTTGAAGCGCTTGGCTGCGCCACTTTTGGTCTTCATTTTGGGCATGACTGCTCCCTTTTCTTCTCTGTGCGATTACGGTGGCAACCGACGGCTGCTCTTCCTGTACCGATGATTCGCTACTTGGTACTACCTACTGCAACTACAAACTCTTACTTCTTCTTGGCGGGCGCTAAGACCATCACCATTTGTCGGCCTTCCATCTTCGGAAACTGCTCGACTTGACCATAAGGCTCTAAATCCACCTTCAGTCGATCCAACATCTTTGCACCGATTTCTTGATGGGCCATTTCGCGACCCCGAAACCGAAGCGTAATTTTTGTTTTATCGCCGTCTTCTAAAAAGCGAATCAGATTCCGTAGCTTCACACCATAATCACCGTCATCGGTACCAGGCCGGAATTTCACTTCCTTTACCTGAATCACCTTTTGCTTCAGCTTAGCTTCGTGCTGACGCTTGGCTTCTTGGTATTTGAACTTGCCAAAGTCCATCACTCGGACTACAGGTGGATCAGCATTCGGAGCAATCTCGACTAAGTCGGTATCTTCTTCCTCAGCCAACCGCAAGGCTTCATTCAACTTAACTACACCGACCACATTGCCGTCGGATCCGATCAAACGCACTACAGGGGCAGTAATTTCCTGATTGATGCGTTGCAATTTTTCAGTAGCGATCTTCTAATTCCTCTCTCAAAAACAATCAAAAGCCATCACACCCCCTAGCTAGGCTCGGGTCCGACTTTCTGGGCAATATCCTGCTGGAGTCGGGTGACGAAGGCATCTACGGGCATAACCCCTAAATCAATTCCGCCACGGGCACGAACGGCCACCGTATTACTTTCACGCTCTTTATCGCCAACAACAAGCAAATAAGGCAGTTTTTGTAATGCGTGCTCGCGTATTTTATACGTAATTTTCTCGTTTCGCAAATCGGATTCCACTCTAAACCCTTGTTTTTTCAGCATTTGCTGGATTTTTTGGGCATATTCGGCGGAATTTTCAGAAATATTCAACACAATTGCCTGGGTTGGAGCGAGCCAAACCGGCATGGCGCCAGCGTGGTTTTCAATCAAAATCCCAATAAAACGCTCCAAGGAACCCACAATAGCACGATGCAGCATCACCGGCACTTTACGGCTGTTATCTTCGGCCACGTACTCCGCCCCCAAACGGGCTGGCATGGAAAAGTCGACCTGCATGGTGCCGCACTGCCACGAACGCCCAATCGAATCCTTTAGGTGGTATTCAATCTTGGGCCCGTAGAAAGCGCCCTCGCCGGGCAGCTCTTCCCAGGTTTGACCGGATGCTTTCAGTGCTCCACGCAACGATGCCTCGGCCTTATCCCAAATGGCATCATCCCCAACCCGCTTAACAGGACGCAGGGCTAATTTCACAGCCACTTCTGTAAAGCCAAAATCGCGATAGACCGCTCGAACCGCCTGGTCAAATGCGGCGACCTCTGCTTGAATCTGATCCTCGGTACAAAAAATGTGGCCATCGTCTTGGGTAAATCCGCGCACCCGCATCAATCCATGGAGTGCGCCTGAAGGTTCATTGCGATGGCATTGCCCAAACTCACCAAAGCGTAACGGTAACTCACGATAACTATGCAACCCTGAATTGAAGATTTGCACATGGCCCGGGCAGTTCATGGGCTTTAGCGCATAGGCACGGTTCTCCGATTCGGTCGTGAACATGTTCTCTTTGTAGTTATCCCAATGACCAGATTTTTCCCAAAGACCGCGATCGAGGATTTGTGGAGCCTTGACCTCTTGATAACCCTCTTGCTGATAAACGCGGCGCATGTACTGTTCAACTTCTTGCCAAATGGCCCAACCTTTGGGGTGCCAGAACACAAGACCTGGCGCCTCATCCTGAAAATGAAATAAATCAAGCTGTTTACCTAAGCGGCGATGATCGCGCTTCTCAGCCTCTTCGAGCATGTGCAAGTAGGCATCTTGATCTTCCTTCTTGGTCCAAGCAGTGCCGTAAATCCGCTGCAGCATCTCATTCTTGCTATCACCGCGCCAATACGCGCCAGCGAGCTTCATAAGCTTGAATACTTTTAACTTACCAGTGGATGGCACGTGGGGGCCACGGCAGAGATCGGTAAATTTGCCCTCGGTGTAAAGCGAGACCTCTTCATTTTGCGGAATGCTCGCAATGATCTCGGCTTTATAAATTTCGCCTTGCTTTTTGAAGAACTCAACCGCTTGATCGCGAGGCATGACTTGACGAACGACTGGCTCATCCTTCTTGGCTAACTCCAGCATTTTTTTCTCAAGCGCAGCGAGATCATCTGGAGTGAAAGGTCGGTGATACGAGAAGTCGTAATAAAAGCCGTTCTCAATTACTGGACCAATCGTGACCTGCGCATCAGGGAACAATTCTTTAACAGCATATGCAAGTAGATGGGCAGTGGAATGACGAATGATATCAAGGCCTTCGGGGTTTTTATCGGTAATGATGGCCAAGTGCACATCATGGTCGATCGTGTGACTCAGGTCCACTAGACGGCCATCCACAGAGCCGGCGAGCGCAGCTTTGGCTAAACCGCTCCCAATCGATTGCGCAACTTCAGCAATGGTCACCGGCGCAGCAAACTCGCGCTTCGAACCATCAGGAAGAGTAACCGCAACCATACACACTCCATGCATAAAAGAGAATGCGCGTTCGTCCCAAACACTATGAACACAACGCGCATCCGATCTGTTTCGTTGGTAGGCTCGATTGGACTCGAACCAACGACCCCCACCATGTCAAGGTGGTGCTCTAACCAGCTGAGCTACGAGCCTATATTTATCAAGAGTTTATCACCGCCGGCGCACTTCGGTAACGCCGCGCAATCCCTCCAGCCCCGTTTGTACTAAACGAAGTGCCTCCGCATTCGAGATTTCAACGGTTAATTGAATATGCGCCACCCCTTTACGAACCGATTTTTTGAGATCAATCACATGGACACCAATCTTGGAAGTGATCTCAAAGAGTTCCCGCATCAGTTCAGGGCGATCAAGTGCAATGATTGATAAATCGGCAGGAAAAACACGTTCTTTATTACTGCCCTGCTCTGGATCTAATTTGGCACTCCACGCGGTTTGGATCACACGCTCTGGTGCGCGCTCTAGGAGCCCTCGAAAAGTTCTGCAACTGCGCCGATGAATCGATACCCCACGGCCTTGGGTCACAAATCCAGCGATTGGATCGGGGGGAACCGGTCGACAGCATTTGGCCAATTGCGTCAGTAAAGAATCCACTCCCACGACCAATACATCACCACGCTGATTGGCTGCACTCGCGCGCGTGCGAATCTGTATTTCATCTTTTTTATCAAGTGGCTTATCAGCACTCTTATCGAGCTTGCTATCACTTACTTTAGTAGGCGCTTGACTCACTTCATCATCAAGTGCATTGAACCACGCACGCACCCGCGCCCGCGCCCGCTGGGAACGCAAATAGCCACGCTCAGGGTTAAGCCAATCCCTGGAAGGACCACCTTGCTTCACCGAAATAATTTCCACGGTTTGACCATTGTGCAAGGCGGTATCGAGTGGCACCATCGCTCCATCAATCCGAGCACCACGACAGCGATGGCCAAGATCGGTATGCACTGCATACGCAAAGTCGATCGGCGACGAACCCTTCTCCAAAGCGATTACTTTTCCTAGTGGAGTGAGAACATAAATATGATCATCAATCTCATGATGCTTGAGCTGTTCCCAGGCATCCTCTTTCCATGAGATTAATTGCCGCGCCCAGGCAATTTGGCGCTCATAGGCTACTGCAGCACTATGGGTTCCGAGATCTTTTGCTTGCGCGGCATACGCGCCCTCTTTATAGCGCCAGTGTGCCGCTAAACCGTACTCTGCTTGGCGATGCATCTCTTGGGTACGAATCTGAATCTCAAATGCAATCCCGTCTTCATCAATCACAACAGTATGTAGGGATTGATAACCGTTTGGTTTAGGCCTGGCAATATAGTCATCAAACTCTTTCGGCACCGGTTGCCAAATGTTGTGCACTAAGCCCAGAGTCGCATAGCAGGCTTTGACATCATCAACCAGAACCCGAAACGCACGCACATCATAGAGATTGGCAAACTCCAAGGATTTGCCCTGCATCTTTTTCCAGATGCTATAGATGTGCTTGGGTCTTCCTTGAACATCAGCCGTGATATGAGCAATCGATAGCTCATGATTGAGGCGCTTGATAACATCGGCAATAAATTGCTCACGCTCTACGCGTTTGGCATCCAATAGCCCCGCAATTTCTTGATAGGTATCTGGCGCTACAACCCGAAACGCCAGATCCTCCATCTCCCATTTCATTTGCCAAATACCTAAGCGATTCGCGAGACTCGCATCAATATCCAAGATCTCCTGAGCCCAGGATGGCTTTACTGAAAACCGTTGTTTAGCAATCCAGCGCAAGGTTTGTAAGCGTGATGCTAAATAAATAAGTACCACCCGAAGATCGTTCCCAAATGCCAATAGCATTTTGCGTAAGATCTCCTCCTGACCGGCTACCCGTGACTGCCCGTCGTTCTTAATCAGCTTCGCTTGCGCCTGACGCAGGCCGCGGTAACCAATCAATAAGGTGGCAGCATCTTGCCCAAGCTGCTTAACTAAAGCTTCTTTACCTAGGGTGCTGTGTAAATGATGAGCAGCAATGATGCTTGCCTCATCCAAACGTAGCGTTTGTAAAATCTCTGCGACAGCATCGGAATGAGCTTCCTCAGGCTCACCAAACCAGGCATCGCCCTCCAGCGCTTGCATGGCATTTCTCGATAACGGCAATACTGACTCGTTTGGACTCACGGCAATGAATAGTGATTGGCGGATAAGCCACTATAGAAAGAATTGGCGCGCAATGTCAATTTGCTCTTTTTTGATAAAGGCTGGGGCATGACCGACATTGGGGATCTCAATACTCTTTGCATGCGGATTTAATTGACACATCTCGTCCACCGTTTGCCTCGATAGTAAATCCGAATCCGCGCCACGCACAATCAAAATGGGGCATTCAATTTGCTGAAAACTTTGCCACATGGCTAACTCACCTGCTTGAGCTAAGGCCGGGGTTACCGAAGCAAATGGTACTGAGATGGCAGAGTCATAGTGCAATATCCACTGCTGATCTTTCTGAATCAGCATGGGTCCATTGAGAAGCTCCCATTCGGCATCCGTGTGCTTGCCAAAGGGAGCGCAAATCGATTTGAGTTTATCCATCGCTACATCACGATTGACATAGGAAAATGGTTTACCGACATAACTCGCCAACCGAATCAATGCCGCTGGCTCAATGCGCGGTCCGACATCATTGAGCAATAGTCGCTTGACACTATTGCCATGCATTGCTGCGTACACCATACCAATTAAGCCACCCATCGAGGTTCCGAACCAATTGACCGAGTGAACGCCTAATTTAGCGCTTAGGGCGGTCATATCGGTCACGTATTGTGGAACGGTGTAGAACATCGGATTACTTAAGTAATCAGAATCCCCTCGGCCGACGATATCTGGGCAAACCACAAAATGGCGATCGCACAAGGCCTCAGCCATTGCCCGAAAATCACTGCCCCGGCGCGATAGGCCATGCACGCAATACAGCACACTCGGATTCTGTGGATCGCCCCAAGTATGAAACGCCATGCGGTGCGATCCAGCTGGACTAGTACATTGCACATAATCGGTGTGACCATGATGGTCTCGATTGAGTAAGGCGGTATGACGCGCCTGCTCAACACTGGCTGGAGGCGACTCAAGCTCTTGCTTACCAGCTTCTTCGGGTTGCAGCGTAATGTGGTCGATACCGTATGACTCCCGCAGCATGGTGGTCAAGTTTGCAAGAATCCGCGGCCACTGCTTAAATTGTTTGATCTCCACGTGGGCGATCAATGCGGGATGACCAGGGCTCATTTCCCAAACATGCAGATCATGAATCGCCATGACCCCTTCAATACGGGTTAAATCTTTCCCCACCTTCACATAGTCAATATGCAGGGGCACACCTTCCATCAAGAAGTGATACGACTCTTTGAGAATGGCTGCCGTAGATTTTAGGATTAAGAGCGCTACAAAGATCGATAAGATGGGGTCAATCGGCATCCACCCTGTGAACTGAATCACAACTCCCGCTACCAAGGCAGCAATCGATCCCAAGAGATCGCCCATCACATGCACCAGTGCGGCGCGGGTATTGACGCTCTTTTGATCGCGTGACAGCACCCAAGCAACGATCAGATTTACAGCAAGACCCAGAGCAGCCACAATCGTCACGGTCATCCCAGCCACTGGGTGCGGATCCTGAATGCGACTCACGGCCTCAATCACAATCCATATGACTAGACCAACCATCACCAAGCTGTTCACAAAAGCTGCAAGTGCTTCTGCACGACCAAATCCAAAGGAATGCTTGGCAGATGGCGGACGTCTGGCAATGTATTGCGCCAGAATAGCAAGACCCAGTGCAGCAGAGTCAGTCACCATATGTCCGGCATCGGACATCAGTGCTAAGGAACCTGAAATTAGACCAGCAAAGAACTCAACGCATGCAAATCCAAGTGTAAAAAACATAGCAATCCACAAAAAGGATTGCTTTCGATCAGCTACCGCGTGGGCATGGCTTGCATCCCCACGTTTATGAGCATGTAATGGGGCGCTATTCAATGAACCGCACTAGTATCAATGGGGGCGCCGGTCTTCGCCTGAATCTCTTCTTTGGTTACACCAGGCGCCAATTCCACCAACTTCAATCCTTTGGGTGTGATATCGAGTACACCCAAATCGGTGATGATGCGATCAATCACACCTAATCCGGTTAATGGCAAGGTGCACTTGGGCAGAATTTTGATTTCTTCGGTACCGTCTTTTTTCTTGGCCACGTGTTCCATCAATACCACGACGTGTTTCACGCCGGCAACCAAGTCCATCGCACCGCCCATGCCCTTCACCATTTTTCCGGGGATCATCCAGTTGGCTAAATCGCCATGCTCACTGACCTGCATTGCGCCCAAGATCGCAATATTGATCTTGCCACCCCGAATCATTCCAAAGGAGTCCGCCGATGAAAAAATAGCGGACCCTGGCAAAGTGGTCACGGTTTGCTTGCCGGCATTAATCATATCGGCATCCACTTGTGCTTCGGTGGGAAATGGTCCGATCCCTAACAAGCCATTCTCAGACTGCAACCAAACTTCCATCCCAGCGGGAACATGGTTTGCTACCAAGGTGGGCATGCCAATACCTAAATTGACGTAGTAACCATCTTTTAACTCTTTTGCAGCACGGGCTGCCATTTCATCGCGATTCCAAGGCATTGCAATTTCCTCTGTATGATCTTTTCAAGTGAATGCTTATTTAGTAAGCGTGCGTTGCTCAATCCGTTTTTCGGGTTGAGGATTGAGCACAATCCGATGGGCATAAATACCAGGAGTATGAATTTGATCGGGGATAAGCTCGCCGTTCTCCACGATCTCTTCAACTTCCACCACGGTGATCTTTCCTGCCATCGCCACCACTGGATTAAAGTTACGAGCCGTTAAGCGATACAACAAATTACCTGCTTTATCCGCTTTCCATGCTTTGACGAGCGAGACATCGGCAACCAATGAGCGCTCAAGGATGTATTGCTCGCCATCAAACTCACGCACATCTTTACCCTCAGCCACAATTGTTCCAACACCCGTTTTGGTATAAAACGCAGGAATACCGCAACCACCTGCGCGCAATTTCTCTGCGAGGGTACCTTGCGGAGTAAATTCCAGCTCGAGTTCGCCAGCCAAATATTGGCGCTCAAACTCTTTGTTTTCTCCGACATAGGAGGCAATCATTTTTTTGACTTGCCGAGTGGCCAAGAGAATCCCTAATCCAAAATCATCGACTCCGGCATTGTTGGATATTGCCGTGAGGTTTTTAGTCCCCAAATCTTTAACCGCAGCAATGAGGGCCTCCGGAATACCGCATAAACCAAAACCGCCAACCGCGATGGTTTGCCCATCTTTCATAATGTCCTCAAGAGCAGCGCGGGCATTGGGAAATATCTTATTCATTCGCCTAACTTTCTTTCACGTTCTTCAATCAATATCTCATATCACCTAAATGATAACCGCTCGGCATGACCGATTCGTGGCTCAAAAGCACTAAACTAGGGCTATGAATACCGAGGAATTGCTTGCTCAATACGGCCCGCGCGAGGCCATGGACTATGACCTCGTGATCGTCGGGGGTGGCCCCTCTGGGTTATCGGCAGCAATCCATGCCAAACAAATTGCCCAACGCGAGGGTCGCGAGATCTCGGTTTGCGTGTTAGAAAAGGGTTCTGAGGTCGGCGCTCATATTTTGTCGGGCGCAATTATGGATCCGCGTGCCCTCAATGAATTATTTCCCGATTGGCAGGCACTGGGGGCTCCGCTCGAGACCCCAGTTAGTCAGGATGAATTCATCTTTTTGACCGAATCGAGCTCATTTACGGTGCCCCACCTTCTGCTCCCGAATTGTTTCAGTAACCGGGGTAATTACATTTTGAGCTTAAGTAATTTCACGCGCTGGCTGGGCGGTCAAGCCGAGCAACTGGGGGTCGATATTTTTCCAGGGTTTGCTGCTGCAGAAGTTTTGTTCAATGCCCAGGGTGCGGTGTGTGGAGTCGCTACCGGTAATTTAGGAATCCATAAAGATGGGCAGGTCTCAGAACAGTTTCAGCTCGGTATGGAATTACGAGCCAAGTACACCTTATTTGCTGAGGGCTCACGCGGCCATCTCGGTAAACAACTTATCACCAAATACCAACTCGATCGTGAGTCTGATCCGCAGAGTTATGGCATTGGCATTAAAGAACTCTGGGAAGTAACGCCTGAGAACCATCGCCCAGGTTTAGTGATTCATACGGCAGGATGGCCCTTAGATCGCCAGACCTATGGCGGATCTTTTTTGTATCACTTTGGTGAAAACAAGGTTGCAGTTGGCATGGTCGTTGGCCTCTCCTATCGTAACCCTTATCTCAGCCCCTTTGATGAGTTCCAGCGCTATAAATTGCATCCTGCGATTCGTCCGACGTTCGAGGGCGGTAAGCGCTTGGCCTATGGTGCACGTGCCATTACCGCTGGCGGCTTAAATAGTTTGCCGCAAACGGTGTTCCCTGGCGGCGCCCTGATTGGCTGCGATGCGGGCTACCTCAACGCATCCCGCATTAAAGGCAGTCATGCAGCGATTAAATCCGGTATGTTAGCGGCCCAGGCAGCCATGTCTGCGCTTTCTGAAAATCGGGCCAATGATATTTTGAGCGCTTACCCCAGTGCCTTTAAAAATAGTTGGCTGTATACCGAACTCAAGCAGGCGCGTAACTTTAAAGCATGGATGTCTAAAGGTTTATATCTCGGCACCCTCATGGTTGGTATTGAACAAAAAGTGTTTGGTGGAAATGTGCCATGGACTATTCATCAGAAAAAAGCCGACTACGAATATCTTGAACCGGCGCGCTTACATCAGGTGATTGAATATCCAAAACCCGATGGCAAAATTACTTTTGATCGACTCTCCTCGGTATTTATCTCCAATACCAATCATGAGGAGAATCAACCAGCCCACTTAACCCTCAAAGATGAAAGTGTGCCAGTAGCCATTAATTTGGATATTTATGCGGGTCCTGAGCAACGCTATTGCCCTGCCGGTGTTTACGAATACATCGAGGTAGAAGGTAGGCCCAAGCTCCAAATCAATGCCCAAAACTGCGTGCATTGCAAAACCTGTGACATCAAAGATCCTACCCAAAATATTGTATGGGTTACCCCTGAAGGGGGCGGTGGACCCAATTACTCAGGAATGTAAAGCAGTTTGTTTGGTTTTAACCTGCGCAATCGCAACACCGGCTACGGCGCACGCCACCGCTGCCATACCAAACACTTGATTGGGACCCCAATGATCCCAAATCCAACCTGCGCATAAGCCACCCAAGGTTCCACCAAAGCCATAGGCAACCGTCGTAAAGAGTGCCTGACCGCGAGCTTGTAAGGGGCCACTGAACCAACCCTGAATTAATTTGGTACTAGCGCTGTGATGTGCTGCGAAGGTGGCAGCATGCATGAGCTGCGCTAGGATCAAGAGACTGGTACTTGCAAAGTAGCCAATTAATACGAAGCGGATTACTGCAATCATGAATGTTGCTTGCAACACACTCGTTGGCGAATATCGCGACATGACCTTACTCTGAAAATAGAAGAAGATGACTTCCGCGGTCACACCCAATGTCCAGAAAAACCCAATCTCAGATTTGCTGTAACCCAAATCTGCAAGGTATAGAGAATAGAATACATAGAGTGCAGCATGACCAAAGATCATGGCAAATGCTGAGACCAAAAACCAGCGCACCTCTACGCGCCGCAATACCGTTCGAAGCTCCCCGCGCACCAAGGGTTGACGCTCTATTTTTGGTTCTCGTAGTAAAAAGGTATCGATGGCTAATGCAATCAATACGCCTAGACCTAACCATGGAAAGACTTCAATCCCCCACCATTGAAATACTTCACCAGCGAGTAAGACCATGGCAATAAAGCCAATCGATCCCCATAGGCGCAGCCGTCCATAGCGATGGTCAAACGAGTCATCTTTAAATAAGGCGTGTACAGTCGCTGCCTCCCCAAGGGGCACCATGCTGCTCAGAATAGTGTGGAGAATAAACATCCAAATTAAAAATGGGATGTACTGTTCTAAATAGAAAATGACTAAGAAACATAGAACCGCTAGAACGCCACAAAAGCGCATGATGCCCACCCGGTTGGATAAATAATCCGAGAGCCAGCCCCAGGAGAACGGCCCCAAGATGCGGGTTACCTGCAACATCGACATCAAGGCGGCGATTTCGAGCGCACCAAATCCGAGCTCTGCAAAATACAAGCTTGCATACGGCGACATGAGGCCAATGTAGGCGAAGTACAAAAAGAAAAAGGCCCCGAAGGCCCAACGCGAAGACGCTGTCATGAATCCTTAGGTGCTACGGGAGCCCGGAATTGCGGGAGGACTCACCGTGACATCACCGCACTGAGCACGATGACGCAAGGCATGATCCATTAGCACCAAGGCCAACATCGCTTCAGCGATTGGTGCGGCACGAATTCCGACGCAGGGATCATGACGCCCTTTGGTCTGAATGGTGGCAGGTTTACCGTGCACGTCCACTGTCTCTTTCGGGCTCATGATGCTTGAAGTCGGCTTAATCGCAATCGATACACGAATATCTTGCCCAGTGCTAATACCGCCTAGAACACCGCCGGCATTATTGCTTGCAAAGCCATCCGGATGCATCTCATCACCATGAGCACTTCCCTTTTGGGCTACTACCCCAAATCCTTCGCCAATCTCAACACCCTTCACGGCATTAATACCCATCATCACATGGGCGATATCGGCATCTAACTTATCAAAGAGTGGCTCACCCAAACCAATCGGTACGTGGTGAGCCACAACCTCAATTTTGGCTCCGCACGAATCACCCGCCTTACGCAATTGATCCATATACTCTTCGAGCTTTGGAATGATGCTGGCATTCGCGGCAAAGAATGGATTGCGAGCGATTTCTTCTGCATCTTCGAATGGAATGGCAATTTCACCCAGTTGGCTCATATGTGCCACGATTTGAGTACCGTAGTGTTCCCGCAACCATTTTTTTGCGATTGCCGCGGCTGCAACCACGGGGGCGGTTAAACGTGCTGAGGAGCGCCCGCCACCGCGTGGGTCTCGAAAGCCATATTTATAGTGATAGGTGTAATCAGCGTGACCTGGCCGAAAGGTTTGTAGGATCTCGCTGTAATCTTGGCTGCGTTGATCGGTATTGCGAATCAACAAACAAATGGGGGTACCCGTGGTTTTACCTTCAAAGACGCCAGACAAAATCTCGACCTTGTCCTCTTCTTTGCGTTGGGTTACATGGCGCGAGGTACCTGGCTTGCGACGATCCAGATCCACCTGAATATCATCGACCGATAGTTCCATTCCTGGGGGACAACCATCCACCACCGCACCAATTGCAGGACCGTGCGACTCACCAAAGGTGGTTACAGTAAATAGAAGACCTAAGGTATTTCCAGACATACCATCATTATGGCATTAGGCAGGCGCCTGTTCCCGCTGACGGTTTTGCCGAATGGTTGGCAAGTTCGCCACAATCACTGCACCGGCAAGCGTAAGCCACCAGGTGATATAGATCCAAATCAACATGAGGGGCACGATTGCAAAGGTACCGTAGACGGTTTTATAGAAGGCAGCCTGGGTCATGAAATAGGCAAATCCAAACTTGGTGATCTCGTAGGCCGCGGCCACAAAAGCGGCACCTGTAAACGCATCACGCCAGGTCACTGGGGCATAGGGCAGGATTCGGTAGGCTAGAGCAAAAACAATGAATGCTAATAGACTAGGAATGATAGTACTGATGAATTTAAATCCTGCCGATAAGGTCGGGAACCAGCCGCTAGCCGAACCCAGCAATACGCTGCTGAGATAAATCCCTAGACCTAAGAGAATGGGGCCGATCACGGTTGCTACTGAATAGATGATGAGTTTTTTAAGAAAGGGTCGGCGCTCCTTGACCTTCCAGATCTCATTAAAGGCGCGCTCAATCACCACCATCGTTAGAATCGTCGTAATCACCAGCCCCAGAGAGCCCACAATCGTTAATCCCTTGGCTTTGGCTGAGAACTGGTTGAAGTAACTAAATACTTGTTGGCTGATGCCACCGGGGAAATAGTTCTTTAGTAGCCAGGTTTGAAAGGCATTACGTAGATTAATCACCGCCGGGAATTGACTCAGCAGAATTGACCCAATGGTCAGCATCGGCACCAAGGACAAAATGGTGGTGAAGGCCAAACTGGCCGATACCTGGCTCAAACGTAAATGTTGATTGCGATCCCAGAGCTCTTTGCCTAGGGGCAACCAACGCTCAATCGGAAAAGATAATGGCATGACCGTATCATAGGGGATCTGTCTGAAATTCCAAAGAAAGTGCAGTGTATGCGTTCATCCGAGATCCTGGTGTTGTACTACTCCCGCTACGGCGCGACCGAGCAGCTCGCTCGACTGATTGGTCAAGGAATTGAGAGCGTGCCCGGAGTTAGCGCCCGTCTACGGACGGTGCCTGCGGTATCAACGGTTTGCGAGGCGAGCGAGCCACCCGTACCGAAGGATGGACCTCCCTTTGTCGAATACTCTGATTTGGAGGAATGCATTGCTCTAGCACTGGGGTCACCGACCCGCTTTGGCAATATGGCTGCACCGCTCAAGTATTTTTTGGACGGTAGTACCTCACAATGGTTAAGCGGTGCACTGCAAGGTAAGCCCGCCTGTGTATTTACCAGCACCGGTAGTTTGCATGGCGGTCAGGAGACCACCCTCCTCTCGATGATGATTCCTCTTTTTCATCACGGCATGGTGGTGCTTGGTCTACCCTATAGCAATCCTGAACTCATGAACACCACGAGTGGTGGAACACCGTATGGTGTATCGCACCTTGCGCACGCTGATGGCAGCGCCCCGATCAGTGCAGAAGAATCTCGCTTAGCCATTGCACAAGGTAAGCGTTTGGCTGAAATCGCTTTACGTCTTCACGGCGGCAAATAAATCATGCTGAGTGGATTACTGAAAAAAGATAAGTATGTGTTGATTGCCAGTGCTGCAATCGTTGATTTAATTATGGTGTGCGTAGCTTGGGAATGGTTAATCTCACCACTAAGGCCTGGGGGCTCATGGTTAGTGTTAAAGGCAGTCCCTTTAATCATCATGCTGCCTGGAGTATGGCGCGCAAATATCTACACCATGCAATGGAGCAGTATGGCGATCCTGATCTACACCACCGAAGCCTTGACGCGTATTACCGAATCGGGTTGGAATATGTGGATGGCCATTCTCGAACTGATCCTATCCATCACTGTTTTTGTTGCCTTACTGATGTACCTCAAGCCGATTAAAGAAGCGGCTAAGGCGAAAGCAAAAGACGAATCGAAGCACTAGAATGCTTTCATGAATCACTCTGAATTTATCTCGCATTGTCAATCGATTGTTGGTAATGCTTATGTATTAGTCGAGCCCAATGATCAAGCGCCCTATCTAAGTGATTGGCGCAATCGTTATCACGGTAAAGCGCTCGCTGTTTTGCTTCCCAAAACAACCGAGGAGGTTGCTAAGATTGTCAAAGCGTGCGATCAAGCATCGATTTCCATTGTTCCGCAAGGCGGCAATACCAGTATGTGCGGGGCAGCAACCCCCAATGACTCGGGCCAACAAATTGTTCTGAATCTCAAGCGGATGAATACGATCCGTGAAATTAATCCGAGTAACCAAACCATGGTGGTCGAGTCAGGCTGTATTTTGCAAACTTTGCAAGAGGCTGCTAAAGCGCAGGGGTTCTTATTTCCACTCAGTCTAGGTGCGCAGGGGAGCTGTCAGATTGGCGGCAATCTGGCCACCAATGCGGGCGGTACTAATGTTCTGCGCTACGGCAATGCCCGTGAGCTGTGTTTGGGCCTCGAAGTGGTCACTGCGCAAGGCGAGATCCTGCATGGTCTGCGGAGCTTACGGAAAGACAACACTGGATTTGATCTGCGTGATTTGTACATTGGTTCCGAGGGCTGTCTTGGCATCATTACTGCCGCGGTGATGAAGCTATATCCCTTGCCGCTGACCCAGTGGACTGCCTTAGTGGCTGTCCCAAATATTCCGGCAACGATTGAATTGCTGAGTCTTTTTCAGAAACGTACTGCTGCCCTACTCACTGGCTTTGAGATGATGTCAAAGGACTCTTTGGACCTCACCGCCAAGCAATTTCCCCACATGAAAAATCCCCTTGCCAATGACCCTGCTTACACGGTCTTGGTCGAGCTATCCGATCATGAGGGCGAAGAACATGCCCGCAACCTAATGGAACAGGTCCTCGAGTCTGCGTTTGAAGCGGGTATTGCGATTGATGCGGTGATTGCGAGCAATCTCTCGCAAGCCCAATCATTTTGGACCATGCGTGAGCATATCACCATGGCACAAGCGCAAGAAGGCGCCAATCTCAAACACGATATCTCGCTACCAATCTCAGGACTTGATGCCTTTATCACCGAGACCGATCAATTGATTCGGGGGAAATTTACTGGGGTGCGTATTATCAATTTTGGGCATTTGGGTGACGGTAATTTGCATTACAACATTGCTCCGCCACTTGGGACTAATGCCAGCGAGTTTAATCGTGCTCATGAAGCAGCCATTCATGATGTGGTCTATTCTCAGGTCGAGAAACACTACGGCTCCATTTCGGCCGAACATGGCATTGGGCAACTCAAACTCCCTGACCTAGAGGCGCATCGCGGATCGGTGGCACTCCAGCTAATGCGCTCCATTAAAACTGCGCTAGACCCCAAGAACATCATGAATCCGGGTAAGGTGTTGCCGTGAAACGCCTACTGCTGGTTCTCTTGGGGGTTTTCTGTATCCCGCCTGTTGCCAATGCGAATTTACTCTCTGAACTGCAGTCTGGCTCAACACTGATTGTGATGCGTCATGCTGATGCCCCTGGAATTGGTGATCCATCTGGGTATCGACTGGGCGATTGCTCGACTCAGCGTAATCTCGGTGAGCATGGCCGTCAGCAAGCCAAAGAGATTGGTGCGTGGTTAAGTAAACAAGGAATCGGTGAGGCGCGCGTCTTCAGCAGTCCCTGGTGCCGCTGCCTCGATACGGCGGTTTTACTCAATAAAGGGCTTGTGACTTCGGAGCGTTCGCTTGGTTCGTTCTTTAATGAAATGAGCGATAGTGGTAAACAAACCAGAGAGTTAGAAGCATTTGTGCGGCAGCAACTGTCAAAGTCAAACAAGTTACCGCTGATTTTGGTGACCCATCAGGTCAATACCCATGCCTATACCGGTATGTCGGTTGGCGTAGGTCAAATGCTTCTTGTGAAAGTAAATGCGCAAGGCAAAGCCATCAGTAGTCGCGCGCTTAATTAATTGGGTTTGGGTAGTTCTTCGCAATAAAGAAGGCTCGGTCGACATTGACCTTCCACACAATGCCATCCCCTACTTGCCCGGTCTGGCAAGCCTGAACTAAGCGATCCATGATCGTATCGGCTACCTCATCGTTGCAAACGATCTCAATCCGAACCTTTGCTGTGTAATCGGTTAGCTCATCTTTGATAGTAGTTTTTTCAACTCGAGTGGGAGCACTGCAACCCTCAACCTTCGTGACTGTCATCCCAGGAAAGCCAGGAGTATCTATCAGTGCGGCCCGCACCATCGGTAATTTATTGGGACGAATGACTGCTTTTATTTCAATCACGCTTCAACCTTTTTCTCTTCAAACCAACCGTATAAGACCGGTAATACCAGTAATGTTAAGCCCGTTGAGGTAATTAAACCTGAAATAACCACAATAGCAAGAGGTCTTGTGACCTCCGATCCCGGACCTCCCGAGAACAGCATGGGAATCAAAGCCAACATCGCCACCGACGCGGTCATCATCACAGGTCTAAAACGATGTGCGCACCCATCAATGAGAGCCTCACGCAAAGGCATGCCATCGTCGCGCAATTGCTTGATGAATGAGATTAATACCACGCCGTTTAGCACCGCAATACCCCAAAGATTAATGAATCCGACCGCAGCGGGTACCGATAAATACTCGCCGGTAATAAAGAGGCCGAAGATACCCCCGATCGACGCAAACGGTAGAACTAAAATAATCAGTCCAGCCAAGCGAATCGATTGGAAAAGCGTAAAGAGTAAGAAGAAAATCGCGGCAATCGTAAGCGGAATAATGATCATGAGACGCGCCATGGCACGCTCCATGTTCTCAAACTGACCGCCCCACACTAAGGTGTAGCCCTCGGGTAATTTCACATCCTGCGCAATTTTCTTTTGGGCCTCATCCACAAAACCGCCCAAATCTCGACCTTGTACGTTCACCCCAATGACTAAGCGACGCTTACCCGACTCACGTGAGATTTGCGGTGGTCCATCGAGTAACTCGATCTTTGCTAGATCTTTCATCAGTACCTGGGCGCCATTGGGTGATAGCAGAATGATGTTCTCGATCGCATCAATCTTGTCTCGGTAAGGGGCCGGGTAGCGCAATACCATCGGGAAGCGGCGCTCACCCTCGTAGACCGTGGAGGCCTGTTTACCACCGATTGCGGTTTCGATTACGTCGTTGACATCGGCCACATTGATACCGTAACGTGCAATCGCATCGCGATCAATCTTGATATTGAGATAGTTCTGGCCTGAGGCTTGCTCGATCCGCAGATCAGTACTGCCCTTCATGCGCGATAAGATTTGACTAATCTGAGTACCCAGTTTAATGAGCGTCTCGATATCGTCACCAAAGATCTTAATAGCGACTTGTGAACGCACACCCGAGACCATTTCATCGACCCGCGCGGCAATCGGTTGAGAGATCACCAACTCCACACCGGGCAAGGTCTTTAATTTCTCACGAATTTGATTGGCAATCACCTCTTGACTCAAGTCCCGGTCACCCAAGGGCTTCAAGGTCACAATCGGATCGGACTCAAATGGTTGACCCGGGTCGGCCGGAGATTCACCACGTCCTAAACGGGATACCGCCATCTCCACACCAGGAATGGTCATGATTCGTTTGAGGGCCTCAAACTCCAACTTAATCGATTCATCAAGTGCAATATTGGCTGCACGCACAATCACGGGAGTGATTGAACCCTCTTGCATGACCGGGATAAATGATTTACCCAAGAAGATAAAAAGAACAACACTGGCACCCAGCGCGATCAAAGCGCGTTTTACGACTAAACGCGGATGCTTCAAACTCCAATCGAGCATGAAGCTATAGGGCTTACGTAATTTAGCCACAATCTTGGTGTCATCCTCACTGCCGCCTTTTAGGATGTACGAACATAAGACAGGGGACAGCACAAACGATAGGATCAATGAGATGGTAAGCGCAATCGCAATCGTGATCGCCATCGGGGCAAACATCTTGCCCTCCATCCCCTCGAGAGCAAGCAAAGGCATAAACACCAAAATAATAATGCCCACTCCAAAGAGTACGGGCTTGCCAACCTCGGTGGCTGCCTCCAAGATAATCCGGTTACGGGATTCGCCCATCTTTAGGCGAGCACCTAATTTAGCAAAGGTGTTTTCAACCACCACGACTGAGCCGTCAACCATGATGCCGATTGCAATCGCGAGACCACCCAAGGACATCAAGTTCGCTGAAATACCATAGCGGTTCATGACGAAGAATGTGAGCAGCGGAGTCAAGATCAGGGTGGCCACCACAATGATCGATGACCGCACATCGCCCAAGAACAAGAAGAGCAACACAATCACCAAGATGATGCCCTCAACTAAGACCTTGGCAACGTTGAACATCGCCGCATTGACCAGATCGGTTCGATCATAGAACGGAACAATCTGCAAACCTTCGGGCAATAACTTGCGCTCGTTAATCTCAGCGACCTTGGTCTTAATACGATTAACTACCTCCCGAGCATTCGCGCCGCGGTTCATCTGAATAATACCGGCCACACCCTCGGTAACACCATTTTTAATGATGGCGCCTTGCCGAATCTCATTACCAATCATCACCTCAGCCACATTACGTACATAAACTGGGGTACCCTTTACTTCCTTCAGAATGATCTTACTAATGTCTTCTGGCTTTGCCACGAGACCAACCCCACGAATCAAATAGCGCTCCGCATAAGTCGGTAATTGGCCACCTCCAGAATTAGCATTGTTCCGAGCCAGCGCCACATACACATCCTGCAAGGTAATCCCGTAGTGCCTCAAGCGCTCTGGATTGACTAATACCTGATACTCTTTAGCGAAGCCACCTTGGGTATTAATCTCAGCAACACCTGGAATCGAGCGCAACATGGGGCGTACTACCCAATCCTGGATCGTGCGGCGCTCTTGCAGCTCATCCTCAGTCAGGGGGCGATCTCGATCAGACGGATGCTCGAGGGTGTACTGATACACCTCCCCAAGTCCCGTGGTCGGTGGCGCCAAGACGGGAGTGATTCCATCGGGCATACGGGACGCAACCTCAATGAGACGCTCCAGAACAAGTTGGCGGGCAAAGTAGATACTGGTCTTATCCGTGAAAACCAAGGTCACAATGGAAATACCGTTACGGTTGAGCGAACGCATCTCTACCAAGCCGGGTAAGCCGGTCATGCCTAACTCAATCGGGATGGTGACAAAACGCTCGACCTCTTCGGGTGACTTACCAGGGGCCTCGGTCGCGATTTGCACCTGAATGTTCGTTACATCTGGAAAGGCGTCGACTGATAAGCGCTTGGTGGCAAAGAGGCCCACAAAGAACAAACAGATGGAGATCACCACCACCAATAGGCGTTGCTGAAGAGCAAAGCGGACAATACGCTCAATCATATTAAATGGTCTTAACCACCGCCACTGAGCTGACGCTTACGTTCCGCGTTTAAATGAAACGCACCCTCAACGGCAATTTCCTCACCCTCTTTGAGGCCAGAGAGAATCGCGCGCATGCCTTTACCCTCAGGGCCAGCCTTAACAGCAACCATTCGGTAGCGATCATCGTCGCTTCGAATAAATACGTAATCTTGGTTATCTTCCCGAATCACCGCAGAATTTGGCACTACCAAGCGCTCAATGGGTTCACTATCAATTAACATCGTGGCCAACATCCCTGGACGAATTTGCCCCGTCGAGTTTGGAATATCCATGCGCACCACGACCGTACGGGTTTGTGGGTTAACGATGGCATCCACGTGCGAAATAACGCCTTCTATCACGCGATTACGTAAGGCAGGAATAATCACCGAGGATTTTTGACCTTTTTGTAACAATGAAGAGTTCCCTTCGGGCACTTCAGCAACTGCCCACAGGGTGCTGAGGTCTGCAATCGTAAAGAGCGCCTCGGAGGGTTGAACGACTTGGCCTTTATTAATTTTGCGCTCCACAATTTGACCAGGGATTGTCGCCACAACATTGTTAATAGACTCAATCACACCGGTCTTAGCGAGTCGATCAATGCTTTTTTGATCCATACCCTGCACGCGTAGTTGATCGTTTGCTGCACGTAACTCAGCCTTAGCACTCATAGCCTCGGCTTCCCGGCGTTGCAACTCAGCCAGAGCGATCACATCTTCTTTGTAGAGGATCCGCGCGCGATTAGCGGCTTGCTCAGCCAACTGGCTAGCAGTGCGTGCTTTTAAGTAAGCAAGTTGTGATTGAGTGAGCTCGGTTGAGGTAATCTTCGCCAAGATCTCACCCTGTTGAACTTCTTGACCGGGCACACCTAAGATGTCAGACACACGTCCAGTTACATTGGCACCAATCCGTGCTAAGAAGCGCTCATTGAAATCAATGCGGCCAGAGACTCGCAGCTCCTCAACAAAGGGGGCTAACTCAACCTTGCCATTTTTGATTAACTTACCGAGATCATCGTTCACATACACAATGCTTGGGTCTTGGACCAGGCGGGGTGTTGACTTGGAATCAAATACATCAAAGTAATACAGAGTTAATAAAACAACCACCACCCAAGGCAGAACAAAGAACCCGGTTTTGACCCAAGCTGGACTAGCATCGTACTTTTGTAAAACTGCGGGGGCTTTTTGATGAACAAACTCCCGAATCTGGGCATAGCCCTGCTTTTGCCAATCGCGCACCGCATGAATTGATGACGCAACTTGCTCCCTAATCAGGGCACGCCCTGCTTGAATGTGGTCAGTTAACTTTTTACTGAGCTTAGGTTCAGCACTCATTATTTTTTACCTTCAATCATGGCCACCCATTCCGGCGAGGCACTCAAACGTTCAATCTCATTCACAATCGATGCCAACTCAAAGCGGGCTCGGATTAAATCATTACGAGCGGCCCGAAAGGTTCGTTGCGCATCTAAGAACTCCAACATGCCACGCTCACCAAAGCGATAGGAGGTCTCGGCAATCTTGCGGGCGCTAGCCGCAAGTTGTACGACCCGCTCGTCCAACGTTTTGACCTGAAAGCTCGTGATCTCATAGAGTTTGTAGGCTGACTCCAGCTGGGTCTCGAGGCTTTGTGTCTGCGCGTTCAATTGATTGCGGGCTTTCGAGGCATTGGCCTCGGCTTCCGTAATTTGGCCTTGGCGGAAATCCCAAATTGGGATGCTCACCACTAAACCGTAGAGGCGATCGGTAAAGTTTGGATCGTTGTATTGCTGCGCCTTAATGGCCAATTGCGGCAAGCGCGAGTTTTGCTCAAAACTTAATCGTGACTCGCTGGCCTCAACCTCGGCCTTGGCGCGCTTTAGCTCAGGACTCTGATTGCGTAAGTTATCCAATAAGAGTTTGAGATCGGGTAATTTGGGGATGGAATCGACTTTGGCCGCAATCTCAAAGTTTGCGGGTAGATTAAAGCCCACGACTTTACGCAATTGACTGCGTGCTTGCTCAATTCGCAGTTTGCTTCCTTGGGCCACAATCTCAGCATTGAGAAACTCGGTCTGTGCACGAATCAACTCAAAGCGTGCGGTTTCGCCAACGTCATAGCGCAGCTGCATGCGATCACGGATTTGTTTGGTGAGATCCAGGTCTTCATCCGCAGCGCGCGATTCAGCTTCGCGGCGCACGAGCTCATAGAAACTTTGGCGCACACGTGCAATGGTTTCAACTTCAAATGCGATCCGATTTGCTTCCGCTGCTCGCATACTCGCCTCGGCAGCGTTCACACGTGGGAAACGGGTATACGGCATATCGAGTGGTTGAGTGACAACCCATTGCGAGAGGTTGCCGGTACTTAAACCGCCCGAGGTTCCACGTTGCTGACCCGTGTTGACCTCAAACTCTGGGTTTGGAATCGCTCTCGCGCTTCGCAATTGACCGCTAACCGCCCGGGTCTGATCACGAGCCGCCATCACCTGCGGATTGCTTTCCAAGGCGAGCTGGATCAGTTGGTCAAGAGTGAAAACTGTTTTTGTTGATGGCGCTTGCGCCCAAATGAGGGATGCAGTACATACCCAAATTAGGGCAATATGAAAGAATGGTCGAATCACGCTTAAATAGGGGTCCACAGTTTTCCAATACTAAAAACTGGTCTGGCCAAGGACTGATTCCCCTCGCGCACCGGGTCAGCTCTTAACGGCTTTCCGGAATGTCGATGCACAAGACCCATTACTAGGCAGGCTACTCCCCAAAATCGATAAGAGAATTTAACCATAGACTGCGAATCAGTAATTTCCCTAATAAATATAGGTCTATTCTAAGGTGGCCCATCCATACGGGCATGTTGCACTTTTCCAATCATGGATTACAAAAATGAGAAAATAACAACTCATGAGTACCATTATTGATCCCGCCATCCTATTTTTTATCTTTGGCGTGTTTGCAGGATTGGTTCGTTCCAACCTCGAGATCCCGCAACCCATCACACGCTTTCTGTCTCTTTACCTTTTAATGGCTTTGGGCCTTAAGGGTGGGTTCGCTTTGCACCAATCTGGGCTTACCTTCGCAATTACCACCAGTTTGGGGATTGCGATTGTCCTTGCTTGCATTATTCCGCTCGTCAGTTATTACTTTCTAAAGACCAAACTCAACGCTCTTGATTCAGCAGCGATTGCAGCGACGTATGGGTCGGTTAGTGCGGTGACCTTCATCACTGCCACTCAATATCTCAACCATGTTCAGATTGAATATGGTGGTCATATGGCTGCTGCGATGGCACTCATGGAATCCCCAGCAATTATTTTGGCGATCTTCCTCGCCAATCGTGCGAAATCTTCCATGTCGCAAACCAAGCAACCCATGAAAGTTGGCAAACTACTGCATGAGTCATTCACGGACGGCGCGCAGCTATTACTGCTTGGTGCGATGTTGATTGGCATTATCTCGGGACCCGATGGGCAAAAGGTAATGGCACCATTCTCCGTGGATTTATTTAAAGGCATGTTGGCATTCTTCCTGTTGGACATGGGTTTAATGAGTGCCAAAAGTTTTGTTGATCTTAAGGGCAAACCCAGCCGTTTGATTGTGTATGCCTTTGTAGCACCTCTTTGCCACTCCCTCTTCGCACTTTTACTCTGCTACATCTTTAAGGTGGAATTGGGTAATACGATTTTGTTGATGGTCTTGGCTGCCAGCGCATCTTACATTGCTGTACCGGCAGTATTACGCCATGCCTTACCCGAGGTGAGCCCCGCTTTATACATGGGCATGTCGTTGGGCATTACCTTCCCCCTCAATTTGATTATCGGTATCCCGCTCTATACCCAGATTGCCAAGCTAATCATGGGTTAACCCTTTCATTGATGAACAAATTACTCAAGTAATCACTCAAATTGATAAGCTGGGTAAATATTCGCTAAACTGAATATATCAATGGGGGTACGCAATGGTTGCTGATACACGTCGTCGAGCACTTAAATGGATCGCGGGAGCCGGGGGAGTCATGCTTGCACCGCAAGCCATGCGGTTTGCGAGTGCGGCTGAGGAATTTTTTAAAGGGCCGCCGGTCAAGGATATTCCTGCCAAGCAAATTAGTAAGCACGTTTGGTTAATCTACTCACCCGATGGCTTCCCAACTCCCGAGAACCGGGGCATGATGGCCAATGTCACCTTCGTGGTCACCAGCAAAGGGGTCGTTATATTAGATACTGGCGCCTCCCTACAAATTGGGGAGATGGCAATCCGCATGATCAAGCGGGTCACGAATAAACCGGTGATTGCGATTTTTAATTCGCATTACCACGGCGATCATTTTTTAGGCAATCAGGCGTTTGTTGAAACCTATAGCAAAGATATGCCCATTTATGCGCATCCATACTCCGTCAAACAGATCAAAGGTATTGAAGGGAATACCTGGCGTAATTTAATGGAGCGTTGGACTAATCAAGCGACTGCGGGTACCAAAGTGATTCCACCGACTCACGACGCTAATCAAGGCGATGTATTTAATTTTGGTGATGTGCGCATTAAGGTTCATCACCATGGCACTGCGCACACCCCCGGGGATATTTGTATGCAGGTGATTGAGGATAAGGTGACCTATGTTGGCGATATCGCGATGGGCAATCGCATTGCCAATATTGATGATGGTTCTTATGTCGGTACCTTTAAGACCTATAAGAATTTACAAGCGACCGAAGGTGATCAGTTGTGGGTGCCCGGGCACGGCGAACCTAGCAAACAGCTCCTCAATGAATACGGTGAGTTCTTAGCAGGCATTTACGATACCTGCGTCAAAGCAGTCAAAGACGGTCAGGATCTAAGCGTTGCCAAATCATTGGTGCTTAAGGACCCCCGCGTCAGTAAGCGAGCCAAAACCATGCAGGGTTTTGATGGAAATATTGGTAAGTACACAAGTCTTGCCTATTTAGAGGCTGAGAAAGAAGCATTCTAATTAATATTGGCTTTCAGCCTGAGCTTTTGAATACCAAACCGACTCCCAAGAAAATAAAGTAAGTTTAGCGACAGTCAAAGACAGCAACGAGCAAATTATCACCCTTGCGATACACCGCTTTCTTGCCGTACTGTTGGCAGTAGGCATTCGCTTTCTCTGTCAGTTGAGGAAGTGACTCATCTGCACTATTCAAAAAGGTGACATGATTGGCGTCTGATGCATCCGTAAAGACAGCGGCACAACCCTGAAGTGCTATTAAGGCGGACAATATGACGAATGTGGACTTTGAGCGATTCGAGAGTCGTTTCATAATCGTGTTATTGAACGGATGAGCTAGGCATCCAGTTTAATCGGATTGCTTTGGCGAGTTGCTCAGCTTGCTTAGCAATCGCGCTTGCCGCAATCACATCCCCCAAGCTGCCCATGGTCGCCGGCCCAATCATCCAAAGGCTTTGATAGGCCTTACCTTTCGGATTGAGAACGTTGAACTGAGGATCGATTGTGATTGAACTCTTGAGTACATCAGGGCTTGCAATGGCGTCGCTTATCAATTGATCAAGTAATCGATCGCGCGCCACCCCAGTGCAGTTAATTAAATGATGGCCATGTACGACCTCACCCTGACTTAGGGTTACATGAATCGCTCCATCGCGAACAGCAATCGCCTTGGCGCGTCCACATCGAAACTCAATTTGTTGCTGATCGCGTAATTTTTGGTACGCTGCAATGGTTTGCGGTGAAGCCCGAAAGCGATAGAGATTCCAAAGCCAGCCAAAGCGTTTCATCAATATTCTACGCTGATGGGCATTGAATCCCTGCCAAATACGATTGAGATCGGGGCGCAGCTCTTCCCAGGCACATTGCCATTCCGATTGATCGGTTGGGATATTAGGAAGATAGTGGCGCATGAAGCCCACCAAACATGCAGGTGTAATGGGATTAGGCCATTGCGGTTGCTTGGTTCTAACCCACGGCGCCTGAGATGGGGGAAAAAGTGCCCGCGGAGAAATCACTGAGACTTTTCCTTGGTGGCCCTGCTCCACCAAACCATTAATTGCATCGAGCGCCGTTAATCCACCCCCAAGCAAAAGAACATGATCCTTTGCGGGTATCCGTCGGAGGTAATCACTCGGCCATGGGTTTTCGGTCAAAGTGAGATTGCTAAAGATCTGCTCAATCTGAACTGGACATGGCCAGGTCGGGGTCGGATTACCAGTCGCCAGAATCATTGCTTTTGCATCAATATGTTCACCGGTCTTGAGTTCAACCCGCCAATGGCCATCAGACCCAGTGATGCGCTGTGCCACGCCCTGAATATGATTGAGAGCTCTACCGTCAAGTTGGTCATGAACCAATTGATTCATGTAGACGCCAAAATCACCCCGGCGATAGAAGTGGCCTGCGCTTGTTTTAGCTTGGGGATCCTTAATATGCTCATTTGCCCACTTGGCAAAATGCAGCGGGTCTTCGGAGAAAATGATTGGAAGATCTTCACGAACGTTTAATCGAAATGCTGGGCTTGTGCACCCATATGCATTACCCCGTCCAGGAGAGTGCATACCAAGAATCGCAATCGATTGCGTATCGACTCCTTGACGCAGCAGATGAATTAAGGCAACGGCAGCTGAAAATCCGTCGCCAACAATAAGTAGGTCTTTAAGTGCCACTATCAATACTGAATGGATTCAGGTTACACAGTATAGAGATTACTTGCTTTCCGTGAACGAACCCATGCATAGAAAACAGGTAGCACAAACAGGGTAAGTATGGTGGCTGTAATCATGCCACCCACAATCACCAGGGCTAATGGTCTTTGGGCTTCCGATCCAATCGCATGCGACAAGGCAGCAGGTAATAAGCCCAAACCTGATAACAAAGCGGTCATTAAGACGGGTCGGACTCTCAAACTAGCACCTTCCACCATCGCATCTTTCATTTGCGACTCATCATCAATACTAGCCTTGTTAATAAATGAGATCAGAATAACGCCGTCTAAAACAGCAATCCCAAAGAGCGATAGGAACCCAAACAAGGCAGAAATGCTAAGGGTCTCATTGGCAAGGTGTAAGGCAACAATACCCCCAATTGCAGCAAAAGGGACATTGATTAGTACAACTATTGCATCGCGGATATTGCCAAAAACACTCAATAGCAAGAAGAAAATACCTAACAATGCAAGTGGCACGATAATCATCAATCGCTTTTGGGCTTCTTTCATTTGATTAAACTGACCATCCCAAGATATCGAATAGTTTGGAGGCAAATGTAATGATTTTTCAATTAAAAATTTAGCATCCTCAACAGCACTACCAAGGTCTCTACCACGCACGCTAAATTTAATCGCTATATACCGCTTTCCATACTCACGATAAATAAAGAACGGACCATCCCCAATTTTTACTTTTGCAACCATGGATAACGGAATGCGCCCTCCCCCGGGCACATCAATTAGCAAGGCAGCAATATCAGAAATATCATTGCGGTGATCCTCTTGCAAACGAATTGCGATCCCGAAACTCTTCTCATCCTCAAGTAATTGGGTAATCGGCGCACCGCCAATTGCGTCAGCAACCAGTAACTGAATCTCGTCCATCTCTAGGTTATAGCGGGCAGCACGTTCTCGATCAATTTCAATATTGAGAGTAGGCTGTCCCAGTTCTTTTAAGATACCCTCGTCGGCAATTCCTCGTACCTTCTTCAGTAGTTTTAGAACCTCTTGCGCCTTTTCATCCAAAACTTCTAGATCGGGTCCATAAATCTTGATGGAGTTCTCCCCTTTCACCCCAGATAAGGCCTCATTCACATTATCTTGAATGTATTGTGAAAAGCTGTAATTTAATCCTGGTATTTTTTTAAGCTCTTCTTCCAGATTCGCAATTAATAATTTTTTACTACTACCATTAGGCATTTTGTCAGGTGGCTTTAGATATAAGCCATATTCTTGATTAAATACACCGGTAGGGTCTGTTCCATCATCAGGACGTCCAATTTGTACGGCAACCTTCTCAATTTCAGGTTGTTTTCGAAATAACTCGCGAAGTTCATTTGCAATCTTCACTGAGTAATCCAAATCAACGGTATTGGGTAAGGTTACGCGTAGCCAAATATTATTTTCTTCAAGCGTTGGTAAGAATGCGGTTCCCAAGCGTGTGGTGCTTAACAAAGCAAGGCCCAAAATAAAGACTGAGAAAGCGGCAATCGTTCTGGGCTTATCCATCCAACGACGTAATACTGGTCGATACCAAGTCAATAATGCAGTGATAAAACGTGGGGGTTGGTGATGAAAATTTTCACCAAAAATGAATGACATCATGGCAGGCAAGAAGGTCAAACTCAAAATCATGGCTGCAATCAATGCAAATCCCATCGTAAACGCCATGGGTTTAAAAATGATTCCCTCAACGCCTCCCATTAAGAACAAAGGTGAATAAGCCACAATGATGATGCAGACTGAATAAATCATGGCGCGCTGTACTTCGCTAATTGCCACCACAATACTTTGATTAAGGCGTTTTTTGCCATCCTCTAAATGACGCATCACGTTCTCGGTCACAATCACGGCGGCATCAACAATCACGCCAAAGTCAATCGCTCCCAGCGAAATCAAATTGGCAGGAACATCAAACAAGTCCATTTGAATAAAGGAAAAGCACAATGCCAGTGGAATCACGGCAGCAACTACTGCAGCAGCTCGTAAATTGCCCAAAAATACATAAAGAACGATGAGTACAAGCGAAATCCCAAAAAATAAGGTGTGTTTCACTGTGCCTACCGTGATGTCGAGTAAGTTCTGACGATCATAGAACGGTTTGATTTCTATACCAGGAGGTAATATATGGGTATTTAAATATTGAATCTTTTGTCGCACCCGAGCCAAGACCTCCGTGGCATTCTCTCCGCGTCGCAAGTAAATAACACCCTCAACTTCGTCTGGTTTATCGTCAAACTGAAACACTCCTAAACGGGGTGCATGACTAATTTTGACTTCGGCAATATCGCCAACCCGAATAGGTATGCCATTATTTGTAGCTACCACCACTTGCTTAATATCTTGAATATTCTTAAGAAGACCAACGCCGCGCACAACAAATTGCTGTTCACCGCTGGGTAGTAGCCCCCCTCCGGTATTAGTATTAGAGCTTGATAAGGCCGTTACTAGTTGTGAAAGAGTAACTCCTTTTGCTTGCATCTTCTCTGGCAGGATGACAATTTGATATTGGCGAACCTTACCACCGAAAGAAGAAACTTCAGCAACTCCTGGAGTTTGTTTTAATTCTTTATAAATCTCATAGTTCTGGAGTGTTTTTAAACGTGTTGAATTAGCATGATTCGATTGAACTTGGTACCGCATGATCTCACCTGTGGCATCCGAATCAGGGCTGATGCTCGATATAACCCCCGGTGGAAAATCTACCTTTGATAGATTGGCAATGAATGTTTGTCGAGCCCTAAATGGATCAGTTTTATTGTTGAACTTTAAAGTGACTACCGATAAACCAAATAAGGATACGGAACGAAAAGTTTGAACCCCAGGAATACCGGCCAATGCATTCTCAACTGGTATCGTGATCTGTTGCTCGACTTCCGTAGTGCCCCTGCCTGGCCATTGGGAAATGGCCTGGATGGTAAGAGGTGCAACTCCGGGATATGGCTGAATCGGTAACGATCGGAGCGCCATTACCCCAAGAATCAAGAGCAAGGCGCAACAGGCCAAAACAATAATTCGTTTGTGAATAACACCGCGGACAAATGAACTAATTACACTCACAAACTACTCCTGCTTGGCAAAACGTTCATTTAGAAGCACTGCGCCTTTTACTAAAATCTCTACGTTTGGCTCAATACCCTCTGTGATAGCAAAACGATTTCCATCAAAATCAAAGCCTTTCACGATCATGCGTCGATAGTTTTCAGGTCCTGTTCGTATGAAAGCGTAATGTGATTCTTTATCTCGAACAATTGCAGTTTGCGGAACCACAATAGCTTGAGTAGTACCGATTTGTAATTTTCCATTGGCATACATATCCGGACGCAAACTGCCATCTGTATTCGTAATATCGGCACGAATTAAAATTCCACGTGACTGGGAATCAACCGTGGGGGATACGTAATTAACTTTGGCGAGGATTTCCCTGTTTGGGAAAGCCTCAAGATGGATGCGCATTGGTTGACCCCGCTCAATTAGGCGCGCATCTTGCTCAAAAACATTACCCGCAAACCAAAGTGCTTTAGGATCTGCAAGAAAAACCAATGGTTCACCACTGACGACAATCGCTCCTGGCTCTACATTGCGTTTTACGACAACGCCCTTAATGGATGAGCGCATCAACAGATTTGGGCTCGTCTTGCCAGTTTTTTCTAGGGTAAGAACATCCGACTCTGCAAAACCTAAATTACGCAATCGATTGGCGGCAGCTTCTTGCGTAATTTTTGCGTCGGCCAATAAATTAGTCAGTGAATTTGATTCACTTAAGATTTTGACCGTCTGATACGTTAATAAAAACTCCTGTTGCGCTGAATTAAATTCAGGGCTATAGAGCTCAACGATTGGACTGCCCATCTCAACTGGAGCGCCCTCAAAAGCAAAGATTCGCTCTACCCGTCCTGGCACGCGGGCACTTAATAACTTCCCTTTTTCGGCATTAAACACTAATCGTCCTGGTACCCGAAGCTCTTGTGGGACGCTTTGCAAACCGGCTTTTTCAAAGCGATAAATCTCGGGATTTAATGTAATCCCAGGCATACTGAGTGAAATCATGCCCGATTTATCAACTACCATTTCCTTTTCCATTTGCTCGGTTTTAATCACCCGATGAACAGTTGTTAATCGACCAGCAATAAAACCAAGTACTAAGATACCGAATGCAAACGCAGCTAAACGAATTCGATATCGTTTTTCTGGTGCCAGCTCCCAATACGCATCTGAAATTACCTTCAGTTTTTGTTGTAAATGACTAAAAGTCTTTTCTAGAATTTCAATTAGTTTTGGATTGAAATGATGTTTCATAATGGTTCCTAAAATGGTTCGCGTCCCGCAGCAACCATTAACACAGCGTATGCTTGCAATAAGTCGCTCTCAGCGACCGTGAGTTGATTCTGAACGAGCCTTAACTGATTTTGTGCGGTTAGAAGATCATTAAAGCCCTGACCGTTGTTGGAGTACTGAGTTAGGGCAACCTTATAGGCGGCATCGGCTTGTGGTAATTGGCTATCGCGAATAAATTGCATGCGATTCTTAGTTTGCTCAAATACCGTATAGGCATTTGCTACCCCTAAAATAATTTGTTGACGGTTCGCTACATTACTCGCTTCTACAGCCGCTTGTTTACGAACAGCTTGCTCTACCCCGTACTTTTCTTTCATGAAAAAATACAACGGAATCACGATATCGAACTCAAATTGATAAAAAAGTGCGCCATTGTTCGGGGCAAATGGACCTCTTGGGGTATAGGAAGAACCAATGACCTGGAAATCTGGCAAATAGGCCTTTTTAGCGAGACTGACGCCTTTACGCGCAGCATCCACATCGAGTTGGGAGCTACGTAATAAGGGATGGCTAGTTTCAGCATAATTTTCCAACTCAATTAGAGTTGGTACCGAGCGAACCGCCTGTTGCACGTTTCCAGATAATGTAATTTTTTCTCTGGGATCGCGGCCAATCAATTGATTAATACTACGATAAGCCAGTTGCAGCTGCTTCTCCAAATTAAATTGATCTGCTACAGCAGCACTTTGGGCTACTTGCGTATTTAAAAACTCAACATAGGCTGCTGAGTTATTGGCATAGCGCGATCTCGATACATTTTTGATTAACTCAAAACGAGCGACCATTTCCTTTGACACCTGAAGCTGTTTTTGTGCCGACAACGCGTTGTAATACAAGGTGGATAGTTGAGCGCCCAGTTGTAAATAGCTGGATTCACTTTGTGCTAGCAGTGATTCCGCTGAAGTGTCCGCAATTTCTGAAGCAAGGCTTTTTTTACCAGGAAACTGAAATGGTTGCGCAACAGAAATTGAATTATTACTACTGACACTATTATTTGCAGTCCCTAATGCAAATGGTGAATTAGCTGGCATCCCGGACCAAACCAGTCCTAACTGAGGGTTCGCAGGTGCTGCAATTTGGGGGACGGTAGCCTTTACGGATAAATAGTTCTCTCGTAACGAGGTGAGCTGAGGATTATTGAGTTTGAGCTCTGCCCATAACTGACGCAAGTCCATATCCCGCGGTGGACTTTGCGCCAACGCAGAACTAATCAACAAACATAAAGCGAACAAGCTAAAAACTGACTTCATCAATCCAAATATTCCCAAGATAGGGGTTTATCAAATGTAGAGTGATCTCTCTACCCAAAAAACGTTACAAATTAATCGACGCTAATGGAGGGGCTCGAGGGAGATGAGAGCGAATCAGGGAAGAATGAAATACTTCTAGATTGAAAGTATGAAAACTTTCTTTTGAAGGAGATACATAGGGAATGTGGACAGTATGTATTGATAGCTGCTCAAGATCATCCGCCACTCCAAAAGATGAGGCCAGAAGTTGAGTAAGCTCTTTGTTGTGCCAAGAAATGGAATTTGGATCAAACTGCACGGCTGGCGGTGTTGTAACCAGCTGCGTGATTTCCTCAAAGTCATCCAAGTCCTCTTGAAACGACGGTGTCGCAGCTTGGACAGAGCACCCGAAGACAATAGATGCAATTACAAAGCAATGTATAAATTTTTTGCCAATTGATTCAAGCATGTATGGATTCTAGCGTATTGCACTTGAATTACAAGGCTTTGCGGCTTTGAAATGTTGCGGAGCAACAAAAAGCCGCCTCGTGGGCGGCTTCTCTGGCAATACCGAAACGGTATTATTTGCGTTTGTTGACAGAGTCTTTGAACGCTTTACCGGCAGAGAACTTTGCGGTTTTTGATGCAGCAATCTTAATTGCTTCACCAGTCTTTGGATTGCGACCAGTACGTGCTGAGCGCTTACCTTGGCTGAAGGTTCCAAAACCAACTAACTGAACGGAGTCACCTTTCGTTACTGCTTTGATAATATTTTCAATCGCGGAGTTTAGAGCACGCTCTGCACTAGCTTTTGAAAGTTCAGCATCATCAGCAATTTTTTCTACGAGTTCAGCTTTATTCATATTTTTCCTTTAAACAAACAATTAATAAACTTTACAAAAATGGACTGCTACAGCAGCCCAAAATAGAAGTCTCCTAAATATAAATTACCATTTGCCAAGTAATTTGCAACTGATAACGACTAGAGTTTGCAACACAGATTACGTGAATACAAGGGGATTGCTCTAGGGATAATCCCGCATTTTTTACGATCTTGACCGCCATCAGACCCTTTACTGGCTTGATTCTGCGGTTAATTTCATAATCTGAATACTTCCACCCGTCAATCAAATTAGACAGCTGGCCCCCGACGTACCAACATCTGACGCCCAATCATGACTGTTGTAATCACCAAACCGGCAAAAAGAATGTTCATCCAGGTAATGGGTTCAGAGACCAAAATAGCAGAGGCCAATAAGGTACAAAAGGGTTGTATTAATTGAACCTGACTCACGCGTGAGATTCCACCAATCGCCATACCGCCATACCAAAAGAAGAATCCAATAAACATTGAAAAGATCCCTAGGTATAAAAAGCTAATCCAAATACTGGCATTAGCTATTAAATAGGATTCTTGAAATGTGAAGACGCTTCCAATCACGTTGATCGGCAATGAGAGAACTAAGGTCCATGAGATTACTTGTTTGGCATTCATCGTACGCGATAAGTTGCCGCCAATCGCATAGGCAATCCCATTGGCTGCACAAGCAATCAATAGCAAGAGATCGGTATACCGAAACCCCCCTTCACTATTTAAATAGGCATAGGTACAGACGAAGAAACAGCCTATCAAAGCGCTAATCCAAAAGCCCAAGGACGGCCGCTCTTGAAAAAGTAGTACTCCCGCAACGACCGTAGCCAATGGCATGATCCCCAAAATAACACCAGCGTGAGAGGCCTCACCCGTAGTCATGGCAATATTAATAAATAGGGGGAAGATAAAGACTACCCCGAGCGCCACCATCGCAAATTGACGAATTTGCTTAGCGTCTGGAATCGGTGCTTTGGTGAAGATTAGATAGGCTCCCGCCAAGATTCCAGCGAGTAATGCGCGCGCAAAGCACAAAAAATAGGGATTAAGAATCTCAACGGTTATTTTAGTAACCGGTAGGGTCAGGCTGAATATAAAGATACCTATGAAACCAATCAGCATGCCTTTGGTTTCATTTTTCATTGAGTGCTCTTAAAAATAAAATGGCTCCGCAATGGAGCCATCAAGGGATGAATCTATTTAATTAGTTTCGGGATTTTTGTTTGATTGCAAATGACAAATAACCAAGGGCAAGACCAGAGCCCAAAGAGAAGATAAACACAGCAGTTTTGGAGTCAGGGGCACTTGCGGAGAAGATCAAGTAAAAGGCAACCGTAATACTAACCACCATACCAATAAAACCAGCAATTTTCATGATCTTATCTGTCGTACTCATTGAATCATTAATTAGCATCTGGAGCATGTTTTTTCCTTTCGGCAAAGAGAATCGGCGGAACTCAAAACGATTGTATAACGATTGTCTAAATTAGCCACTATTTACAGGGGTAGCGTTGTTTGAAGAAGCGGATTAGGGTTTTAGCGGCCTGCTCTGGATTAAATTGCGGATTTTGCTGATTCCATTTGAGAAAATCCTCGAGTACTTGCTCGCGCGTGTGGTTACTGGATGCAAAGCAGATACTAGGCTTTGAACCCGCTGGGCGACTGGCTAAATAAGCCTGATAAACCCCCTCACCAAATCCAAAGCAAAAGTTTTGAGCATCTATATCGTTTCGCGCTTTGCAAAGTTCCACCATGGCAGCAGTCGACGCATCATGCGGTTTTGCTTGCCCATAACTGATCACCGGAATGATTGCCAAATATCCGAATGCTAATCCCAAAAGTATCTTCATTGTTTTCATTGATCGTATTTTGATTGATAGCATGATTAGCGCCTAAATCCACCCATGCGACCACCCCCAAAGCCTCCTCCACGGAAGCCTCCGAAGCGATCCCGATTCTCATCAAAGCGCGCCTGTTCCCGCATCGCATTTTCTTGAGCAGCTTCTCGAGTTGCATTGGGGTTTGCTCGATCCGCTGCAATTGCGGAGCGCCCTTCTTGATCAAGACGGCTGGCTTGAGCCTTTTCTTGGGTTGTAGCATTTTTCTCAAATGCACTATCGGCGCGCTGCGCAGCATTGCGCGCATCTTGTCGCTCTTGTGGAGTGGCGTTATTTTTCCAATCGTTCAAAAGGCGTTGCTGGTTAGCAATGCTGCTCGGACCAATTAAGCCTCGGTTCGGACGTTGCTCATTATTATTTACATTAATCGTGCCGCTTGACCAAGCTGGCGTTGCCCATAAGGCCCCTCCAACCGCTAAACCCACCCCAAAGGACATAGCGCCCCAGGCCGGATCATACGCGGGATATGGTGGGTAATCGGGATAGGGCCATGGACCATAAACCTGGGTTGGGTTGTAGGTTGGCACATACACAATTTGCGTATTGGGCGGCGCGATGATGATATTCCCGCTGGCATCGGTACTCACGGTCATTTGGGCATTACTTTTTAAGGTACCGGCAGTTTGTGCTTTCTTGCGGAGAGCTTGAACAGCTTTCATCGTATCTGCCGGTTGCAACTTATACGCATTTCCGAGATTTTGTGTCCACTGCAACTGCTTCCCCATCATAGTTAGCGCTTGAGGAAATGTAATTAATGACTTCACACTATCGTTCCACGATTGAGCATTGATTGCATTCGTAAGCGCACTGCCCTGCAAACTCGTATTGCTCGAGCGCCAGTTATAGGCTTCAGCAACTTCAAGCGGATAGGTTGAAGCCAACAACATAATAGATAGCAATGAATCAGGGTATAGGGCGATTGGAGAAACCAAAGACTCTATCTGTGCATTCGATAACATTTGAGGGCTCGCGCTCACGGTTGCAGCGTTACCAAAGTCGCTATTCGATTGACCCCCAGCACAGGCGCCCAGCAATATCGTTGCTACAACGCTCACCGCAAGGAAAATAGGCTTTCTGGATTTAGCCATCATGATTTGGTGGTTCATTATTTTCAGTACTAAACAAATAGATAAATTATTTTGCCATCTCCGCGATGACCTCACCGGCTATGCGTGCTGCCAACTCATCTTCGGGGGTAAAGGATTTACCCCAGCCCTCTTTCTCATAGAGCTCGATCTCTTCAGGGCTTCGCGCCCGGATAAAGATTTTGACCTCGGGATTCAGGGTTCGCGCAGTTTCCACCATCTTGCTAATATCAATTGAATCTTTTGTTGCAATGACCAAGATTGCCGCACGAGCAATATGCGCCTGAATCAAAACAAAGGGATCGGCTGCATCACCAGTCACCGCGGGAATATTTTGCTTACGAAGCTCCTCAACCATACCGCGCTCTTTTTCAGCGATCACACAATTAATATTGTGTGCCTTGAGGCTCTCAAAGACTTTCTTACCAACGCGACCGTAACCTACGATCACCACTTGCTTATGTAAGAGCGATTCGTTAACGGTGGTGGGTAATAATGACAAGGGATCCAGCCGCTCATCCAGCTTACGTGCCAGGTGTGAGCGCTTTCGAGCCCATACTAAAGCTGGCTCGATACCGTTAAATAAGAAGGAGTTCAAGGCGATCGATAAAATCGCTCCCGCCAAGATCAAGCTGTACACCTCATTTGGAATTAGATTCATGGCAAGACCCATGCCAGCAAGAATAAATGAGAACTCCCCAATCTGAGCCAAGCTTACACCGACCGTTAAAGCGGTCCCAAGTGGGTAATTAAATAGGAGGACTAGAAGAACACCAACTGCCATATTTCCAATCAGAATGATTGAAATAACGATTAGTAATTTAAGCGGCTCTTGCCAGATGATCTCCGGATTAAAAACCATTCCAACCGATACAAAGAATAAGACAGCAAAGGCATCACGTAACGGTAAAGACTCATCAGCAGCGCGTTTACTAAGCTCCGACTCACCCAGCATCATGCCCGCAAAGAAGGCGCCGAGCGCAAACGATACATCAAATAACTCAGCCGAAAAAAAGGCAACCCCAATTGCAGTTGCAATAACCGCTAAAGTAAATAATTCCCGCGAGCCACTCTTTGCCACCAACCACAACATCTTGGGTAATAAACGCTTCCCAACGACTAGCATGAGTGCGATAAATGCAGCAACTTTTGCAAGGGTTATACCAATCATTGACAGCAAATCGCCAGAACTCGCCTGCTGAGTAGCGGCTGCGTTATCTCCATAAATACTAGCTAACACAGGCAATAGAACCAGGGCCAAGACCATGACCAGGTCTTCGACGACGAGCCAACCAACCGCAATCTGGCCATTCGCTGTTTCTAATAAACCCTTTGATTCAAGTACTCGCAAGAGAACAACGGTACTGGCAACCGATAAACTGAGGCCAAAAATAATGGCGCCGATGGTTGATAAATCCCAATAGCTTGCAACCATAAAACCAAGTGCGGTAACCACAATAATCTGTAGTAATGCACCGGGTACAGCAATTTTTTTGACGGCCATCAGATCATCAAATGAAAAATGCAGTCCGACACCAAACATCAATAGCATGACACCAATCTCTGCTAACTGCTGCGATAGCCCAATGTCTGCCACGAATCCAGGAGTTGCAGGTCCAATCATGACCCCAGCAATTAAATAGCCGAGCAATGGCGGCATTTTTAAATATGAGGCAGCCAAGCCAAAGATCAGAGCCAATCCAAAACCTCCAGCAAGAGTTGCAATCAGCGTAACGTCATGTGGCATAGATCAGGATAGTTATTCGTTATCGATACAAACCATTCGATAGTATCAGTTTTGTTTTTATAAGCCCCAGCAAAAAAGCCATATTCCACAAGCATTCCCCGTTTTTTCTTAGTCGTTGTTGAGGTATGTCACCTGCAATGGCAAATGCGGAGAGTTGGGATAAAGCCACGCTTGCAAATGCTGTCATGCAGCATTCTTAAATTAAGCGTATAGTAGATTTAGGGTTAACCCTTAAAAAGGGTTTATTCCTATTTAAATCAAACCTTTACAAGAGGATAGAGTATGAAAAAACTAATGAAATACCTTAAAAGCATCGTTGAAGCCTGGTCTGAGGCTCGCTTAGCGTACATCGCAAGGAAGCAAAAAAGTTACCCCCTGGGGTCCTAGGATGACGGTCTTTACTCACTTTCTGCCAGATACCCAAATCAGTCGGTATGGATCGTGGCTAAAAACCTTAGATCCCCAGACGCTGAGAAACTACTTTGGGATTAGCTTAAGCGCTGAGGGCATCAATCGCCTCATCCGTAAATTTAAACAGGACAAAGCGAATCATCACTTTCTGATTGCTCATCACGATGGACACTGGGCCGGTGTAATTCATATTGCCCGTCTCAATGATGCAGTTGAATTTGGCGTGATTGTGAAAAAAGAGTTTCGTCGACATGGCATTGCCGATCAACTATTGAGCGAAGCAATTACTTGGGCTCAAAACCGTGGCTACCATATGCTCTATATGCATTGCGTCATCGAGAATCAAGCGATTCGATATTTATGCGATAAGCACGGCTTGCAATCCAGGAATATCTACGGCGATGTTGAAGGTCATATGGACCTACCCAAACCCAGCTGGCGATCCCTATGGAAGGAATATTGGCAACGTCAAGCCAATTGGTATTACTTTGTCGAAGACCGGCTGAAGGACACAAAGGCCATCTAAAGCTAAGCTCTTAGAGCAATTCACTGATCTCGATTAGATTTTGGTCGGGGTCGCGAAGATAGACTGAATTTATTTTAGTCGTTGCGCCAGTCCGAACAACGGGCCCTTCGATGATTGGCCAATTTAGAATTTTTAATTGCTCAATCACCTCCTTTAATGGACGGTCTGCAATAAAACATAAATCAAGCGAACCAGGTGTTGGAACATCTGCCTTGGGTTCAAATTCTTTACCTTTGATATGAAGATTGATCTTTTGCTGACCAAACTTGAATGCTTTACGCTCAACCGGTGGTGTTCCCCCAATAAATGACTCAAGTTTCATCCCAAGTATGCGTGTATAGAAATGGATGCACTGTTCCTCGTGTGCAGTTGTTAAAACCAAATGATCCAGATGATCAATCATGTCCCCTCCATCACAGTTGCTAATGAATGGATCATATGGCATCCAACAAATAAATTAAAGTGTTCGGTTATGGGTAAATACCGGATGGGTGAACCTGAATCAGCACACTTCTCCCCTGGCTATCGCGAAGATGCTCTAACTTAATACCATATAAGCGCTCTAGGTCTTCTAGGGCATGATGATCAGCCGGACAATCTTGAATAATGCATCCATGCTCAACAAGGAGTAAGCGCTCAAAATCCAGGGCATGATTAATGTCATGCAGAACCGCCAGCACTGCATGGTTTCTTTCTCTCGCAAAACAGTCAATCGTACCCAGCAATTGATACTGCAGCCCTGGGTCTAATGCTGCCACTGGTTCATCGACCAAAATTAGACCATCGCGGACATCCCATAGCTGAGCAAAGATCCGTGCCAGATGAATTCGTGCCTGCTCACCACCTGATAGCGTACTAAATGTTCGCCCTAAAAGATGCTCTGCGCAGGCCATCTGGGCTGCCTGCATAACAATTGTTTCTTGGTTGACCTTACTCGGGGCGCTCACCCTCCCCAGCTCAATCACAAAATCGGTCATGAGTCCAAAAGCAATCTGGGTGTGCTGAGGCAAAACCCCTCGTATTCGACTTAGTTGCGCCGATGAATACTGATCCATCGAAGCACCATTTATCAAAATCATGCTGCTTTTGATTTGATACTCTCGCGCAATCAATCGAATAATGGTCGACTTGCCGGCACCGCTTTTACCTAAGATCGCAATCCGCTCACCTGACTTGATTGTGAAATCAAATGGCCCAAAGAGTTTTTTTTCAAGCTGTAAAGAGGCATGATGGAGTTGTAGTTTCATATCAATTAAGCCTTGATCGATATTGCCGCAATAAGATCAAAAATAATGGGCTGCCTAACAGGGCAGTGAAAATACCGACAGGCACCTCTGCAGGGATTGCAATGGTTCTGGCAATCGTGTCGGCAATGAGTAGCAGAATAGCCCCTACCCCTGCGGAATAGGGAACTACCCTCCTTTGATCAGACCCCAAGCAAATACGCACAAGGTTGGGTGCCATCAAACCAATAAAACCAATCATGCCGCACCATGCAACGGCCAATCCAGAAAGAGTGGCAACCAAAACGATGACGTTCGTTCGTAGGTGTAAAACATCTACCCCGAGATGATTGGCAATATTCTCACCCAATGTCAAGGCGTTGAGATCCTGTAAAAGAGTTCGAATCCAGACCCATCCGATGACTATGGCTCCAACCAGCACCCCGACCATCATCCAGCGTGCACTTGCGAGAGACCCAAGGGTCCAAAAGGTAAAGCTACGCAATTGTTCATCGTTGGCTAAATAGGTACATAGACCGATCACGGCACCCGCTAAGGCATTGAGTGCAATGCCGGTTAATAGCAGACTAGCAATCGATCCCGGAGATACAACACGGGCGACATAATCAAGACAGAAACAAACTGCTATAGCACCCAAGAATGCAAAAAATGGGATTGCCCAGACCCGTAGCTCCTCCGTCGTAATAAAACGAAAACCATCTAATATCACGATACCGATCGCTACGCTACAACTGGCTCCCGCAGAGACCCCCAATAGACCTGGATCAGCTAAGGGGTTACGAAATAAGCTTTGTGCGAGAGCGCCTGCAACGCCCAGTGCTGCACCAACCGTAATGGCTAATAAGGCACGCGGGATCCGAATGGTCCAAAGCACATAACTAGCACCCTCATAACCATTCTTGGGATTAAAAACTTGCAACCAGTCCAAACCATGAATATCCACAGCACCTAAGTTGACTGCGATTAGAAATGCAAGCAACCCTATAAGAAATAACCCAAGCCTTGCACCCCAGGCTGAGTAGTCAAGTGGACTGATGCCCTGTCTCATCCTAATATGGTGCGCGCTTGACGATGCAGCGTTAAGACCGCCTCAGGCATTCGTGGACCAAACCCCAATAAATAAACAGCATCCATTGAAATAATCTTCTGACCAAGAATCGCTTTCGTTCTTTCCATGCCGGGCAGGTGCGCAAGCTGACTACGTCCGCCAATCGCTTGCAGCCCTTGGTCTGTGACCAGGATCAAATCAGGGTTGGCCACAATCACTGCTTCGGGAGTAAGGGGTTTATAGCCCCGAAATCCATCCATCGCATTTCGTAGACCAGCGTAACGGATCATGGCATTGGCATTGGTTTCTTGGCCAGAGACCATCACTTGGGATGGGTTCATTGAATGAATGTAGAGCACACGAGGGGCTGCACTTGGAAAGGGTTTAGCTTTCACCTCATCTACGATACGAGCCCACTGCTGCTGCAACTGAAGCTCCAATTGATCGGCTCGAGTTGGTTGATGAATCGCTTGACCAATCGCAATCACCCGATCACAGATTCCGGTAAAGGTGTGGTGGGCAGGCAAGCGCCTTATCTCAATCCCGGCATCTTGAATCTGTCGGAGTACCACTGGGGGCCCCGCATCCTCGGTCAATAAGATTTGGGTTGGGGATAGCGATAAAACTCCCTCTGCCGATAAGGTTCTTGAGTAGCCAACACTAGGTAACGAGCGTGCGGCATCCGGATAAATCGAGGTTGTATCAACCCCCACAATCAAATTACTAGCATTTAATGCATACACAATTTCTGTAACTGCTGATCCAATGCAAATCAGACGTTGGCGACCTAGGGTAGCTTGAGTTCGCTCTGCCCAAGCTGGCTTCTCAAGCCAAGCCATCGGGACGGCTGCCATTGCGCACAGTAAACGACGACGCCCTGTATGAGCAAGATTACTCATTGGCAGACCTCCATCAATCCATGCTCACCCTCAATCTGGGTTACCAGATCTCGCCAGGATGTAAGTTCAGCCTTACCAGGCTTACGCTCTCCGAAAAACATTGCAATGGCCTCGCCGCTCTGATCAAAAAACTCAATGGAAGTAACAATGCCATCTACAGTTGGCTTACGAACAATCCAGGCATGCTCAATCAGATCCTGACGAACATGCAAAATAAAGCGGGGGTCCATCACATTGATCCAAGACCCTTGTTCAATGATCCGATCAATGGGTCCTGAATGAATCTGAATCATTCCAGGATTACCAACAAAAACCATAATGGGGGTTTTGGTCTGCGCCGCACGCTGCAATATCGATCGTAAGCAGTCTTTAGAAAGCTCCCGAACAAACTCCGGCTCTGCCAAACGAAGTGCCTGAGTACGTGTGAGTGTGTATTTTCGTAAGAGCGGATAAAAATCATGGGTATCCTTGAGATCTCTCCATGCCTGCCAAAATCCGGCGCGATCGATCTCTGTATCTGGTGCTGGGGGCGGCTTTTCCTTGAGCTTTGATACCTCAAGACCAGGCTCTTGTTGGGGGTTCGCAAACAATGAAACGATTGCGTCAAATGCCGACACATCACTCTGTGGCTTCAGATGAACCTTATGAATCGCCTGTCCCTGCGCATCAAAGAATTGCAAGCTACGCTGCTCTCCCTGAGAACCACTTTCAGTAACCGCAAATCCAGCAAACCAATGTTGATAAAAGATCCGCAAGTCAATCTCACCCACGACCAGACCTACCGACCCCTCTTGGCTTACCTGACGGTATTGACCCATTTTTTCATGGATGCAGGCTTCGTTACGGGTGAGAGCCATGACCTCCCCAATCGACTCAATCGAGGCTATCAGCGCAGGCCAATTAGTGTCCAGACGAATTGCTCTTAAGCCCTTAGCTGCTGTAGCACCAAGTCCAACATGAGCGGCAATCAACTCTCCCTCAGAAATAGTAAGCATCGCAGCAATTTCTCGATGCCGTAAGCGTCCCTCTTTGCGCAAGGTGATAAACGATTGACGAATACGATGAATCGGCGGTTTCATAATGCCTCCTTAAAAGTCGTAGCGAGCTGAGATTTGCCAGTTCCGCGGCGCTGCCGTGGCTGATTGCTGAGCAGCTTGGGCGTTGTACCCCGAAAATCCGCCAGCCGCCGCTCGGTTTTGAGTTAAAACAGAACCTTGAACATCCGACCAGTTCCAATAGGTGGTGTTAAAGACATTATTGAGATTGGCATTGATCGTTAGTTTTTTAAGAGGCTTCCAGTAGCCCGTCAGATTTAGAACGGTGGATGTGGGCGACAAAAATTGATTGGCTGTACCACCGGTAGCGTTATTAAAGTTCACACGATCAGCCGATTTACCCTGATTCCAAATAACATTGGCAAACGCTCCCCAAGTACTAGCGTCATACCGTAATCCTGCAATGGCGCGCAAAGGTTGAATCGTATTTAGCGGTGCTGAAATCCCATGTTGGGTTTGCTCTCCATCGCTATAGGCCATTGCTGCATTCGCCTGCCAACCATGTGCAAACGCCCAATCCGCTCGAACATCCCATCCCCAAATATTGACGTTGGATAAGTTCTGAAATTGATACAAGGTCTGAGGTGCACCACCGTTATACGAACCTAAGTAATTAACCTGAGAGATAAAGTCTTTGTAATAGTTTGTATATCCCGATACTTGATACCGAAACCGATCCAACTGACCGCGAGCACCGACCTCAAAGCCATTACCAGTTTGCGGCTTTAGATTAGGATTGGGTATGTTGGTGTAGCCACTCCCAGCAAAATAGGAAAGTGTTTGATCTGGTGTGGGCGCTGTAAATCCAGTTCCCCAGTTTACAAATGGACGAAACTCGCGAGCTATATTCCAAATAGCCCCAATTCGAGGCGAGACCGCTGATCCGGAGTTCGATGGTAATGAACCAGTAACTGGTGTAATCGAGTAACTATCATAGCGAAGTGCTGGAATCACACTCACTTGATTGAACTCCATTTCACTTTGCAAAAACGCGCCGCCTAGGTTGTACGTTGATTTGGGTGCGGGTGTAATTGAGCTTCCATTACCCGCCGCATTGAGTTGACTCGAGATGCGTGAAGAACTCCAATCAAATCCATAGGTCAGTCGCTGATTGACGATACTGGTGGTATTACTCTCTAGGTTCGTATTGATGCCGTAGGTGTCTTGGCTATAGGTGTTGTTGCGGCTGCGCCATGATGAGAGACGTGAATTGCCAACTTGCTGCTGGTAGGCATTTTGAGTGACATCTGCATCTTGGTAATACACCATGACATTAGCTTTTTGAACATACAGCGCCCCACTGTCCTTAAAGTCGTATTCACCCGAGACACGATTACGAGTTGTTTTATCTTGCATGGTGGATGTCGCGACATTGTTATAGGTAAATCCGCCGGGCCCTCCAAAGGAAATCCAGCCTCCGCCGGTTCCCAAATCCGATAAGTTATTCACGTTTTGCGTGACGTTTTGAGACTCATAGGTAATGCCCAGTTTTTGCTTGCGATCGATTTGGACAAATCCCTTAGTCAGAACATACCAATTGCTGTAATCCGCTGGATTGGGCGCCGTCCTGGTGATGCCGGTTGAGTTATTGGATCCTTGGTTTTGATATTGATGGCCAGCTTGAAAGCTTCCAAGGACCATCCCCTGCAAGTGGTCTTGAATACCACCATAGCCAAATGTCGTATTCGAAGATGTATCGACGCTCGAGTAGCCGGTACGAGCAAATCCGCCGTGAGTCTCACCCTTTTTGATGAAATCACTTGGATTAAAGGTCTGAAAGTTCACAATTCCAGCAAGGCCATCGCTACCATACTGAGTTGACGATGGGCCCCGTACCACCTCAACACGACGAAACCCATCAACATCCAGAAAGTTTCCTCGCCCGACCGATAGGGCCCCAAACGAGAAGGCATTGGGTACCCGAATCCCATCCACAAGTAGCAAAACATTATTGCCCTGCAGACCACGAATATTGATACTTTCATTTCCTGCCCGGCCCTGAGATCCTACAGCCAAACTGAAACGTTGTGTTTGCTGTGGAACCATAACATCGACGGAGTTATTAAATAGGTCTTTAATGTTCCGGTCGCCCTTTTCTTGGATTTCTTCGGCCGTTGTTACAGTGACGACATTGGATACGTTATCAACCTTACGAGGGGACCTGGTCGATGTTACGGTAACCTCTTTCAGAATGACATCCACCTCGCCCCGCTCACCACGGGATTGTTCAATGGGTCTTCCATCCTCGGTGGTCACTATCTGACTATGAGCACTCATGGCAATACTCGCCATCGTGATGGTTGCAATAGCCACAAATGGGTGTTTTCTTAGATTCATGCTCGCTAGAATTTGATGGCACTAGCTAGCGGCGGCGGGCTGTGACGTTTACATAATCATTTTTAGTTAAAACGAATCTTCACTTTAATGAGAATGATTCTCATTGTCAAGTGATATTGATAATATTCAGCGTATGGAAATTAAGTTAATACAAAGACAATCGGTAATCGATAGCAGTACGGGATAGCGGCGCCATTTTGGCGCGCCGGATGAAATTTCCAGTGCGTCACCGTATTCAAGGCTGAACGATCGAGCGCTGGATGCCCAGACGATTGAGCTAATTGCAAGCGGCTAATAGCACCATGCTCAGATACACATAATGAAAGCCATACCCTGCCCTCCTCCCCATTTTCTCGACTAGCGATTGGATACGGTGGCTTTGGATTATTGAACCTTGGGTCAGTAGCGGATGGCAAGGATATGGGTGCGGATGAAACGCTCGAGCTTCTGCTCTCCGGCTGTTGACTAGTTATGGGGACCTGGCTACTCTCCATCAGAGGCATATCCGGTTGATTCATCGGATCTTGTTTTGCATGAATTGGCGAAGTTACTTTTTTTTGAATCGTATTTGACTCGCTCTCAACCAATTGACCATAGAGGATGGCGGAAGATTCTGGCAGATGATTGCTTATGGCGGTCATCATCCATCCAATAAGTAACGCATGACCCACGCATACCACTAAAGTAATCTTGAATGATGGCGAACGCAGAAACTGCTCTGAATCCATATTACTTGGTTAAGATCAATTTACCGAATTGGGTAATCCGTAGGGTGTAGATCACTCCACGATGATTAATCTGAATCGCGCTTTCCAAACCAAACAGCTCCTCACTTCGGTATATCCGAATGTAATTTGTTTTATTCATCGTCTTTATTTTGTATGAACATAATCAAATGCTACTACAAATGAGAATGATTATCAATAACTATTCATAGTTAAATACTTCCTTTAGTCCTCTAGGTTTTTGGGTTACCGCAGGAGCGGAACTTAAATGGAGTAAGTAAGCCTTTGCGAGAGCTGCATGGCATTGAAGAAGTACCATAATAGAAGCAACTAAAGTTAGTCCTATTATTTATTCAATTGATTACTTCGACACCCTCTCGAACCATTAGCCCAAATATAGCTTCGTTATTTATTGTGATTGCGGAACTCATGGGGACTTCCTTGTGGTTCTCGATCAATGGCGTGGCTGATAATTTAATTGGTTCCTGGAATATCAATCTTGCAGGTATTGGTGTTTTGACCAATGCCGTGCAATTGGGTTTTGTAGCGGGCACCTTAGTATTTGCCTTAAGTGGTATTGCGGATCGGTTTAGACCCAGTCATCTATTTGCCGCTTGTGCCCTACTTGGGGCCCTGTTCAATACCGCATTTGCGGTATGGGCCGACAGCATCTGGATGGGCTCTGCACTGCGTTTCTTGGTTGGAATTTGTTTAGCCGGCATCTACCCCATCGGCATGAAACTCATCATGACTTGGGATCCTCAAAAGGCATCCTCGCGTATCGCGCAATTGGTTGGCATGCTCACTCTGGGAACGGCCATCCCCCATGCCACACGCTACTTCGGTGTTGATTGGCCTTGGCAAGAGGTGATTCTGTTCTCCTCCTTCCTGGCAGTCATTGCGATGGGAATTATTTTTTGGCTTGGCGACGGCCCCCACCTCAAATTAGGCACCGCCTCACGGGTCAAACTAAGTGGCTTTCGTCAGCTCTTTGCAATCCCCGAATATCGTCGATCTGCATTAGGTTATTTCGGTCATATGTGGGAACTCTATGCGTTCTGGGCGCTGGTGCCATTTCTGATTGCCAGTACGTATCCCGTTCAAAATCCTTTGAATTTATCTGGATTGGCATTTTCGGTCATCGGGGTCGGTGCGCTCGGATGTTTTCTTGGAGGGCAACTTAGCAAATCAATGGGTGGGGTCAAGGTTGCCTCAACCGCTTTAGCGCTATCGGGTATCTGCTGTCTTCTCTATCCATGGATTGCTGGGTTACCACTGTGGGCGCAAATTTTGTTTTGGCTTATTTGGGGCATGAGTGTCGTCGCTGACTCGCCACAGTTCTCGGCCCTATCGGCCCAAGCTTGCCCACCCGAAATTGTCGGTACGGCACTGACGATTCAAAATGCGATTGGCTTTACCATTACGATGATCTCAATTCAAATCAGTACCCTGGTCTTGCCCCTCGTGGATCACTACATTACCTGGTTATTACTCCCCGGCCCTGTATTAGGGCTCATTTTTCTGAATCGCATTTCAAAGAATAGGCCTTGAATATGCGCCGCATCGAAATCGTCACCCCAGCTCCCCCTGGAAGCCTCCATGGTAATCGCGTGACCGCCAAACGATGGCAAGGTTTTTTAAGACGGCTTGGTTACCGAGTCCCCATCACTGAATCCTGGTCCAGAAAAGATGCCGACCTCCTGATTACCTTGCATGCCTATCGAAGTCATGCGTCAATCAAGGCATTCAAGTTAGCGCACCCTCATCGACCTTTAATTCTGATTCTGACGGGCACCGACCTATACCGGGATATGGCAAACCACCCGGAGGTTCATGAATCGATGGCACTGGCTAATGCATTAGTGGTTTTACAGGCAGAGGCATTACAAATCATCCCCACAAAATGGCGTCATAAGGCAACGGTCATTCATCAGTCGGTACCTCAGATACCAAAGCAACAAAAGCCCAAAGGTCAATTCAGCGTGAGTGTGATTGGGCATCTTCGCCCTGAAAAAGATCCTTTTTGTATCGTTCGTGCTTTACCTCACATGCCTAGCAATAGCCAAATACGCATTCAACACTTGGGAATGGCTATGAATTTGGAAATGGAGAAAACCGCATTACAAGCCACTAAAGAATATGGTCGCTATATCTGGCATGGCATGGTGAGTCATCAGACAACACTAAAGATCCTGGCGCGCAGTCATATGATGGTTATCTCTAGTCGCATGGAAGGTGGTGCTCATGTAGTTTCTGAGGCAATTGCTGCAGGTGTTCCAGTGCTTGCCTCAAAGATAGCTGGCAATTGTGGGCTGCTGGGAAAAGATTATTTGGGATATTTTCCGGTTGGTAATGAAAAAGCCCTAACTAGACTTCTGCTCCGTGCAGAAACCGATCAATTGTTCTATAAGAAACTTCAAGAACAAGTGAAGAAGTTACAAAAGCTTGTCCAACCTAGCCATGAGCGGTCTTCTCTAGAAAAACTCGTGACCCGCTTACTTAAATTCAGCAAAACACACTAAGAAATTAGACTCTGGATCAGTCCAAGCAGTCACCTGAGTAAAACCAGCCTCCTGGATCATTTTTAGAAATGTGGCTTTGGGATATTTATAGCTATTTTCGGTATGAATCATTTCGCCCGCACGAAACTGACGGTGACCACCAGGCCAACTTACCAGCTGATCCGATTTAGCTCGAAGATGCATCTCAATACGATTAAGGGTTTGATTAAAGAACGCGTAATGCTCCCAATCTGAAATAGCAAAATTACTTCCAATCAGGTGATTAAGATGTCGCAACGCGTTCAAATTAAACGCTGCAGTCACGCTCAGAATATCGTTGTAAGCTCGCTCTAATACGTGAATGTCTTTGACTAAATCAACCCCAATGAGTAAGCCGCCGCTTCCATGACACTCCCTGGCTAAATTTGAGAACAGACGGGAGGCCTCTGGAGGGGTAAAGTTCCCAATCGATGAACCGGGATAAAAGAATAATATTCGCTGATCTTGTAAATCTGGAAATGAAAGTTCTTGGGTAATGTCCGCAGCGATCGCCCGCATATCGATCGCTGGATAATCGTGATGTAAATTAGCTAAGGCAGTCTCTAGAAAATCTGCTGAAATATCTAAAGCTCGATATTGCTTAGGCGCGATAGTTTCCAATAAGGGTCTGACCTTTTCGCAATTACCAGCCCCGAGCTCCACAATAACATCAACCGAAGCTATGGCTTGTGTAATCTGGGAAAGCTTGGATTGCATAATCCCCCGCTCTACACGGGTTGGGTAATACTCCTCAAGATGAGTAATCGCCTGAAAAAGGCTAGATCCCAGTTCGTCATAAAAATACTTTGGGGAAATTGAAGCCGGATTCGCTTGTAAGCCGTCAATAATTTCTTGGAAAATTTTACCCTTCATCACTAATGTCATATCACTCGATTGAACAGGTTCGAAATCCACAAAATATGTCTGCACGCTGGATCTCGTAAAAATTACGAAACGCCGTACGGCGTAGACGCTCTGGCGTATAAGCACTCCAACCCTTTAAGACTTGATGGCGACCATCAAACCATGGCCTCGAATAATCTCGGTATGGGTCTTCAGTAAAGCCTGGAAAGGGCTGAAATGTACTGCTACTCCACTCCCATAGGCCTGTCGATTGATAAGTATTCGCCTCACTAGAATACAAAGTCGTTAGTTCGTGCTCCGTAGGTAGTCGTCGACGACGCCACTCACAATACCTTTGAGCCTGATCATGCCGAATATGTCGCACAGGATTGTTTTCTTGCAAAATTTGCCATTGATCAAAATGGCGCTCATACCATTGCCTACCATCCTGCTTCCAATAGAAAGGGGTCCAAGCCTCTAACTGATTAGCCTGGGATTGTAAAAACTCAAGATACTCACCATTTGTCACCGGATGGGATGCGATTGAAAAAGGCTCAAGTTGAATTGGATGGACCCACTTTTCGTTATCAAAGATAAAGCCCTCATCTAATTGCGATCCAAATTGTCGAGTTTGACCAGAAAACGCAAGATCACGGATTGGAATTTGGAGGTTCGTACTTTGATGGTTTGGCATGAAGGGCTGGGGATAGCCAAGGGTTTGCCACATATAGGCAAAGGCCTCGTTATGCATATCCTGATGAAAAATTGATAGCGTAATGAAGTACAGCTGTTCATTTCTTAAAGGTCGACCCAATAGATCAGCGGTTCGCTCAAATGTCGCTTGGTTATAGGCAAAAAGTTTGTCGAGATCAGGAATCTGAAGCTCCCAGCGCGTAGCATGCGATACCAGTGATGAATTAAATAATCCATCCGCGTTAGAGAGCCAGGATTGATTAGCCTCTAATCCGGATCGATGAACCCAAAACTCATGAAACCAGCTGATATGGCCGAACTCCCAATGAGGGGGATTCAGAATTTCTTGCTGAGGAACGGATTCTTGCCCGGCTTGCAGATTTTGCAGGATATACCTGGTCAAGGAGTTTGAATCCTCAAGCCAAGTCAGCAGCGTCGCTTGACTTGGGTATGGGGTATATCGCAAGTAATCAGGAATCACGAATTGCATCATGTACCGCTTAGTTCAAATGGATAATCAAACTGCAGTGTATGGGAGATTGACTGACATCGCTCAAAAAGATCACTACGATTTATTCCACCAAGATTGAGAACGGCATACCGATAACTTCCTAGCCATTTCAACTCACGCTTTAATTGAGATCCCTTTTTGAAGTAAAGCATCAGATTGGCATCTGGATAAGGTTCCAGGGCTTGTTGGATTTGGTCTGACGTCGGAATACTTTGGACTGCAGTTTCACCAAACTTCCGAAAAACAAAGCTGGCTGCCGCTTGATATTGAGACGGCTCCTTCTCTACTTTTGGCTCTTCACCAACCGCGAGCTCAAAAAGAATATCGTATGGGTTATACCCATCTACCCGCTGGTACAAATTAACCAGCTGAGATGCCATCCGAGGATTAATTTCGATGATTTTTAGTTGATCATTACTTTTGTTATAGATGAATTCAATATTAAAGAATCCATGCTGATAATGAATCGCACCAAGAACTTTTTTAGTGATGATCTTGGCACGCTCTAAAATAGACGGCGGTAACTGTGATGGATATTCAAAACGCATGAAGGCATCGGTACCCGAATACATCACTTCATCAATCGTGCCCAGAAAATACAGTTGGCCCTGATAGCAATAGCCATCTATATTGATTTGATCCCCGGTCATGATTTCTTCAGCAAGCATGCCACTGGGATCAATCGTATGGTCGCTATAGAGGGGCATGATATCGGCAAAGGGTTTTATAAGTCGACGAATTATCCACTCCTCAAAATAGCCAAAATGGAGAAGATCGACTAATTCCGATCGCTGCTGAATGGTCTTTGCTAGTACTGAATACGTTGCTTTAATCGGCTTCACAAAAAATGGGTAAGGTAAATCGATGATTTGATCCTTTTTTAGAGGAAATGGAATTGAGACATAACGCGGGAGCGCCTCCGGAACAATCCTTTCTTGAATCATGCGGCTGTAATACTTGTGCTGACTAGCGATAATGGCTCGTGGATCATTTCCGGGTAGGCCTAAGCGCTCCGCTAGAACCGCGGCAATTAAGGCGCCATACTGCTCGTGATTACTGACAACGCCATCGATTCCAATGTTGCGGTATTTCTGTTCTAGATGACTAATGTAATTAAGGACCCGAAAATGAAGTAATCGAGCATTTTGTGGGAACTGGAATAAATCAAAGCCTTCAAAATAGAACTGGTATCTACCACTCTCTTGATATGCTTGAATCGCGAGCTGATCCCAGTCCTTCATAAATAGCACTAGGATTTTTTTCATTGGCAGCGCTCTGGTATGAAATCTTTTTTTCGATTGGCACGATTTGCCATTTTCTCAAAGCGCTGCTGGACTCGATTGTTCATGAAATGCTCAATCAAAAACATTGGGATTGATGATTCAGGTAGGATAAATGCTTGATAGGTAAATAAGGTGCCGCCCTCTTTAGGAATTAAGCGCCAACTACCACGATATTCTTTGAAGTAGCCCTTAACCTGACGAAGATCCATGCCACGTATAGGATACTCGGTGTAATCAATGATGGATTCAAATTTAGTAGTGAAGAAGAGAAATCGATCTTCTACCAATTGCTCTACCCGAATAGTCTGATCCGACAAACGAGTCATTTTTGAGGATTTAATTCCCTCGGATGGCTCATCAGAGGAAAAATCAGTTAACAACACATAGGCCTGACATTGGGTTAGGGGTGACATATAACTCCCCTGAATATCAAATCCGCCCCCAGTTTGACGAATCTCAACTGAAATCGCAGCAGCCGAGGCTAACCCAGTCCATGCAATTACGATTAAGCCTAAGCAATAGCGAATCGTTTTATTACTCATCGCAGAACCAGCATCCATTAATCTGGGTTTAGAACATCGTGGTTAAGTCTGTGAGCCATGCGGGCGAGTGCTTGAGTAGGAAGGCTTCTACAGGCTTATCTAATCCGGTTAAAACTAATCCACTAATGAGGATCAAAAATCCTCCCAAAAATTGTTTACCAAATTTACCTGCGTGGCCAAGCGTTCCCTTGGCTTTCATCAAAACATTTCTTGATAAAACACCGAGTAATGCTAACGGTAAGCCGGCCCCGAGACCAAAGACCATCATGACAAATACGATTTTCTCAAGGTCCTTACCTTGACTGGCCAAGGTAATGGCTGCCCCGAGGGTAGGCCCAACGCATGGAGTCCAAACTAAGCCGAGCAAGATGCCAATCAGAAACTGCCCAAATAAGCCATCGATGCTCACTTTGGATAGCAAGGTATTACCTGCACCACTAATACCCGACATGGCAACCGCAAACCGCTCTTGTAAATGTGTAGAAATTAAGACGACGCCAATGAGACCCATGATGATCGCTGCAAACAAACGAAATCCGTCCTGAGCAATTCCGATCGATGCCCCGAGACCAGCCAAGATAGTACCAATCACAGCAAACGATAACGTTAGGCCGCCTGCCAAAGCAAGTGGTCCGAGTCGATGCTGGTTAGTGGCCGCCCCAATAATGATGGGAATTAGGGGTAAAACACAGGGTGATAGAGTCGATAAAACGCCTGCTAGAAAAGCGAAGAGAAATGACCCGACCCCAAAATCCATTAAATCGCCTGCTTCGTTAACTTTGCAAGCGCTGACTCTTTTGTATCCCCTGTCGCGCGCGCAACTTCTTTGCCATTCTTGAAAACAATAATCGTACTTTGCGAGCGTACCTTGAGGGTTTTTAAGAGATCTTTCTGGGTATCGTATTCAAGCTGATAGAACGTAACATTTTTGTACTCTGGATTTTTCATAAACTCGGACAAAACTTTGTCTTGCGTTTTGCACGTAGAACACCAATCCGCATGGACGGAGATTACTGCTGACTTTCCTTGTTTTTCGATTTCCGCCAGCTGTGTCGCTGTCATTGGCTGACCAGCAGCAAATACACTAGTAACACTGAATACCCCAAATCCAATAAAAAACTGTAAGAATGATTTCATGAAGGAAAGCTCCTGGTGAAATAGGTCAAATAGCTATGAATTCATTCTATATCGAATCGATGACAAGGGTTGTTTTATCCTAAAATGATCGTATGGCATTCATTGCAGATCTTGTTTTGGCCTTTCACTTTGCCATCGCCCTGTTCATTACGTTGGGCTTGCTTTTCATTCCGCTTGGATTTATGTATTCCTGGCCTTGGATTCGTAACCGTCGTTTTCGTCAGATTCATGCCGGCCTCATGCTCTTTGTTGCCATCGAGGCAGTGTTTGCCGTCACCTGTCCATTAACGGTATTAGAAGCACAGCTTCGCCAAACAACCGCCCCGCAATCATTCTGGGCCTATCAGCTCAATCAATTGCTCTACTGGGATTTGCCACCTGCATTCTTCTTGGGGCTCTACCTACTCTGTAACATCTGGGTTATCTATCTGTGGAAGCGAATACCACCGATATAACACGCCCAATCTACAAAAGTGGTTGAATAAATGCAAACCAAGCCCCAATCAGTAGCAGAATTAGGCTGAACCAATAAATTCGTAAGGAATTTTTCCTGGTCTTAAGACACGCGTCTCGAAGCCTTGAATCAATGGGGCATGGCGCATTTCGGTTACGCCACTGCAAAATTCCACCGAAAACCATCAACAAAGTGCTGATTGCAAAGATAGTTTCTTTATGTTCACTAATCCATACAATTTGAGGAAAAACAGCAACCAACGAGGCCAGCGCAGCCCCAGCACCCAAGCTAACTAGTAACGCAGGAATCGCGCAGCAAATTAGCGTGCTGGAGCTTGCTAGCAAGGTTATGGCCGAGCTGATAAATCCCGATTTTGATTCCTGCAAACCATCAGTGGTCATTTCTTCTCTTTCTGCTGGGCTTTAAATTGCACAACGGTTTGTGGAATTGTTTCAATCTTCATACCACATCGTAGCCCGCGTCTTTAATTTCGGCAGAAATTCTTTCTCATTGAGTGTTTTTCCATCTTTGGGCTCAATCACTACGACCTTATTTTTGAGATCCACAAAGACTGCTTTGGTTTCACCCATCTTCGAGATACTTTTCTCAATTCCTTGGGCACAAAACGAACACACCATGCCGTTCACCGTCACCTTCATACTGGCATGTGCTGCCGATCCCAAACCCATGAGCGTAATAAATAATATGGAATAAATTGATTTCATCATAATTCTCCTAATAGTTGTACATAAAGTTAAAGCGCCATTGTCCTGATAAATTGGCGCCCGCTTCCACGAAATAACGGTTATGAATCACTCGTAACATCGGGGTAAATTCATATTGCTTGGAGACAAAGGTCATTCGCCTCGCCTCAATCACCAGCCAAGGCTGAGCCTCGTCATATTCAACTTCATAAAATGACGCGCCCAATCGTGCGGTTGTGATATTGCTCGTTGCCCCCTCTGCGGCATACACTCGGGCCGAGGCCATGGAATAAAACCGGGTAGTTTCATAATCCACCTGAATGCCCGGTGAAGCCATTGCTTTTGTTCCCACAAAGGTGTTACTGTTGTGGCGCCCAACCCACCAACAAACCAAATATTGGCTTGTGCTTCGGGCATATTCCAGCGCACGAGCTTGCGGGTAATAGACTGCCTCCGCATTTTGCTGTTTAGATACCGAGTTATCGGTCTGCATTGCACTGGTTGAGAACCGAATGCATCGTTTGCTGTAGTTGCATAATTGAGAGCAAACTCTTGGGAGTCTTCGAGAAGTCCCCCATAATCATCCAGCTGTTTTTAAAACCCCATGGGGCAGCACTTACCGGACCAGTCAATACCAACATCCCAAGCAATAAAAGTTGGGGAAGTCGATTCATTCAGCTTCTCCAGCGCAGTGACATCTAGACTGCCGCCGGCTTCCTTAAACTGAAATTGCACGCGATCCCCTGATTGATACGAATCGAGTGGAACTTCTTTAGCCACGCCAAAGCGCATAGTCATAGACGGCATTTTGATACTGGGAATCGGCTCATGCTTGAGAACAATCCGCTGCTTTGCGGTGTCCACACGAACGACTTCCGCCCCTAACCCACTCTGAGGCAGCGGCAGCCGATAAAGAAAACACACTAACGATTAGTAATAAAAGATATTTCATTTAACTCTCCAAAGTGAAAGAAACCCAAAATTTGGGCGGACTTATCCTAGGGAGTTAAAGAATCGGGGGCTTATTTTCCTAAAACAAGATCTTCACTACTAAATCTTTGAAGAACGGTAAATAAACTTTGCGTTGGTGATTCAAAGCGCAAAATAGGATTGGTGATCAAGGTAGCACCAAAGGCCATGCACAAACTGCAGGCATAACAACTCGCTTGATTGCTTTCAGTGCTCTGATCATCAGCATTTTGCACTACCTCTTGGTGGCAAGGATGATGAGCATCTTGGGAGGAATCACTGTATTACCAAACTGTAAAGCCTCTTTTTGCAAACTCATATCCACTACCGCCCACGATTGAATGGGTAGAATGGCAACCAAAGAAGTAATGTTAATTTTTTTAACATGATTTAATCCTATCACCCTTCAGAAAAATTTGCTTAGTCTTGATCGTTAGGGAGCAAACTAAATGCTGATTCAATGCCCGTCTTGTACAAATTAAACCGTCTACCCCCTTCAAAAAGCGGCTAGCAAGCCTATTTGTGGCAGTTGCCAGCATGATTTACTCTCAGCCCCAGTCGAGGCGAATGCGGGCGACTTTGGAGAACTCATTCACCAAACCCAGATACCAGTCTTAGTAGACTTCTGGGCACCATGGTGCGGCCCCTGCAAAATGTTTGCGCCCACCTTCGCCCAGCTTGCCAAGAAATACACCAATCAAGTTTTGTTTGTGAAACTCAATACCGAGGAAGAGCAAGGTATTGCCGCTCAGTTTGGGATTCGGTCTATCCCCACCCTCGCATTCTTTAGGGGCGGTCAAGAAACCAATCGAGTCAGCGGCGCATTAGGGCACGGGGATCTGGATCGCTACATCCAACATCAATTGGCCGTGTGAGATCTCAGCGTTTGCGAGCGACGACGCCCATGAGGGCAGACATGCCACGGTGTCCCTCACCCTCATGGATTTCTGCTTCGTATTCTTGCCAATCGCAGATTTCCATTCCTCTTAAGAGATCCTGAATTAATTCAGTGGTGTAGAGATGATCAATACTCGGTGGGCCACCCGTCTTGTACTCCAATTGCTTGGGCGTATACCCTTGAAGAATTAAATATCCACCGGGTTTTAGGGATTGGCGTATGTGGGCAAAGAGGTCAACACGCATATTGGGGGTCGCAAACTGAATAAATATGGCTGCAATGAGATCGTAATGATTGGGTTTCCATTCCCAAGAGTGGGTACTGGCAACACTTAAGGCAACCGATACCTGTTCCTGATTTGCTAACTCCTTTGCTTTTTCTATGGCTACTGGCGATATATCAAAGGCCTCGACAGCCATCCCCTGCTTTGCTAACCACACACTATTGCGTCCCTCACCATCAGCGACACATAGGGCATTAATACCCGGCTTCATATACTTGGATGCTTGATTCTTTAAATATGCATTTGGCTCTTTACCAAACACATACTCAGATTGAGAAAACGTTTATCCCAGAATTGGGCTGCGTCTTTACTGAAATCAATACTCGTCATCGCATTAACAATAAGTTATCAATCTTTCAAGGATAATTGATCTCATGATTAACGTATCTTAATATCTGTGATTTAAAAGCCATGCGGAACCTTATCCTCGTTCTTGGCGACCAGCTCAACCGGGATGCGAGCGCATTTGACGGCTTTGATGTGAAGCAGGATGCGGTGTGGATGGCAGAAGTGGATGAAGAATCCACCCACATTTGGTCCTCAAAGCAACGGATTGCGTTATTTATTAGTGCGATGCGGCATTTTGCACATTCGCTGCATCAGGAAAAGATTAGCCTGTACTACAGCAAGCTCGATGATCCTAGCAATACCAAACGCTTGAGGGTGAGCTTTTAAAGGTTATTGGCCAATCTAAGCCAAACCGTTTGCTCATGACCGCCCCCGGAGATTGGCGGGTTCTCGAGAAAATCAAACAGCTGTCATTGCAAACCGGCATTGAACTTGAAATCCGTGAGGATCGGTATTTTTTCTCGACCGTGCGCGAGTTTTTTGACATGCCAAAGGTCGTAAGCAACTACGGTTGGAGTATTGGTATCGCGAGCTTCGGAAAAAGCATAGCGTGCTATGGATGGTGATGCACCTGTTGGGGGAGAATGGAACTTTGATTCCGAGAATCGTTCCTCCTTTGGCAAAGAGGGTCCCCCACCCATACACCGCCACTGCGTCTCAAGCCCGATCGCATTCACCCAAGAGGTGATTCAACTAGTTGAGAGTCGCTTTGCATCCCATCCAGGTTCTGTTGCCGCAAGCACCTCTGGCTTTGGCTGGCCGGTCGATCGGCATGATGCTCTGCGTGTCTTGGCTGACTTTATTCAAAATCGTCTTCCAAAATTTGGTTTGTACCAAGACGCGATGTGGACTAATGAGCCATGGTTATTTCATTCGCATATCGCAAGTGCCCTAAATCTCAAGTTGCTATCGGCTCAAGAGGTAGTGGCTGCCGCAGAACAATCCTATCGTCAAGGTCGGGCACCGATTGCCGCGGTTGAGGGCTTTGTTCGTCAAATCTTAGGGCTGGCGCGAATATGTTCGCGGTATCTATTGGATGAATATGCCAAAGTACCTTGAACTCAATGCGTTAAGGGCTAATCAACCGCTACCCGCATTCTTCTGGGACGGTAATACCCAAATGCATTGTTTATCGCAAACGATTACTCAGAGTTTGCGTACGGGCTATGCACACCATATTCAACGCCTGATGGTTACCGGTCTCTACGCCCTACTTCTTGGTGTCAAGCCCAAAGGAGATTCATGCGTGGTATCTAAGTATGTATGTGGATGCCGTTGAGTGGGTTGAGCTGCCTAATGTCATTGGCATGAGTCAGTTTGCTGATGGAGGTTAATGGCGAGTAAGCCTTACATTGCGACTGGCAAATACATTGATCGCATGAGTAACTATTGCAAGCACTGTGCATTTAAGCCCGATCAATCCACTGGTCCCAACGCCTGTCCATTTACCACGCTGTATTGGGATTTTCTGATTCGTCATGAAAGCGCCATGAGTAAGAATCCGCGCATGCTGATGCAGGTTCGCAATCTCGCACGCATGACGGATGAAGCCAAATTGGCAATTCAGGATCAAGCCTCGGAACTGCGCGATCCTTAGGCTGGTAAATAATCCCAGTGATCAAACGAGCAGCTTGACCCCACCCGTACACCATTCGTATCGATTAAATTCCATACCGTTGCATTGCGGATCCAAACCGTTGACCAGTTTTGGATATCCGAATTCCGGAGTAATCATCGATAAAACCAAACTGTTGCACGCGCTGCAATAAGGATTGGCGCTCTTCTTGTAAGACCGGCTCTGCCGACTGGCGTGATGGAATCGATGTGATTTCAGCCCAAGTCATTTCAAATGCATTCTGAGCCATCCGATTGGCGTAGGCAAAAATTGGGTCTGCGCGCGTATCATGCGCCACTACCGCAAAAGGGGCTTCATAAAGCATTTGCGCTATATTCATTGAGCTGGTTAATTGAATGCAAGACTTGCCTAGAAAATGCTGATAACTATCTAATATCAACTGAGCCTCGATGGGCATAAATTGATTATTTGGGCCCGGCTCAATGCGTGAGAACGGCATGCCAAGCCTTATCGGCCTAGCAATGAAATAATTTTGTAGCGACCGTCACTACTCATTACTTTTAAGGTGTATTCCTCAATGAAAACAGCATCACTGAGTTTTGGGAAGTAAAACTCAAAGGACTTCCCTTTCGGTTCGTCTGCAACGTAGACCAGCTCTTTGACGGGATCGATTTTTATTATTCGGTACATAAATGCTAGGCAATACAAATTGGCTTGCAATACTAGAATTCAAAACTAAACATAAAATATCCAGATTCATTCTACAGGCGATTTAGGAAATAATGCAATCAGTCAATCTTATGGACTACTCGATGGAAGTTGAGCAACAAACGATCTGGATTAAAAACCCAAACACCACGATCGCTTACTGCCGGTATTCCAATAACGGTGTTATTGAGTACATCTATGTTCAACCCATGTACCGCTTAATGGGGTTTGGACGCAAGCTAGTCCAGGAAGTCCAACGAATAACTGGTCAAGTCGGCGTCCCTCATCAGCCTGTTTCGCCGATGGGGCAACGTTTTTTTGCTGCGCTTAAGAAATATTCTTAATGAGTACCATTAATAAAATTTATCTAGGCTGCTACCTTCTCCTTGTGAGCATTACTGCGACTGCAAACTCAATTATTGATCTTCGCAGTCAAACCCCCGTTAATCAAGAACAGTTGGCTACTCATCTGATCAGCGCTGACTATGTTTTGTTGGGTGAGTTACACGATAACCCCCATCACCATGAAGCACGCGGTCAATTGATCGCTGCAATTACTAGCAAAAAATATGCAGCGGTTGTTGAGTATCTGCCAACCGGTCCATTAGTCCGATTAACTGGATCGACTCTGCAGTCGCTGGAGCAAGCAGGGTTCTCCCCAAAAGCGTGGCCATGGAAGCTCTATCAACCCCTATTTGAAGCGATTCGGGTATCTGGCTTACCGCTCTATGGCTCCAATCTAGATCGTTCAATTTCTAAAACCATCTTCTCTGGTGGGTCCATCCCGGCTGCGATGGAATCGGATTACCAAAAAAGTGCTTTGACAGGTGAGGCAAAACGCAGTCTGGAGAACGATTTGATCGACGGGCATTGTGGCAAGCTTCCCACCCAGTATTTAGAACCCATGTTTCGGGTGCAGCGCTTGACGGACATCTCGATGGCGCAGGTCATGATGCGCCATTCCCCTGCAATTCTGTTTGCCGGTAATGGCCATGTTCGCAATGATTATGGGGTGCCCCAAGTTTTAAGGTCTCTTGAGCCCTCTAAGAAACGTGTGAGTGTTGGTTTTGTTGAAGAGGATCGACGTAACCCTAAAGCACTGGCGGAGCTAGCCAAACTCTATGATTTTGTTTGGATTAGCCCCAGCATCGAACGTGCCGACCCCTGCGCTACCCTTCATTTTGGTAAATCCGAATCCTCTAGGTAGTACGCATCGGCAACAAATGCTGGGCCTTTCATTAAATACACGATAAAGGCACATAAAGCGGCAATGAAAAGCATCGTCCAGAAGAAGATGAGTCCCGCTATTAAATAGAGCTCCCAGAGCCTGGATGATCCGCTAGGCTCTATGCCGTATTGCAAAATGGCAAGCGGTATAACAAATATGCAGGTGCCATAGAACATCAGCTTTGGCGTAAAGCGCAAAATGACCCACTCAAAGCCAGGCGGTTCTCGACGTGTTGGGGGAAGCCTCTTTAACCAGTTCATCGTTTGATCTTAATCGATCGCCCTTGAATTTTCACGGGCAGAGCCCTATATTCCTTTCGCAGGACTTTTCCTGACTTTTTTAATCATCAATAAAGGAGTCTTTATGTCAAATTCCAATCAAGCGAATGTGCGTTATTCCATCGCCGATTGCAAAGCGTCACTCGACAAAAATAATCACCATCCGCACTATAACCATAGCATTCGCGAGTGCGATCAATCGATTCGCGCCGAGAAGAAGTAAGTCAATCCCTGTGGCCCCGAGTTTGAGCTTGGGGCTTTCTTCGGCATAATGGCTTATGACAATTCGTCTAGAAACCATTAGTGCTGGGCTGGTAAAACCCCTGTGGGTTCGTGACGGGGAGGACCTCCGTACGGTCATATCGGCCATCAACAAAACTCCAGTTAGTACCATCATTCAACCCCAAGCAATTGAAGTGACTGCAACTGGGGTCTTTGGTGATGAGCAAGCCGATCCTCAAGTTCATGGTGGGACTGAAAAAGCCCTTTATATGTATCCGCAAGAGCATTATCCCTTTTGGTCCTCACTACTCTCTGAGGCCAAAGGCCAATCCATCCATTTAGAGCATGGTTACCTGGGCGAGAACCTAACCATTAGTGGGCTTACTGAGCATGATGTCTACGTTGGTGATCGCCTTCGCATTGGAGCCATTGAATGTGGTGTTACAAAATTACGCGAGCCCTGCTATAAGTTCACAGCGAAGACCGGGGTTGCAAGTGTAGCTAAGGCAATGATCCAAGGCGCTCGCAGCGGTTGGTACCTTCGCGTACTGCAGGGAGGACGCATTCAAGCGGGTGATACCATCAGGGTCATTCCTGGGCCTCGCGAATGCTCAATCGCCCAACAAAATCATGCGCTACGTCATCGGGGTGATTGAGTCATCCGTTTGACCAGTTTTAATGCGAAGGGTCCGATGGCACCTGATATCGCATGGCGATTCTTTGCAAAAATTCGATATGCAAGATTCAAGATGGGTCTCAGTATTTTTCTTGAAAATAACCAAGCCAAAATGGGTAAATTAGCACGCCGATAAGCCTCTGCAAAGACAGGGACTCCACGAATCGGGGCCTGCCCCTCAATTTGCCCAACCATCTGATCAAGCGCCGCCTGGCACGAAACGCCGACGCGCTCTGGGTTGAATGCACTGCTGTTGACATCGACAAATTGAAGCAATTGCTGTTGATTGCGGGTTTGCAAATAAAGAATCTCTGCCTGACACAGTGGACAGGCACCATCATAGAAGAGGGTCAGCGGCAATAGGGTTTGGCTCATACAATAGTTTTAATGTAATTATCGATTTTCCTGTAAATGCGCATTTTTTACTTTCTTCCCCTAGTTCTTCTACTTTCGGCATGCGGCCAAGCCGACTACACCACCTGGAACTGCATTCCCGAAAATGACTCCAGCAAAAAGGTGGTCATGGTCTTGCAGCAATCGACCATGAAATTTGGCGATCAACAGTTACGCTTTTGTGGCAGTCTTGGGCTAATCAGCTACTTTGATGAGAGCTGCAAGGTCGGCGACGTCAAGGCATCGATCGCGCAACTAATTCAGAGCGAATCGCGCTTAGCCATTGGCTCCGAGCAGTATCGCTGTGAAAAGCTCTAGGCTTTAATCGGAGCGCTTTAGCAAGATCTGCGCAGTCATCTTTCCGGCAAACACTAAGTCCATCTCCAGGCCATCATTAGCAGACTTAATATCAACGCCATCTTGAGTGGCTGGTTTGGTTTCTTGAACGGCAAGCAGTTTATCTGGCCAAGAGAACTTCATGTTTGCGGTCATGGGTAAATAGCCATCAAAGAGTCTGCGCATCAAAGGGCCAGCATTGAGTTGATAGAGGCCATTACCGAGTGAGTCCAACGCCTTGGACTGCAAATCAATGCAAATCGATCCTCCTTTTTGCACCTCACTGAGGGTGACGCGATTGTCTTTGACTTCGGCCATCGCAATACCATCCATGGTCCGAACTTGAATATCTCGGATACGGTCCTTATTAAACAAAATGATCACTTTGCGAATCGGATCCAATTTTTTGTGGCAAGTCTGGATTTGCACTAAGCCAGAATCAAGACTGGTCTCTAGAATAGTTACCTTCGATTCGTAGGTATATGAGTTCGGATCAGGCTTGGTTTTGAGAAACCGAATCTGCCCTTCACCAACTACATCCGCAAGACCGGCTGCCGATACGCTGATGGGTAAAACAAAAAGGCACACCGCTAAGTGTGTGCCCCATTGAGTCGCGGTTGATCGCATTCGATCAAACTATGATTAGTAGATCTTTTTACGCAAGCGCTCATCACGCTTATCGATCATCAGCTGCAAAAACCATTCGCCCCGCTTCATTGGGGAACCCATCATGCTTTGCATGAAGGACTGAAAACATGCTACAAAACTCTGGTTTTTCATGGTGAGGCCTTTACTTTCTAATGAATGTTGATTGTAGCTAGTTTTATGGCAATTGGTGAGACCGAGACCCAGCCTAGTTCCTAGGTCATAGCAAGGCCTTGACCACTCCCAAAATGGCCAATTGCCTTAGCCTCATGAAACCCCGAGCGATGGAGTAAATCCAGAACCTGATCCTTGGCCTCCGGTGCGCAAGCAATCAGTAACCCACCACTGGTTTGCGGATCGGTGATTAAATGCTGTTGCCAGGGTTGGATGTCTGAGCTAAACGAAACCTCCCCGCCATAGGCCTGCCAATTTCGGGTTGAGGCGCCGGTATAGATATCCGCTTTAACAAACTCCACTGCCTCGGCAATGACTGGAATATCACGCCAGTTCAGATAGGCTCTCAGGTTTGCCCCGCGACTCATCTCCAAAAGATGTCCTGCCAAGCCAAAGCCTGTGACATCCGTCAAGGCATGAACTTCTGGCATTTTCGAGAGCGCGATGCCAGGCTGATTTAGCTGAGTAGTATAGGCAATCATTGACTCATACCCCTTGGCTGACAAACGCTCTTTCTTTAGGGCGGCACTCAAAATACCAACCCCTAGGGGTTTACTCAGGATAATCGCATCCCCTGCTTGAGCACCGCTATTGCGCTTCACGTTCGCTGGATCGACGATACCAATCGCGACCAAGCCGTAAATGGGCTCAACCGTATCAATCGAATGCCCACCAGCAATCGGAATACCTGCCGCATGGCATACCGACTCACCGCCCGCGATGATCTTTTGAATCACCTCTAGAGGCAATACATTAATTGGCATACCAAGTAATGCGAGAGCAAATAAGGGTTGAGCACCCATCGCATAGATGTCTGAGATCGCATTGGTGGCCGCGATTCGACCAAAGTCAAAGGGATCATCAACGATAGGCATGAAGAAATCCGTAGTGGCCACAATCGCTTGATGCTCATTGATTTGATAAACCGCTGCATCCTCATTATTTTCTGAGCCCGCCAACAAAGCGGGTGGAATCATTTTGAGGGGCGAAGCTCGTAAGATATCGCTTAAGACCCCCGGTGCAATTTTGCAGCCGCAGCCACCTCCGTGCGAAAGTGAGGTCAGGCGTCCGTTGTATGCATTAAGAGTCATCGGTTTATCTTGGTTATTTTTGAAAAAGCTTCTTGATGGTGGTGACGGCATCTTTGCCAAGTTGCTGAGCACTACCAGTGACATCGCGCAACGTATCAGTGGCGATGTTTAAATAGGTATTGACACTTTTTAGAGCCGCATTCTTAACGACTGGAATAATGGCATCAATGATTTTTCCGACCGCCTCTTTGGTTCCTGCACCATCTTTACCAGTATCGATATTTACGATCTGAATATCCTCCAATTTGAGGTTAACGTTTGTTCCTAAGATTCGCATATCCTGATACACCAGATCTGCCCCCTGAATATCAAACTGCTTAATAAGAATGCGTGGCTGCTTAGAATCACCAGCTTTACCAGCTTTGCTTTGAGCATCTTCTTTTTGATTGGCTGCGCTATATTGCCTAGCATTATTTTGTAGAACCGATAGATTGTCAGTGTCTTTCGTTTTGACATACCGAACACTGGGCTGGTTCAAGAGCACTCGATCAATCACCACAGAGTCTAGTTTGGATTCTTTCGGGTTTAACACAATCTCAATCGTTCCGGCTTTAAATGCATGAGCTCCATCAAAACCCGGGGGGTTGGCAACCTCAAGATTACGAATGGTTGCTTGGGTTTGACGCAGACTCAGATTAACCTCGCCAACAGTTACCTTGGTACCTAAAGATTGCGTGGCATAGTTCTCGATCGAGCGCTTCACATACCCATCTAATTTGCTGGCGGTGTAATACGCGACGCCGATTGCAATCGCTATCGCCAATACGATCAAGAGTACAAGCATTTTAAGAATTTTCATTATCAAAATTGAGTCATAACAGTGCGCACTCTACTATTTTGACATTTGTTTCAATTTCATGAGCAAGATGCTCAGGGCAAATAAGAAAGTTAAAGCATTGGTCACGATAAGAGGCCAACTCTCAATCACAATTCCATAGATTAGCCATAATGCCACCCCTAGAGTAAACATACTGTACATGCCCACCGAAATGCCTGAGAGGTCTCTTGTTCGCCAAGATTGAATGGCCTGAACAAGAAAAGAGAAAGTGGTCAGTAACGCAGCTAAATAGCCAATGATGTCAATATGAAACATCCTGGCATCTTAGCCGATTGATGGACCACTTAGCTAATGCGGCCGATCGCGCAACTCACAAATGATTTAGCGGTTGCAATTCCTTTATCAAGACCTGCTACAGAACCCTTTTCTGGGTAGCCCATACTTAGCAACTTATCGACAATCTGCTGGCGCAAACGAGAGTCTGCATCCAGAACAACGGCTCTGTTTGCATGATCGACTGTCACCGCTTGAACACCCGTAATCGCTTTTAAGCCTTTTACGATGGTGTTCTCACAACCGCCGCATTTTAGGTTCTCAATTTCAATGGTTAGGTTTGCCATAGGATTCTCCGTTTATTTTCTCAGTATGATCTTTTCTTCGGACTTAGGTTTGATCTAGATCATTATTTTACGAGGCGGCTTTGAGTTGCGCTGATAGGTCGATAAAGTCTTTGGCGTGGTAGGTCGTCCAGGACTCTTGCCCAAGGTCTGTTCGGGTTATCTTTGGCCCAAACTCATGAGGGCGTTCAATAAATGCCGTTTGCAAGCCACACGCGTGAGCGGCCTCCAAATCGTCCTTGTGAGCAGCAACTAGCATCACATCGTGGGGCTCTAGATCAAAGGTTTGGCAAACACCCAGATAGGTTTCTGGATCGGGCTTGTAGTGCCGAAATACCTCAGCGGAGAGAATCAGATCCCAAGGTAAGCCGCCATTTTTTGCCATATTGGCAAGCAAACCTAAATTACCATTTGACAGAGTCACGATCGTAAAGTCTTGTTTTAGGAGCGTTAAACCGCGCACCGTATCTGGCCATGGTTTTAAACGATGCCAGGCGAGATTGAGACGCTTCTTTTGGGCTTCGGTTAGATGATCAATTTTTAGATCATCTAGCACCTGATCCAAAATCATCCGATGCAGATCGTCAATCCGAGTCCAGCCCAACTCGCCACTACGAACTCGAGCCATAGCAGGCTTATAGCCAGACCGCCAGGCGCTTGCAAATGCAATAGGGTCTATCTGGGGAATCAGTTGGGCGACCTCAGCCGCAATCGAGCCGTGCCAATCGACTACAGTTCCAAATACATCAAAGGCTAGTACGGATGGTTTCATCTTGGGGCTTAGGGTTTAGTTAGGATCATTCATAATAGACAAATCGTTAGTCTGTCCGATACAGTCAATCGTATTAACCTGAGAAGAACTCATCATGCCCATTATTACCAATATTGAAGATCTGCGCGTTCTCCATCAAAAACGCACCCCCAAAATGTTCTATGACTATGCGGATTCTGGTTCATGGACCGAGTCTACTTACCGGGCAAACGAATCGGATTTTCAGAAGATTAAGTTACGCCAACGGGTGGCTGTCAATATGCAAAATCGCACCACCAAGACGACCATGGTCGGCCAAGAGGTGGCGATGCCAGTTGCTTTGGCACCCACCGGCTTAACCGGTATGCAGTACCCCGATGGGGAAATTTTGGCTGCACAGGCTGCTGAGAAATTTGGTGTCCCCTTCTGTTTATCAACCATGAGTATTTGCTCGATTGAAGATGTGGCTGAACGAACCACGAAACCATTTTGGTTCCAACTCTACGTCATGAAAGATCGTGGTTTTATTGAACGCTTGATTGAGCGGGCTAAGGCTGCCAAATGTTCGGCACTCGTACTCACCTTGGACTTGCAAATTTTAGGTCAGCGTCACAAAGATATTAAAAATGGTTTAAGCGCACCACCGAAACTCACGATTCCAAACATCATCAATATGATGACCAAGCCGCGTTGGTGCATGGGGATGCTACAAACGCCACGCCGCACCTTCCGAAATATTGTTGGTCATGCCACGGGTGTAGGGAATATGTCCTCCTTGTCATCATGGACTGCCGAACAGTTTGATCCCGGCCTCAATTGGGGTGACGTTGAGTGGATTAAAAAACACTGGGACGGCAAACTGATTATTAAAGGTATTTTGGATCCAGAGGATGCGCGTGCGGCAGTTGGATCAGGTGCGGATGCGATTGTGGTCTCCAATCACGGCGGTCGACAGCTCGATGGTGCAATGTCGAGTATTCAGGCACTACCACCGATCGTCGACGCGGTTGGTAACGATATCGAGGTTTGGATGGATGGTGGCATTCGTTCAGGTCAAGACGTTCTTAAAGCGTGGGCATTAGGTGCACGCGGTACGATGATTGGTCGCTCGTTCCTCTATGGTCTTGGTGCCATGGGCGGCCCAGGCGTAACCAAATGCTTAGAGATTATTCATAAGGAACTGGATCTCACGATGGCATTTACTGGCCACCGTGATATCCATAATGTCACCAACGATATTTTGGTGCCTGGTACCTACTAGGTTACTTCTTCGCGTTTGGAAAAAATAGCTGCTCACCGCCTACTTTGTAGGAAGCTATCGAATCTTGACCTTCTTTCGAGGTAATCCAGTCCACAAATGCCTGGCCTTCGGCTTTTTTGACATTGGGGTATTTGGCTGAGCTCACTAGCATCACACCATACTGATTAAAGAGCTTAGGATCGCCTTGCACCAAAATAGCTAGATCACCGCGGTTCTTAAAGGTAAGCCACGTTGCCCGGTCCGATAAGATATAACCATTCATGCCGGATGCTGTATTTAATGCAGGACCCATGCCAGATCCAGTTTCTTTATACCAAGGCAAATTAGCTGATACTGCGATATCCGCACCCTTCCAATACCGCAACTCAGCGGCATGGGTACCACTCTTGTCACCTCGCGATACAAAGGTTGACTTACTGTCAGCGATTTTCTTAAGCGCCGCTTGAATGTCTTTGCCACCGGCAATTTTTGCTGGATCACTCTTTGGACCAATGAGTACAAAGTCGTTGTACATCACTTCAATCCGTTTATCGGCGAACCCTTCGGTAACAAATTTTTCTTCAGCGACCCTGTCGTGAACAAATACCACATCAGCATCCCCACGACGACCAATGTCCAGGGCCTGCCCCGTTCCCACAGCAACCACTTTTACTTGAATCCCGGTCTTCTTCTCAAAGGGCGGCAGGATATGACCAAATAAACCCGATTGCTCCGTCGAGGTCGTCGATGAAACTACGATGCTCTTTTGTGCATACGCAGCCGTAGAAAGCAAGAATGAAAGAGTTAATACCGAAACAATGGAACGGAGATTTTTCATGATGATCAATAGTTATTTGAAAACGTTTTATCATCAAGAGATCGATTTAAATAATCAATATGCAAAAATATTCATATGAAGCTCGTGATCCAGCCCACCCTCCTCCTGAAGACCCCAAATTACCATCAGCGTACCCTCGACTTAACGCATATTGGTAATTTGTTGCGCAGTGTGGATCAGGGGCGTACCCTTGCAGCCGCTGCAAAGGACCTCAATGTCTCCTATCGAACGGTTTGGAATGAACTGCGAGAGGCTGAGCAAGAACTGGGCTGTAAGCTATTAGAACGGATTAAGGGGCACGGTTCCAGAATTACTCCCGCCGGCCAATTACTAATTCATTCGCTCGATCGCTTGGATTTACAGCTTTCTAGTGAGGCTCAGCGCTTAGCTGCGGATATTGGCGAAAAGCTCTCTAAGCATCTAGAAAAAATCCTTGATCGTTATATTTTTTGTACTAGTAACGACCCACTCATTGAGCAAATTCATTCAAAATTTGATGAAATTGACTATAAAACAATGGGGTCGGGGCATGCACTCGATCGACTGATCGAGAACAAAGCAAGTATTGCAGGTTTTCATGTATCGGATCCAGGTGAAATTAAAGCCATCGAAGATCATCTGCGCCGTGCTGGTCTGGTGACCGTCCCCTTAATGCAGCGCGTTCAAGGATTATTGTTAGCAAAAGGCAATCCGCTGAGGATTCAATCCATCCGAGATCTGGCTCGGCCCGAGGTACGCATGATTAATCGACAAAAGGGTGCGGGTACGCGCCTCTTGCTTGATCGACTCTTAGAACGCGAAGGTCTGAAGACTAAGTTAATTAAAGGATATGGTCACGAGGAGTTTACCCATAGCGCTGTTGCGACCAGCATCTTAGCTGAACAAGCCGATGTCGGAATTGGTTTGCAATACATCGCCAAAGAGTATAAGTTGCACTTCATTCCACTTGAGACCGAAACGTTTTATCTCGCCATGAAACCAGAGTTCAGGCGTAATAAAACGCTGATCGCATTCATTAAAGCCATCCAGAATCGTTCCAATAAAACACCGGGGTATAAAGCGCTTAAATGAATCGGATAGTCACTTAGTAGATCAGTGGGATCAGTTTCTTGGTGCGTTGTTGATAGTCTTGATAGCTCGGAAATTTTTCCAGTAGCCACTCCTCTTCTTTGCGGGACTTCAGATCAAAAAAGATGAGTAGAGCAATTGCAACGGCTAGGGTATACCAACTTTGTAGGGTTGCTGCCCAGCCAAAGCTCAATAGAATCACCCCAAAATAAATCGGGTGCCGAACCAGCTTATAAATCCCTGTCTGGATCAACTCACCATTGCGCTTAGGTTTTGGCATTGGGGTGAGATTGGGCCCCAAGGCAATGGCAGCCCAGAGCGCAATGCCCAATCCTAAATAAAAAAGAGCTCTTCCAGCCAACCATAGCGGGTAATAAACAGTTTCTGGCTTGCCAAAGAGATCGGCGGGGCCAAAAAATAACGCGATCAATAAGACCGCCTGGATCAATACGTAGATTTCGCCACGATCCTGTTTGATTTTATTCATTTAGGCCTCAAGCTCTCTTAGGTATTGAAAAATCTCGCGATAGGCTTTTGGAGGTTTGTTAGCCTCTCGCTCCTTCTTCGCATTACGAATAAGAGTACGAATATTCTGAATATCGAGCGTGGGATGTTCGGTAATAAGTTCTTGCAGGGCCTCATCACTTTGCAATAAGCGCTCACGTAGGCGCTCTAGGCGATGTAACTTTGCGGTTTCGACCCGACCAGGCCCCTCAATCACTTCAAGCTGCCTCTTAATGGCCGCAATATCCTCATCCGATAATGCGCGCATCCGTTTACCAAGGTATTGCTTATGGCGCCGAATTCCCTCAAAAGAGCGAACGCGTGACGTTTCTGCAATCGCATCACGCAAGTCTTCATCGATTGGAATCGACTTTAATGCATCACTTGTGAGGGTGCTTAAAGCCTCAGCTAATTTTTGGCGCTCGGCCATTTGACGTTTGAGCTCTGATTTACTAGGTGGTAAATCATCGTCAGCAGTTAAAGGATCAATTTCAGGCATATACCCATTCTACTGAATGGTTTAATCCGATTAAAATGAAGCTTATTGATTGACTTCCTTTGTGCATTCATGGAATACCAAGACTATTACAAAATACTCGGCCTTGAACGAGCTGCAACACCTGATCAAATTAAACAGGCCTATCGCAAGCTGGCGCGCAAATATCACCCTGACGTCAGTAAAGAGGCGGATGCCGAAAAGCGCTTTAAGGAAATCGGTGAGGCCTATGCCGTTTTGAAAGATCCTGAGAAAAAAGCGGCCTATGATCAGATGGGTAGCAACTGGTCAGGTGGTCAAGGCTTTAATCCCCCACCCAACTGGGACTCCGGTTATGAGTTTCGGGGCAATGGTTGGGGCGATGGTGCTAATCCAGACCATAGCGAGTTCTTCGAATCCATTTTTGGACGCCGCGCCCAACAAGCCAATCAACAAAGCGCACAGTTCAATATTCCGGGTGAAGATCACCACGCTAAGATCGAGATTGATTTAGTTGATTCGTATCTGGGTGCGCAACGAAGTATTGGACTCAAAATGCCTGCGCTGGATGAGCAAGGTCATCTACGCATGCAAGAGCGGACCTTAGAGGTCAAAATACCAAAAGGTATTCGAAACGGTCAACATTTGCGCCTCGCCGGGCAAGGAAGTCCAGGATTTGGGAATGGCAAAGCGGGTGATCTCTATTTAGAGATTGTGATCAAACCAAACAGCCTGTTTAAGGTTGATGGCAAGGACGTGACGGTGGAGTTAAACCTTGCTCCCTGGGAGGCAGCATTAGGAGCGACCGTCGATCTCCCCACTCCCACCGGTAAAGTTGAATTGAACATACCAGCCAATACCATGGCGGGCAAGAAACTCCGTCTCAAGGGCAAAGGCATTCCGAGTCAAGAGCCAGGTGATCTTTACGCAGCCATTCGGCTGGTTACCCCTCCAGCCGCCTCTGATTCAGATAAAGAGGCTTATCAAGCAATGGCAAAGTCATTTGCTGCATTTAATCCACGTGCAAACGGTTAGGAGCAATCGATATGAGTACAAATCGTTCAGTGTTACTAGAGGGTGTAGTCGTTGAAGAACAACTGCATTTGACCGTGACTGAAATCTGCCAAGCATGCTCAATTACCCATACGCATATAGAAGAATGGGTCGCCGAGGGCGTGCTTCAGCCGCAAGGCTCGAGCCAGAGTGAATGGCGCTTTACGGGGCATTCGTTGCGTCGCGCCAAGATCGCTAGCCGTTTAGTGCGAGATCTGGAAGTGAATACCCCAGGCGTTGCTTTGGCGCTTGACCTCCTCGAGGAGATCGAAGCGCTACGCAAACAATTGAATCAATCGTAGTTACTGCAAAGCCTCTTGGGCCGCAAGAATACCGCTGCCTTTGAGTTTGATGCCAAACCGGTTCATACCCATTTCGCAACCGCTGATGGCGGCAAGCAATGACAACTCATTGCAGTCACCCAAGTGTCCAATGCGGAACAACTGACCTTTTACCTTACCCAAGCCTGTACCAAGGGATAGGTTGTAGCGTTCAAAGATTAATTTACGCAAGGCATCAGCATCGACACCTTCTGGGGTGCGCACACCAGTCAATACCGGGGAGTAAACCGCAGGATCTTTACACTGCACTTCTAACCCCCATGCCTCAACTGCAGCACGGCAAGCCTTGGCAAGGCGCTGATGGCGAGCAAATACATTGTCCATACCTTCGTTCAAGATCATCTCAATCGCCTCGTGCAAGCCATAGAGTAAATTGGTTGCAGGCGTCGAGGGCCAATAACCCGTTTTATTAGACTCCAGAATTTCATCCCAAGCCCAATAGGCTTTTGGCAAGGTCGCACGCTTACTGGCTTCCAATGCTTTCGGAGAAATCGCATTAAATCCGATACCTGGTGGGAGCATCAAGCCCTTTTGTGAGCCGCTCACGGTCACATCAACGCCCCACTCGTCATGACGGAAATCCGCTGAGGCCAGACCCGAGATGGTGTCGACCATTAAAAGCGCAGGATGTTTTGCCGCATCAATCGCTTTACGTACCGCAGCGATATTGGAAGTAACACCCGTTGAAGTCTCGTTATGAACCACACAGACCGCCTTAATTTGATGGCCCGTATCAGCCTTTAAGCGCTCTTCAATTTTGGCGGCATCAACACCATGACGCCAACCTTCAGCACCGGGTAAGCCGATAAACTCAGTTTTGATACCTAAACGTTGGGCCAACTTATTCCAAAGGGTTGCAAAATGACCGGTCTCATACATCAGGACAAGATCACCAGGAGACAGAGTATTTACGAGAGCACCCTCCCACGCACCAGTTCCCGAGCTTGGATAAATGATCACTGGGTGCTTGGTCTTAAAAATAGTTTGCATACCAGCCAATAATTGCAGGCCTAACTCACCAAACTCTGGGCCACGATGATCAATGGTTTGATAACTAATCGCACGTAAGATCCTTGAGGGAACCGGACTGGGTCCTGGAATGTGTAAAAAATGTCTACCCGATGGATGTTGGTCAAGTTTCAGCATATTTTGTCTGTCGCTGTCGTTTTAGTTGGGAATGGTTTTAAAAAAGCGAAGCCCCATTTATACCAGTTTCAGCGCTGCTTTGCCTTGACCTGTATAGGACATTGGCTATCAAGCCAATTGGATGCAGTAGCCTGTCAATCCAGGCTGACAGATAGCAAATAAGAATCACAACTCAAATTATGTTTTGGTCGTGGACCCCTGAAAAAGTGAAGGCGCTTAAAGGGATTTACCCCCAGCGCCTTCAGGCTGCCTTTGCTGTCTTAAAGATCGAAAAGTAATTACTTTGCTGTGATCTTGTCCATCGCAGCTTCAAGATGCGTGATGGCACGCTCAATATGAAGTAACTTCTCGAGACCAAATAATCCAATGCGGAAGGTTCTAAACTCGGGGCCCTCGCCCACTTGCAATGGAACGCCAGCCGCAGTTTGTAACCCAACCTCCATAAATTTCTTACCGGACTGCATATCTGGATCGGTGGTGTAACTCACCACGACACATGGCGCTTGATAACCCGAAGCAGCTACGCTTGGAAACCCTTTAGCAACCATTAGGGCTCGAACGCGAGCGCCCAATTCAATCTGCTGTTGCTTGAGGTAGTCAAATCCATGCGATTGGGTTTCCTTCATGGCGTTACGCAGAATCTTGAGCGCATCGGTTGGCATCGTCGTGTGATACACATGCGCACCCTTCTCATAAGTCTCCATAATCTGCAACCATTTTTTGAGATCAATTGAGAAACTATTGCTTTGCGTATGCTCAATTTTTTGCCGTGCGCGCTCAGAGAGACCAATCAAGGCACAACACGGGGAGCTACTCCACCCCTTTTGTGGGGCACTAATTAAGACGTCTACTTTGCTAGCCTTCATATCAACCCACATTGCACCAGAGGCAATGCAATCCAATACAAATAATCCATCAACCGATTCCACGGCATCGCCAATAGCGCGCAAATACTCGGGTGGCAGAATAATCCCGGCAGACGTTTCAACATGGGGAGCAAATACGACGTCTGGCTTTTCTTTTTGAATAAAAGCCACAACCTCTTCAATTGGAGGCGGTGCATAGGCACCTTGCGTGGTATGTTCGACTTGGCGACCCTTAATGACATGAATATCTTGGGTGAACTGTTCGAGATCAAAAATTTGCGTCCAACGATAACTGAACCAGCCGTTACGAATAATTAAACATTTTTTGCCAGGAGCAAACTGTCTTGCCACTGCCTCCATGCCATAGGTCCCGCTTCCAGGAACTACTACAGCAGAGTGTGCCTTGTACACATCCTTGAGAATTGCAGAAATATCAGTAATAACTTTTTTGAATTCCGCTGACATGTGATTCAAAGAACGATCGGTATAGACTACCGAGAATTCCAATAGACCATCCGGGTCTACATTGGGCAAAAGGCCTGGCATGCAAATTCCTTCTTATTTAGGCTAAATTAATGATTACTTGGTAAACCATTATTCTAATTGTTTTGAACCCCCAGGGCCGATATGACCATTAAGCCTCAGATCCATGAAGAACAGACTCTGAAAGAGACCTTGTATCGGGTTATTTTTGAGTCCGATACCCATGCCGGCCGGCTCTTTGACCGAATCCTGATCTTTGTCATTCTAGTTTCCATTCTGGTGGTGGTGCTCGATAGCGTGCAAAGCATATCAGCCAAATTTCACTCCATTCTCTTTGCCTTAGAGTGGTTTTTTACCTTCATTTTTACAATCGAATACCTTGCGCGACTCTACTGTGCTCCCAATCGACGCACATATGCGCTGAGCTTTTTTGGAATCATTGACCTCATCGCATTTTTACCCACCTACCTCGCGCTCTTCTTTCCAGAGTTGCATTCGCTAATCGATGTTCGCATCTTGCGACTTCTGCGCATATTCCGAATCTTCAAGCTCACCAGTTTCTTGGTGGAATACACCCACCTAGCAAATGCCCTGGCTGCCAGTCGGCGCAAAATCATGGTGTTTCTATCGGTTGTGCTAATGATTGTGATGGTGATGGGAACGCTGATGTATGTGGTTGAGGGTCCAGAACATGGTTTTACCAGTATTCCAATCAGCATTTATTGGGCAATTACTACTATGACCACCGTGGGTTTTGGAGATATCACGCCTAAGACCGATTTGGGTAAATTGATTGCATCAACCATGATGCTGATGGGCTGGGGCACATTGGCTGTCCCCACAGGGATCGTAACGAGTGAGATGGCACTGCGGCGCCATCGGCTAGATCTAGATCCAAGAACTTGTCCGAACTGCTTGGTAGATAACCTCGATATAGGTGATAAGTATTGCCGTGCGTGCGGTACTGAACTACCTAGTGATCAACACAAATAATTTAATCATCCCGTATTACGCAGCCCAGATGCAATGCCATTGATGGATAAGTGGATACCCCGCTTAACCCGCTCATCGCTTTGCCCAGCACGATAGCGCCTCACCAACTCAACCTGAATATGATGCAAAGGGTCGATATAAGGAAAACGATGGCGAATGGACCGGGCTAAGATTGGGTTATTGGCAAGTCGCTGCTTCTCCCCCGTGATTTGTACGAGTGCATCGATGGTCTTATCCCACTCCTCACACATGGCTGCAAAGATCTTCTTGCGTAAGCGTGTATCCGTAACTAGATCACTATAAAGAGCTGCCAGATCAAGATCTGCTTTAGATAGCGCCATATCCATGTTCGATAAAAGGGTTCGAAAAAAAGGCCACTGACGATACATCCGTTTTAATAAAGCTAAATTAGTCGCGCGCTCTTTTGGCTTGGCGTCGTGCAATAACTCGTGAATGGCAGATCCAAAACCAAACCAACCAGGTAATGTGAGACGGCATTGGCCCCAACTAAAGCCCCATGGAATGGCTCGAAGATCCTCGATGCGCTGGGTCGCTTTGCGTGATGCAGGTCGTGAACCAATGTTGAGCTCGGCAATCTCACGAATTGGTGTGGCCTGAAAAAAGTATTGGGCAAAGCCCTCGGTTTCATAGATCAAGCGGCGGTAGGCTCGCATACTGGACTCTGAAATCTGGGCAGCGGTTTTGAGGAATAAGGGTGTTGCGGGCTTAGTTGGCTGCAATAAAGTAGCCTCAAGAGTAGCTGCAATTAATGCCTCTAAATTTTGTCGACCGATCGCTGGATTCGCGTATTTGGAGCCAATCACCTCACCCTGCTCCGTCAAACGAATTTGGCCCCTGACCGTTCCCGGCGGCTGCGCCAGAATGGCTTCATAGCTTGGGCCACCACCCCGCCCGACTGTTCCACCGCGCCCATGAAATAAGCGCAGCTGGATGTTGTGACTGTTGGCTAGCCGCTCAAAGAGCTCGACCAAAGCAATCTCAGCACGGTACAGCTCCCAATTACTGGTAAAGATCCCGCCATCTTTATTGCTATCGGAATAGCCCAACATAATGTCTTGCTCGCCACCTGACCGTTTCACCAGATTGGCAATGCCAGGCAAGGCATAAAAATCCCGCATGATGGGTGCTGCATGACGAAGATCTTCAATGGTTTCAAATAAGGGTACGGTGATGAGATCAATGCGCGCCCTGGACTCCAAGGTACCATGCATGAGACCTAGCTCTTTTTGCAACAACATGACCTCTAGCAAATCGCTGACGGTCTCGGTATGACTAATGATGTAGTGGCGGATCGCATCGGCACCAAAACGCTCACGCAGGCCCTTGGCAAGGGCAAAAATGGCAAGCTCACTCATCGTGTGCGGGGAATACTCTGCGCCAACCACCTGCAGTGGCCGTGCTTCATTGAGTAAGCGAATTAATAATGCCTGCTTAGCAGCCTCATCTAAACCTCGGTAGTTACTCTCAATCTTGGCGACAGCCAACAACTCTTGCAGAACCTCCTCATGCTGATCCGAGCTCTGACGTAAGTCCACGGTCGCCAAGTGAAAACCAAATACTTCAACCGCACGGATCAGTGCTCGAAGGCGTTGATTAATGAGCGCCTCAGCAGAGTGAGACCGCAGTGAGCTCTCAATAATCTGTAGATCACCTAAGAATTCTTGGGCACTTTGATACGGATTTTGGGGTGGTACGGCGTGTCGTGCTGCGTCGCCTCCGGTTAAGTGTTTGAGTGTGGCAGCGAGTCGTGAGTAAATCCCGGTTAAGGCTCGCCGATAAGGCTCATCCATGCGATGTTCATTCTCGTCAGGGGAGCGATTCGCTAAGGCTTGCATGGCCTTTGGAAAGCCCACCAAGAATCCGGACAGAGAGAGCTCCGTTCCCAAATAATGCACTTCGGTTAAGTAGTGCCGCAATATCATCTCAGCTTGCCGTTTTAGGGCATATTCCAAGGTTTGGGCAGTGACATTAGGATTGCCGTCCCGATCGCCACCGGTCCATTGACCCATCCGCAGAAAGGATGCAATATGCGGTTGCCCAAGACGGTCTTCCAGTTCAGCGTAGAGCTTAGGGATCTCCCGTAAAAAAGTAGCCTCGTAATAACTCAAGGCATTTTCAATTTCGTCGGCAACCTTCAGTTTGGTGTAGCGTAATAAACGGGTTTGCCATAACTGAATCACGCGTGCTTTGATTTGTAATTCATTATCTGCAAGCTCACGCTCGCATAGCAGGTCTTTTTTGAGTTGATACGCTTTCGCTCGATCTTTAATCTGATCACGATTTAGTAATAATTGAGCAATGCTTCGCTCTGCATCCAAAATACTTTTGCGTTGTACCTCGGTTGGATGCGCGGTCAGTACGGGCGACAAATAACTATCAGTTAGGGTCTTAACAATGGTTGCTTTACTAATACCCGCCGCATGAATTCGTTCTAAGGCCAAATCGATACTGCCAGGCTGCTGGCTAGCAATACGCTCTTGGGCGGCTTGACGTCGCAATTGATGACGATCCTCTGCCAAATTTGCCAAGTGACTAAAGTAGGTAAAGGCACGAATGACCTTGACTGCATCATCGGCACTCAATCCTTTTAAAAGCTTCTTAAGCTCCTTATTGGCATTCTCATCACCATGGCGATGAAACCGGACCGATAGGACCCGAATCTGCTCAATCAAATTAAATACTGCAACGCCCTCTTGCTCCCGAATCACATCCCCTAAAATGCGCCCCAGCAAACGAATATCGTCAACCAAGGCCGAGTCAGGGTCTTGTTTTCGGGTAGAGGGTCGGCTGGCCAATGCCTTATACCGCCATCAGGGTTTCTGCTGCATTGAGCATTTGCACGGAGTAGCCCCATTCGTTGTCGTACCAGGCTAGGACCTTGACCAGCTTGCCATCGCTCGAGACCCGTGTTTGCGAGGCGTCATAGATACTGGGTCGGGGGTCATGATTAAAGTCAATCGATACCAAGGGCAACGTATTAAAGCCCAAAATGCCTTTGAGCTCATGCTCACTAGCCGCCTTCAGTATTTGATGAACTTCATCCACGGAGGTAGGACGCTTGGCAATAAAGGTGAGATCAACGACCGAGACATTAATAGTAGGTACACGCATCGCAAAGCCATCAAAGCGGCCAGCTAGTTCTGGCAGGACGAGACCAACCGCTTTTGCAGCACCGGTTTTGGTGGGGATCATGCTGCTCACGGCTGAGCGTGCCCGACGCTTATCCTTGTGATACACATCGGTGAGCACTTGATCGTTGGTAAACGCATGAATCGTGGTCATGAGGCCAGATTCAATTCCAATCTTCTCTAGTAGCGGCTTAACGAGGGGTGCCAAGCAATTGGTGGTGCAGCTTGCATTAGAGACCACCACATCGGTGGGTTTTAAGACCTTCTGATTGACGCCATACACAATCGTAGCATCGACATCCTTTTCACCAGGGGCTGAAATCAATACCTTCTTGGCGCCCTGCTGTATGTGTACCATCGCCTTTTCTTTGGAGGTGAACTTACCTGAGCACTCGAGCACCAGATCAACACCCTCTTTGCCCCATGGGGTTTCGAGGGGGTTACGGGTTGAATACATCCGAATCCGATCGCCATTGACCACCATGTAATCACCATCCACAGTTACCGTGCCAGGAAAACGGCCATGGGCGGAGTCATATTGGGTGAGGTGCGCATTGATATCAATATCGCCCATCGCATTAATGGCGACGATTTGGATATCGCGTTTTTTATTTTGCATCGCCTCTTCGTAGAGAGCGCGCAATACCATCCGGCCAATCCGGCCATATCCATTAATTGCAACTCGGATCGTCATGTTTTCCTCTTGATTTCTTGTACTTAATCATTACTGCACAATCGCTTTTAGTTCTCCCTTGGCGTAGCGCGCTGCCATCTTCTCCAAAGGAATCACTTTAATCTTGCTCGCTTGCCCAGCGCATCCAAAGGATTTGAAGCGTGCCTCGCAAATCCCTTTAGCAGCCGCTGTAGCAACCTTGAGAAAAGCGCGTGGATCAAATTCTTCTGGGTGTTCTGAGAAAAATTTCCGTATTGCCCCGGTCATCGCTAAACGAATATCGGTATCGATATTAATTTTGCGCACACCGTGCTTAATTCCTTCAACGATCTCTTCTACTGGCACACCATAGGTCTCTTTAATGGTGCCGCCATGTTCACGAATAATCGCCAACCACTCTTGCGGCACACTCGATGATCCATGCATCACTAAATGCGTATTGGGTATCCGTTGATTGATAGCCTTAATGCGATCGATGGCCAAAATATCCCCAGTGGGTGGTCTAGTGAACTTATACGCACCATGGCTGGTACCAATGGCAATCGCTAGTGCATCCACCTGGGTCTTGGCAACGAACTCAGCTGCCTCGTCTGGATCTGTGAGGAGTTGCGAGTGATCGAGAACACCCTCTGCACCACTACCATCCTCATCGCCCGCTTGACCAGTTTCCAAAGAACCCAAGCAACCCAACTCACCTTCCACTGAGACGCCAACCGCATGCGCCATATCCACAACCCGACGGGTCACATCCACGTTATAGGCAAAGTCAGCTGGGGTCTTGGCATCTTCTTTTAGTGAGCCGTCCATCATCACACTAGAAAAGCCACTACGAATTGAGGCTTGGCAGACGGCGGGTGATGCGCCATGATCCTGGTGCATGCAAATCGGAATATGAGGATACTGCTCAACAGCCGCCAGCACTAGCATCCGAAGAAATGGCTCCCCCGCATATTTGCGCGCGCCTGCTGAAGCCTGCAAAATCACGGGGCTATCGACTTGATCAGCGGCCTGCATGATGGCATGGATCTGCTCCATATTATTGACATTGAATGCTGGCAGTCCGTAATGATGCTCAGCGGCGTGATCTAAAAGCTGTCTTAATGAAATTAATGCCATTTTTTCCTCTAGGACAAAACAAGTTCAACAATCCGGTCAACGGTAACACCCAAGGCTTGATAAACCGCTGGTGCAGGCGCAGATTCTCCAAACCGGTTAATGCCAATAACAGCACCATCTAAACCGACATACTTCCACCAAAGATCACCCTGCCCGGCTTCAATCGCAATCCGGCGAACACCCTTGAGCAAGACCTCCTCTTGCCACTCTAGAGACTGACGATCAAAAGCTGAGGTGCATGGCATGGATACCACGCGTACCGACTTACCTTTGGTGCGCAAGAGCGCTTGGGCTTGCATCGCTAGACTCACTTCGGAGCCGGTTGCGATCAGTACCGCCTCAGGATTGGGGGAGTCGGATAAGACATAACCACCCTTCAATACCTGGGCTTCAGTGATTGTCTGGGTGAGCTGGGGTAAATTTTGGCGAGATAAAAAGAGTGCGCTGGGTCCATCGGTGCGCTCAATGGCAGCAGTCCAAGCGACGGCAGTTTCAAATCCATCGCAGGGGCGCCAGAGATCAAGATTTGGGATCAGTCTCAAACTAGCCGCATGTTCAATCGGTTGATGGGTCGGGCCATCTTCCCCCAGACCAATCGAGTCGTGCGTCAACACATAAATGACCCGCTGGTGCATGAGAGCACTCATACGCATGGCATTACGGGCGTAATCTGAGAACACCGCGAAGGTGCCTCCATAAGGGATGAAGCCTTTATGCAATGCAATGCCATTCATGATGGCGCTCATACCAAATTCGCGCACACCATAGGATAGGTAGTTTGCTACTTGATCAGGCTTTTGATGCCAGGTGACACTGGCTTTCGCAGCGGTCAAGTTAGAACCGGTGAGATCAGCAGAACCACCTAATAGCTCAGGTAGAGCTGGGACCAAGACCTCCAAAACCTGTTGCGATGACTTGCGACTGGCTGTCGGTGCCTCAATCGCTTTCATGCTCGCAAAGAGTTGCGACTTGGTATTGGCCCAACCCTCAGGGAAGGTTTCAGCGACGCGGCGCAGTAACTCTTTGGCAAGCTCAGGGAACTCACGCTGGTAGTTAGCAAAAGCTGCATCCCAAGCAGCCTGTTTGGCCTTACCTGCCGCGATCGCACTCCATGCATCTTTGATGGGTTGCGGAATCACAAACGGCGCATGTGTCCAGCCCAATGCTTGGCGGGTTGCTTGGGCTTCTTTCTCACCCAAGGGTGCACCATGTACATCATGGGTGCCCGCCATGTTGGGGGCTCCCCATCCAATCGTGGTTTTGCAAATAATCAGGCTCGGGCGCTTGGACTCACTCTTGGCTTGCCCGATGCCGTGTGCGATGGCATTGGCATTGTGACCATCAATCGGGCCAATCACATTCCAACCGTAGGCCTCAAACCGCTTAGCGGTATCGTCTCGAAACCAACCATCGACATGCCCATCAATTGAGATGCCGTTGTCGTCATAAAAGCAAATGAGTTTATTTAAGCCCCAGACTCCTGCTAAGGAGCAGGCCTCGTGACTCACGCCCTCCATCAGGCAGCCATCTCCTAAAAAAGTATAGGTGTGGTGATTAATGATGGAGTGGCCAGGGCGATTAAAGCGCTTAGCGAGTAGCGATTCGGCCAGAGCCATCCCCACCGCATTGGCGAGGCCTTGGCCAAGGGGGCCGGTAGTCGTTTCGACGCCGGGCGTGATGCCGACTTCGGGGTGGCCAGCCGTGATGCTATGCAACTGGCGGAACTTCTGAAGATCGTCAATGCTGACGGCATAGCCGGTGAGATGCAGTAAGGCATAGATCAGCATCGATCCATGGCCATTGGAAAGCACAAAGCGATCCCGATTAATCCATGCCGGGTCGGCAGGATTATGGTGCAGGTGATCGCGCCATAAGACCTCGGCAATGTCTGCCATGCCCATCGGTGCGCCCGGATGACCCGACTTGGATTTTTCAACGGCATCGATGGCCAAAAAGCGAATAGCGTTAGCCAGTTCGCGACGATTCAGTGATGTTGTACTCATATCCATACTTGTTATTAGTGTTACGCGCGATCATGTTCGCGGTGATACTCCTCAATACGCTCTACTTCATTTTTGGATCCCAAAATGACGGGGATTCGCTGATGAATACTCTCCGGCTGAACGTCCAAGATACGTTGACGCCCCGTAGAACCCAAGCCGCCAGCCTGCTCAATAACAAATGTCATCGGGTTTGCTTCATACATGAGACGCAAGCGCCCTGGCTTACTTGGATCCTTTGTATCTTTGGGATACATAAATACTCCACCGCGCATTAGGATGCGGTGTACATCTGCCACCATGCTCGCAATCCAACGCATATTAAAGTCACGTCCCCGCACGTTGGTTTTTCCTTGCTTACATTCATTGATGTAGCGACTCACGGGTGGCTCCCAGAAGCGCTCATTGCTCGCATTAATGGCAAACTCGCTAGTGTCCGCAGGAACCTGAATATCTGGATGCGTCAATATGAATTCGCCCGACGCCGCATCAAAGGTAAAGCCATGTGTGCCGTGCCCCAAACTAAAGACCAGCATGGTTGCCGGTCCATAAATCGCATACCCTGCTGCAATCTGTTGGCGACCCGGACGCAGGTAATCGCTCACGGTCAGCGTGGTGTTCGGAGTTGTCGATAGTATTGAAAAGATCGTTCCGACAGAGACATTGACGTCAATATTGGATGAGCCATCGAGTGGGTCAAATAAACATAGAAAGGATCCACCCTTGGGATTACTCAGTGGCTCATCATTCTCTTCGGACGCAATTCCAGCCACGAGATTGCCAGATCGAAAGGTCTGAATCAAAATCTCATCGGAGAGAACGTCTAATTTCTTTTGGGTCTCGCCCTGAACGTTTTGACTCTCTAAACTGCCCAATACGCCAGCAAGCGCTCCTTGAGAGGTTAATAAAGCGATTTCTTGAACAGCTTTGGCAATTTCTAATACAAGCGAACCAAGATCAGGGTGGAGTGATGGGTGCTGAGCCGATTGCTGGCTTAAATACTCTGAAAGCGTGGTTCTCCCTGCTGGCATGGTGGCGGGTCTTTAAACTCATTAATCAAAACTCTATTTTCTCAGATATTGAGACCCGGGCCCCGATTTTTAGCTGAGGCCTACTTTATGCCTTTTTGAGCCTTGTACTTAGCAATTTCATCTTTTAGCTCGCGATACTCCTCGCACGGCAAGAAGCAGGCCTTATTGAGTCGGGCAAGCATCTGTTCGGCTCCAGCTAAATCATTTTTCATTAAAAATAACTCGCCGTAGTACTCTAAGGCACCACGATGTTTTGGATCAATCTTGAGGGCGGCCTGATAGTAGCGCTCTGCAGCAGCTAAATCCGGCGGGGTCTTTTTACGTTGTGCATAACCGAGCAAATTATTCCAATCTGCTGAATTGGGTTGATTGGCTGCAAGTAGTGTTTTGATGGCAGCATCATAATTATTTGCCTTAATCTCTTTTTGCGCATCCGCTTGCCAAGAGGGGGCTGACTCACTTGGGGTCGTATCTGCTGCGATCGCGCCCAATGAAAACACGATTGAGAAGACAGTAATAGCTAGCCTTTTTATCACCATAATGAATCCTCCAAATGATGATTCATTATGATCCAACCCCATGAAAATTGCTGATTGGAACGTCTCCAGCTAAGATGGTACCCATGAAGAATCTTCGCAACTATCTCTTTTGGATCCCCTACCTGATTGCAGTGGGTATCGGCCTGAAATTTGGCTATGCGTTTGGTATGCAAATCAGCGGTCCAATCATGGCCGTGATCACCGCCCTTCTAGGGGCGGTATTTTGTTCGATCATCGTGGAATCGTTTTTGGGCAAAAAGCGCAAAGGCGATTCCTAAGCAATACTTACTTGCGGCGATTCATGTTCCGAATGGTGACCATAGCGCCAATCGCAACGATCAAAATTGCAACAACGTAACCTGCTTCCATCGCTTTCTCCTTGATTAAGAACTACGACCCATATTGCCTGAACTCGTTTGCAAGGGTTGCGGCATTACCCGTTGCTTGATGAATGGAGCCATCGCAACGATCGTTGCAACCAAGAGCACGATCTCAATGGCATATACAGCAATATATCCCGTGCTTGGATCTACTAGAGCGGCACCGAAGTAACTGTTTATCGCGAAGTAATTGACAAGATCACGAATCACTCCGCCCAGAGCCATTGCAATCCCTGCTCCCGTGGCCTGCACAGCACCCCAGGCACCCAAAGCCAATCCGCGTTGCTCCGGCGGCGCTAGATTCATGGTGGCGGTTAATGTGCCATGACCAAATAAGCCACCTCCAAAACCAATAAGAAAGACCCCGAAGCTAAAGAGCGATGCGGAGGCTAAGGGGGCTGCAAGAATCACTGCCACAAAGGCGGGTAAGCCAAGCAGCGCACCCATACTGGCCATCCGAAATGGATCAGCCCCACGACTGAGCACACGCGATGCAAGACCAAATCCGATTAAGCCACCGATTGCCAAGGTTGCCGTCAAGAATGTGGTGGAGCTAACACTGAGTTTTAGAATCTCGCCACCATAGGGCTCTAACAGAACATCCTCCATGGTGAACGCCATGGTTCCCAAACCAACTGCAGTTAAACGACGAATAGCGTGATCGCCTTTGCAAAAGAGCTCCCAAGATTGTTTAAACGTGGGTTGGTCGGGATTCTTAAAACGACGATTTCGATCACGGGTCTCCTGCTTCCACAGCGCAATCACATTCAGAATCATCGTCGTAATTGCGCATCCCTGAATCACCTGAATCAGACGACCTGGTGAAAAATCCTCTAAGACTGCTGCAAACACAAAAGCGCTCACAATCATTCCAAGGAGCAGCATCACATACATGAGACCAACCACTTTGGGTTGCGATTCTTGTGGCGCTAAGTCAGTCGCTAGCGCCAAGCCAACGGTCTGGGTGATATGAATACCAGCGCCTACCAGCAAAAATGCCAATGCGGCAGAGGCCTGACCAATCCAAGCAGGAGCATTTGCGGACTGACCGCCGCCAGATAGAACTAGTAAGGCAAATGGCATGATTGCAAGTCCGCCAAACTGTACGAGTGTTCCCATCCAAATGTATGGGACGCGTCGCCAGCCAAGCTCAGAGCGATGGGTGTCGGAGCGAAAACCAATCAATGCTCGAAATGGTGCAAACACGAGCGGCAATGAAACCATCATCGCCACTAAGGAAGCAGGCACCCCAAGCTCAACGATCATCACGCGATTGAGCGTGCCAATCAATAAGACCAAGGCCATACCAACCGAAACTTGAAATAAAGAAAGGCGCAGCAGTCGCGAAAGGGGTAAATCGGGAGTAGCGGCATCCGCAAACGGCAGAAATTTAGGACCAAGGCTGGTCCAGGATTGCACGAGTTTCTCGCTTAAGCGTTTCATGTATAGCTATCTCACCATCAGGATCAACCGGCGTCAAGACTCACTATCAAAATGCAAAAAGTCCGAGGCCCGCCGACCTCGGACTAGTGAAAAATTAAAGTACTTTACTTCTTCACTGCAGGTGCTGCAGGTGCTGCTGCTGCCGATGCTGAGGCGCTAGCCACTTTATCAGCATTGCCATTCAAAAATGCTTTAACCCACGTTGTATTGTTGAGAATCATTGTATGAACAGCAAATGAACCAACTGCGCAGGCGCCCAAGAACAATGGGATCCCGACGGATGGTTTTACGACACACCACATTTTTCCGTAAATCATTTTTATCTCCTTATTTCAGCCAAGGCGAATAAATGTACGCAAGCAAATGGGCAAGAGCTGCGATCATGCCAAAAAACTGCGTGCCCTGAATCAGATTACGGTGTAACTCTTCAGATTCAGCCTCCGTTAAGCCGGTGGGCCATACCTTGTTTGGGTCTGACATAGTTTTCTCCCTTTGAAAGACACCCTACTACTCGTGCTCCACCCGCACGCGGGTTTTATGACACCCTCTGCCACAAAATCGTAATAACCTACTTTTCATAAGTGTAATTCTAATTTTACATATATCTTTGTCAATAAAAATATACATATTTAGGTGTCAATATGCCTTTATATGGGAATAAGGATAAAAATATCCTTTTAAATCAATTGTTTAATAAAATAGAAAAAAGCCCCATATTGGGGCTTTTGAGGGACATAGTAGTGAAAATTAGACGTACTCGGCCACTTCAACCAGGTTTCCATCTGGATCCCTAAAATACACCGAGCGAATGGGGCCCAAGGCGCCTCGCCGTTGCACGGGTCCGGTATCGATCACCACGCCAACTTGTTGGAGGTGCGCAATGACGTCATCGAGTGGCACCTTAGAGATCAAACAAAAATCACCTGCCCCAATAGTTGGCACTTTTGCCTTGGTCGGGGTCTCGGTATTTTTATCTTGCAGATTGATCTTGTATTGACCAAATAACAAAGCATAACGAGGTTGCCCTTCAGGCCCTTTAAAAAACTCCCGTTCAAAACCGAGCGCCTTTTCATAAAACTGCGTGGTTTTCTCGATATCTGTAACCGTTAGCACCAGATGATCAACACGATCAATTAGTAAGCCCATCACCACTCCCCATGTAATCTATTGAAATCGAATTCTAGCCAGCCAGTGCATTTGCACAAACAAACGCCGACGACCAGGCCCACTGGAAATTATGCCCTCCAAGATGGCCCGTAACATCCACGCACTCGCCAATGAAGTAAAGATTCTGATGTTGTTTAGCCATCATGGTTTTGCCATCCAATGCTTTGGTATCGACCCCACCCAACATGACCTCCGCTTTTTTCCATCCCAAAGTTCCCGCGGGCTTCATCTGCGCCTTGGTTAAATGATTGCGCAAGGCTCCTCGATCTTTCTTAGATACCTCTGCCCAATTGCGTCTATTGAGCTTGAGTTGCTCAGTTAGTAATTGTGCAACGCGTTGCGGCAATATCTCCGTAAGGATGGCATCGACCGTTTTCTGGTGCGCCTCAGAAAAGAGCGCATCAAAATCAGTCTTTCCCAGCCAATTGATATGGATCGCTTCGCCCTCTTGCCAATAGCTGCTGGCTTGCAAAATGGCGGGGCCAGAGAGTCCTTTATGGGTAATCAATAGATCTTCATCAAAACGATAGGTTCCATAACCATGGTTACGATGTCCTGCCTGGACGCTGGCTTCAAAGCTGATCCCAGCCAAGCTGGTGAATACTGAAAACTCGCTAGAGGTGAACGAAAGTGGCACCAATGCGGGGCGCACCGGAGTAGTTGGGATTTCAAACTGCTTGGCAATTTGCAGAGCAAAATCACTCGCGCCAATTGCGGGAACCGGCAACCCCCCGGTCGCAATAATCAAATGAGTGGTTTGCTTGATTCCATCGGTTGTTTCTAAAGTCCAGTTCGATTTCGATTTGATAATTTGGGTAACAGATACTGGATGCTGAATAGTGACACCACCCTTATGGCACTCAGTTAGTAGCATCTGAATAATGTCTTTTGCAGAATCGTCACAGAATAGTTGGCCACGATGTTTTTCATGAAACGGAATGCGGTACTCACGTACGAGACTAATGAAGTCCTTTGATGAATACCGCGCCAGGGGGCTTTTTACAAAATGGGGATTGAGGGATAAAAAATGCTCGGGAGCTGAGTTCAGATTTGTGAAATTACATCGCCCGCCACCACTGATACGAATCTTCTCTCCCAATGCTGGGGCGTGATCCAGTACCAGAACTTTTTTACCGCGTTGACCAGCAATTCCAGCACAAAAGAGCCCAGCAGCTCCGCCACCAACAATGATGGCATCCCAAATCAAATGGAACTCTCACGACCCAGAATTTGATGATCGCCCCGATTCAGTGCGTTGCGTACATAATCGATACTACCTCTTAGCGTATAAAAATCGCTGGAAATGCTCTTTGGAACTTTTAGGGCTAAAGCACGCCTTTCCATATCCGCTAGCCTTTCCAAATACTCGGGAATCTTATTGGGATCGTAGCTAATTAATAAATTATTCTCAAACAACTTTAGCTCTCCATAGATGCGATTGAGTTTTGCTCGCACGCGCCTTAAACGATAACTCGGCAAAGAAAGAACAATGGGGTAGGCAATCGCAAAGAATGGCAGTAAGGTAAAGAACATCCGATGAATAAACTCAGCTACCCAAAATGGCAAGAAATCCATTAAGACCGGTAAACCGCGCTGCTGAAACTGTTGCGCAATGGGGCTTTCTGGAAATTCCGAGTTCATAAATGCAGGGAACTCGCCACGCTTAGCAAAAAAGGATTCTTTGCCATTAATCTCTTGTGCTGCCATTAAAAATAGAAACTGAATGGCTGGGTGCATCCGATCATCAATTAACAAATTGGTGACGGTCGAAATCATTTTGGTATCAGTGGGCGGAAAATTACGCGCAATATTAAAGCTGCCCATAGGCACTTCGAGTTCTTCAAGGTAATGAATATTTTTTGTGTAGGCAGCGGCTCGAACAAAGTTGAGAATATTAATATTCGGATCATTTAATAAAGTCTGTACATTTTTAGCGCGCAAGCCATCCACCATGACTACCATGTCAACTTCGCCCTTTTGTAGAGCAACCACTGCTTGATCGTTTTCGAGTGATAAAAAGGTTGGCATACGGGTAACGCCTCCCGCTCCCAAGATTTTCATCGCCTGAACATGGGTGCCACTACCCTCGGGACCGATCGCTAAGCGAGCCTTAGCAAATCGATCGAGATCTAAAAGGCCGTTTTTTACAAATGACCCTTTATAGAAAACCCAGATCGGCTCATAGTCAATACTGCCAAGCGACTCAATACCGGGAACTTGTTTGACATGCAAGGATCCGCCCTGAACAAAAGCCGCTTGGACCGGATCTTTACGATCGGCGAGACGATTAATGTTTTCTTGGGAGCCTTCGGTACGCACCAGCTCAATGGTGACACCTTTTTTTGCAAAGAACTCCACATACTTCGCTGCCAATTGCTCGTACGACCCCCCTTCGATGCCAGAGGCCATCACAATATGCCGCGGAGGCGGTGGATTCCAGTAGGCGATGAGGCCAATTAGGATAATGGCCAAAAGAACAAGCAGAGGCCATGTTTCTTTAACGAAACTGACGGCATCACGGTACTGGTCCTGAGCCGTTTCAAGAAGCGCAACAGCGGTCTCTTTGACGTCTTCCTTAAAACTACCCATGATTAATCTGCTACTTTTTCTTGGCAGTATTCATCCCTAAGAGCGGATACGCTGGGCAGAAACGAAAGATGCCGGTTGCTAATGGCACAACCCCGATCCAGCCCCATGCTCCAATCACTCCGCTTAAAGATAAAAGAATTAATAAACTTCCTGCAGTTATTCGCAAGACCCGATCTGTATGGCCAACATTACATTGCATCATAAACCTCCTTTTAAATCCATTCGTTATTTACAGTAGTTTTGGTATAGCAAGTTCATTACCGACATCGCCACAGGGTTAGCGCTGGAGTAATAAATTTGCTTACCATCGCGACGTGTTTTAACCAGTTTTTTCTTTCGGAGTACCGTTAGTTGCTGTGAGAGGGTTGGCTGATGAATATCCAAAGAATCTTCCAACTCGCCCACACATTTTTCCCCCTGGTTAATTTCACATAACAACATCATTCGGTCTCGATTTCCCAAAACTTTCATCAAATCAACTGCCTTATCAGCCGATTGGCGCATTTTCTTTAAATTGATATTGATAGCCATCGAGTCACCAATTAGAGAACGTTAAACGGGATTTTGAGATAGGTCTTACCGTTTGCTTCGGCCGGAGGTGGGTGACCGGCACGAATATTGACCTGAATCGAAGGCAAGATCAAAACTGGCATCTCCAAGGTCTGATCACGCTGATTACGCATCTCCACAAACTGAGCTTCGGTGACCCCCTGATGCACATGAATATTTTTCCGCTTCTCCTCGCCTACCGTGGTTTCATAGGCGATCGGGCGATCGGTAGGTGGGTAATCATGGCACATGAATAAACGTGTGTCATCTGGGTAGGACAAAATCTTTTGCATCGACTGGTACAGCGTATTGGCGTTCCCGCCCGGGAAATCACAACGTGCAGTCCCAACATCGGGCATGAAGATCGTATCGCCAACAAAGATGGCGTCACCAATCACATAAGCCATGCATGCTGGTGTATGTCCGGGAACAAATAAGGGGTGGATGATTAATTTACCTGCATGCAAATCCCGGCCCTCTTCGATCAAGTAATCAAATTGGGAGCCATTGGTCGGAAAGTCACTCTCAAGATTGAATATTCCTTTAAATACTTTTTGCACATCCTGAATATGCGAACCAATGGCGATCTTGCCACCAAGATGCTTTTGAAGATACGGCGCAGCACTGAGGTGATCCGCATGTGCATGGGTCTCTAAAATCCAATCCACGGTGAGCCCCTGTTCTTTGACGAAGGCAATGACCTCATCGGCAGACTTCGTCTTAGTACGGCCAGATTTTGGGTCATAGTTCAGCACCGAATCAATCACCACGCATGGCGTATTCGGTTTTTCATAAACCACGTAGGTAAAGGTCCATGTTCCCTGATCGAAAAAGGCTTTAACGATTGGCTTTTGCATGCTTTACCCCCTATTCAAGATGAATTACAATATATATAAATATATAATATATTATAGTTTAACTAATGGCAAGTCGTTGATACTATCTTGATGGATTTAATCGGTCTTTTACAACCCCACCTCATCCCCGCAGGGCTTGGTGTATTCGTTGGCCTCATCATGGCGCTAACGGGTGCCGGGGGTGGGATCTTATCGGTTCCTTTGCTTGTCTTTGTTCTCCATCTGCCCATGGTTGAGGCAAGTCCTATTGGACTATTGGCAGTAACCGTAGCATCCGCACTAGGTGCCATCATGGCATTACGAACTGGATTATTGCGTTACCGCGCTGCCATGCTATTAGCTTTAGCAGGCTTGCTGCTCTCCCCCGCAGGGCTTTGGTTAGCCCACCAAATTCCCAATCGACCCTTAATGCTGATTTTTTCTTTGGTTCTCCTCTACGTCGCTGGACGAATTTTCATAGAGGCCTACCAGCAATCCAAGGGCGTATATAAAGAACCAAAAGCGGTACCCTGCTCCCTTGATTTATCGATTGGTCGTTTGATTTGGACCGTCCCTTGCGCACGGGCTCTGATTGGCTCTGGAGCGCTGGCAGGATTTTTATCAGGTCTTTTAGGTGTTGGGGGTGGCTTTGTAATTGTTCCAGCACTCAAACGCATCAGTGATCTACCAATACAATCGATCGTTGCTACCTCTTTGGGCGTTCTGTCTCTGATTTCACTCGGAGGTGTTGTGGGCTCAGGGCTGGCGGGGACCATGAACTGGTTAGTGGCGATCCCGTTCGCAATCGGCGCCATTGTCGGAATGATGGCAGGTCGCCTAATCGCTCCTCGCATCAGTAGCCAATGGACTCAGCTCATTTTTGCCGGATTCTCGGGGCTCGTTGCAATTGGTTTGATAATGAAAGCGCTTTAGGTCAAACAAAAACAAAGGGCTGCCAAGGCAGCCCTTCTATCGTGTTCATGGCAAATTACTTCACCAAGAGAACAGGCTGCTTGGCTGATGATACAACCCGTTGAGCAACTGATCCAATCAAGAGATCGAGCATACCGCCACGACCTTTAGCGCCCATCACAATCATGTCAAACTTTTCTTTTGTGGCAGTTTGTAGAATTTCTTGCGCCACATGACCGCGCTTGATGATCATGTTGTGCTTAACGCCTGCTGCATCCAGAACTTTCTGGGCGGGCTTTAACTCTTTCTCACTGATTTCACGTAAATAGTCATCCACTACGCTTTTACTGACAAATTGCTTAACGTGATTGAGGCCGAAGTCATCGTGGACATTAATCAGAGTAACGGAACACTTACTGCGCATATTGCCAACTAATTGAGCAACGTATTTGGCCGCACTCAACGAAGTCTTTGAGCCGTCAATTGGTAGTAGTATTTTCATATGATCCTCCTCCACAATGTAATCAGTGCTAGCAGTGTAGCAATATTATTGGGTATTCCCTTGATCCATATCAAATTCAGCCGCCTATATCCCTAATTTTTTTATGCATATTCAATTCCTTGGCGCGGGCCAAGAGGTCACCGGCTCCAAATACCTTATCCGCGGCAAAGCATGTGGGGTTCACCACTGCTTTATGGTGGATTATGGAATGTTTCAAGGAGGTCGAGAGGCGGACGATAAAAATTTGGCTGAACTCCCAATTTCTCCCCGTGAGCTCGATTTTGTGGTTCTGACCCACGCACATATTGACCACAGTGGATTATTGCCGCGCTTATGCGCCCAAGGGTTTCGGGGGGCTATCTATTGCACTCCTGCGACAGCCTCTTTACTCAAAATCATGCTTTTGGATAGCGCGCATCTGCAAGAAGCCGATTATGAACGCGCTCAACGCAAACAAGCTCAGGGCCGCTGGAAAGGTGATCTTCCAGTTCCTCTTTATAGCACCCTCGAGGCCATCGATTGCTTAGCGCAACTTAAGGCCGTACCTTATCACCGCCGCTTTAGCCCTGGTCAAGGGATCGAAATTGAATTTTTAGATGCCGGGCATATCCTGGGAGCCGCAATTACGGTGATCGATATTCAAAAAGAAAATCAACAAAGTCATCGCACCGTCTTCTCGGGTGATTTAGGAATGTTTGAGCGGCCGCTAATGAACGACCCTGAGCTAATTGAGCATGCTGACACCTTAATTGTGGAATCGACTTATGGCGATCGCTTACATCGATCGCTACAGGACACAGAGAATGAGCTCGTAGAGGTCATTACGAATACACTCAAGCACAATGGCAATATCATCATTCCCGCATTTGCGGTTGGTCGCACCCAAGAAATCATTTTTGTATTAATGGATTTAATTCGGCGCAAACGTTTGCCGTATCTTAATATCTGGGTTGACTCGCCAATGGCTACATCTGTGACTCGATTGACCGAGGAATATCGTTCCTCCCTCGATGAAGCAGCGCAGGCTATCTTCGATTGGTATCAAAACAACCCTAACCGCCTAGATTTACGTTTTATTGCCGACGTTGAAGAGTCCAAAGCACTCAATCGCATTAAAGGCGGCGCCATTGTGATCTCTGCTAGCGGCATGTGCGAGGCCGGTCGCATTGTGCACCATCTCAAATGGAATCTACCTCACCGTAATAATGCGATCATCATCACCGGTTTTCAGGCAGAAGGGACATTGGGACGGCGGCTTGTTGATCAAGCAAAAATCGTTCATCTATTTGGTAAGGAAATTTCTGTCAAAGCCTCTATCCATACCATTGGCGGTTTATCAGCCCATGCTGATCAGGCTGGACTCATACGTTGGTTAAAAGGATTTCGACAAGCTCCAACGCATATTTATATTACGCATGGAGAACCCTATGCTGCAGAACAACTGAAGGCAGCCATCCATTCACAACTGGGCTGGGACCATATTCATCTGCCTCAGCTTCATAGCACCTACCCTCTCTAGTCATGCCAAACCTAAATACCCTTGCGCTGCGTGCCCGCTTGATTCGTAAGCCCCATGAGCATAAAGGCGATATGGGGAAGGTATTGCTAATAGGTGGTGCACCAGGTATGGCAGGTGCTATTTTTTTATCCGCGTATGGATCGCTTTATAGTGGCGCGGGCTGGACGATTATTGGGGTCTTGGATTCTAAATCGGCTCATGTGCAGATTGATCAACCGGAGTTGATGGTTCAGGACATTAGTGAGGTGGTCAACGCCCATGATTTCATTGAGCGCATACAACCGGATTGCCTTGCGATTGGTCCCGGCTTGGGCTTGGGTGACCAAGCTTTGCAATTCTTGGAGGCAGGTCTTGCCTTCTCTGGTCCACTGATCTTAGATGCGGATGCCTTAAATCTGATTGCTGACCACCCACGGTTAGCGCAATTATTACGAGAGCGTAAAGATCCCTGCACAATTACGCCTCACCCCGGCGAGGCGTCTCGTTTATTGGGTGTATCGGCGGGTGAGATTCAGGCCAATAGATCAGGGGCTATTCAGTTACTAATTGATCGATTTCGATGCTATGTGGTTCTCAAAGGTCACGATACATTAGTTGGTTCGCCAGCTGATGCGATCTATACCTGTCAAGCGGGTAATCCTGGCATGGCAACCGGTGGCATGGGGGACGTCCTAACAGGCCTTATCGCCTCACTTGCGGCTCAAGGGATTCGCCATCATCTCAATTTATGGGAGGCAACTTGTCTTGCCGTTGAGCTTCATGCGCGCGCCGCTGATCAACTGGTTCAATCCGGAATCGGGCCTAATGGCATGACTCCACTCGAATTAGCCAAAGCGGTTCGTTTGTTAATTAATCAAGCTTAGACTGATCCCCAAGGACCCCAATGGGGTCCGGGCGGAGACTCCTGATTCCATTTGATAGGGTACTTTGCAGTGCCGATCCCAAGTCGTGACCAAACAAATGTGGTGGCAGCCAATACGAGGACGCCCAGCAGAACATGGGTCCAAATATCCATAAACCCAGCATGCGCATGAATCATGATCAAGGGGTTGGCTCCTGCGGGCGGATGCACTGTCTTCGTTAGCAATAACACCGCGATCGTAATAAGCACCGATACGACCAATACCCAAGTTGAATCGCCAAAGACTTGATAGCAGATCACTCCAATGAGGGCAGATAGGAGATGGCCACCAAATAATGCCCTGGGCTGCGTCGGCGGCAGTGTTGTTAGACCAAACAAGAATAGTGTTGAGCCACCCAAGGAGGCAAGTAATAAGGTGGAATCTTGTGGACGAACCACATGCAAGGCCAAAAACAACGCCACACTTGCCCCACCCAAAACCCAGAGGATCCGCAAAATGGTTTGTCTCATGTACGCAGTTTACGCTATAGTTTGTAGGGTCTTTATTGAGGTATATAGTGATACCTCACGAGGACTTATTTGCAAACCTTTTTTAACCACCTCTCTGTATCACTGTTACGCTTTGTCCTAATTCTTCCATATGCATGGATTATTCAACTGGGTCGTGGTTTAGGATGGATCGTCGCCCATATACCAAGCGATCGTCAGCGCGTGGTCTTAATTAACTTACGTCTTTGTTTTCCAAAACTATCTGCTAAAGAAATTGAGGTGTTGGCTTTGCAACATTGGCAGTTATTTGGGCGCAGTATTTTGGAACGCAGTCGGATTTGGCTTGGCACCCCCGCTCAGATCAATGAAATGATTCAGATTGATTCTGAAATTGAATTAGGGGACCGAAAGCCCCGCATTTTGGTCAACCCCCATTTTGTAGGCATTGAAGGTGGCATTGCTTTGTGTGCCTTAGCCGAGAAAATGGATTGGCCGCGGGGAGTGACGCTCTATCAAAAGATGAAAAATCCATTTTTTGATCAAAAGATCATCGAGTGGCGCGGTCGCTTTGGTGGACGATCCATTCCAAGGCAAGGGCATCTCATCGAGACGGTCCGAGAGATTAAAAATGGTAATTTTGTTTTCATCGCACCTGATATCGATCTTGGTATCAAAGACTCGGTATTTGTTCCATTCTTTGGTGTTCAAGCCAATACGATTAACGCGATTTCACGATTAGCCAAACTCAGCGGTGCCGAAGTTTGTATTATGCAAACAACTCTTAATCCTGATCGCTCTGGATACATTTGTCATATCGGTAAAGCACTTGAGTCATTTCCAAGTGATGATGAAGAAGCCGATACCGCTCGACTTAATCAATGCTTTGAAAATGCGATTCGTCTGCGTCCAGCCGAATACTATTGGGTCCATAAGCGTTTTAAGAATCGACCTGCTGGAGAAGCTAAGATTTATTAGTGTAAAAATAGCGTCTCAAGGAGATAAAACCATGAGACAGTTTATAAATGCTAATCAAATCAAGATCGCTTATCAAATCGATGGTCCGGAGAATGGTCCCCCCGTTTTCTTGAGTAATAGCCTGATGTCCAGTTTAGAAATGTGGGATCGCACTCTGCCTGCGCTCACTGACCGCTATCGAGTGATTCGTTATGACACGCGCGGCCATGGTCAAAGCGAAGTAACGCCGGGCCCCTATAGCATTGCCCTTCTAGCGGAAGATCTGGTTGCCCTGATGAATGCTCTGGGAATTAAGAAGGCGCATTTTGCAGGTCTCTCCATGGGGGGCATGATTTGCCAATACATTGGTGCTAACTATCCAGAGAGTGTTCTATCGCTAAGTCTTTGTGATACCGCCAGCGAGATGCCTCCGCGCAGCATGTGGGAGGAGCGTTTTGCCATTGTGAGATCACAAGGAATCGCCGGCCTCGTAGATGGAACGATCAAACGTTGGTTCTTAAACGATTTTATTGAGCGCGAGCCAGATCAAATTGAACGGGTACGAAAGATGATCTTAGCTACACCAGTGGAGGGCTATCTGGGCTGCGCCAGTGCCGTTCGGGATATGGCGCAATCGACGATGCTCTTGAAAATTAAGGCGCCAACTCTGATTTTGTTAGGTAGGCAGGATCCAGCGTGTACCTATGAGCAATCCACCGTCCTGCATCGGCTTATTCCCCATTCTTCGCTGATCGCGATTGATCAAGCGGCCCATCTATCCAATATCGAAAAACCGGCTGAGTTCAACCATGCACTGCGGGGATTTTTAGATTCTGTGGCATAGTAGACAAGCAGTCATAATAAAAAGGAGACATCATGCAATTTAGTTTCAAGAAATATCTGATTGGCGTAACCACGCTTGCATTTGCTGGGGCATTTAGCCTGCCAATTCAAGCACAAAGCGCGGCAGCTAACTATCCTAACAAAACCGTCAAAATGGTCGTGCCTCTCACGCCTGGATCGGGTGCTGACATTGCTGGGCGTATTGTTGCTAAAAGCCTTTCAGAAACCTGGAAGCAACCCGTCATTATTGAAAACCGTCCCGGTGCTGGTGGCTTGCTAGGTACTGGTGTGGTGGTGAACTCTGAACCTGATGGTTATACCCTTTTGGTTCAATCCGCATCCTATGCCGCCAATCCTGCCATTTATAAAAAACTGCCTTATGACCTAAAGAGCCTCACCGATGTCAATATTTTAGGAAGCAGTCCATACGCCCTTGTTGTGTCGGCTGATAGCCCCTATAAGACTCTTAAAGACTTGATTAATGCCGCCAAAGCAAAACCAGGTGATATTCCATTTGCTAGCGCTGGTGTCGGTAGCTCAACCCATTTAGCGGCTGAGTATTTCAATCAAACCGCTGGTATCAAAATGCTGCACGTCCCCTTTAAAGGATCTCCTGAAGCGATTCAAGAAACTATTGCTGGACGTACCGCCTACTACATGGCTCCTTTACAAACTGCCATCTCACAAATTCAGGGTGGTAAAGTTCGCGCATTGGGCGTAACCGGTGCCACCCGCGCTGAGGCAGCCCCCAATATTCCCACGATTGCTGAGCAAGGTTTTTCTGGCTTTGAGATTGGTTTGTGGGTCGGCGTTTGGGCACCATCAGCAACACCGCAAGCGGTCTTGCAAAAACTCAATACGGATATCAATCGTGCCCTAGGTGACTCTGAGGTGAAATCGGCATATGCCAAAGCAGGCATCACCATCAAACCAATGAATCTTGCCGAAACCGAAAAGTTTGTTCGGAGTGAAATCAGCAAGTACACCAAGATTGCTAAAGACGCTGGGATTGAACCACAATAACGCTCCCCTTTGCCAAGCACCAGACCAGGCCCTCAAAAAGCCTGGTCTCGTTCTTTCTGAGAACGCAACGGATTGCCATGCGCACATCTGTGGTCCTCAATCCTTGTATCCCTACATACCAAATCGGATCTATACGCCCCCAGATGCCTTACTTTCACAATATCAGGCACTACTCGACAGCCTAGGCGTTCAACGATCGGTATTGGTCCAGCCCAGTATTTATGGAACCGATAATCGTGCATTGCTTGCAGCAATTAAAACCAATCCATCGCGCTTTCGGGGAGTCGCGGTGGCGGATTGGCATATTAACGATACAGCATTAGAAGATCTTCATCGTGCTGGAATTCGTGGAGTGCGCTGCAATATTGTCGATCTTGCTGAAGCGAAAGGTGTTTTACCAATCAAGCAATTAACCAAATTAGCGAACCAGATTGCACCCTTTGGCTGGCATTTAGAGTTTCTGATGCACGTTAATGAGTTCCCCGACCTCGCACAACTCTTATCGAATTTCCCGGTCCCAGTCGTTCTAGGACATCTTGGGTATTTAAAAACAAATCTTGGCGTCAAAGATCGTGGATTTCAAAACCTGTTATCGCTAATGCGCGAGGAGCGGGCTTGGGTCAAGCTTACCGGCCCCTATCGAATTACAACCGAGGAAAGAATCCCCTACTCCGATACCAATCCATTTGCACATGCCTTGATTGCTGCGAATTCAAGGCAGGTGGTATGGGGCACGGACTGGCCCCATGTGATGGTCAAAGGAACGATGCCAAACGATGCAGATCTTTTAGATTTACTACACGTGTGGATCCCTGATCCAGAGATTCGTAAGCAGGTTCTGAGCGAGAACCCAGGGTGTCTTTATCAGTTTTAACGACTGAAGGCTTTCTTACAAACCGCCGTTTTGCTGAGCTACCATCAAATACAACATGGGGATCGATAGAATCGTATTGATCCGCGAGGTGAGCATGGCGATACGTGCGGACTTGGCTTTGGTTGCTGCATCAACTTCAACAATCCCGAGTGCACGTTTCTGATTGGGCCAAATCACGAACCAAACATTAAACGCCATTATTAAGGCAATCCACATGCCTAGGCCAATTGCTAAAAAAGGTTGCTGGAGTGTGAATGCTTGATGGGCATAGCCATTGAGTACAGCGAGAGTAAATCCGGTTAATACCGTAGCCATTGCTGCATAACGAAACCATTTCAAGGCCATTGGTGCAATCACTTTCGCCACCGCAGGCTTTTGTTCATCCGGAATCTTTGGCATGGATGGAATCTGTACAAAGTTGAAATACCACAACAGGCCCACCCACATCACCCCAGAAATCACATGCAGGAAACGAAATGCAAAGGTTACCCACGCTGAGCTCCCCACATTGGATCCCCCTAGGGTGACCACAATGAGGGCAAGCAGGATAAATCCGACTAGGACGGTCTTACCTAAAGAGCTCAGAATCGATGTCATATGGGTTCTTTGTTGTATTTAGGATGCGAAGTTTTTGCTAACAAAATCCCAATTCACGAGATTCCAGAAATTCTCGACATACTTAGGACGAGCATTCCGAGTGTCAATGTAATACGCGTGCTCCCATACGTCACAGGTCAACAGTGGCTTCGCATCGGTTGTTAATGGTGTCGCAGCATTGCTAGTCGATACTAAATCGAGACTACCATCCGCTTTCTTAACCAACCAGGCCCAGCCCGATCCAAACGTACCCACTGCGCACTTGGTGAACTCTTCTTTGAACTTATCAAACGAGCCCCACTTCGCATTGATCGCATCTGCTAAGGCACCCGATGGCGCACCGCCACCGTTTGGCTTTAAACCAAACCAATAGAAGGTGTGATTCCATACCTGAGCGGCATTATTAAAGATGCCGCCTGATGATTTTTTAACAATCTCTTCGAGGCCAGAGTTCTCAAACTCGGTTCCCTTGATGAGATTATTCAGATTGGTCACATAAGTCTGATGATGCTTGCCATAGTGATACTCCAATGTCTCTTTTGAAATATAAGGCGCTAGTGCATCAAGTGCATAAGGCAACTGGGGCAATGTATGTTCCATTTTTTTCCTTTATTAGTAACAGAGCGAACACGTTGATAAAAACTCAGTGCTGTAACTATAGACCATTCTGGAATTTTTGTTTTATCCATCCCGAAATCGGGTTTTCTTAATTAAAATAAGGTTTTGCATAACCATTAGTCTAATCAACGAGGTCATATGCCCAGTCAAACTCAAGCCAATCCGTCAAGTCGGATTTACATCCAAGAGGTGGTTACCCGCGATGGCTTTCAGGCAGAACCGCGTTTCATTCCCACAGAGGAGAAGATTCGCTTAATTAATCGCTTAAGTCATGCTGGCTATGCCAAGATTGAGGTGACCTCCTTTACAAGCCCCAAGGCTATTCCGATGCTGGCTGATGCGGAGGCCGTGATGCGTGGCATTGAGCGCGTCCCTGGGGTCGAATATACAGTCCTAATCCCAAATCTACGCGGTGCTGAGCGCGCTCTTGCAGTCGGTGTTGATGAATTTAATCTCGTGATGTCAGTTAGCGAGACCCACAATCAATCCAATCTGCGTATGTCTCGTGCTGATTCTGCCAAAGCTCTGAGCGAGGTAATTGTCTTGGCACATCAATCCAAGGTGGCCGTCAATATCTCGCTTTCAACTAGCTTTGGGTGTCCGATGAGCGGCATGACTCCCATCCATGAACTAATGCATTGGATTAATCATTTTGTTGATCAAGGGGTTCGCGGTATTAGCATTTGCGACACCACTGGTATGGCCAATCCTCGTCAAGTCACTGAAATTTGCGAGCAAGCGCAATCCAAGTACCCCAATACGCAGTGGACGTTGCATTTTCATAATACGCGTGGCATGGGCTTAGCTAATGCTCTAGCTGCTGTACAGGCCGGGATTGTGCGCTTTGATTCGTCTTTAGGTGGACTGGGCGGCTGCCCTTATGCCCCAGGAGCCACTGGCAATATCTGCACCGAGGAATTGGTTCATATGTTGGATCTGATGGGGTCTCATACCAATATGAACCTGGATTTATTACTCGAGTGCGCAGCAGATTTACGCACACTCGTTGATCGCCCCTTGCCAAGCCAGGTACTCCTGGCAGGCAAAGTTGATCGCTTGTACGACACGATTTGTCAGGGTTAAATTATTTCTTAGCTATTTCTTCGCTGCGGCTTTCACTTTTGCTAGATACTCGGCAACACGATGCTTAATATCAGGCACCGAGCCCGATTGCACCAGATCATATAAATCAACGGCACGGGTATCGCGTTTGCAAGCATGAAGCGCCATGGCTCGAGCATCCGCCGGAATCTCCAGAATATGCTCTAGAACCTGTGCCTCATAGGCATGCCAATCGGTCGCCTCTAAAACGGCGGTCAGGATGCCAAAATCTTTCGCTTGATGCGCATCAATACGGCGCGGGTTTCCAATCAACTGTTGCGCTCGATCAGGACCAACGCACTCTGCTAATCGACGGGAACCCAAGATCAGACCAAAACGAGCCCCAGGAAACATCATGCGCATATCCTCCGAACCCGCCCGATGACGACACGCCAAGAGTAAATCCGCTCCCGCCCCAATCGTCTGTCCATGGGCTAATGCCATCGTGTCAAATGGCGCATGGGCAATGGCTTGAAGCATTTGCTCAATGCGCACAAAATGCAATAGCAGATCGCCAGGGCTCGCATCATCAAAGTCTGAGAAATCAAAGCCGGCACAGAAGCCCTGGCCCTCGCCTCGTAGAATCAGCAATCGAGTGCCATCAGTTTCTGCCTCCTTGGTGACGGCGAGCAACTCGGAAGCTAACTCATAGCTAATTGCATTGCGTTTCTCGGGACGATTGAGGGTGACTCGTTTAATGTGCCCCGAATGCTCTACCCGTATGGTGTTCATATTCACTCCACGATCTCCGAATTATGCTCACCCAAGCGCGGCGGTCTGCGCTCAATGGGAGCCGTTGCACCATTAAATTTAATGGGATTAATCACCGTTTTAGTTTCTTGACCATTGGCCATCACCATGGGTTGTACCCAACCCATCGCAAGGGTTTGTGGATCATTCAAAACAGCGGAATATTGATTGATTGGACAGCATGGCACACCTGCTTGGCTAAATTGTGTAATCCAATTAGCAGCGGTATCTTTTTGTAAGATTGCTTCGATCAACTCTTTTAAAGCGATTTGGTTTTTTGCCCGCAGTGCCGTGCTAGTAAAGCGTTCGTCTTGCAAAAGTTCAGGACTCTTCAAGATCTGACAAACGGCTTCCCAAAGAGCTTGCGTACCAGCAGCCATGACCAAATAGTCGTCTTTGGCCTTAAATGCTTGATAGGGGGCATTACGAGGATGGGCTGAACCTAATTTAACTGGATCTTTGCCAACCCCAAAATACTCCGAGGTTTGCAAGGCAGCAATTGCTAATGATGTACCCATCATCGGTACATCAATATGGACGCCCTTACCCGTTTGCGCCACGGCCCGCAATTGCGCACAGATACTCATTGCTCCGTACAAACCAGCCGTGAAATCCGCAACTGGCACACCGCATTTGACGGGGGCACCATTGGGCTCTCCGGTCACACTCATGATGCCACTCATCGCCTGAATGGTGACATCAAAGCCACCTTCGTTAGCACGTGGTCCAGTTTGACCATAGGCCGAAATCGAGCAATAAATCAGTTTTGGATTGATGGCAAGGGCTGAATCAAAATCTAGGCCGAGGCGTTTCATCACACCGGGACGGTTGTTCTCAATCAGTACATCCGCGTTGGCAATTAAATTTTTAGCTTTTGCGTTATCGTTTGGGTTTTTTAAGTCCAAAGTAACAGAGCGTTTATTGCGATTTAAGGAAGCAAAGTTCTCACTGAGGCGATCATTTTCAGGGCCGGTATGGGGAGGCCACGCGCGGAGTGTATCTCCTGCACCGGGGTTCTCTAGTTTAATGACATCAGCGCCGAGATCAGCGAGCAGCAAAGCGCAAAATGGTCCTGCGGCGACATTGCAAATCTCGAGAACACGAATTCCAGCAAGCGGTTTTAAGGCAGAGAGATCAGCGGCGTTCATGGGCACTCTTTAAAAGGAATACCCTATTCTAACGATCTCTTTAGTAGTAGCTCAGTGGCTGTGTTTTACCCTTAAAGATGCGGTATGAGAACAAGGTATAAGCCAAGATGGTTGGTAACACCACGATGGCTCCCCAGAAGATAACCCAAAGGGATTGGGTGGATGAGGCCGCTTGCCACACCGTCATGCGATCGACGATTAAGTAAGGAAACAAACTATAGGCAATCCCAAAGAACGATAACCAAAAGATCGCAACCGTTGATGTGAATGGTAGCCATTCTCGCCGGCTGGGGTTCGCTTTCAGTTGATGCAGTGCACGATCCGTGATTAGAAATAAGAGCGCGGTCGCAATCGGAATCGGCGCCAACCAAACAATGTTGGGATAGCTAAACCAACGGCTCATGATCTCCGGGCTGAAATACGGCGTTGCTGCTGAGATCAAGGCAATGCCTAATCCGGTTAACCATAAACTTGCCCGCGCCCACGAAATCGCTCGCAACTGCAGCGCACCCTCCGTTTTCATGATGAGCCAGGTTGATCCCAGCAAGGCGTATCCCGCTGGTAAGCAGATACCGACTAGGGCAGCAAAGACCCAACCCAATACCCCCGATTCATACCCAATAATATGACGCCCAATCATTACGCCTTGGGATACCGCGGTTACTAAGCTACCAAAATAGAATAAGAAGTTCCAAAGCGGCTTTTGCGCTAAGTTCACCTTGGCCCGAAAATCAAATGACACGCCCCGCAGAATCAATCCAGCCAACATAATCGCGACTGGCAAATAGAGTTCGGTCAGAACAATGCCATGTGCGAATGGAAATGCAACCAGCAAAATACCCACACCAAGTACCAGCCAGGTCTCATTGGCATCCCAAAAGGGTCCGATCGAGGAGATCATCACATCTTTATCAGCATCTCCAGCACGATTGAGCAAAATACCAACTCCCAAATCGTAGCCATCCAACACGACATACGACAACATCGCAAAGCCCATCGCCCCCAAGAAAAATAGGGGGAGCCATACAGAGGCTTGCGACCAATCAGCTGGGATCATTTAGGTTTGAAATGAAGCAGATGCGGGCTGGATTGAGATAGATGATTGCGCCTCCGCACTCTTTTTATCCGCCTGTCGTGCCATGTAGAAAATGGCCCAGATATAGGCAACGATTAAAGTGAGGTAGAGAAACAAATACATCATCAAACTACTAAACACCATGCCACCAGGCAATTTCGTGGCCGCTTGCGCAGTAGTGAGCACACCATGTACCAAATATGGCTGACGTCCAATTTCAGTGACATACCAACCAGCAACGACTGCGATCCAACCTGAGAAGGTCATCCAGACAAAAGCGCGAGCTAACCAATTGGGCAAATCTTGACCATGCCGCATCCGCCACCACCCATACCAAGATAAAGCCAACATCAACATGCCAATTCCAACCATGATGCGAAAGGCAAAGAAGACGGGTTTGACTGGTGGGGCCTTGTCAAAATCTTTAAGGCCCTTGACCTCGCCATTCCAATCGTGAGTTAAATAAAACGAGGCGAGCTTCGGAATCGCAATCTCAAACTTATTGGATTGGGTTTTTTCATCGGGAATGGCAAATAAAACAGCAGGAACGCCATTACCAGTCTCCCAGATTCCTTCCATTGCCGCCAACTTAGCCGGTTGATGCTTGAGAGTATTGAGACCGTGCATATCCCCCAAGAAAATCTGAATGGGGGTCAAAATTGCAGCCGCGACGATGCCAAACTTGAGAATGGCCTTATTGGCCTGAGTTCGACTGCCTTGCAGATAACGATAGGCTGATAAACCGGCTAGTAAGAAAAATACCGTTAGGAATGAGGCGGTCATCATGTGTGCAAAACGATATGGCATCGATGGGTTAAATACGATCTCCATCCAACTCACCGCATGGGCCTGACCGTTGATCATCTCAAAGCCTTGTGGGGTTTGCATCCAAGAATTGAGCACGATAATCCAGAATGCCGATAAGGTGGTGCCAAAGGCTACCAAGAAGGTTGCTAGGGTATGAACGCGCTGTGAAACGCGCTTTGCACCAAATAACATGATGCCAAGAAAAGTGGCCTCAAGAAAGAAAGCGGTGAGTACTTCGTACGCAAGCAATGGTCCGGCAATATTACCGACGGTCTCCATATAGCCTGGCCAATTAGTGCCAAACTGAAAACTCATCGTGATGCCGCTCACAACCCCTAAAGCGAAGGTGAGCGCAAATACCTTGACCCAAAATTGGTATGCTTCTTGCCAATACACTTCCCCAGTACGATTGAACTTGATCTTGAAATAAAACAGGACCCAGCCTAAAGCAATCGTGATGGTGGGAAATAAGATATGGAAGGTGATGTTGGCGGCAAACTGGATCCGACTCAACATAATGGGGTCAAACATGACAATCCCTTGTTATTAATTGATTAGAACATGGTTATTTTAAGGGTCTTTGCCAATCGCTGCTTGCTAGAGAAATGATCAAAAATTCATATAATGGTTATATGACAAACCCTGCTGTAACCGACCAAATCGCGCCCTTGCGGCATTTTGTGGCTGAAATGACCCAATTGGTAGGCCAGAGCCAGGCCGAGGACATTGTCCGTCCCAAAGCCAAGGCCTTGTTACAAGATTTGATCAAGACCGATGATTGGTTGCCCGATTTCTGCGCAGTTCCCCACCCCCAGTATTACCAGCAGTATTTATTGCATGCCGATCCACTCGAACGCTTTTCAGTTGTCAGTTTTGTTTGGGGACCAGGCCAGGCCACTCCAATTCATGATCATATGGTTTGGGGGCTTATTGGCATGCTGCGAGGTTCAGAAAAGGGTCAACGCTATGCCCGCAATGCCGCTGGTCAATTAGAGGCAATCGGTCACGAAGAAACCTTATTACCTGGTGATGTGGATGAGGTCAGCCCAACCATCGGGGATATTCATATTGTGAAGAATGCCTTTGATGACAAGCCGTCAATCAGCATCCATGTTTATGGAGGCAATATTGGGGCTGTGAAGCGCCATGTCTACGACCCGCAAACAGGATCTGTCAAAAACTTTGTCTCAGGCTACTCTTCACCACAGATCCCTAATCTCTGGGATCGCTCGGCTCAAGTTCGCAGCGAACTAAATTAGTGCAACTTCACGTGGGGCTCGGTGCGACGCGTAATCATGCGCGCCAAGGTATCAAGACTCACCTTTGCCCAACCATGCAATGCCAACTCATGCATTTTGTACAAAGATAAATACATCAGTTTGGCAAAAACACCCTCAATCATGAGGTTGCCACCAATGAGGCCGCCCATCATATTGCCAACGGTGCTGTACTTTCCTAAAGAAACCAAGGATCCAAAATCACGATAGCGGTATGGTTTCAGGGGCTTATTCTCAAGACGCAATTGGATTTGCTTAAATAAATGAGAGGCTTGTTGATGCGCTGCTTGGGCACGCGGCGGTACAAAGCCACCCTGCCCCTCATTTGCTTCCGGCCAAGGGCAAGCTGCGCAATCGCCCATGGCGAAGATATCGGGATCACGCGTGGTTTGAAGCGTGGGCAACACCACGAGTTGATTAATCCGGTTTGTTTCCAAGCCGCCAATATCTTTTAGGAAATCAGGCGCCTTGACCCCGGCTGCCCAAACAATCAATTCGGCGGGTAGACTCGTGTTATCACTAAACTGAACCTCTTTCGGAAACACCCGCGCCACTTTCTTATTCGTAATCACCTCAACACCCATCTTTTGCAATAAAGATTCAGTTGCATTTGATAGACGTCCCGGTAAGGCTGGCAAGATTCGGGGAGCGGCCTCGATCAGACTGACCTTCAAATCTTTATTGGGGTCTACCCGATCAAGACCGTAGGAAACAACTTCGCGGGTGGTGCGATGTAGTTCAGCAGCAAGCTCAACACCGGTTGCCCCTGCGCCAATGATGGCCACGTGCAATTGGTCGGGTGAGAGAGGATTACTTTGCGCCTGTGCCCGAATAATCGCATTGAGCATTTGATGATGAAAGTTTTTAGCATCATCTTGAGACTCTAGGCGCAAAGCATATTCTTCAACGCCAGGGGTCGCAAAATCGTTGCTGAGGCTGCCAATACTCATGACGAGAATGTCGTAAGGAATTGAGCGTTGCGGGGTAATTTCAGTACCAAGGTGATCCCGGTACGGCGCAACAATGACCTCTTTGCGCTCGCGATCCAAACCGATCATCTCACCAATGCGATAGGTAAAGTGATGCCAGTGGGCCTGCGCAATGTAATCAACTTCGTGGTCACCCAAATCCATGCTACCAGCCGCAATCTCATGGAGTTTTGGTTTCCAAATATGAGTACGATTTTTATCAATCAGCGTAATGGATAACTTTCCAGGTTTTCCTTTGCGAGAGCCATAACGATCCCCCAAGCGAGTAGCCAGTTCTAGCCCGCCTGCTCCCCCGCCTACGATGACAATTCGATGCATGACAAAGTTCTTTTTATTCTGATTTTGGTAGTGATTTATTGCGCTGTCCAACCGCCGTCCATATTCCATGCGGCACCACGGACTTCCGATGCATCCGGTCCGCACAGAAATACAGCCAACGCAGCGAGCTGCTCCGGCTTTACAAACTCACCCGAAGGCTGCTTCTCGGAGACCAGCGCTAATTTGGCTGCATCATTGGAAATCGTCTCGCGCTGTGCACGTGCGTCGACTTGCTTTTGTACCAAGGGGGTTAACACCCAACCTGGGCAAATTGCATTGCATGTGACTCCCGTACGGGCAGTCTCTAGTGCAACCACCTTGGTTAAGCCGATAATGCCGTGCTTGGCTGCGACATACGCTGCTTTTTGTATCGAGGCCACGAGTCCATGAACGGAAGCAATATTAATAATACGCCCCCAATTGCGTTTTTTCATTCCAGGAAGCGCCAAGCGGGTTGCATGAAATGCTGAACTCAGGTTAATTGCAATCACTGCATCCCAGCGCTCTACAGGGAAATCTTCCACGCTCGCAACATGCTGAATCCCAGCATTATTAATGAGCACATCAATTGCTCCAAAACGTTTTTCGGTAGCAGCAATCATCTGCGCGATCTCATCGGGCTTACTCATATCAGCACCGTGATAATCGACCTCTACTCCATAAGCCCTAACCTCGGCGATCGCTGCATCCTTCTCGCCAAACCCATTCATCATCACATTAGCACCTTGAGCGGCCATGGCTTTGGCCATCGCTAGACCAATACCACTCGTTGAGCCTGTGACTAAAGCGGTTTTACCTTTTAGAACCATCCTGACAACCCTCGTATAAAGCAATAAAAGAATTATCTTCTCATAGACCCACTAAGCGTCCCAATTCTTGCCAAAAGGACTTGGGTATCGAGGTCAGCAACCACGTTAAGGTCATGTAACGAAGTAATTTACCGATTGCCATGTAGATTAAACATGGTAGCCATCTCAGACGTAGCCAACCAGCCACGACACACAAAGGATCACCGATGATTGGCAACCACGAAAGCAGCAGCATCGGGGGGCCGCGTTTCTCAAGCCATGCCTGTGCACGTGAATGGGTCTCTCCCCGTAATGACTCATAGGTATTACGGGCAAGTAATCCCAAACCCCAATTAATCATCCCGCCCAAGGTATTGCCTAAGGTAGCAACTCCAATCGCCAACCAATAATCATCCGGATTTAAGCTGACATAAGCAAATAAAACGGGCTCTGAACCCATCGGGATTAGCGTTGCGGATACCGCTGCCACAATAAAGATTGCTGGCAAGCCCACGGTAGGCATACCAAACCAATCCATTACCGAATGAATAAAAGCTTCCATTACTGAAGTACGCCACCGTCCTTCAAGGTCTGGATCTGCTCGGCAGTAAATCCATGTTGTTTGAGAATGGATTCAGTATGCTCGCCAAGTGTCGGTGCGCGGTGCCGAATTTGCCCAGGATTTTGGGAGAGCTTTGGAATGATGCCTGGCATCTCCACTTTCAAACCGTCTGCACTCACAATGGTTTCAATCACACCGCGCGCACGGTAGTGCGGATCCTCCGCAATATCTTTCGCACTATAAATACGTCCAGCAGGAACGGAAATGCTCTGCAGGGCCTCCAGAATCTCCTCAAGAGTTCGTTGACTGGTCCATTGACCGATTACTTCATCAATGACATCCGCACGTTTAGCCCGTCCATCGTTGCGCGCTAGTTCGGGATCGTTACCTAAATCAGCGCGATTCATCAGATCCATTAGGCGCTTAAATAAGGAATCCCCATTCGCGGCAATCAATACATATTGACCATCCTTGCAGGGGTATGCGTTCGATGGAGCAATGCCCGGTAGAGCACCGCCGGCTGGTTGGCGGATTGCTCCGAAAACGTGGTACTCTGGCAAAAGGCTCTCGGTCAAATTAAAGACCGCTTCGTAGAGTGCCACATCGATCATTTGCCCTTGACCACCTCGGGCATCACGCTCATAGAGAGCGAGCAAAACACCAAGTGCACCATGCAAACCAGCAATCGTGTCACCAAGCGATAAGCCCGCACGTGCGGGCACCTGTCCAGGATGCCCGGTTAAATACCGCAATCCAGCGGTTGCTTCGGCAATCGCCGCAAAGCCAGGCTCATCACGACGCGGCCCATCTTGGCCATAGCCAGAAACGCGCAACATAATTAACTTTGGATTTAAGGCATGCAATGCATCCCAACCCATCCCCCATTTCTCCATGGTGCCGGGTCGAAAGTTTTCAATCAAAACATCAGCGTCTTGGGCTAAACGTCGCACAATATTCTGACCCTCGGGTTGGCGTAAATCAATGCAAATCGATTGCTTATTGCGTGACTGCGCTTGCCACCAGACCGAGGTTCCCTCATGCAGCATGCGCCACTTGCGTAATGGATCACCCTCTTGTGGCGACTCGACTTTAATAATCTCTGCCCCAAAATCTGCCAAGGTCTTGGCTGCGAAGGGTCCCGCGATTAATTGGCCAAGCTCTAGAACGCGAATACCGGAGAGGATTTGTTGCATAGCGATCAGCCCCATCAATCAAGAAAGTATCTAGATTAAACTACAAGATTGCGAATCCTGGGTTGGAGAATCTCAATGAAACAATGGTTGGTTAGCCTTACGCTGCTCAGTTTTTTTCACAGTTCATTGGCTTGCACCGCTGTGAATATTCAGGCTAAAGACGGTACAGTAATTGCCGGTCGCACCATGGAGTGGGCCTTTGATATGAAATGGACCATCAATAGCATCCCCCAGGGAACTAAATTTCGCACCACAGCCCCTGAGAATCTCAAGTTGCCCCCAATTCAGTTCATTACCAAATATGCCTTGCTGGGAATCTCCCCAGGAATCTTGCCAGGCGCACCGGCTCTTCTCGAGGGACAAAATAGTGCTGGCTTAGGGATGAGTGGCAATTTCCTTCCTGGTTTTACTGAATATCAAACTGTTACCCCCAAAGATTTGGACTATGTCTCGATTCTGGATTTTGGGACGTTTGCTTTGGGTATGTTTGCCAATGTCGCCGAATTACGTAAAGAGATTCCACGCTTCAAAGTTTGGTATGACTCAAGCCTCCCCTCAGGCCCAACGCCCCCCTGGTTACATTTTGTGTTCACTGATCGCACTGGTGCCAGCATTGTGGTGGAATTTGTGAAGGGGCAAATGCGCATTCATGACAATGTGGCGCAGGTATTAACCAATGCACCTACCTACGATTGGCATATTCTGAATGCCAGAAATTATCTGAATCTAACAAACTTTGCTCGAAGCTCAGTAAGCGTCAATGGTCAAAATGTCACTGAGATTGGTCAAGGTGGTGGGCTAATGGGCTTGCCTGCGGATTACACCCCGCCCTCCCGATTTATTCGGGCGGCGTATCTACGCCAACTCGCTACACCACCAAGCAACCGGGCTGAGAGCGTACAGCTCACTGGGCACATTTTGAACAATGTCGATATTCCAATTGGTGTAGCTGCCTCAAAGGATGGTGACAAAGTGGTTTCCGATTACACCCAATGGGTCAACATTAAAGATCTGAATAATCAACAATGGCATATTTCTAATTATGCAAATCGCACCAGTTATGTCACCTTAGATCTCAAAAAGATTTTTGATAGCAATAAGTCAGGCGCCTGGCCGGTTGACCAACTCCCCTATCAAAGTATCGACATCACCAACAAAATCCTAAATTAATCATGGCATTGACGATTCCAAAACCCGATCAATATCAGGAGATGCGCGAGGCGCTTCGTGATCTTTGCTCGCGCTATGACTCTGCCTATTGGCAAAAAATTGATCACGAACGCGGCTATCCTGAAGCATTTGTAAAAGCAATGACAGATGCGGGTTGGTTGGCAGCTTTAATTCCTGAGGAATATGGTGGCTCTGGGCTGGGTCTTGCTGAAGCCTCCGTCATCATGGAAGAAATTAATCTCGCAGGAGGCAATGCTGGCTCTTGCCATGGGCAGATGTACAACATGGGCACTTTGTTACGCCACGGCTCAGACCAACAGAAGCAACTCTATCTCCCCAAAATCGCCTCCGGTGAATGGCGACTACAAAGTATGGCAGTCACCGAGCCCACTACCGGAACCGATACGACCAAGTTGAAAACCACTGCGACCAAAAAGGGGGATCGCTACATCATTAATGGTCAGAAAGTCTGGATCTCACGTATTCAGCACTCAGATTTAATGATTTTGCTTGCACGCACTACCCCCCTCTCCGAGGTCAAGAAAAAATCTGAGGGCATGTCGATCTTCATCGTCAATCTTCATGAAGCCATCGGCAAAGGGATGGAAGTGCGTCCCATTGCGAATATGGTCAATCATGAAACCAATGAGGTTTTCTTTGATCAATTGGAGATTCCTGCCGAGAATTTAATTGGCGTTGAGGGTCAGGGCTTTAAGTACATTTTGGATGGCTTAAATGCAGAGCGTACTCTGATTGCTGCGGAGTGTATTGGTGATGCCTACTGGTTTATCGAGCGCGCGCGTCGCTACGCTAGTGAGCGCGTAGTCTTTGATCGTCCGATTGGCATGAACCAAGGTATCCAGTTTCCGATTGCGGATAGCTACATCGAGACCGAGGCGGCGAACTTGATGCGCTTTAAAGCCTGTGAGCTTTTTGATCGTCATGAGCCCTGCGGAGCGGAGTCCAATATGGCCAAGTATTTAGCCGCTAAGGCATCCTGGGAAGCTGCCAATGTTTGCTTACAAACGCATGGGGGTTTTGGCTTTGCCTGTGAATACGATGTCGAACGCAAGTTCAGAGAGACCAGGCTCTACCAAGTCGCCCCAATCTCGACTAATCTGATCTACTCCTATGTAGCCGAGCATTTGCTAGGCTTGCCACGCTCTTTCTAGTGATGCGGCCCTTAGACGGAATTACAGTCGTTGCTCTCGAGCACGTCATCGCAGCACCTTTTGCCACGCGTCAATTAGCCGATCTTGGTGCACGCGTGATTAAGATTGAGCGTCCCGGTGCGGGTGACTTTGCACGTAACTACGATCAACGTGCCAAGGGGATGTCATCGCATTTCACCTGGGTGAATCGCTCCAAAGAAAGTTTGACTCTTGATCTCAAACAGGATTCTGCGCTTGCTATCCTGCGTCAATTACTGGAGACCGCTGATGTGTTCGTTCAAAACCTCGCCCCCGGTGCAGCGGCTCGAATGGGGCTCACCGCCCAAGCATTACAAGCAAGCAATCCTCAATTAATTTATTGCAATCTCTCTGGCTATGGTGAGAATGGACCGTATCGGGATAAAAAAGCCTATGACCTTCTGATTCAAAGTGAGGCAGGACTCTTATCCATTACTGGAACACCTGAGACCCCCAGCAAAGTTGGTATTTCCATTGCAGATATTGCGGCAGGCATGTATACCTATACCAATATCTTGGCAGCGCTATTACAGCGTCAAAAGACGGGCAAAGGATCGGTCATTGATATTTCCATGCTAGAGGCGCTTGGAGAGTGGATGGGCTACCCGATGTATTACAGCATGGATGGTGCCACCCCTCCACCGCGCACCGGTGCTTCGCATGCCACCATCTTTCCCTATGGTCCTTATTTGGCCGGTGATGGCAAAACGATTATGTTGGGCCTTCAGAATGAGCGTGAGTGGGCATTGTTTTGCGAGAAAGTACTCTTACAACCCGAACTGGCAACCGATCCACGATTTGATAAGAACTTTAAGCGCAACGAGAACCGTGTGGAACTCAATGCGATTATCTTAAAGATCTTCTCTGCAATGACGAGCGAACAGGTTTTAGCCAAGCTTGAGGAGGCTCAAATTGCCAATGCCTCCCTAAATGATATGCATCAGTTTTGGGATCACCCACAATTGCGTGTACGTGGACGTTGGCATTCGGTGGAATCACCGAATGGCCCCATCCCTGCCCTATTACCCCCAGGCATCAATACTGCATATGAATATCGCATGGATAAGATTCCGGCGGTTGGTGAACATACCGAAAGAATCTTAAAAGAACTGGGGTATTCGGATGATCAGATTCAAAATCTCAAAGAGAATCAGAGTATTTAACTTTTTGGTGCATTGATGCACCAATTTGGGATTTAAATCCCCATCAAGCACCTCAATCAATCATTGCGCTAATTTGCGCCCTTTTTAAATAGGCGTATCAGAACTGGCACGATTCTTGCAGTGTTATTTATAGAACATTTCTATAAGGAGCCAGCAATGAGTATTCATAAGCCATTTGATCCTGATCGTCCTCTTTTCAGCAATCGCTGCAGTTGTGGAAAGCATGCTTCAGCCGCTGAACACGAGGCTGCCAATCTACAAAAAATCAATGAAGAGCAAGAAAGTGCCAATTTCATTGAGGCCAGTCTTGTAAAGGCTCTTTTTCCTCAAGAGGCGCGCCGTCGAGCTTTCTTAAGAGCAGTTGGTACAGGTGGTGCGATGAGCGCCCTGTCAGGATTCCTTCCGGTTGGCGCATTGCAGGCTATGGCTCAAGAGAAGGCCCCTTTAGAGAAAAGAGACCTCAAAATTGGGTTTATTGCGATTACCTGTGCAACACCCCTCATCATGGCCGACCCGCTTGGCTTTTATAAGAAACAGGGTTTAAACGTCACATTAAATAAGACCGCCGGCTGGGCTTTGATACGCGACAAAATGCTGAGTAAGGAGCATGATGCATCACATTTTCTCTCACCGATGCCGATTGCGATGTCGATGGGACTCGGCTCCGATCCGAGTCAGATGCGGGTTGCAACCATCCAAAATACCAACGGTCAAGCGATTACTTTAGCCAATAAACATAAAGACAAGCGCGATCCGAAGATGTGGAAGGGCATGAAGTTTGCAGTGCCTTTTGAGTACTCCATGCACAACTTCTTACTCCGTTACTACGTAGCCCAGGCTGGACTTGATCCCGATAAAGATATCCAGATTCGGGTAACGCCGCCACCGGAGATGGTTGCTAATTTACGCGCCGGCAATATCGATGGTTTCCTTGGTCCCGATCCATTTAATCAGCGCGCTGTTTATGACGAAGTTGGGTTTATCACCATTCTGACAAAAGATATTTGGGACGGTCATCCTTGCTGTGCATTTGGCACCTCTGAGGAATTTATTCGGAAGAACCCCAATACCTTTGCAGCGCTTTACCGCGCCGTCATCAACGCATCCACAATGGCTCGCAACCCAGAAAACCGTCCATTAATTGCCAAAGTGATCTCGCCACAAAACTACCTCAATCAACCCGAGACAGTAGTGATGCAAGTATTGACTGGTAAGTTTGCTGATGGACTGGGTAATGTACAAAACGTACCGGATCGAATCGATTTCAACCCCATCCCCTGGTACTCCATGTCAACTTGGATGCTCACCCAAATGCAGCGTTGGGGATATGTCAAGGGTGATGTGAACTATAAGGATATTTCTGAAAAAGTATTCCTGCTCACCGATGCTAAAAAGTACATGCAAGAAACCAATGCGCCAATGACTGCGCAAGCGAAGGCCAGTAGCGGAAATCCAAAGTTCAAAATTATGGGTCGTGAATTTGATCCTGCAAATGCGGCTGCCTATAGCAAGTCATTTGCGATTTCAAAAGCATAGGATCGATGATGAACTCCATCAAGCTAAAAGGTGCCCTGCTGTCCGTCATTCTATTTTTAATGATGTTGGCAGTATGGCATCTAGCCACGGCTCCGAAGTCAGGCATTAATCAACCGGATCGGGTATCGACAGCGACCGCGTCTAGCGGAAATTCTGAATATGACCTACTAATGGGCAAAGGTAGCAAAGATGTGGCTCCTGATCAGAAATCCGGATTTCCAACGCTGACGCAAATGGGAGAGACTTTTTATAAACAACTCTCTGACCCTTTTTATGACAAAGGTCCAAACGACAAGGGCATTGGGATTCAACTGGCGTATTCATTAGCCCGCGTTAGTCTTGGATTTTTATTGGCGCTCGTAGTAGCCTTACCGGTTGGCTTTTTAATTGGCATGTCCCCACTACTTTCGGCGGCGCTTAATCCATTTATTCAAATATTAAAACCAATCTCACCGCTCGCCTGGATGCCAATTGCACTCTATACGATTAAGGATTCATCCATATCTGGTGTTTTTGTGATTTTCATCTGCTCAATCTGGCCGATGTTAATTAACACAGCCTTTGGGGTTGCGAGCGTTCGCAAGGAATTGCTAAATGTTGCTAAAACTCTCGAGGTCAATCCGATCCGCAAAGCATTCAAAGTGATTCTGCCGGCGGCAGCACCAACCATTCTCACAGGAATGCGGATTTCAATGGGCATCGCCTGGCTGGTGATTGTTGCTGCTGAAATGCTGGTTGGCGGGACTGGGATTGGCTACTTTCTTTGGAACGAATGGAATAACTTAGCGATTTCAAGCGTGTTATTTGCCATCGTGGTGATTGGTTTTGTAGGAATGCTCCTCGATATGTTGTTTGCCAAATTACAAAAGATGGTGACTTATGCAGACTAATATTGATTTCTTGAAGGTTGAAAACCTCTCTAAAACGTATGTCGCTGGCTCCCCTCCTGTGTTTGAGAACGTCAATTTCGACATCCAACAAGGTGAATTTGTATGCATTATTGGTCACTCTGGTTGTGGCAAAACTACCATTTTGAATGTTTTAGCTGGTTTAGAAGAGGCAAGCTCGGGGTATGCGTACATGTTGGGTCGTGAAATTAAAGGGCCCAGTCTAGAACGTGGCGTGGTGTTTCAAGGGCATGCGTTAATGCCATGGATGACGGTATTGCAGAACATCAATTTTGCTGTGAAATCAAAATATCCAGAGTGGCCCAAAGCAAAAATTACCGCCCATTCAGAGAAATACATTGAGCTGGTTGGGCTAGGTGCTGCGAAACAAAAAAAGCCTTCTGAATTATCTGGCGGTATGAAGCAACGGGTCGGCATCGCCCGCGCCTTCGCCATCGAACCAAAAATGCTGCTGTTAGACGAGCCTTTTGGAGCGCTTGACGCTTTAACCCGTGGGGTGATCCAAGATGAGCTACTCAAAATCTGTGCGTCAACTAAGCAAACCGTATTCATGATTACACATGATGTGGATGAAGCAATTTTGCTATCTGACAAAATCATGCTTATGAGCAATGGTCCGAATGCTCGAATTGCAGAAATCGTTGAGAACACCTTACCAAAAAATCGGGAACGTGCCACCATGCATCACGATCCCATGTACTACCCCATGCGCAATCACCTGGTTGATTTCCTAGTACATCGTTCAAAATTGGTGCAGCAAAGTTCGCATACGACTCAGAACCAAAATAATATCCGGGATATCACTCAGCGCTTAAAGCCACGTCTTGTTCGGCCCGGGAAAGATCAAATAACTACAAATCAATTAACTCAAATCAACTAAGGAGCTTTCAAAATGATGAATCGTGAAGTTGTCACTCAAAAAATTATTGAGGCAAAAGTTAAGAAGAAATTAAAGTGGGCCGATATTGCCAAATCGATTGGAGAATCCAAAGAATGGGTTACCGCTGGATGTTTAGGACAAATGACTTTTACCAAGGCTCAGGCAGAAGCCGCCGGGAAATTATTTGACCTAACCGATGAAGAGATGGCATGGCTACAAATCGTTCCCTACAAAGGATCACTACCAACAGCAGTGCCAACTGACCCACTTATTTATCGCTGGTATGAAATTGTTAGCGTCTACGGTACAACCATCAAAGAGTTGATTCATGAGGAGTTTGGTGATGGCATTATGAGTGCGATTGACTTCTCAATGGATATTCAACGTGAACCAGACCCAAAAGGTGATCGCGTTCAAGTTGTTCTGTCTGGGAAATACCTAGCTTATAAAACCTACTAATTAAGGTCTGCCCTGCTGAATATTCATTTGGCAGGGCCTTAAAGTAAAGGCGATGCTAGGTGCGCTGTATTCTCCAGCAGTCTGCGCCACCGTGGCCGTCGTTCCCAGCCGATCCGATTAATAATCTGTGAGCGTTTTAGATAGCTGGTGGTTAATTCTTTGAGTTGAGTACAGAAGGTTTGATCGTAGACAATGAGGCTGATCTCGAAATTAAGACGTAAGCTACGCTGATCAAAGTTTACCGATCCAAAAATAGCTATCCGCTCGTCAATCAGGAGACTCTTGGTGTGCAGCAATCCGCCTTTGAATTCTGCAATTTCGACTCCTGCACCCAGTAAGGCACTATAGAAACTGCGACTGCTCCAGGCAACTAAGGTTGAATCATTTAAGCGTGGCACGATTAGCTTCACCTTCACTCCTCGGTGAGCCGCAGCCATTAATGCTTGCACCAGGCCCTCATCCGGGACAAAGTACGGGGTAGTAATCACCAGCTCTTGACGTGCGTCTAATACAGCTGATAGCAGGACTTGATACAGAATATCGTCTCGATAAACTGGCCCCGATGAGAACTCCTGAGCCAAAGCGGTACCAGCCGGCTTTTTGCTAAGACCATCACGATCGCTAAAGTGCATCACCCTTGGGTTATCAACGCTCCAATCATATGAGAAAGTAAGCTCAAACTGGGACACAACGGGCCCCTCAATCCGTATCATCGCATCGACCCACTCCCCCACCCCAGAATCCTGTTTAAACGTTCGGGGATCAACCAAGTTCATACTTCCAGTCCATGCAATCTCGCCATCAATGATGAATATCTTGCGATGCAAACGCAGATCGGCGCGCCGAAACTGAAAGCGGCCAAACTGAATGGGAAGGGCTTCAGTCACCTCAATCTTGGCTTTCGCAAAACGATCGGGCCAGGCGGATTTAAACCAACTAGAACTTCCCAAGGAATCAAGCAAAACTCGGCACTTCACTCCACGCTCGGATGCGGCGATCAGGGCTTCACCGACTCGATCAGCATCGCCTCCTAATGACCAAATGTAAAACTCCATGTGGATCGATTGTTGGGCACGATTGATCTCCTCAATGAAGTGCTGCAAGATATCAAGCGAGTTCGTAAAGAGTTCAATATGGTTCCCAGCGGCTACTGGTGTGCCATTCTTAGCTTGCGCAAGAAGGCTTAGGGCATGCGCATCGGGATGCAGGAGGGTTCGGTCGGGCTCATGCAACTGGCGCATCGCCTTACTAATTTTGGCGTACTCCTTTTCCATGCGAATGATCTTGCTTGTGAGTGTTCGGCCAACTGGCCGCTCACCAATGGTCAAATAGAGAATCAGGCCAATCATTGGAAAGGAAACAATAATCAGTAGCCACGAGACTGCCACGCCTACTGGGCGTCGAACCCAGATGATTCGAAGAAAGAACAGGATCGCAATCACCACATGCAGGATCACAAACCACGGGACGTGATACCCAAAAATAGTACCGGTGAATAAGTGCATCATGTTAGTGACCCAACTCTGCGTATACAGCTAAATGATCCGATAATTTTGACCATTCGGTTAATACCTGCGCCTTCTGAATCTTTAAGCCGCGCACGTAGATACGATCCATCGCCAGCATCGGCCTCGCACTTGGGAAGGTTTTAGCTGGGGCGCCATACAAACTCTCAAACGCATCCACAAAGCCCGCCTCATTCATCGGCTCACTTGCAGAATTACGCCAGTCATTAAAGTCACCTGCAATGATGCTAGGTTCATGCTTTGATAAAGTCTCAATATGCTGCAAGATGGTATCCACCTGGCGCTCGCGCCCGCGTTGCAATAAGGCGAGGTGCACACAAAAACAATGAATGGGCGGGCCCTCTGCTAATTGAATGGTGGAATGCAAAAGGCCGCGACGTTCAAACCGGTAGGCTGAGATGTCGTAATTATGTCCTTTATGCAATGGAAACTTGGAAAGAATGGCGTTACCGTGATGGCCATGTCGATATTCGGCATTTTTTCCATAATGCCAGTCCGCATAAAATCCATCGGCCAGAAAATGAGTAATCTCATGCTTAGGCCAGCTGGATAAACGCTTCTGACGACGTAAATTTTCCTGCTGCAACTCTTGAATAAAAATTAAATCCGGATGCTGAGACCTTAAGCGCTGACGCAAGCGATAGACAGTCGAGTCAATTTTTAGGGGGGACATCCCTTTGTGCATATTAATCGTGATCACCCGTAAGCCTGAGGCCGGCTGAATTGCACTAGGATGAATGCTGCTGGCGTCGAATGCGCGCATGATAAATTTCGGTTTGAACAAGCTCTTCGCATTGCATGCATTTGTTACAAATTGATGCCTCTTGGCGCAACTCCTCGATGGAGTTAATTTCATGGGTTACCAAGTACTCTCGCAAATCTTCGTCCCAAATTTGGTTACATAAACAAATGACATCCGCCATAGCAATCATGATACTGAATTACTGCGCCCTCAATTGGAGAAATGCAATTGCCTCAGGGATTGTGTTCACTACCGTGATATAGCTGAAATGACGTTCAATTAAAAACCCATTCTCATATTGCTTCTTAGCAAAGGTAAGGAGCTCATCGAAAAATCCATCGAGATTGACGATCAAAATTGGTTTGGAGTAGGCCTTGACATGATTTCCGGTCCAAACCTCAAAGAGCTCCTCGATCGTGCCAATCCCGCCAGGTAAAACAATAAAGACATCCGAGAGATCAACCATCATCTCTTTACGCTCAATCATGCTTTCAACCACATAAAGCTCCGATAGATCCTGGATAACGGGTTCATCCTCCGTAAGGAAATTTGGAATAATCCCAATCACCGTCCCATGCGCTGCAATAGCGCCCCGGGCGAGCTCACCCATCAGACCTCCCCCGCCTCCCCCAAAGACCAAGCGCCAGCCATGCTTGGCAATTGCTGAGCCCAATTGGCTACTAGCAGTCGACCAGCCAGGATTAGAGCCAGGGCGTGATCCGCAAAATACACAAACAGTAATTGACATTGCATCATTGTGCCACCGAGACTCGGGGGGCATTGATTGTTAGAATCCAATGATCTTCATAATGATTCGTACCCATGAGTTCCACGTTTATTGATGCCTTTGCACTCTTGGCCCATCTCGATGCGGCCATCGTGCGTATTGTCATCACCTCCTTACAGGTCAGCATCACAGCGTTGATACTAGGAACCCTGGTCGGGCTTCCCCTTGGAGCTTGGCTGGCTACTGAAGAGTTTGCAGGTAAACGCGTAGCGATTGTGATCCTCAATAGCATGATGGGGATACCGACGGTGATTGTGGGTGTTTTGGTGTACTTGATTCTGTCAAGAAGCGGTCCTTTTGGCGAATGGGGCTGGTTATTTACGGTCAAGGGAATGATCGTGGCTCAATTTTTTATCACCACCCCTTTAATTGCAGCGCTTAGCCGCCAATTGCTGGAGGATTCTTGGAAGATTCATCGCGATACCTTCATGGCCTTGCGCCTACCTTATTTTTCCCGTCTGAAATGGTTGATTTGGGATTGTCGCTTCTCATTAACCATCGCCATTCTGGCTGGCTTTGCCCGCGCAATCTCGGAGGTCGGGGCCGTAATGATCGTTGGCGGCAATATTGATCGAGTAACGCGCACGATGACCACTGCGATTGCACTTGAGACCAGTAAGGGTGATCTTGCATTTGCTTTATCGCTTGGTATCGTCCTGCTTGGTATTGTGATATTGGCAAATATATTCATATTTGTGGTTCGACAGATTGCGGAGCGGCGGTATGGATAAATTACTAAGTCTGCGTAATGTTGGGGTCATCCGAGATGGGCGCACCATTTTGCAATCCGATGATCTCCATATTCCATTAACAGGCATTACCGCCCTGGTTGGCCCAAATGGAGCTGGCAAAACAACCTTATTGCGTTTAATCCATGGCTTGATTGAACCCTCGATTGGTCAATGCGAGCGACCGTTTGCGCCCAATGAGAGCGCCTTGGTCTTTCATTACACGCCGATGCTCAAAGCGACCGTTCGCGAGCACCTCACCCTCCTAAGAGATACCGATCGAACCATTCGCGATGAGGCAATTGATGAAGCCTTGCAATCGGTTGGAATTGCGCATTTAGCCAATAATCCCGCGCAACGCCTCTCTGCTGGAGAGCGTCAAAAGCTGTGCTTTGCCCGAGCGCGCTTGCAAAACCCCAAATTAGTCCTTCTCGATGAGCCCACCGCCAATCTAGACCCGAATGCAAGCGATGATGTTGAGCAGATGATTGTTGACTTAGCCAGAGATGGAAAAGCGGTTTTATTTGCCTCCCATAATATGGCCCAGGTCAAGCGTCTCGCCTCTAATCTCATCTTTATGCAAGACGGCAAAATCCTTGAAATTACCCATCCTGATGACTTCTTTAAAAACCCTCAGACCAAAGAGGGTTCCCAGTTTCTTGCTCGAGAATTTATTGCACAATAAGTGAATCGTTCAATATTAGGAGACCCAATGCGACTCACGAGCTCAAGCTTTCAAGATGGTGCCGTTATTCCCGGAGAGTATGCGTTTTGTATCCCCAATGATCGCGGGCATGTTTGCCTTGGGTCAAACCACAATCCCCATCTGCGGTGGGTAGATATTCCCACTGGTACGCAATCATTTGCTTTGATTTGCCATGATCCCGATGTTCCCTCCAAACCGGATGACGTCAATCAAGAGGGAAAAACGGTGCCCGCATCCCTACCCCGCATTGACTTCTTCCACTGGGTCATGGTCGATATTCCTAAAACCATTACTGAGATCCCAGCAGGTCGCTACTCAAGCGAGGTTGTACCCCGAGGCAAACCCGGCCCTGGAACGCACCATGGAGCCCAGCACGGGATTAATGATTACACGGCATGGTTCTCAGGTGACGCTGAGATGAAAGGGAATTACTTTGGTTATGATGGCCCCTGCCCCCCATGGAACGACAGCATCTGGCATCACTATATTTTTACGATTTACGCTTTAGATACCCCATCGCTTGGATTGGGTTCCACCTTTGATGGCAAGACTGCCCTGGCAGCCCTTCAGCGTCATATTTTGGGTAGTGCTCAGATTACAGGTCGTTACACCCTCAATCCCGCTGTTAAATAAAAAATCCCCAAGTAAAAGCTTGGGGATTCTTTTGAAAAGCTACCGAACTATTTTTTTGCAGGTGCGGCAGCAGGCGCTGGCGCAACAGCCGCAGTTGGAGGCGGCACAAATGGAGGAGGCGCAACGCAAGGGGCGGGATTAGGCGTTCCAGCCGTTTTGTATTTCATGGCTACTGCATTAATGGACTGGCAAAGCTGATAGCTAGCAACGGTTCCGGCATAGGCAGTTTTTGCTTTAGCAAGGGCTGCTGCTTCGGCTTGTTGTGGAGTTGGGGGTGGCAATGCGGCTAAGGTGACGGCTGATCCGAGCGCACAAACGGAGCCAACAAACAAACGTTTCATATGAATTACCCCTTTCCTAATTTTTTGTACCAAAGTTCATGATGCTCTTTGGCCCAGGTCTCATCGCAATACCCTGTTTTCATGGCATCGATTGAACCTTGCATACCAATCGTACCAATGTAAATATGCCCAAACGCAAGCGCGGTCATCAAAATGGCTCCTACGCCATGAATAATGTTGGCAATCTGCATGGTGCCGCGCCAGTATTCAATCTGGATAAAGGGGACGATCATGTCGAGTACCCAACCGGATGCAGATACTGCGGAGCCCAAAATCACCATTCCTACCCAAAACCAGAATTTTTCACCGAAGTTAAAAAATCCAGCAGGAATATGCTTGCCTGAGATCAAACCACCAAATCCGAGCGCCCACGCCATATCGCCCTTCTCTGGAAGGTTTCTGCGAACAAAAAGAATAAAGAACACCACGATACTCACAGTGAAAGCGGGTCCCACAAAGTTATGCACATTCTTGCAAACAAGCAAAAAGGCTCCAAAGAATGCTGGTCCTGTTAATGGCAATAAGAAATGCTTACCCCAAAGGATCATGATGCCCGTAAAAGCCAGAGCAACAAAGGTAAAGGCCATGGTCCAATGCGTTATACGCTCCAGCAACGTGAAGCGTTGAATCTTGCGGCCCGACATTGGTTCATGTAATTTAATCGTACCCTTGACGACATACATAGCAACAATGCCACATAAAGCAATGGTTAATAACCAAGCTCCATAGACAGTAATCACACCGTTACGGATTAAACGCCACTCTTGACCCGTCTTTTGAATTAATACACCGGCTTCTTTATTAGGAATAGAAACATAGTTCACTGTTTCACTATTGACCGCTCTCCATATTGGCGCATTATTGCCCGGTTGATTTTTTCCTGCCTCAATCGCAGCTTGCGAAGTTGCATTTGGAGATCTACCAACATCCATGATGTTGACTGACTCCACTTTTTGCGGGGTTGGTGACTGAGCGGTTCCTTGCTGAGCAAAACTAAAAGAACTGATGGCAAGACTTGCTACCAACAGAATAGATCGCATTACCGAGCCAAATGATGCATTCATCGGATCATCTCCAAATTATTCTAATTTTTATTTGATTCTGCTGTACTCAGACTGAAGCTGATTTCGCTTGGTAATCTCGGCGTTCCAGCTGGCTTGATCGCCTGGTTTCCAACCTTTTGCCATAAACCCATTATCGGCGCCCATGTATGGAGCGATATCAGGACGTTTAGACGCCGAGGTACCCACATTCGCCTCGTTACAGCCAGTCAACAAGACGGTGGCTGCAACCAGGGCGCTCGTTATCGCGAGTTTCATGATTTACCTCCAGCAGCTGGTTTAGCAGCAGGTGCAGGAGCATTCGGTTTACCGTAGGCAGTTGCCCAACCAAATACATCCGCTCCAGCATTCTTGCCAGCAGCCATACGCTTGACAACTCGAGTACGGAATACATCGGCAATCACATCACCGTCGCCACCAATCAGTGCTTTGGTTGAGCAAAGTTCTGCGCACAAAGGCAACTTACCTTCAGCGAGGCGATTACGGCCATATTTTTCAAACTCAGCGACGCTACCGTTTTTCTCGGGGCCGCCACTGCAGAAGGTGCACTTATCCATCTTTCCGCGTAAGCCAAATGTGCCAGAGCTTGGGAACTGAGGTGCTCCAAATGGGCAGGCATACGAGCAATAGCCGCAGCCAATGCAGGTGTCCTTATTATGGAGAACCACACCCTCATCGGTGCGATAAAAGCAATCGACTGGGCATACGGCCATACATGGTGCATCTGCACAGTGCATACAGGCTACTGAGATGGATTTCTCAGCACCAACCACGCCATCATTAATGGTTACCACACGACGGCGATTAACACCCCATGGGACCTCGTTCTCGTTCTTACACGCTGTAACGCAACCGTTGCATTCAATACACCGTTCTGCGTCGCAGATAAATTTCATTCTTGCCATAGTTAATCTCCTGACTTTGCGGTGTTAGTTAAGCAGCCTTTTCGATCTGACAGATCGTGGTCTTGGTTTCTTGCATCATGGTGACACGGTCATATCCGTAGGTGGTACCCGTATTGACAGCCTCACCACGAACGATCGGATACGCTCCTTTTGGATAAAAATCGAGCAGATCCTTGCCTTCCCACCATCCTGAGAAGTGGAAGGGCACGAAGGCAGTATCTGGTGCAACGCGTTCAGTGACCAATGCGCGTACCTTGATCTTGGCACCGGTTGGCGATTTCACCCAAACAAAATCCCAATTTTTGATACCACGCCGAGCGGCTGCACTTGGATTAATCTCCACGAAGTTCTCTTGCTGCAACTCAGCAAGCCATGGGTTCGAACGAGTTTCCTCACCGCCACCCTCGTACTCCACCAAGCGACCAGAGGTCAGAATGATCGGGAACTTTTCATAGAGCTTGTCTTCGATTGCTTTGTTTTGAACTGTCTTAAATAAAGTCGGCAAGCGCCAGAAGGTCTTCACGTCATCGTGGGTTGGGTACTTCGCAACCATGTCTGGACGAGTACTATAAAGAGCTTCACGGTGAATTGGAATGGCATCTGGGAAGTTCCACACCACCGCACGCGCCTTCGCATTTCCAAACGGATGGCAGCCATGGTTTTTCATGGTGACACGGATGATTCCGCCAGAAAGGTCAGTCTTCCAGTTCTTTCCTTCAGCGGCTTTTTTCTCATCTTCGGTTAGCTCATTCCACCAGCCTAATTTCTTCATGAAGACATGGTCGACCTCTGGGTAACCAGTCTTGATGTCAGCGCCCTTCGAGAACGAGCCATCAGCAGCCAAGAGCGACTTACCATCCTTCTCAACACCAAAATTAGCTCGGAAATTACCGCCGCCATCCATCACGTGCTTACTGGTGTCATAGAGGTTAGGTGAACCAGGATGTTTGAGGGCAGCATTACCAAAGCAAGGCCATGGCAATCCAAAATAATCCCCTGCTGTGTCGTAACCACTGACAGGATCTTTACCGCCACGCGAACGCAAGGTCTTTGGATCAAAGACACTCATCATGCGCATGTGTGCCTTTAAGCGCTCTGGGGTATGGCCGGTGTAACCAATGGTCCAAACTGCTTGATTAATTTCGCGCAGAATGGATTCAACTTCGGGCTCTTTCCAGTTCTTGCCAGCAAACTTGGAATCAAGCATCTTGTAGTTTTTCGAGAGCTCTTTTCCAAAGCCCAAGCGGTCAGCAAAAGCTTGCATGAGGACATGGTCAGGAACGGACTCGAAGAGCGGATCAATGACCTTTTCGCGCCACTGCACGGAACGATTGGATGCGGTCGCTGAGCCTGAGCACTCAAATTGAGTTGTGGTTGGTAGCAAATACACTGCGCGGTTTTTATTAACTGCGCCACCTGGAGCAGGAGGCATTGCTGCCATCGCTGCAGTTGCACTTGGATAAGGATCAACCACAACGAGGAGATCCAATTTATCCATGGCGCGCTTCATATCTAAGCCACGGGTTTGGGAGTTTGGTGCATGGCCCCAGAAGAACACGCCCTTCACTGCAGTGGCTTGATCGACCATATCGTCTTTTTCAAGAACGGCATCAACCCAACGAGACACGGTGGTACCTGACTTCTCCATCATATTGGGAGCATAGCGGCCTTTGATCCACTCATAGTCAACACCCCACACAGCCGCGTAATGTTTCCACGAACCAGCGGCAAGGCCATAGTAGCCTGGCAAAGAATCAGGATTAGGGCCCACGTCAGTAGCACCTTGAACATTATCGTGACCGCGGAAGATGTTGGCGCCACCACCGGATACACCAATATTGCCAAGTGCTAATTGCAAGATGCAAGAAGCACGAACCATAGCGTTACCAACGGTGTGCTGCGTTTGACCCATACACCAAACAATCGTTCCTGGACGATTCTTAGCCATGGTTTCTGCAACCTTCTTCACCTGCGCCTCTGGAACTCCGCAAGCCTCTTCGACATTTGCTGGAGTCCACTTTTCCATCACCTCTTTGCGAATGTCATCCATGCCAAAGACACGGTCGTTGATGTATTTCTTGTCTTCCCAACCATTTTGGAAGATGTGATACAGCACACCGAAGAGAAATGGGATATCAGTACCGGAACGAATCCGCACATACTGATCGGATTTTGCGGCGGTTCGGGTATAGCGTGGATCAACCACGATCACTTTGCAACCATTCTCTTTCGCATGCAGCATATGCAACATGGATACAGGGTGCGCCTCAGCAGCGTTCGAGCCGATATATAACGCTGCCTTCGAGTTCATCATGTCGTTATAGCTATTGGTCATTGCACCATAGCCCCAGGTATTGGCTACACCCGCAACCGTGGTGGAGTGGCAGATACGCGCTTGGTGGTCAGTATTGTTCGTACCGTAAAGAGATACAAACTTACGGAGCAAATAGGCTTGCTCGTTGTTGTACTTGGATGAGCCAATAAAAAAGATGGAGTCTGGCGTGTACTTTGAACGCAGATCTTTCATTTTGGCGGTAATTTCATCAAGCGCCTGGTCCCAAGAAATTTTTTGGTATTTGCCGTCAACTAATTTCATGGGGGTACGCAAGCGATAGTCGCCATGACCGTGCTCGCGCAGTGCCGCACCCTTTGCACAAGCGCCGCCCATGTTGATGGGGGACTCAAATACAGGGTCTTGACGAACCCAAACCCCGTTTTCAACGGTTGCATCAAACGCACATCCCACTGAGCAATGGGTACAAACTGTGCGCTTTACCTCAATCTTACCTTTGCCATCGAGCATCGCCTTGGTCTCGGCCGCATTAGCCTTTTGGAGCATGTTCAATTGAGTGGCAGCAATACCAGCACCAACACCAATACCGGAACGTTTTAAGAATGTTCGACGATCCATGGTCGGTACCGCTGAGCGCAGTCCGCGCGAGAGGCTACCGATCAATTGGGAAGGAACCCGGCTAGAGGCTGAGGTGGATTTGCGAGTTAGGCTCATGGTGAGACTCCTGCGATGTGCGAATAAATAAATTGGTTAGTTCAAAAAAAACGCTCTATTAAACGAGCGTTGTTTGGTAGTACTTCTTAATGTGTGCGGAAAGGTGATAGCCATCTGGTTTCGTAGTGACCGCCTCAGCAACATTTTGAACAACGGCTTGCCCTAATGGAGTTTGGGAAGCAACCGCAGCTGCACCAACTGTGACTCCTGCGCCAATAAAAAATGTGCGACGCGAGGATTTTGCTTTTTGATTTGCTTCTGGTTTTTTGCTGTCCATAAATATTCCTTTATACGAATATAGTTAGTGCATTTCTACAGATTTAGTTTAGAGGAATTAAATTATTTATGTGAGTTTTTGCATGTTTTTTTCGCTAGGACATACCCTTAAATACCAAAGCTATTGTGTCAATTAAATTTGACTAAACCATATCAAAACTCTGACTCTCAATCGCTAAAAACTCTCGGGTCAGTGCGGAAACGGATTTGTACAAATGGGTTTCCGGATCGGCATCGATAGCGTCACATAAATCGTCATACCAAGGCCGAATGTGATCGTTGAAAAAAACCCTTTGATTTGTAAGGTTAGAAACACCCGCATCCTCTCCCGCGATCAAGTAACGCATGACCTCAAACAAGGCTGCGATGTGATCCTCGGTTTCCGCGACTGAATCAGAGGCTTCCAGCCCGAATTGCAACAGTGAGCGCCTAATATCGAGGAGTGGCTTTTCATGCAAATGTCCAGCGAGATAGTAAGAACCATATAAAAAAACATTAGGTTTGCCAACGCCCAAAAAACTACTGTCGTATTCCGCTTTCCAATCCGACGATTTGCTGTTTTTGGCAGCCTCGACCAAATTCATCCAGGCATTGGCTAATGGCGCCTGATTATCTTGCGCCTCAGAATTTTCCGAGGCACTAATTTGATCAAGCAACATCTGATCCGGTGGCTGAAAAAATAAGTTTGCAAGCAAGCCATACAAATCGGCACGCGCCAAGTCTTCAGCGAGGCCGTCTTGGCTAAGTTCTGGTGTCTGGGGGGTATTTGCTTCGCTCATGAATTTTGTTCACAGTTCTTTTTTCATCATGTCTACAACACGGCAATCGCTACACATTTTCAAACGATCAAGTGCGTCGCCTGAAAAGGCATGATGGGTTCCAATACGGCCAAGCATTAATTCGACCATTTTCAGGGTTCCAAATGCTTTGCCACAGCTAATGCAATGGAATGGCTCGGTTTTATTGAGCAAAACTTTTTGCTTTCGTTGCTCAATCGAGCTTAAACGGGGGCTTAAGGCAATAGCCTGCTCAGGGCAGGTTTGTTCGCATAGTCCACACTGGACACACTGTTTCTCTATAAATGAGAGCTGTGGCTCATCGGGGTTATCCAACAAAGCACCCTCTGGGCAAGCTCCCACACAGGACATGCAAAGCGTGCACGCATCTTTATTCACTACGATTGCACCCAAGGGTGAGTGCGCTGGTAATGGCACGCCCTCGGCTGGTAATGCCTGTGGAGCAAACTGCAACAAATGCTCAAGACTCATTTCAAGGGTCTCGCGCTTTTGAGCAGCCAGTGCAAAACTAGCTGGCGGAGCCATCAATTTTTGGGCTTTACGGGTCAGCAACTCCATCATGACCCGATTGACTGTATCCACGTCTGAGCTTGAGGAGGCCATCATGCAACGCACACGCAAGCCATAGCCTAATGCTTGTGAAATCGAATTGGCTAAGTCGGCCTGCTCGGTGAGCGCACTTCGATATCCAGGGTCTTCGTCACCACTGAGTAGCAAAACAACTTCACCAAAACCATAAGACATTGCACCGAACCATAAATCAATTCCGGTTGAAGCAATATGTTCAACGGCAAATGGAATGACAAATGCAGGCAGTCCAACAACTTCTTTGGGTTTCGTACGGGCAGCTCGCCCAAGATTCTCCAAAAGAGTGGTACCAGCCTCTTGGCTATGTATCAATAAGGTTGGCGCATTCTGACCGGGCTTCGAGCTACCAATAGCGGTCAAGTAGGTTTGTGCCAATGCTTTGATCTGTCGGCCCTGATACGCAACGCTTGGAAAGTTGTAGCGCATCGCCCCTGAGGGGCAAACGGTGGCGCAGGCGCCACATCCCATACAAAGATTGGGATTGACTTCTACCTTACCCTGACCATCTTTAAACACCGACTGAATTGCTTGCGTTGAACACACATCAATGCATGCGGAGCACCCTACTTTGCCATTACGCCCATGGGCACAAATTTTTTCGGTATACACAAAATACTTTGGCTTCTCAAACTCACCGACCATTCCAAGTAATTGGCTAGCTGCCATTGATTGTTTGAAGCGATCTGAGCCGGGAGCAAAATATCCTTGTGGTTTTTGACTAATTTGAATACTGGGATTGGTTTGTAGATCAAGAATCAAATCAAACTCACCCTCACGAGAACGCTCTACTCGATCAAAATTAATTGCGCCGATGCCAGCGCATGCAGTAACACATGCGCGGTGTGACTTGCATTTATCCAAATCAATCTGAAACGACAAATCAATCGCATTTTCAGGGCATACGGCAACGCATGCTCCGCAACGTGTACACATCTCTGGATCAATGGGATTGTTCAGTTCCCATTTAGCGATAAAGCGCCCTAGATAACCTTCAAGGCTTGTCATCTTTCCCGTAAAAACGGGATAGCTGCGACCAGTAGGCAAAGAACTGGGCTCGGTTGATAAAACATTCACTTCCAATGACTGACCGAGTTGCTCAGCCCAATACAAAGCTTGCTCTCCAGGGCCAATAATTAGGATACGCCCATCGCTGTGATAGTCGACAATTGGAACCGGGTCTGGCTCGGGCAAATCGGTAACCGATAGCAATGCTTTAATTTTTGGATGTGCTTCGGTAGCATTCTTGGACCAACCCGCCATCTCACGAATGTTGACAAATTTAAGGGGCGCAACCAGGGGTTTTTCTGCCTGAGTCGCAAGCTCAGAAAATAGAGCACGCTCTTGCGTGCAAGCCACCACAATCGGCTCAGACTCATTTAAAGCATTAAGAAACTGTCCGACCTCCTGACGACACAAAGCCGTATGAATGGGCAAACCCAATTCCTTGGGGTCAAGGGGCATGCTGCGATTGCAATCGCAGACTAATTTTTTACTCATTTTGTTTTAAAGCTTCACGCTAAGACCCCGATGAATCGGAATCGCGTTTTGCCTGTCTCTCTCCACTAGGTTTCTCATCAACCACTTTTGGGTTTAATGCCTCTGATTCTATATCGATTGGCTGGGCAGCGTCCTGGTTGACCATGGGAGCCGCTTGTGATGATTGCTCAATTTGCGCAGGTTCTTCAGCAGATGTCTGAATGGCATCGGCTTGATCTAACCCACCTTCTTTACTCTCGGGATAGAGCTCTTCTGCCGATTTGAATAGCCCCAGAAGTTCGGATTGCTGCATGCGCTTGAGCATATCCAATGGGATTGGATCCGATTTGGTGTAATCGTCAATGTAAATATCGAGGCCATCCATCACATTAAAGTGTGGGTCACTAAACATCTTCTTAAGAGCAGCCTGCTGCACTAGGGGATCGACATCGGGGCGCATAAACGCTGAGAAATCAGGGGCCTTTACATCGATTTTTTCAACATCCTCGATGGTTGGGGGTGGGGGTTGCTGTACCAGGTCTGGAGCAGAAGTTGCTTGATTTGCTTCTTCTAGTAATGGTTCGGGCACCTTCGCAATAGGAGCAGTTGATGGGGCTGAAGTCGTCTCTTCAGTCAGCCCTGCTTTTTTTCGGGACCAGCGGGATAAAAAATTATTTTCAGCCATTAAGGCTCCGCCGGGCGATTAGCGCCTTTAAAGGAGGCTGGCTTTGCACGTTTTTTTGGTTCTGGTTTGTAATTCTCTGCAACGTATTGGGCCAAAAATGCTTTCATCTCTTCTTGAAGTGGGCTTGTATCGACTTGCTCCCCACCATCAACTAATCGTGCTGCTTCGTTATAACTCAACATCAATCGATGCGGTATCGCAAGCCCAGCCCCATCATCATTGCTGACCATCGGAATTGAATTGGGTTCTAAATAAGTCTCGAAATCAGTTTCGAGCCGCCACATCACAAACCAACATGGACTGGGTGATGTGGAATTTAAATAGTAGCCTTCAGCCTCATCCCGAAAAAATTGGAAGTCAAAGCCTGCAAATAACCAAGACTCGCCATCATCATCCCGCTCCAGAAATCGTCCGACCACCTTCGGGTTGATTTCGGTACCCGCCTGTTCCAAAACGTTGCCAAACTGCCCAATATCGGGAACAACTTCAACCACGCTCCAACGATAGTTTTGCCATGGATTATCAATCTTTTGCTTTCGCAGAACGATGGCAAAGCGCATAATGCGATCCCTTTAGGTCTTTTGCACCACAATGCTGGGGAACTTGCTGGTCATGTCTTTGCTAAGGTTCGCAATCCGAATAGCGACTTGACGTGCAATCCCTTTATAAATCGCACTGATTGCACCATCGGGATCAGCTACAACCGTTGGTCTTCCCGAGTCCGCCTGCTCACGAATGGAGAGATTTAATGGGAGGGCCCCAAGGAAGTCAACGCCATAGTCTTGGCACATTTTTTTGCCACCGCCCTCACCAAAGATATGTTCCTCGTGGTTGCATTTGGGGCATACGTACGTACTCATGTTCTCAATAATGCCGATGATGGGTATCCCCACTTTCTCAAACATTTTGAGGCCCTTGCGAGCATCAAGCAGAGCAATATCTTGAGGTGTAGTAACAATGACTGATCCGGTGACCGGAACCTTTTGAGAGAGTGTTAACTGAATATCGCCAGTGCCTGGTGGCATATCCACAATCAGATAATCAAGATCACGCCAACGCGTTTGGCGCAACAGTTGCTCTAAGGCAGAGGTCACCATAGGTCCCCTCCAAACCATAGGATTGTCTGGCTCAATCAAAAACCCAATTGAACTCGCTTGCAAACCATGCCCTTCCATCGGCTCAATCGTGTTCTCGGCGAGCGACTCAGGGCGCCCAGTGATACCCAGCATCATCGGCTGACTTGGACCATAAATATCAGCATCCAAGATTCCGACCTGAGCACCCTCAGCAGCTAATGCCAAAGCTAGATTAACTGCGGTCGTTGATTTTCCGACGCCACCCTTACCGCTGGCGACTGCAATAATATTTTTTACACCAGGGAGTAACTTCACACCGCGTTGCACCGCGTGCGCAACGATATCGGTAGTGATGGCTACGCTAACATTCTTTACCCCAGCAAGCTCTCGAATGGTACTGACCACCAATTGACGAATTAGATCAATTTGGCTCTTGGCTGGATAACCCAAAACAATATCAAGAGAGACATCTCCGTCATTAACTTTAAGATTACGAACTGATTTTGAGCTTACAAAATCAATTTGTGTATTTGGATCTTTTACCCCTTTGAGGGCTTGTTGAACCTGTTCCGTACTAACCGACAATTTTGTCTCCTTGCTGACTTTTTTACCACTTCTGAGGACTAATAAACTCTAAACCCATAATGATAGACCTCTATTGAAATTCAAGCAGAGGGGTCTTTTTCTTCGGCCCGATTAATGATTAAGCTCTATAAATACCCAAATAAAGTTGGGATGGATTGTTAATTTTTTTGCTTCTAAAGTCTCCCTAAATTCGGTAGTTTTGATAAGCTCGCCATATGAGATTCTTACGCAATGGGTTTTTCGTACTGATTTCGTTACTCGGTCTAATAACGCACTCTGTAGCTAATCCCTCTTTTCCCAATAAACCAATCAAAATCATTATTGGTTTTCCTGCGGGAGGGCCCCTTGATGCCCACATTCGCCTCTTGACAGATCGCCTTCAAACAACGCTTGGCCAATCGGTCATTATTGACTACAAAGCTGGGGCTGGCGGTACCGTCGGGGCGCAATTTGTAGCCCAAGCCCCTGCTGATGGATATACCCTGTTGTTAGCGAATACCGGAACCATGGTGATTAATCCAGCCATTTACAACCAACTACCCTATGACACTCTCAAAGATTTTCAGCCAATTGCTCGGACTGCACAACAGCCGTTGGCTCTCATTGTTAATAATGAAGTACCTGCGCAATCGCTCCGTGAATTTATAGACTATATTCGACGCAATCCTGGAAAGGTGAATTACGGATCTGCTGGTAATGGGGGCATTTCACATTTAGTCCCTGAAATGCTCAAGCAAGAAACCAAGACATTTATGGTTCATATTCCGTATCGCGGGAGTGCGCCGGCTTTTATGGATTTAATGGCTGGGCAAGTTCAATTCATGGCCGAATCCATCCCCCAGGCCGCGAATTATGCAAAGCAAGGCAAGCTACGGGCGCTGGCTGTAACCAGCAGCAAACGCAATCCAGCGCTTCCCGATGTTCCTACCGTAAATGAAACTGGGGTTGCCAAATTGGAGATTGTGGGGTTTTATGGAGTTTTGGCGCCAAAGAACACGCCACCTGACGTTGTTTTGAAACTCTCGAATGCCTTTAAACAAACGCTGGAATCAAAAGAAATACAACAAAAGATGGTCTCTCAAGGTGCTGATCCTGCGTTTTTGAATGCTGAGGATTTTTCTGCCTTCCTAAAAAAGGAAATGCCAAAGTGGGCTGTTGTTGTTAAACAAGCGGGAGCAAAAATCGATTAGTTTTTTGGATGAGTCTTTAAGAATGGTTTGTATTTCAGCTCAATATCACCGTAATACGCTTTGGTCTCTGCGTTGGTATTGTCCGTATCCGTCAACAGCGCAATACCAATGACATTTCCTGGGGCATAGCCATAAGCCGCCTGGTAATCCGCAGTTAGGTCTCTACTGTGCTTGCGCCATTGACCGAGATTTTCTTTGCCAGCATCGACTGCAATCATCTTGATCCGGTTCGTATGTGAATTTGGCTTGATTTGATTGAGCTGACCATTAGGCGACCAGATATACATTAATGTGGCATATGGCATTTCTTGTCCACTCATGATCTGCGCAAGCTCACCGACCATTTTGTCTTTTAAAGTTAACGTTGATCGATCGCCATCAAACGCGACTAGGATTCGGAGTGGTGCATCATCCGCATACCGATCTAAATTATTGGCAAGATCTAAAGTAGCAGTGGCTTTCCATTCCCACTCCAACCAAAGATGTTGCGATGGCCGAGGCTTGAGTTTTATCGCTAATCCTGAGGCTGATTTTTTTGCATTTGCGCTTAGCACTGTTCGACCCTGGTAGCTCTCAAGCCGATACGTAGTATTCTTTTTAAAAGGTGCTAAGCGATAAAAACTCCAACCTCTTAAGGGTTCATTCGCAGGTTGTGCTGAAAACTTCTTAATATCGTCACGCGCCACCAAGGGGTCGAGCTTATCTGCGCCCGACTGACTTGAGTCGGCGCCAAACCCAGCGCAACCCAGCATGAGAACACTCAAACAAAGATAAAGGCTGATTTGTCTTAGACGTAGGTGCATCATGCGATGCATTATCGTAGAGCTTTTATGACCGTGCAGAATGAATAAAAATCTTTGGTTTCTGACCCTGGCACAAGGGCTCTATCTCACCAATAACGTTACCTTTATTGCCATTAATGGTTTAGTGGGCTTTGCGCTAGCACCCGAACCTTGGTTGGCAACCCTGCCAGTCATGGCCTATGTGGTGGGCAGTGCCATGGCAACGACCCTGGTGGCCAAAGTTCAGCAGCGCTTAGGTCGCAAGCGCTCCTTTCAGATTGCCTTGCTCGTAGCCCTGTTCTCATCGCTCTTGTGTGCCTTTGCTACCTTAGAGAAACAATTTTGGCTTTTAAATCTTGGAACAATCATTGCGGGGTTTTATAACGCCAATGCTCAACTCTATCGGTTTGCAGCTGCTGAACTTGCCGACAAAACCACTAAAGAGAAAGCGATCTCTTGGGTGCTAGCTGGGGGTATCTTGGGCGCTGTTTTAGGACCCAATATGGCAAGCTGGACGCGTGATTGGTTTATGCAACCCTTTGCGGGTGCCTATATCACCTTAGCTGGTGTTGCGGTGATCGCATTCGCAGTGATTAGTCAGATTCAGTTTCCTGAAAAACGCGTGGATTCCAATCAAGAGCCGGGTCGCCCTCTTTCTGAAATCATGCGACAGCCCCTATTCATTGTTTGCACTCTGACTGCTGCACTTGCCTACGGTGTGATGAACTTACTGATGGCTGCTACGCCCTTAGCGATGGAGGCCTGTCAATTTAGTTTTGATAAAACGGCGTGGGTTCTTGAGTGGCACGTGATTGGCATGTTTGCCCCAGGATTTTTTACTGGTGCCCTGATTAAGCGCATCGGTGTGATGTGGGTCTTGCGCATGGGCGTAGCGCTCAACATCGCCTGTGTCTTGATTGCACTCTCAGGAATTACCTTTTTTCATTTTTTGACCGCACTCTTTTTACTCGGAGTGGGTTGGAACTTTTTATTTACCAGTAGTACGACCTTAGCCCTGGAGGCTTATCGCCCATCGGAACGTGATAAAGCCCAGGGTGCCATTAATTTCTTTGTGTTCTTAGCAACTGCTTTGTCTGCATTGAGCTCCGGTGTTTTAATTACGACGCAAGGCTGGACTCTCCTTAATTTAGGATCGATTGTTCCGCTCACAATCATTGGCCTTGCCCTGATCTGGCTCGGGGTTCAGCGCAAACCTGCAAAAGCCTAGCCCTTTAAAATACATTCATGAATTCTTCAATACCATCCTTACCAGCCATTGGTTTTATTGGCACTGGCATCATGGGCAAGAGTATGGCTTCGCACCTATTAAAGGCGGGCTATCCATTGCATCTTTTTAACCGCTCGCCCGAGAAAGCAGCGGCATTACTTGAGCAAGGTGCGATTTGGCATTCTTCCCCAAAAGAGTTAGCTGCTCAATGTGATGTGGTCATCACCATTATTGGTTATCCCAAAGATGTTGAGGAGGTTTATTTAGGAACGAATGGTATTTTGGCTGGCGCCAAGCCAAACTGTATTGCGATTGATATGACCACCTCGAGTCCGGCATTGGCTGTACGTATTGCACAACATGCTCGCGAGCGCCAAGTCTTTGTTCTGGATGCGCCTGTATCTGGTGGCGATATTGGCGCACGCGATGCACGTCTGTCGATCATGGTCGGTGGTGAGCCAAGCGCATACGAATGTGTTTTACCCATCCTCCAATGCATGGGCAATAACATTGCGCTACTGGGCCCTGCTGGATCTGGTCAACATGCCAAACTCTGTAATCAAATTGTGATTGCATCGACCATCATGGGGGTTTGTGAAGGTATTCGCTATGCCCAAGCGGCGGGGCTTGATGCCTCGGCGGTCCTCAAAGTCATTGGGAGCGGTGCAGCAGGTGGAACTCAGCTCAATGTGCAAGGGCCGCGCATGATCAAGGGTGACTTCGCCCCAGGGTTCATGGCTGAGCACTTTATGAAAGACATTGGTCTTGCAGTTGAATCTGCAGAGCAGATGGGACTTCATTTACCTGGCTTGGAGCAAGCAAAGCGTCTCTACCAACTAATGCTCGATGACGGGATGGCACGCGATGGCTATCACGCTCTTTACCAACTTTACATAGCTAACAAAGTCTGACGTTCTATGTCGACGCTAATTACCAAGCAAACACCCTACGCTTGGGCATTTATTCTGATTGCGATCGGCACAATTGTTCACTTAGTGTTGGGCTTTACAACCGAGCTATCGGTTGATGAGGCGCATTATGCCCTCTATGCAGATCGCCTTGCATGGAGCTATTTTGATCACCCACCACTGGTGGGGTGGATACAGTGGCCGCTGGTGGCGATCAATGCACCGGATGGTATTTTGCGTCTCATCCCGATTGTGCTGTGGATCATTTCCTGCGTAATGGTCTATCAGATTGCCGAGCAAATATGGAATCTCTATCATCCACAATCTGAGTCTCAGTCCGCCTCCCGTGCGGGATTGTTTGCAGTTGCTGTGATTGTTTTTGCTCCCCTACCGCATGTCCTTGCGGTGGGATTGGTGCCGGACTCCCTATTAACGCCTCTTGCCCTGGGTATTGTGTGGATGGCCCTGCGGTGGATTGTGCAGGATGGGCAATATCGTTTTAGCCAATGGATTCTGTTGGGAGTGTTATTCGGATTGGCCGGACTAAGTAAATACACAGCTGTTTTATACGCACTAGCATTTAGCGTTACTTGCTTGACCGTCCCACGGTGGAGCGCCTTGAGGGAACCAGGGTTTTATATTGCCATCCTGATTGCACTGCTTCTCATTAGCCCGGTAATTTTGTGGAATGCAACCCATGACTGGATCTCATTTCGATATCAAATGGATCATGGTGCCGGTGGTGAGTGGCAATGGCGCCGAGTGGCTGCCTTCATTGGAATTCAGATCGGCGTTTTTGGATTTCTGCCCCTGCTGGGCTCGTGGAGCGTGCTGCGCTGGTCATTAGCCCAGCCTTCCAAGAAGTTGGTGGCATTATTTATTTTCTTTGCCCTCCCCTTTGCAGTGTTTGCCGCCTTATCCGGAGGTGGCGGCTTACCGCACTGGACTACACCGGGATGGTTTTGCTTAGCCCCCTTAGCGGGTATTGGCCTGGCTGTTTGGTGGGAGCAAGGTAAGCGTTGGTTCATCAGTTTATTTTTGGCGATTCAAGGAACGCTGGTTGTGGTCGGACTAACACTCGTAATGACCGCTGGCTATCCGATTGCTAATCAGATGAAATCAAATCCATTAGCTGATTTATATGGTTGGCGTTCCGCATCCACACTTGCTAATCTTTTGGTGAAAGAACTCAAGGCAAGTGGTATTGCAGTCCAGAACTGGACCTTGGCAAGCCGAGTCGCTTGGTATGCAAGACCAACCTCTGTTTTTGTATTGGATGATCGATTTGATCAATTTGATCTATGGTTTGGGTCACTGCCCGAGGGATCGAATGTTATTTTGCTCAATTGGTCACAAATGTCCTTTAAGCCTCCGGTGGGGGAAGGCCAATTTCGGACCTGTCGCCCCTTGGATCGACTGAGCATTGGACATATGGGTGAAGCACTTAGCCAATTTGAGCTCAGTTACTGCCAGGGTTGGGGCGGAAAGGCAAACCCGCAGCGAGAGGCATTATCCTTACGCCCATGAGCGCCTCATGGAAAACCGTATTAAAGAAGAGTTGGCCCACGATTCGGATCATTCTGTCGATTGCTTTGTTATGGAAAGCAACGAGTGGGATTGATTGGAAAACCCTGTTTGAATCCGAGCTGCAACTACAAGCCCAATGGCTGATTGCTGGTGCGTTGTGCATCACTGCCGCCTTTGTTTGCGGTGGCTTGCGTTGGGGATTGTTCATGCGACGCGCAGGATTTCAGGGGAGTTTAGTGGGATACATTGGGCTGTATTTCTCGGGAGGCTTGATTAATCAAGGTTTACCCAGCACTTTAGGGGGCGATAGTTATCGAGCCATTGCTGGTACGCATTTAACCCGAAGCGGACAACTCGGTCAACAACACAAACTGACTGAAGAGC